>DATJMW010000025.1:0-101075 GCA_035508515.1 Solirubrobacteraceae bacterium | reverse complement strand
CCGCGATCAGCGCCTCGCCCGCCTCTCGCAGCGGGCGATGCGCCAGCAGCACCTCCGCGAGGCGGTCCTCGGCGACCATCGTCGTCAGGCCGTCGCTGCACAGCAGGTATACGTCGCCGTCGCGCGCGGAGTAGGAGCGCGTGTCGACCTCGACCGCGACCTCCGGGCCCAACGCGCGGGTGATCACCGAGCGCTGGGGATGGTCGACCGCTTCCTCCGGCGTCAGCCGGCCCTGGCGCAGCAGCTCGTCCACCAGCGAGTGGTCCTCGGTCAGGCGCACCAGTTCCCCGTCGCGCAGCCGGTAGGCCCGGCTGTCGCCGACGTGCGCGATCGAGATCTCGCGCTCGCCGACGTAGACGGCCGTCAGGGTCGTTCCCATCCCCGCCTGCTCGGCGTGGCTGTGGGACAGCTCGTGGATGCGCGCGTTGGCCTCGCGCGTCAGCTCCGCCAGCGCCAGCTCGGGCTGTGCGGCGTCGCCCAGCCCCCCTTCGAAGGACTCGACCGCCAGGCGCGAGGCGACCTCGCCCGCCTGCGCCCCGCCCATCCCGTCGGCGACCACGAACAGCGGCGCGTGAGCCAGGTGCGAATCCTCGTTCGCCCGCCGCTGGCGCCCGGTGTCGGTGCCCGCGTACTGCTCCGCGACGCGCAGCACCTCAGTCGACCTCGAAGCTGAATTCGCTGTCGCCGATGCGCACGCGGTCGCCGGGGTGCAGCGGGCGGGGGCTCTGCAGCAGCTCCTCGTTCAGGTAGGTGCCGTTGGTCGAGCCGAGATCCTCGATCACGACGGCGCCGGCCTGTTCGTAGATGCGCGCGTGGCGCGAGGAGGCGAACGGGTCCTCCAGGCGGATCTCGGCGCGATCGCCGCGACCGAGCACGAGGTCGCCGTCCACGTCGTAGATCATCCCCGGCTCGTGCCCCGGGGCCCGCTCGACGACGAGCTGCGGCGAGCGGTGGGCGACGTCGGCCATCCCGACCGAGGTCGCGGAGTGCAGGCCGGTCGCGTCCGCGGGGATCTGCGCCGGCGCGCCGCCGGGTTGCGCGAGCAGCGCCGCGTCCCCCCGGCGCAGGTCGCGGCGCGCGCTGCGGGCGACCCACAGCACGAACAGGTAGAGCACTACGAGGAAGCCGAACTTCAGGGCGACCGATACGGGGGCGAGCGTCGTCATCCGAGGAACGTCTTCATCCGAGCTCGAACACGATCTCCGTCGAGCCGAGCTCCACGCGGTCGCCCGCCTCGAGCGGCTGCGTGCCGCGAACCGTGCGCCCGTTCAGGCGCACGCCGTTCGTGGAGCCGAGGTCCGTCACCGTCCACCCTCCGCCTTCCGGACGGATCTCGGCGTGGCGGCGGGAGATCCCGGCGTCCTCCAGCACGACATCGCATTCGCGGCTGCGCCCGATCGTGGCGCCGCGCGCCGGCACCGGCAGCCGGCGGCCGGCGATCGCCAGCAGCGCCCGTGACGGGCGGCGTGCCTGCGCCTCTTCGACCGGCCCGCGCACGCGCGCCGAGCTGCTGTAGATCATCGTCTCGCCGTGGCCCCCGGATTGCGGCTCTGACGGGGCGGGCTCCTCACGGGACCCCTCACTGTGACCGTCGGGGCGGACCAACTGCGCCTGGATGCCGAATTCGCCGAGCGCGAGGCGCTCGTCGGTGTGGAAAGCGATCGACGGGCTGGCCGCGAGGATCAGCTCTTCGCGGCGGGCGTGCTCAAGCAGGTAGGCGCACAGCTCGTCGATCACCTCGTGCTCGAAGCCCTCGTAGCGCGCTCGATCCTGCGGCGAGAGCCAGACGGCGTATTCGTGCGGCGCATAGACGCGCGAGACGGAGGTCGTGCGGTTCTCGTCCATCTCCCGCGCGAGCTTGCGCGCGAGTTCCATCGGCCTGACCTCCGAGCGGAACAGCCGCCCGAAGGTGCCCTCCACGAGGTTTGCGATCGTTGTCTCGACGCTCTTGAGGACGTTCATCGGTGCGCAGCCCGGCTAGCCGACGACCGAGGTCGGGCAACCGGGGATCGGGCGGTCACGGCCCGGTCCGGGTCGAGCCATGAGGCCATGCTACGTCAGACGGGACCCCGCAGAGCGCGGGCCGCCACCGCGGCCGCCCCGCCGAGCAGCGTCCCGACGAGCGCCCCGCGGGGAGTTGGCTGCGCCGCCGCGGCGCCGAGGCCCGCGTCGAGCCCGGGCGTGGCGAGGAACAGGGCAGCCGACCAGGCGACGGCCGCGACGGCGTCGAGCGCCGCGCTGGTGCCGCGCACCATCAGCGGGAGCAGCGCCGCCGCCGCCGCCCACAGAGCAGCGCCCAGCAGCAACCCGAGCGTCAGCGCCGGGGCGACGACGTGGACAGCCGTGCTGCTCAGCGAGTCCTCCCAAACCGCACGCGGGGGGATGCCCGCGGATGGCCCGAGCCACAGGCGCTCTCCGGCGAAGGGCTCCGCCAGCGTCAGCCACCAGTAGCCCAGCGCCCCGAGCGCGGCCCGCATTCGCCATCGGGCCGCCTGGCCCGCCAGCGCGGGGAACGCTCCGGCGAGGCCGATCACGCCGAGCAGCGGCGCCAGCGCACAGACGAGCCAGCCGCCGGTGCCGGCGCGATCGCGCCGGCCGACGGGGAGTAGCGCGACCGGCAGCAGCGCGACCAGCGCCAGCAGCGCAACCCCCGGGTGGCCCGAGGCCGCCTGCCACACCGCGAGCGCCACCGCGAGCGCAAACCAGACCGCCCGCGGCAATCCTCGCCGCGGGGTTCGGGGCAGCTGTTGCTCGGGCGTCCGCAGGATCGCGAGGGGCGCTTTGTCCGTTCGCGTCTCGGGCGCCGACGCCGGCGTCGGCGCGATCGGGTCTTGGTCCGTCCTGCCCGGCGCGAGCGCCCGGCGCGACAGGCGTCGCGTGGGCGCCGGTAGCTGTGGGCCGTACTCCAGCGCCTGCTCCAGCGCTTCGCGGAGCTGTGGGAGCGTGCCGCGGGCGGCGGGCTGGCGGGCGAGCGCCGTGTCGATCGCCCGCGACAGCCCGAGCGGCACGTTCCGCCGCGTTCGCGACAGCGGGCGGATCGGGCGGCCGATCCGCCTGACGGTCTCCGCGGGGGTGGCCCCGCGCACCGGGTTGACCCCGCTCAGCGCCTCGTAGAGGACGAGCGCCAGGGCGTACAGGTCCGCGGCCTCGCCGGCTTCGCGGCCTTCGCTCTGCTCCGGCGCCATGTAGGCGAGCGTGCCGAGCACATCGCCCGTGCGCGTGAGCGCCTCGCCGCCGCGCAGGCTCGCGCCGCCGAAGTCCGTCAGCTTCGCGACCCCGCCGAAAGCCGCCGAGAGCGGGTCCGGGTCTTCGGGGTCGTGAGGCACGAGCACGTTCTGCGGCTTCACGTCGCGGTGGATCACCCCGCGCTCGTGCGCGTGCTCGAGCGCGCCGCACAGCGCGGCGCCGATCTGAAGCGCCTGCGAGTCGGTCAGCTCGTCGTCCTCGATCAGCTGCGCCAGCGTGTCGCCGTGGACCAGCTCGGAGATCAGGTAGAAGGCATCCTGCGCCGGGCGCGCTTCGTACAGCGCGACGATCGCCGGATGCGACAGGCGGGCGCCGGCGAGCGCCTCGCGCGTCGCCCGCTCCCCGTCCTCGTCGGGCGCGAGCGGGATGCGCTTGACGGCCACTTCGCGGCCGAGCACCTGATCGTGGGCGCTCCAGACCACGCCGAAGCCGCCGGCGCCGAGCCGCTCGTGCAGGCGGTAGCGTCCGAGCACGAGCGTCTCGGGGCGCGGCTGCTCCCCCGGCGCGGTGCGTCGGCGCGGCCGTCGGGGATGCGCGAGCGTCGGCGACTCCACCGGGTCCTGCGTTCGCCGCGGCACGCTTCTCCACCTGCCCGACGACCGCAGGAGAAGGTACGTTGAGGGAGAAGTTGCAGGATGGCCCCAGCGCGGGTCGGCGGTCATACTGGCCGTTTCTCAAATCCCTGCAAGGAGCAGCTTTTGTCGTTCTTCGACGACGACGAGGAGACAGCACAGCGGCCGGCGGCCGGCGGCGGCCGCTCGGCGCAGCGCCCGAGCCCCCGCCGCCCCCAGCGTGCGGCGGGCGCGCTGCCGATCGACCAGCACACGCTGATGGTCCGTCGCCGGATCGCGGCCGGCGCCGGCGTCGTGCTGCTGATCATCATCATCCTGCTCGTCAACGGCTGCCTCAAAGGGCAGAAGACCCAGGCGCTGAAGGACTACAACCACGAAGTCAGCCTGCTCGCGCAGGAATTCGACGAACACGTCTCGCGGCCGCTGTTCGGAGCGCTCACGGGCGCGGGCGGCAAGTCCGCGCTCAACGTCGAGGTGCAGGTCGACCAGCTGCGCGTGCAGGCGCAGGACCTCGCGAAGCGGGTCGAAAAGCTCAGCACCCCTGGCGAGCTGAGCGACGCGCAGCGTGACCTGCTGCTGGCCTTCGACCTGCGCACCGAAGCCGTCACGAAGATCGCGGCGCTGACGCCGACGGCGCTCGGGGGGCAGGGCAAGCAGGCGATCGCCCAGATCGCCGGCGACATGGAGATCTTCCTGGCCTCGGACGTGCTCTACTCGCAGCGCGTCGCGCCGCTGATCCAGCAGGCGCTGAAGGAAGGCGGCGCCGAAGGGCTGACGACGGCGCCGTCGCGCTCGCTGCCGAACATCGGCTGGCTCGAACCGACGACCGTCGAAGGCCGCATCACCGGCAAGACCGCGAACACGCCCAACGGCGAAGTCACCTCGGGCACGCACGGCAGCTCGCTGACCGGCGTGAGCGTCGGGACCAACGACCTCGCGGCGGAACCGACGCTCAACCACGTCAGCGGCGGTGGCAACCCGACGTTCACGGTGAACGTCGAAAACGGCGGCGAAAGCACCGAGACGAACGTCAAGGTGAACGTCACGGTGACCGCGGGCGGCAAGCAGTACAAGGCCTCCCACTCGATCGAAAAAGCCGAAGCCGGCAAGACCGTCAGCGTCGACATTCCCGTCAACGGGGTGCCGCTGGGCGAGGCCGCGAAGGTCGAAGTCGAAGTCGAAAAGGTGCCCGGGGAGACGAACACCGAAAACAACAAGGGCACCTTCCTCGCGGTGTTCGCGAACTAGGCGAGGACCGCGGCCAGGCGGCTGGGGCACCGGCTAACTTGTGCTGATGCTCGCGACCCTCACCGACACGAAGGGCATCGTCGCGCTCGCGGCGGCGCTCGCCGCGGTGATCGCCCTGCTCTGCTGCCTGGGGCTGCTCGTCAGCCTGCGGCGGTTGCGCAGGGCCCAGCGGCTCGTGCTGGGCGAGCACGGCCAGCAGGACCTCGCGGCACACGCGGCGCGTCTGCACGAGGCCTTCGAGGCGCTACGCGCCTACGTCGACGACGTCGCGGTCAGGCTCGACGGGCGCCTGGCGGGCGTCGAGGGCGCGCTGCGCGGCACGATCGCCCACCGCTCGCTCATCCGCTACGACGCCTACAACGAGCTGTCGGGTCACCAGTCGGTGTCGATCGCCCTGCTCGACGAGGAACGCTCCGGCGTCGTGCTGACCTCGATCCACCACCGCGACCAGGCGCGCGTGTACGCGAAGCAGGTGATCGCCGGGCAGGGCGAACTGGAGCTGTCGCCCGAGGAGGCTGAGGCCGTGCGCGTGGCACTCGCCTCACCGGCGGAGCCCGCGGCCCCGCAGCAGCCTTGAGATGCCGGCGTCGGCTCGCGTGCGCGTCGGCTACCTGGGCCCGGCGGGAACCTTCACGGAGGAGGCGCTGCTCACGAGCGCGGCGCCCGGCGCGGTCGAGCCGGTGGGGCTCGCGACGATCTACGACGCCGTCATGGCTTTGCGGCGCGGGGAGGTCGGCTGGAGCGTCGTGCCGATCGAGAACTCGCTCGACGGCTCGGTCAGCGTCACGCTCGACCTGCTCGCCGAGCCCGGCGGCGGCGTGGAGATCCGCGGCGAGGCGCTGCTGCGCGTCCGCCACTCGCTGATCGCCTCCGAGCCCGTCGAGCTCGGGGAGATCGAGACGGTCCTGACCCACCCCCAGGTGCCCGGCCAGTGCCAGCGCTTCCTGCGGGGCGAGCTGGCGGGGGCGCGCGTGCTGCCCGCGACCTCGACCGCCGAGGCGGTGCGCCGGGTGGTGGAGGAGGGAGCGCCCCGGCAGGCCGCGCTCGGCACGCTGCTGGCGGCTGAGATCTACGGCGGCACCGTGCTGCGCGAGGCGGTCCAGGACAGCGACCGCAACGAAACCCGCTTCGTCTGGCTCGGGCGCGAGGGCGAGGCGGAGGAGCCGCCGCTGAGCGTCAGCGACGGCGAGGAGTGGAAGACCTCGCTGGTCTTCTGGGGCCCCGGAGCCGACAACCCCGGCTGGCTGGTGCGCTGCCTCGACGAGTTCGCCAGCCGCGAGCTGAACCTCACGAAGATCGAGTCGCGCCCGCGGCGCGAGCGGATGGGGCGCTACATGTTCTTCGCCGACATCGAGGGGCACACCCGCGAGGAGGGGGTCGCGATGGCGATCGCGTGCCTGCGCGGCCTCTGCGAGCAGGTGCTCGTGCTCGGCTCCTACCGCGCCGCGGTCGCGAGCGCTTAGACGGGGCCGCTGCGGACGCGGCTTTGCGGCCACAGAGCCGCCGCGCGCCGCTAGACTCCCCGCTGATCATGGAGAGCACCGTCCCACCAGAGCCGGTGGGGTCCGTGTCGCCACCAGAGCACCAGCGGCGCGGACCTGAGACATCGTCGCGCAGCGCGACGATGGGTGGCCGGGTGCTTGTCCTGAACGCGACGTACGAGCCGATCAACGTCTGCACGGTGCGCCGCGCGGTGGTGCTGCTGCTGAAGGAGAAGGCCGAGCTGCTCGAGCGCAGCGCCTGGGAGCTGCACTCCGAGAACGCGACGCTCGCTCGCCCCGTGGTGATTCGCCTCGTCAGCTACGTGAACGTCCCCCGCGACGCGCACCGGCGCAAGATCACGCGCCGGGCCGTGTTCGCGCGCGACAGCTGGACCTGCCAGTACTGCGGCTCGCGCTCAAACCTCACCGTCGACCACGTGATCCCGCGCTCGAAGGGCGGCTCCTCCAACTGGGAGAACATCGTCGCCTCCTGCGCGCCCTGCAACCGGCGCAAGGGCGACAGGCTGCCGCGGCAGGCGAACATGCACCCGCGCCGCACGCCGCGCACGCCGCGGGCCGAGATCTTCATCCACGTCGCCAGCCCGACGATCCCGGCGGCGTGGCTGCAGTACCTGCCGCAGGCCGCCTGAGGGCCGGGCGGCTTTACTAGCGAGTGGCCGAGAACGACGGAGGGCGCCCTCGACGAGGCGCCCTCCGCGTACGGCTCTGTGACTGGAAACCGAGACGATCGGTGCTTCAGCCGGAGGGACCAGGACCGGCAGCCGTCTCGGGGTGTCCCGGGTTGGATTCCGCCAAGCGGACCAGCCTTTCCGACCTAGCGGCCGGTCACCTCCAGGGTCCCGCAAGAACTGTCAGACAAAATACGGACCACCTCCTTTCTCTGGTCAGCCCAGAGTAGCGAACGGAAGTGACGCGCGGTGAGGTTTTATCGCGCGCTGTCGCGCGGGCCTTCGCGCTGCGACGCTCAGCGCTCGATGACGCCGAACTCCTGGGTGTAGAGCGCCCCTTCGACGCCTTCGGACAGCTCCGTCGGCACTTCGGGCTCGACGTCGATGCCTGTTTCGCGGTACTTGCCTTCGAGGATGTTCGCGAGGTGCTCGGGCGAGGCGATCCACGCGGCGACGATCGCTTCGGGCGTCGACAGCGTCAGCGTGCCCCAGGCGAGGTTCTCGCCGATGACGTAGCCGACTTCGGAGTTCGGGATGTAGCCGGCTTCGCGCACGCGGTCGACGGGGGTCACGCCCGCGGGCGAGACGTGGTCGAAGTAGTCGAGCGAAAGCATCTCCTTGCCGTGGCTTTCCGCCGCGGCTTCGAGCTTGCGGTTGGTTTGCAGCGGCGACTCGCCGTGCTCGGCGCGCTCGGTGTTGATCAGGCACAGCACCGCGGCGCGGACGAGCGGTAGGTTCGCCGGCTGGGGCACGAGGGTCGTGTTCTGGCAGGGGGTCGCGAGCACCTGTGCGATCGTCGCGGCCTGCGTGGAAGCCGCCTGCGTCGGGCCCGTCGAGCCGCCACCGCCCGCCGTGGTCTTCGTGCGGCGAGGCGTACGCGTCGGCGCGGGGCGGGCGCTTGAGCGGCAGTTGTCCTTCCGCGGCTTGCGGGTGCCGTGGGCGCCGGGACGCGACTTGCAGGCGGGCTGCTTGGCGCGTCCGTGCGCGCCCTTGGGGGGTCGCGAGGCCGCGTGTGCGATCGGCCCGTCGAAGCGGGCTACCGGAACCGTCGCAGCAGCGGGCTGTGGGCACGCCAGCGCCGCCCAGACGGCGATGGGGGCTGTCGCCGAGAGGGTCCTTCGCAAATTTGTCACGCTCAGGCTGTCGGCGGGGCCCCCGCATCGACTGAGCCTTCAGCGGCGAATCTGGACGGTTTGAGGTGCGGGCGCTAAGCGTCCACGGGGGGCTCGCCGGCGGCGTCGGCGCCGGTCGGCGTGTCCGGCTCGGCGGTCTCCCCGCCGTCCTCGCCGGCGTCGATCACCAGCGCCACGGCGCTGACGAGATCCTCGTCCTTGAGGTTCATCACGCGCACGCCCGTGGCCGAGCGGCCCTGCTGGGAGATGCCCGCGACCCCGGTGCGCTGGACCATCCCGCCGACGCTGATGAACACCAGCTCCTGGTGCTCGCGCACGACCAGCGCGCCCGCAAGGCCGCCCTTGCGCTCGGTCAGGCCGATCGTCTTGACGCCTTTCGCGCCGCGGTTGGTCTTGCGGTACTGGACGATCCGGGTGCGCTTGCCGTAGCCGTTCTCCGTCACCACGAGCAGGTCCATGTCGTCGCGGGCGACATCCATCGCGATCACCTCGCCGTCCTTGCCCACGTCCATCCCGCGCACGCCCGTCGTGTCGCGGCCCATCGCCCGCGCGTCGGACTCCGCGAAGCGCACGGTCAGACCGCCCTTGGAGACCATGATGATCTCGTCGTCGGGGTCGACCGCCCGCACCGCCAGCAGCTCGTCGTCCTCGCGGATCTTGATCGCGATGATCCCGTCGGCTTTGATCGGCGTGTTGTAGGCCAGGAACTCGGTCTTCTTCACGGTCCCGGACTTCGTCGCGAACACGAGGTACTTCGTCTCGGTGAAGTCGCGCGTGGAGACGACCGCCTGGATCCGCTCGCCTTCCCTCAGCGGCAGGATGTTCACGAGCGCGCGGCCCTTCGCGGTGCGCGAGGCCTCCGGCAGCTCGTAGACCTTCGAGCGGTAGACCTTGCCGCGGTTGGAGAAGAACAGCAGGTAGTCGTGTGACGAGCAGACGAACAGGTGCTCGATGTAGTCGCCGTCCTTCATATCCATCCCCGTCACGCCGCGCCCGCCGCGCTGCTGCTGGCGGTAGGTCGCCAGCGGCAGCGCCTTGACGTAGCCGCTGTGCGTGATCGTGATCACCATCTGCTGGTCGGCGATCAGGTCCTCGATGTCGATCTCGTCCTCGGAGTGGCTGATCTCCGTGCGCCGCTCGTCGCCGAAGCGCTCGGCGATCTCCGACAGCTCCTCCTTGATCACGGCCAGCACGCGCGCCTCGTCGCCGAGAATCGCGCGCAGCTCGGCGATCCGCTCCGTGACGTCGGCGTGCTCCTGTTTGATCGCGTCCGCCTCGAGCGCGGTGAGCTGGGAGAGGCGCAGGTCGAGGATCGCCGTGGCCTGGATCGTGCTCAGCGAGAAACGCTCGACCAGCTGCTCGCGAGCGGCGTCGCGATCGCGTGAGGCGCGGATCAGTTCGATGATCGCGTCGAGGTTGTCCAGCGCGATCAGCAGGCCCTCGAGGATGTGAGCGCGCGCCTCCTTTTCGGCGAGCTCGTGCTTCGTGCGCCTGACGATCACTTCGCGCTGGTGCGCGACGTAGTTGTGGATCACCGCGCGCAGGTTCAGCGTGCGCGGCACGTTGTCCACCAGCGCGACCATGTTCACGCCGAACGTCGTCTGCATGGGGGTGTGCTTGTAGAGCTTGTTCAGCACCACCTTCGGGATCGCGTCGCGCTTCAGCTCGATCACCAGCCGCATGCCGCGCTTGTCCGACTGATCCACGAGGTCCGAGATCTCCGGGATGCGTTTGTCGTTGACGAGATCCGCGATCTTCGAGATCAGCCCGCCGTCGCCGCCCTTCTTCACCATGAAGGGCAGCTCCGTGACGACGATCGCCTCTTTGCCGTGGCTCAGCGGCTCGACGTGGGCGCGGGCCTGCACGCGGACACGGCCGCGGCCGGTTTCGTAGGCGTCGCGGATGCCGCCGTGGCCGAGGATGATGCCGCCGGTCGGGAAGTCGGGGCCCTTCAGGTGGCGCATCAGCCCCGCGGTGTCGATCTCGGGATCGTCGATGTAGGCGACCGTCGCGTCGATCACCTCGCGCAGGTTGTGCGGCGGGATGTTCGTCGCCATCCCGACCGCGATGCCCGAGGAGCCGTTGACCAGCAGGTTCGGGAAGCGCGCCGGCAGCACCAGCGGTTCGCGCCGCGAGCCGTCGTAGTTCGCCGCGAAGTCGACCGTGTCCATGTCGAGATCGCGCAGCATCTCGGTCGCGATCCGGGCCAGGCGCGCCTCCGTGTAGCGCATCGCCGCCGCGGGGTCGTCGTCGACCGAGCCGAAGTTGCCCTGGCCGTCGACCAGCTCGTTGCGCATCGAGAACTCCTGCGCCATGCGCACGAGCGCGTCGTAGATCGCCGAGTCGCCGTGCGGGTGATAGTTGCCCATCACCTCACCGACGATCTTCGCGCACTTCGCGTAGGAGCGCGTCGGCCCGAGGCCGAGCTCGTTCATCGCGTAGAGCACGCGGCGGTGGACCGGCTTCAGACCGTCGCGCACGTCCGGGAGCGCGCGCCCGACGATCACCGACATCGCGTAGTCGAGGTACGCCGTGCGCATCTCCTCCTCGAGCCCGCGCGGCTCGATGTTGCCGCCGCCTATGACGTCAGTTGAGGCCATCGTTCACCGCCTTCCTACACATCCAGGTTCGCGACAGCGCGGGCGTTGTCCTCGATGAATTCCCTGCGCGGCTCGACCTGGTCGCCCATCAGCATCGAGAAGATCCTGTCGGCGGTCATCGCGTCGTCGAGCGTCACCTGCGCCAGCGTGCGCGTCGCCGGCGACATCGTCGTTTCGCCGAGCTGTTCGGCGTTCATCTCGCCGAGGCCCTTGAAGCGCTGGAGTTTCACGCCTTTCTGCGCGACCGTCATCACCGCCTCGCGCAGCGCCTCGAAGGAAGGCGCGGTCTCCTGCGCGTCGCCCAGGCGCACCTCGAACGCCGGCGTGCCCGCGAGCTCGACCAGCTGCGCGTGCACGCGCGTGAGCTGGCGGTACTCCTGCGAGTCGAACAGCGAGCGGGCGAGCGTGTGGGTGCGGGCGAAGCCTGTGCGGGTCTCGACCGCCTTCACGCGGATCGCCTGCTCGTCGCTGGAGACCAGCTCCGTTTCGTGCGTCTCGCCCTCGACGCCCTCGCGCGAGAGCAGCTCGATCGCCTTCTCGACGTCGAGCGCCTGCTCGCCGAGCAGCGAGGACTCCTCCAGGAACTGGACCATGTCGTGCCCGTGGGCGGCGCGCAGCGAGGAAGCCCACCCCTCGTACTGCTTGAGCAGGCGCGTGAAGCGCTGCCAGCGGGCCTCCGTCAGCTTGAACTGCGTGCCGTGGCGATCGAACACCGTCAGCTTCTCCCACTTGTCCGAGAGCAGGATCTCCTCCAGCTCGGACTCCTTCTCGATGTAGCGTTCGCGCGCGCCCTGCTTGAGCTTGTACAGCGGCGGCTTGGCGATGTAGACGTAGCCCTCTTCGATCAGCTCTTTCATCTCGCGGAACAGCAGCGTCAGCGCGAGCGTGCGGATGTGGGCGCCGTCCACGTCGGCGTCCGTCATCAGGATCACCTTGTGGTAGCGGGCGTTTTCGATGTTGAACTCGTCGCGCACGCCCGTCCCGATCGCCGTGATCAGCGCTTGGATCTCGGTGTTTTGCAGCACCTTGTCGATGCGCGACTTCTCGACGTTGAGGATCTTGCCCCGCAGCGGGAGCACCGCCTGCGTGTTGCGGTCGCGGCCCTGCTTGGCCGAGCCGCCCGCCGAGTCGCCCTCGACCACGAACAGCTCCGCCAGCGACGGGTCCTTCACCGAGCAGTCGGCGAGCTTGCCGGGCAGCGTCGAGTTCTCCAGCGCCGACTTGCGCCGTGTCAGGTCGCGCGCCTTGCGGGCCGCCTCGCGTGCGCGCTGCGCCTGCACGGACTTCATGATCACCGCCCGCGCCTCGCTCGGGTTCTCCTCGAGGAACTCGCCCAGGCCCGTGTTGACGATCGACTCCACGAAGCCCGCCATGCCCGGGTTGCCGAGCTTCGTCTTGGTCTGACCCTCGAACTGGGGCTCTCGCAGCTTCACGGAGATCACCGCCGTGAGACCCTCGCGGACGTCCTCGCCGGAGAGGTTGCCGTCTTTCTCCTTGAGCAGGCCGTGGTCGCGCGCGTACTTGTTCAGCGTGCGCGTCAGCGCCGAGCGGAAGCCCGACATGTGCGAGCCGCCCTCGCGGGTGTTGATGTTGTTCGCGAAGGAGTGGACCGACTCCTGGTAGGAGGAGTTCCACTGCATCGCGACCTCCGCCGCGCCCTCCTCGCTCTCGCCGGAGAAGAAGATCACCTTGCGGTGGACGGTCTCCTTGTTCTCGTTCAGGTAGGAGACGAAGTCCTCGATGCCGCCCTCGTAGCGGAACGTCGAGGAGTGCCCCTCGCCTCGCTCGTCGACGATCGAGATCTCCAGGCCACGGGTGAGGAATGCCGTCTCGCGCAGGCGCTCCTCCAGCGTGAGGAAGTCGAAGTCCAGCGTCTCGAACACTTCGGCGTCGGGCAGGAACGTTACGGACGTCCCGGTGGCCGCGTCCTTCGCCAGCTTCTCGCCTTGGGCCAGCTCCCCCAGCGGAGTGCCTCGCGAGTAGTCCTGCGTGTGGATGTAGCCGTCGCGGCGCACCTCGACGTGCAGGTGCTCAGAGAGCGCGTTGACGACCGACACGCCGACGCCGTGCAGGCCGCCTGAGACCTTGTAGCCGCCGCCTTCGCCGAACTTGCCGCCCGAGTGCAGCACGGTCAGCACGACCTGGACCGCCGGCAGGCCCTCTTTCTCCATGACAGCCACCGGGATGCCGCGGCCGTTGTCGGTCTCGGTCACCGAGTTGTCGGGGTGGATCGTGACGCTGACCTTCGTGCAGAAGCCCGCCAGCGCCTCGTCGACCGAGTTGTCCACGAGCTCGTAGACAAGGTGGTGCAGTCCCATCGGCCCCGTCGACCCGATGTACATGCCCGGTCGCTTGCGAACCGCCTCGAGGCCTTCGAGGACCGTGATGTCCTGTGCGTCGTAGCTGGACGCGCCGTCCGTGAGCTTGGGGTCGTTGCTGCCCTTGTCGGCACTCCCGTCAGAGCTGTTGCTGCTTGATGCCAATCGGCCTCCGATTACGTGAGAACGCCCCGGATCGGCGGCGCCTTCACGCGCTCTCCGGGGCGGCTTTCCTGTCTACATAATAATAGCACGTGGTGATGCGGGAGCATCACCACGCAAATCATTAAACCCCTGCAAATTCCAGAAATTTAGGCCCTGGAGGGCGACTCGGCGCCCGCTTGGGCTCAGCCTGTGCGGCAGCGTAGAGAATCCAGCTCGTGGGAGCCCAGCTCGGCGTTCAGCCGGCCCAGCAGGTCGGCCTGCATCATCGTCAGCTCCTGGGCCCAGACGGCGGCCTCGCAGGTCACGGTGAGCACCCCCTCGCGCTCGGCGGTCGGGCGGGCCGCGGCGGCGATCGCCGGCCCCGTCACCCGCTCCCAGGCCTCCTGCACGCGGGCGAGCGTCGTGGCCGGGGCGAGCGTCGTCGTCAGCCCGTCGAGGGCGGCGGACAGCGGGCGGGGGGACGGGCGGCTCATGCCGCGAGCGCCTCCTGCAGGATCGCTCCGGGAGAGACCCGCAAGCGCGTGACCGCAACGTCGGAGGCGCCCGGAACGTGCGCGAGGTCCGTCGTCGCGATCACGCTCTGCCCGTCGCCGGACAACTCGTCGGCGAGCAGCCGGCGACGGTCGGCGTCGAGCTCGCTCATGACGTCATCCAGCAGCATCAGCGGAGTGCGTGAGCGCTGATGCGCCAGCACCGTGCGCTCCGCGAGCAGCAACGACAGCAGTGCGAGGCGCTGCTCGCCCTGCGAGCCATACGAGCGCAGCTCTCGCCCGTCGCGCAACAACGACAGCTCGTCGCGGTGCGGGCCGTGTCCCGTGTACCCCCGTTCGAGATCGGAGGGCAGGCGCGCCTGCAACTCGGCCACGAACTCCTCGACGGTGTCCGCGTGCGAGCGCGGGCGGTAACGGAGCGAAGCCTCTCCCGCCAGCCCGAGCTGGGCGGCGCGGGTGGCGAACGGGGCGGCCAAGAGCTCGACCGCCTCGGCGCGGTGGCGGCGCACGAGCAGCGCCGCCGATGCCAGCTCCCGGTCCCACGCCGCGAGCGTCGCGTCGGAGGCGCGGCCAGAGCGGATCCGTGCCAACAGCGCGTTGCGCTGGGCCAGGACACGCGAGTACTCACGCCGGTCGCCGTCGCGCAGCGGCCAGATTCCCGCCACGACCTGGTCGAGGTGTGCGCGCCGGCTGGCGGGCGGTCCCTTCAGCAGCTCGAGCCGGTCGGGCTCGAACACCGCGAGCAGCGGTCGGAAGTCGACGTCGAGCAGCCGCTCGACAGGCGCGCCGTCGGCGGTCATCCGCTTTACCCCGCGGGCGCCTTCCGGTCCCGGGCCGTAGCCGACGGCGAGCTCATGCTCTTCGGCGCCCTCGCGCGAGTGAACGACCACGCGCGTCGCCTGCGCCTCGAAACGGACCAGCTCGCGCTCGTTGCGGGTCCGCGGCGAGCGGCCCGTACACCCGAAGTACAGCGCCTCCAACAGGTTCGACTTGCCCGCCCCGTTCGGGCCGTGCACGACCGTCAGGCCAGGACCGAAGCCCGCCTCGGCGCGGGCGTACGTGCGGAAGTCGCGCAGCTCGACGCCCGTGACGCGCACGTCCGATGTGACGGCCATCTCAAGATCGCCCGCCACGTGTGGCGTCAGGGTCAAGCAGATCAAGGACGCAGAAAGCGTGGTGTGCTCTGCACACGAGCGAGCGAGGACGCCGAGCTGCGCCGATCATGGCGCCACACGCTTCACACGTTGAGCCTGATCGGCATGATCAGGTAGACGAAGTCGCCGCCGGTCGGCGATTCGATCAGGCCGGGGCGCAGCGGGCTGATCAGCTTCAGCAGCAGCTCCTCGGATTCGACGCTCTCGAGACCGTCGCGCAGGAACTCGGGGTTGAAGCCGATCTCGAAGGGCTCGCCCTGGAAGGGCACCGGGACGGCCTCGCTGGCCTCCCCGACGTCCGGCGTCTGAGCCGAAACGGTCAACGTCCCCTCGCTGAAGCTGAGGCGGAGCGGCGCGTTCTTCAGCGCGAGCAGGCTGATCCGCCGGACGACCTCGGTCAGCTCGCTCGTCGCCAGGCGCAGCTCGTGCTCGACGGACTCCGGCAGCAGCTGCCGGTAGTTCGGGAACTGGCCGTCGATCAGTCGGGAGGAGAGCACGACGTCGCCCAGCTCGAACACGACCTGGCTCTGACCGACGCTGACGGCGAGCTCGTCACCGGGCGCCTGCTGCGCGATGCGTGTCAGCTCCTGCAGGGCGCGAGCCGGGACGTTCGCCTCAAGGCTCCCCTCCAACGGAGCATCCAGACTCGTCTCCTTGACGCTGAGACGGTAGGAGTCGGTCGCCACCATGCGCAGCTCCTGGCCCGAGACCGACATCAGGATCCCGGTCAGGACCGGGCGGGTCTCATCGCGGGAGGCCGAACGTGCCACACGCGTGACGGTCTGCACGAACGCATCCAGCGGGAGCGAGATGCGTGTGTCGGGGGTCGGGTCGGGAAGCGCCGGGAAGTCCTCGGCGCGCAGCGTGCGCAGATGAAAGGTCGAAGGCCCGGAGATCAGCTCGACGTCCTGCTCACTGGAGCGGAGCTCCAGCGAGACCTCGTCGGCGGGAAGAGCGCGGGCGACGTCAAGCAGCAGGCGTGCCGGCAGAACCACGGCGCCGGGGCGTTCGGCTTTGGCCTGGAGCGGGACCCGGAGCGCGATCTCCATGTCGGTTGCGCGCAGCTCCGCGGCGGAGTCCTCGGCCAAGATCATCACCCCCGACAGCGCCTGCACTGCGCTGCGCGTCGAGGCGACACGCGTGACGGTTTGCAGTTGGTTCAAGAACTCTGAGGAAGAGAGGGAGAGCTTCATGACGATGGACTTGTTCTCAGTAGTTAGTAGTGGCTGTGGAGATGTGGATGGGGGCGCGGGAAGGGCGTGAGGCGGGCGCGTGTGGCTGTGGATGGCGCTGTGGTTTGTGGTGATGCAGTCTCTCAGGCGCCGCGGTCGAGGGGCGGTTTGGCTGCTGTTGCACCACCGGCTGTGAGCATGTCGCGGAGCCTGTCGACAGCCCTCTTGGCGTCGTCGTCGCTCGAGAGCCGCTCCTGCGCCCTGCGGCAGGCGTGCAGGACCGTGGTGTGGTCCCTTCCTCCGAAGCTCCGCCCGATCGCCGGCAGGGATTCTTCGGTCAGCTCCCGCGAGAGGAACATCGCGAGCTGTCTCGGCCAGGCTATGCGGGGGCTGCGCCCACCGGAGAGCAGCTCCTCGGGGCTGATGCCGAACTGCTCGCCCACCGTGGCCTGGATCGCCTCTATCGAGCAGGGCCCGCGCCGAAGGTGGGGCGCGGGTTGGGGATAGAGCGTGTCCAGCACCTCCTCGGCCAGCGCTCTCGTGAGCGGCCGCCTCGTCAGTGAGCTGAAGGCGACGACCCGGATCAAAGCCCCCTCGAGTGCCCGCACGTTGCTGTCGACCCGCTCGGCGATCGCCAGCAGCGCCTCGTCTCCGTCGAGCTCGATGCCGTCGTGCTGCGCGCGCTTGCGCAGGATCGTGGTCCTGGTTGCAAGGTCGGGGGGACGTATGTCGGCCACGAGGCCCGCGGCGAAGCGCTCGCGCAGCCTGTCCTCGAGGGCTTGCAGGTCGTGTGGGGGGCGATCGGAGGTGAGCACGATCTGGCGACCGCCGTCGTGCAGGGCGTTGAAGGTGTGGAACAGCTCCTCCTCGGTCCGGGTCTTGTTCTCGAGGAACTGCACGTCGTCGAGAAGCAGCACGTCGACGTCGCGAAAGCGGGCCTTGAAGGCTTCTGTCCTGCGAGCGCCCAGCGAGTCGATGAACTCGTTCGTGAACGCCTCGCCGGTCGTGCACCTGACCGTGAGGCCAGGGCTGTGGGAGAGGAGCAGCGCCGCGATCGAGCCCAGCAGGTGCGTCTTGCCGACTCCGGGCGGCCCGCAGATGAAGAGCGGGTTGTACGCGTAGGCCGGGAGCTCGGCCACGGCCAGTGCCGCGGCGTGCGCGAGCTGGTTGCCGTCACCGATCACGAACTGACCGAAGGTGAACTTCGGATTGCCCAGCGGTCCCGGCCGCGACTGCCGCGTCGCCCTTCGGTCCAGCGGCTCACCGGGCTCCACGGGGGGGCGCTCGGGCGAGGCTTGACGCCTGTCACACCCGCCTCTGCCGCTGCTGCCGTCGCCCTCGCGGCGAGGTTCGTCTTCGCTTGAGAGTCCCGGCGTCTCGTCGACGAGCTCGACGGTGATGCCGGGGGCGATGGCGCGCTCGGCGCAGGCCTCGAGCACGCGCCCGAAGCGATCCCTGATCCATGCGCCCGCCCCGGGCTGGGATAGAACGAGCAGGCGACCGTCAGACAGCTCGTGGGCGCGCAGCGGGGCCAGCCAGATGCGGTATGCGCTCTCCTCGACGGCGCTTGCGAGCTCAGCCTGCACGCGTGACCATATGTGCTCGAGCTCGGCGCTCACGGCAGCGTGAATCGACTCCTCCCAGGGCGATGCGGGACGGCTATTGAAGTGGGGCCCGGAGGCCCGGTGGGCCGCGACTATAGCCGACGGCCGCGAGCCGTCATGCGGGCTGACCGCAACTGCCGAGAAAAACGGAGGTGGTCATGCCGCTGGCGCTGAGCGGCGCCCGCGCCTATACTGGAGCGCTCGCCCGACGGCTCGCGAGGAGGTGGATCTTCCTCGGCAGGAGATCGGTCGCAGGCGCCGAACGACGATGAAGCGGACCTACCAGCCAAAGAAGCGTAAGCGCGCCCGCGCGCACGGTTTCCGTGCGCGCATGAGTACGCGTGCCGGCAGGCTCACGCTCAAGCGCCGCCGGGACAAGGGCCGGAAGAGACTCTCCACCTGAGGGTGAGGGTTTGGCGATGAAGCCGCGCGGAGCGGGTCGCGGTCGCCTTTCGCGCAGCGCCGAGTTCGAGCGCGTCTACCGCCAGGGTCGCTCGACCGCGAACCGCCACCTGGTCCTCTACACGTTCCCGAACCCCTCGGCTTCAAGGCCGCGGCTCGGCCTGTCGGTGTCGCGCAAGGTCGGGGGCGCCGTCGAGCGCAACCGCATCAAGCGCCTGCTGCGCGAGGCGTTTGCGAGCAACGAAGGGCAGTTGCCCGCCGACCACGACGTCGTCGTGGTCGCGAGGCCTTCGGCAGCCGAGCTCGCACAGCGAGACGGCCTGCAGGGGATCGACGAGGCGCTGCGCGAGCTGATCGTGAAGTCCGGCCTGCGGCCGGACGGCTCTGCTGTCGAGGAAGGCGCGCCCGAGCGGGAGGCGCCGATGGATGCGGAGGCCTCTTCGGATGCGGAGCCCGACGGCTCCGCGGAGGAGTCCATCGGCGTGGAGGAGCGCCGCGGATGAGCGCCGAAGGAGCGGCCCAGGCGAGCGCGCAGGCGGGGGAGGAGCAGCGACCCGCCGCCTGGTCTCGCCGCGCCCTGCGTATGGTGGCGACGTCGCCGATCGTCGTCTATCAGCGTCTGATCTCGCCGGCGATCCCCCGCCGTTGCAAGTACGAGCCGACGTGCTCTCGCTACGCGTTCGAGGCGATCAGGGACTTCGGCATACTGAAGGGGGCTGTGCTCGCGGCCTGGCGGTTGCTGAGGTGCAACCCGTGGAGCTACGGCGGATACGATCCCGTGGAGGCGCAGCGAGTGTTCACGTCCGGACACCGCGGTTGCACCTAGCCGAAGCCGGCGGGTGATGCCACCGCCGCCGGACAGCCCGCCGCAGCGACCGCCCCGAAGATGAGCCACGAGCCGCCCAGCACGACCTACTAGCCGCCCAGCAGACCGCGAACAGCCAAGTCACAGCGCATGCCAATCCTTGCAAACGTCATCGAGGACGCGTTCTCGCCGCTGATCAGCGCGTTCGAGTCGGTGATGGTCTTCATCCACGACAACATCGTGGGTGGCAGCTGGGGCCTGGCGATCGTCGGGCTGACGGTGCTGATCCGCGGGGTGCTCGTGCCGCTGACTTTCAGGCAGCTGAAGGGCATGCAGGAAATGCAGCGGCTCTCCCCGCAGATCCAGGCGCTGAAAGAGAAGTACAAGGAGGACAAACAGCGCCAGCAGCAGGAGATCATGAACTTCTACCGGGAGAACAAAATCAACCCGCTGGCCTCCTGCCTGCCGCTGCTGCTCCAGCTCCCGGTCTTCGTCTCGCTGTTCTACATGCTGCGAACGGACCTGAAGATCGACATCTGCGGCGACCAGCTCAAACAGCACTACGAAAGCGTGCTGGGAAGGCACTTCGCGAAGGCGAGCGAAATCCCCTCGGGCGCGGTCACGCACGCGGGCAAACACATAAAGGGCCTCTCGGAAATCGGCTGCGACGTCGTCGCGCCGCACTCGGCGAAGTTCCTGTTCCTGCCCGACATCACCGAAAAGGCGACGGGCGCGGCGTTGATCGTGCTGATCCTGCTCTACGTCGGCTCGCAGGTGTTCTCGACGCTCGTCGCCACCGCCAGCGCCGATCCGAACCAGCGGCGCTTGATGCTGCTGCTCCCCGTCGTCTTCGTCGTGATCCTGTACCGGTACCCGGCGGGGCTGCTCGTCTACTGGATCACCACGAACCTGTGGACGATCGCGCAGCAGTACCTGATCAAACGACATCTCGGGCCACCCCCGGAGCCGGCCGGCGCAGGCGGGTCTACCAACGGCAAGTCGACGCGACCGCTGAAGCCCGCGCTCGCGGGCGTGAGCAGCGGTGGCGGCGGTGACGGTGGCAGTGGTGCGTCAGGCGGTGGCGGGCTGCTCGGGCGTCTCGCTGGAGGAGGGGCGTCCTCTGCCGCCACCGAGCCCGAGGGCAAGGCGAAACCGTCCGCCCCACCGCCGCGACCGCCGCGCAGCAAGAAGAAGAAAAGGTCTGGGAGGAGACGATGAGCGACGAACAGGGTGCCCTTGTGGACGACGAGGAGCTGGAGCCGGGCGAGCTGCTCGAAGAGCTGCTGGAAGAAGTCGTCGCCGGGCTGGGACTCGACGCTGAGGTTGAGGTTGAGGAAAGCTCCGGCGTGCTCAGCGGAAGGCTCGAAGGCGACGACGTCGGTCTGTTCATCGGCCGCCGCGGGCAGACGATCGACGCCGTCCAGCATCTGGCGCAGCGGATCGTCTTCCCCGAGGGCCCCTCGCAGACGCGCGTGGAGATCGACGCCGACGGATATCGCGAGCGGCGCGCCGAGATGCTGCGCGAGGACGCCGACGAGGCCGTGGAGGAGGCTCTCCGCGACGGCCGCCCGGTGGATTTGGAGCCGATGCCGCCCTCCGAGCGGAGGATCGTGCACGAATACCTGCGCGAGCGGGCGGGCATCGAAACCCACAGCGAGGGTGAGGAGCCACGGCGCTTCCTCGTCGTATCGCCTGTGGATGACTGATCCCACGCAGGGACGTTTCACGGGAAACATCGAGGCGCGGTGGGCTGGGCTGGGGCCCTACGCGCTGGAGCCGGCTCAGTTGGATCAGCTGGGCTCGATCCTGGATTTGCTGGAGCGCGACGACTCGGCGCCAACTACGGTGCGCGAGCCCGACGCGGCGGTGGAGCGCCACCTCGCTGACGCCTTGTCCGCCCTGGAGGTGCAGGAGCTGGGGGCAGAAGGGTGTGCGATCGCGGATCTGGGCGCTGGTGCCGGCTTCCCGGGGGCGGTATTGGCAGTGGCGTTGCCGTCGGCCCACGTGAGCCTCGTGGAGAGCCAGCGCCGCAAGTGCGAGTTCCTGGTTCGCCTGCTCACGGGGGCGAGGATCGGCAACGCGAACGTGGTGTGCGCGAGGGCGGAGGAGTGGGAGGAGGGCCGCCTGGCGAACGACGTGGTCGTCGCCCGCGCGCTCGCGCCACAGCCGGTGGTGCTCGAGTACGCGGCGCCGCTGCTGCGTCCCGGGGGGATGCTGATCGACTGGCGCGGCAGGCGCGACGACGGCGACGAGCGCGCCGCAGCGCTGGCGGGGCGGGCACTGGGCTTGGAGCTGCGGGAGATACGCGAGGTCAGGCCGTTCCCGTCGGCGACGGACCGCCATCTGCACGTGTGGCGCAAGACCGGTGAGACCCCGGGCCGCTTCCCGCGGCGGGCGGGGATGGCGCGAAAGCGCCCGCTCGGCTCCTAAACAGCGCTGGGAGCGAGGATCGCGAGCCCGAGCGCGGCCTCTGACCGCAAACGTCGCTAGCTTGCAGCCGGATGGCCACGGTCTACGCGATTGCGAACCAGAAGGGCGGCGTCGGCAAGACGACGACGGCGCTGAACGTGGGCGCCTGCATCGCGGAGGCGGGCTACCCCACGCTGCTCGTGGACGTCGACCCGCAGGCGAACGCGACCGTGGGCTTGGGCGTGCCGCGGACAGTAGCGCCGGGGCTGTACGAGGTGCTGACGGGCGAGGCGTCGGCGGTGCAGGCACTGCACGACACGAGCGTGGACGGCCTGCGGCTGCTGCCGGCGGGCGCGGGGCTCGCCGGCGCGAACGTCGAGCTGCCCCGGATCGAGGGTTTCGAGCAGCGCCTGCGCGAGCGGCTGGACCCGCTCCGCGAGCGCTTTCGCTACATCCTGCTCGATTGTCCTCCCTCACTGGGGCCGCTCACCGTCAGCGCGCTTGTAGCCGCCGACCGGGTGATCGTGCCGGTGCAGACGGAGTACTTCGCGCTGGAGGGCCTGGCCGGCCTGCTGGAGACGCTCGCGCTCGTGCAGCGCGAGCTGAACCCGAGGTTGACTGTTGCGGGAATGCTGCTGACGATGCACGACAGCCGCACCCGCCTGGGGCGCGACGTCGAGCGCGAGGTCCGCGAGCACTTCCCCGAGCTCGTGTTCTCGACGGTGATCCCGCGCAACGTGCGGGTGGGCGAGGCTCCGAGCTACGGGCTTCCGGTGACGCATCACGACCCGCACAGCGCGGGCGCAGAGGCATATTTCGAGTTGGCGAAGGAGGTTGCTGCACGTGGCTAGACCAAAGCCAGGGATGGGCCGTGGGTTGGACGCGATCCTGTCGGTGTCCTCGCGAGGAGACGCCGTCACGGAGAGCGAGCAGGAGCTGCGCGAGCTGCCGGTGGAGCTGATCGAACCGAGCCCGACCCAGCCGCGCCGCCGCTTCGACGAGGACGCGCTGCAGACGCTGGCGGACTCGCTGGGGGCCCGTGGCGTCCTGCAGCCGGTGCTGGTGCGCCCGAAGGCCGGCGGCACGTACGAGATCGTCGCGGGCGAGCGGCGCTGGCGGGCGGCGCAGATCGCGGGCCTGGAGACGATCCCCACGCTCGTGCGCCCCCGTGACGACGCCGAAGCGATCGAGCTGGCGCTGATCGAGAACATGGCCCGCGAGGACCTGAGCCCGATCGAGGAGGCGCGGGCCTGCGCGGCGCTGGTCGAGGAGCTGGAGCTGACCCGTGAGGAGGTCGGCCGGCGGGTGGGGCGCAGCCGGGTGGCGGTGAGCAACCTGATCCGGCTGCTGGACCTGCCCGAAGAGGCGATCGAGCTGGTGCAGGAGGGCAAGCTGAGCGAGGGCCATGGACGCGCGCTGCTGCTGGCCGAAGACCATGCGGCTCGCGCGAGCCTGGCCCGCTCCGCGGCACGAGAGGGCTGGTCGGTGCGGACGGTCGAAGCCAGGGCGCGCGAACAGAACGCCGCTCAGGACCCTTCTCGCGCGGGCGCGCCACGCAAGCGAATGACCGCGGCGCACCCGGACCAGGTCGCGGCGGCGCGGGAGATCGCCGACGCGCTGGAGGCGGCGCTCGGCTCCGAGGTGAAGGTTCGCCCGGCAGGCGGCGGCTACCGGGCGGAGCTTTCGTTCGGGACGCCGGAGGAGGCGATTGAGCTGGCGCGGCGGCTGCGCCCCCGGGCGATTCCGGGTCTCCTGGAACATTCCAGATAGTCGAATCTAGACCTCTGCGCAACGAAGGAAGCACTCGGTGCCTCGCGGAGGGCTCAGTTGCGCCGGGCGCCGGTAAGATGGACGATCTCGACGCATGTGGACGACGCCGGTCTCGGCTCCGTCCCGCAAGCGATTCGGGCGATTAGCTCAGTCGGTTAGAGCGCTTCTCTGATAAGGAAGAGGTCCCTGGTTCGAATCCAGGATCGCCCACTGCTAACTCACTCCTCCTCGTCCTCCGACTGTTCTTCGAGTAGTTCGCGAAGAATCGTGGCGTCAGCGACGATCGCGAGAACGGCTTGTGACTCATCTTTCCCGTAGCGCGCGATCACTTCGTTGACGGTGGCAAGCGCTTCATCCCGCTGCTCAAGATCTTGGAACAGGATGGCCTTGTCGAGCAGCGCCCTCGCGGTCCGCTCGCGCAGCGCGGGCTCGGTCGAGTCCGCATACCGATCGATCAGCTCGCCATATACCGCGAGCGCGTGGTCGCTGCGCTTGAGTTCGGCCAGCAGCATGCCCCGGTTCGCCAGTGCCTTCGCGGTCTCTTCGCGCAGGCGCGGCTCCGTCGACTCCCCGTAGCGATCGACCAGCTCCTCGTAGACGCGGAGTGCATCCTCCTTGAGCCCGCGCCTGGCAAGCACTCCCCCCTTGTTGAGTAGAGCGCTTGCAGCAGGCTCGCGCAGTCGCGGCTCGGGCGAGTCCCCATAGCGATCGATCAGCTCGTCATATATCGGGAGCGCCTCGTCCTCGCGGTCAAGTTCGGCGAGCGTCACGGCGCGGTTGAAAAGTGCTCGCGCGGTCTGTTCGCGCAGCACGGGCTCGGTCGAGTCCCCGTAGCGATCGACGAGCTGCTCGTAAGCGAGGAGCTCGTCCTGGGATCGGTCGAGGTTGCCGAGCACTACGCCCATGTTCAAGAACGCCCGTGCGGTCTGCTCGCGCAGGCGCGGCTCCGCCGACTCCCCGTAGCGGCCGATCAGCTTCTCGAACACCCCCAGCGCCTCCGGGAAATTACTGCGTTCTTCCAGAACGATGCCCTTGTTGTAGAGGGCTCGCGCCGACAGCTCCTGGAGGCTCGGGTCCGTCGAATCGCCGAAGCGGGCGGCCAGCTCGTCATACAGCTCCAGCTCCTCGGCCGTGCGCTGCTGTTCTCCCAGCAGCACGGCCAGGCTGAACATCGCGTCCGGGTCACCAGCTTCGACGGCCGCCCGGTAGGCGCTCTCGGCGCCGACGCGTTCCCCTTGTTGCAGCAGGAGATGGCCGAGCTTGACGCTGGCCTGGGCATCGCCTCCCTTTGCGGCCCCGGCGTAGACGTCGATCGCCCGCCCGATCTCACCCTGCGAGCTCAGGTCGTCGGCCAGTTCTCGCGCGGCCGCCGCCTCCGCGGGACCGTCGCTCGGCGTGGGCGGTGAGGTCTGGGTTGGCGCCGGCGGGCCGCCAGTGCCCCGCTGCTCGGGAGCGGCGAGCCACTCGATCAGCACGGTCTCGTCATCGGTCATCAGGACGCCCATCGACCGGGCTCGCGCTTCCAGCACCGGAGTGGGCCGGGAGGTGAGTGCCGCAACGAGCGGCGGCGCCAGGTTCGCCTCCCGCAGGCGCTCGACTTCGTCCAGGCTGGCATCGGGACCGTCGCCACGATCGAGCATCACGACAAGCGCCTCGAAGCCGCTCCGGCGTGTGAGCAGAGCGTTTGCCTCGGCGAAGCTGGCGACAAAGGTCGCCCGAGCTGCGCGCTCGTGCAGCCCCCTTGCGAGGGAACGATCGGCTGTGCCACCGCCACCGACGACAAGGGCGCGCAGCTCGACGGTTGCGGTGATCGGGGGCGGCGCCGATGCCTCGCCGTCGCTCGCCCCGGGCCGCGGCCCTCCGCCCTCACTGAGCTGCGTGCGCAACATCAGCCACTCGCGGCTATCACCCAAAGAGCTGATCAGCGAGACGAACTCCTCCTCCCCTGCGAGCTGAGGGAACAGGTTGGGGACGTACTGCTCGAGCGAACTGAGCAGCGCTGCGGGCTCGAGTGGTGGAGGCGTGAGTTCGTAGGATTCGAAGGCCCGCCGCACGGACGCCCACTGCTCGTCACTGCGATCGACGCGACGGCGGAGAGCCTCTCGGGCGGTCCGATAAGTAACGAACTCCTCGACCGGGTCGCGCTCCCCGGGGCTGTCCAACATCCGGGCGAACAAAGGGAAGTACATGTACAGCAAGTGCACGCGGATGAGGCTGTCCGATGTGTAGCTCCGCCACTCGGCGTTCATTCCGTACGCAAGCCGGAAGCCGTTCACGAAACGCTTGATCCGGCGGGGATTGCGTTCGTTTTGTTCGATCACGAGCGAGCGCTCCGCTCGTTCGAAGCTCTCCAAGGCGCCGGATTCGGAGGTGCACGCGTCGAGCAGCGCACTGGCCTGCTCGAGCCCGGGCCTGGGAATCCGATAGGTGATCTGGACGATCTTCTCCAGATAATCGTGACTCTTGATCGCCTTGCTGTAGTGCTTCTTCTCGAGTATCGCCTCGGAGACGATCTCCTCGTCGTAGCCGATGACGAACACCAGCCCCTCGACGTCCAGGTACAGCTTCACTGCCTCGAACACGTCGAACACTCCCTGGGGAGACGCACGGTCGAGGTCGTCTATGAACACACAGAGCAGGCGTCCACCGGGTACTCCGCTGTTCTTCTCGCGCCAGCGCCCGATTGCTTCCTGCATCAGCTCCCGCAACTCATTGCGCGTTCGCGGGTCCACCTCGACGGACCGCCAGAGTTCGTCGACCACGTTGCCCACCCGCAAGAAGCCCGCGACGACGCTGACGATGACGCGTACCCAGCTCATCAGTTGCTTCTTGCGAAGCGCGCGCCGAAGCACGTTCGCGTCCATCTCGTTGAGGACGGTCTTGATCAGGCCCTCGAGCGTCCCTGTGTCGCCGGCTGACCATGCGTTGAACCAGACCGTGGCGATATCCGGCTGCTCGTCCAGCTTCGCGCGGAGGCTAAGCATCAGAGTGCTCTTGCCCATTCCCCAGCCGGCGAGGATCCCAAGTGTGAAAGGACTCGCCTTACGCGAGGCGATCACAGTCTCCGCAAGGCCACTCGCCAGACCGTCAAACCCAAGCGGGTCCGCGACGCCGGTCTGCGGCTGATCCCCCAGCAGCGTAAAGCTCGACATAATCGGCTGGTCGAGATTATCCGAGTCACCGAGCGGCTGCCTGCTCGCCCGCACCGCTTCACGCCCGTCTCGGGCGGCCTACCTATACCTCAAACCCCCCCAAGAAACTCCAGCAGCGCCGCATTAACCTCCCCCGCCGCCTGCTGCTGCACCCAGTGCCCGGCCCCGGCGACGACGATCTCGGCGCGCAGGTCGGTGACCCAGCCGCGCATGGCCTCGGCGGGCATGAAGCGGCGCACGGGGTCGAGCTCGCCGGTGAGGAACATCGCCGGCTGCTGGATGCGCCGGTCGGCGACACGCTCGGTGAGCTCCCAGTTACGGTCGATGTTGCGGTACCAGTTCAGGCCGCCGGCGAAGCCGGTGCGCTGGAAGGCCTCGACGTAGACCTCGAGCTCCTGCTCGGAGAGCCAGTCGGGCCGCCGCGGCTCGCGCCCGTCCTCCTCGGCCCACTGCGCGGTCCACTGCCGGCTGGTGGTCAGCGTCCGCCGCACGTCGCGGGCGAGCGCCTCGTCGGCGAGCCCGGGCTGCTGGAACCAGACGATGTAGAAGTCCTCGCCAAGGTGGCGGCGCATGATGGGGATGGGCGCCGCGGGGGCGCGCGGCACGAAGGGCACGCTCAGCCCCGCGACGGCTCGCACCCGCTCGGGGGCGAGCACCGCGAGCTGCCAGACGACGTTGGCGCCCCAGT
Source organism: Solirubrobacteraceae bacterium (assembly GCA_035508515.1). Taxonomy (GTDB): domain Bacteria; phylum Actinomycetota; class Thermoleophilia; order Solirubrobacterales; family Solirubrobacteraceae; genus Palsa-744. Next base: position 73,976 of record DATJMW010000025.1, on the reverse strand, counting down.
CGTGCCCGACGAAGATCGCCTGCTGCTCCCCGGCGGCGTCGAGCAGCCCGGTGAGGTCGGCGCACAGCGTCTGCACGTCGTATGCCTCGACGGCCGCGGGGGCCGAGCTGTCGCCGTAGCCGCGCATGTCGGGCGCCAGCACGCGGTAGCCGGCATCGGCCAGCGCCGGGATCTGGTGGCGCCAGGAGTAGGCCAGCTCGGGGAAGCCATGGCAGAGGACCACCAGCGGGCCGTCCGAAGGCCCCTCCTCGCGCACGCTCAGCTCGATCCCGTTCGTGGCCACGCGCCGCTCGCTCACGGACGTGACGATAAGGCCTGCGGGCGCCCTCCGGAGTGGGTCGGCGCCTAATGTCAAGCCCTCTGCTGAAATGAGAGCGATGCGCCTGACGGCGACATTGCTCGCGGCGGCGGCCTGCCTGACGGCCTGCGCGAAGCAGAACGGCACCGCGGGCGCCCACCCGGCCGTGGCGCCGAACGGCGGCGGCGCCACGGCGTCCGCCACGACGACGCAGGTCCCGCTGTCGGTCCCGCGCGCGAACGCGGCCCCGCCGCTGAACGTCCCGCACGCGCTGACGATCCCCTCGGGCTGGCACGCGGAAGCGTGGGCGCGCGTGGGCGACGCCCGCTTCATGGCGTGGACCCCGCAGCACCGCCTGCTGGTCAGCGCCCCCAGCTACGGCAGCGTGGTGGCGCTGACGCCGGGCCGGGGGATGAGCGCGCCCCGGGCGAAGGTCCTGATCGGCGGCCTGACCGAACCCCAGGGCCTGGCGTTCGACACACTGAAGGGCAAGCGCGTGCTGTACGTGGCGGAGTCGAACCAGATCGACCGCTATCTCTGGCGTGCGAACGGGACGGTCGGCTCGCGCAGGGTGCTGGTGCGCGGCCTGCCGGACACGGACCCCTCCGGCGACGACGTGCACCGGCTGAAGAGCATCGCGGTGGGCCACGACCACACGATCTACGTGACGGCGGGGAGCGCCTCGAACGCCTCGCCGGACCCGCCGGGCGAAAAGCTCCCGCGGGCCAGCATCCTGGCCTTCCGCGCCGACGGCAGCCACGGGCGCGTGTTCGCGAGCGGCGTGCGCAACGGTGAGGGCCTGGCGTTCGCCCCGGACGGGACGCTGTGGACGGCGGTGAACCAGCGCGACGAAGTCCCGTACCCCTTCCACGGCCCCTACGAAGGCCACGCCGAAGCGTTCGGGCAGACGATCGACAACTACGTCGGCGAACACCCGCCGGACGAGGTGGCGCGGCTGACGGCGGGGCGCAACCTTGGCTGGCCCTACTGCAACCCGGACCCCGACGTCACACCGGGCTCGGCGACGACGGCCTTCCAGCTGGCGAACATGCCGTTCACGCCGGACGCCAGGACGAACCCGGGGGAAGCGCCGCTGAAGTGCGGCACGCTGCCGCGGATCGAGCGCGGGCTGCCGGCGCACAGCGCGCCGCTGGGCTTCCACTTCCTGCGCGGCAGCGCGATGGGCGCCCCGTGGTCGGGCGGCGCGGTGGTGGCGACGCATGGCTCGTGGGACCGCACGCCGCCCCGGGCCCCCGCGGTGCTGTGGATGCCCTGGGAACGCAAGGCCCGCACGCTGGGCGGAGCGATCGTGCTGATCGGGGGCTTTCAAGAAGCCTCCGGCCGACGTTGGGGTCGGCCTGCGGATGTGGTCGCCGGTCCGGATGGGTCGTTGTACGTGAGCGACGACACCGCCGGCGCCGTCTACCGGATCGGCCCGCGCGTCGCGGGCTGAACGCGCCCGCCAGCCGCCCGCGGATAGCTCGCCGCCGAGACGGCGCGGAGCGACTACTGTCAGGTGCGCGATGTCCGATCCCTCCGCGCCGCCGAGCTCCGAGAACGGGTCAGGGCGCCGCCCGGCGATCGTCGCGGTCGACGACGAGCCCGCGGTGCTGGCGGCGGTGGCGCGCGACCTGCGCCGCGGCTTCGGCGATCGCTTCCGCATCCTGCGCGCCGGCTCCGGCGCGGAGGCGCTGGAGATCCTGCGCGAGTCGCGCGCCCGCGGCGACCAGGTCGCGCTGCTGATCGCCGACCAGAGGATGCCGGCGATGCCCGGCACCGAGTACCTGCTGCAAGCGCGCCAGCTCGTTCCCGACGCCAAGCGCGTGCTGCTGACCGCCTACGCCGACACCGAGGCGGCGATCTCGGCGATCAACGAGGTCGCGCTGGACTACTACCTGCTGAAGCCCTGGGACCCCCCGGAGGAGCAGCTCTACCCGGTGGTCGAGGACCTGCTGACGACGTGGGAGTCCGGCGCGGCCCTGGAGGCGGGCGGCGTGCGCGTGATCGGGCACCGCTTCTCGAAGGAGTCGCACGACCTGCGCGACTTCCTCGTGCGCAATCGCGTCCCGGCGCGCTGGCTGGACGTCGAGCGCGACGCCGAGGCGCGCGAGCTGCTGCAGGTGGCGGGCGTCAGCCCCGAGCGGCTGCCGGTCGTGCTGCTGGAGGACGGCGCGGTGCTCGAGCGCCCCAGCGTGCTGGAGCTGGCGGAGCGCCTGGGCGTGGCGAGCGCCCCGGCGCAGGACCACTACGACCTCGTCGTCGTCGGAGGCGGGCCCGCGGGCCTCGCGGCGGCGGTCTACGGCGCTTCGGAGGGGCTGAAGACGATCATGGTCGAGCGCGAGGCGCCCGGCGGGCAGGCGGGCCAGTCGAGCCGCATCGAGAACTACCTTGGATTCCCGGCGGGCCTGTCGGGCTCGGACCTCGCGCGCCGCGCCACCGACCAGGCGCGCCGCCTGGGCGCCGAGCTGCTGACGGTGCAGGAGGCGGTACGCCTGCGCGTGGAGGGCTCGGCGCGGCTGGTCGAGCTCAGCAGCGGCGAGACGCTCTCGGCGAGCTGCGTGATCGTCGCCTCCGGCGTGTCCTACCGCCAGCTCGACACGCCGGGCTTCCCCGAGCTGACGGGCGCGGGGGTGTACTACGGCGCCGCGATCACCGAGGCGCGCGCCTGCGCCGACCAGCACATCGTCGTGATCGGCGGGGCGAACTCCGCGGGCCAGGGCGCCGTCTACTTCAGCAAGTACGCCTCCAGCGTGACGATGCTGGTCCGCTCCACGCTTCAGAAGTCGATGTCCTACTACCTGATCGAGCAGATCGCCGAACTGCCGAACGTGCACGTTCGCAACGGCACCACGGCGACCGCGGCGGAGTCCGAGGACGGGCGGCTCACGCGCCTGCGGATCCAGGGGCCGGACGGCGAGGAGTCGATCCCGGCGGACGCCTGCTTCGTGTTCATCGGCGCCTCGCCGCGGACCGATTGGCTGGAGGGGGTCGTGGCGCGCGACGAGCGCGGCTTCATCCTCGCGGGGCGCGACGCGCAGGCGGCGGGCTGGCCCCTGGAGCGCGAACCCTACGTGCTGGAGAGCAGCGTGCCGGGCGTGTTCGTGGCGGGCGACGTGCGCGCCCGCTCGATCAAGCGCGTCGCCAGCGCCGTGGGCGAGGGCTCGATGGCGGTGTCGTTGATCCACGAGTACCTGGCGGAGGCGTAGCGCCGTGGGCGCGCCGATCGACGTCGAGGCCCTGCCCGGCGCCGCGGAGGAGCCGCCGGTCACGGTCGAGGAGCTGCGCGGCGTCGACCTGTTCGAAGAACTCGAGGACGAGCAGCTCGCGGAGTGGGTCCCCGTCGCGCACACCTATCGCGTCGCCGCGGGCGGGGTCATCGCCGAGCAGGGCGAGGAGAACCGCGGCATGCAGTTGCTGCTCGAAGGCAACGCGCAGGCCTCGATCGTCGAGGGCAGCACCAGCGAGCCGGTCAGCAGGCACAAGGCGCCGACCTGGATCGGCGCGATCGCGACGCTCACCGGCGGCTCGCTGGGCGTGCGCATGCGGGCCGCGACAGACTGCCGCATGGCGCTCGTGCTCGCCGACGACTTCCGCCGCCTGGCGTTCGAGCAGCCGGCGATCCACCGCCGCGTGATGCAGCAGGTGGCGCCGGTGATGAGCCGCATCACCAGCCGCGAGCAGAACCGCGAGCGGCTGACGTCGCTGGGGACGATGGCGGCGGGGCTCGCGCACGAGCTGAACAACCCGGCCTCCGCGGCCCGCCGCGCGGCGCAGCAGATGACCGAGGCGCTGGACGTGATCAGCGCGGCGCTGGCGCGCTTCGTGGAGGCGGGGGTCGAGCGCGAGCAGGCGGAGGGGCTGGTCGCGTTGCAGCAGCAGGCGGTCAAGCACGCGGCGGAGAGCTCCGCGCTCGACGCCCTCGACGCCGCCGACGCCGAAGACGAGCTGCTGGAGCGCCTGGAAGCGCTCGGCGTGCAGGAGGCCTGGAAGCTGGCGGAACCGCTCGCGGTCGCGGGCGTCGACCAGGCCTGGCTCGACCGCCTCGCCGAGCTGGCGGGCCCCGCGACGGACGCGGCGCTGCAATGGGTCGCGGCGACGCTCGCGGCGGGCCGCCTCGCCGCGGAGCTGGAGGAGTCGACCGAGCGCATGTCGAGTCTCGTCGGCGCGGTCAAGACCTACGCCTACATGGACCGCGGCGACCTGGTCGAGGTCGATCTGCACGAGGGCCTGGAGACGACGCTGAAGGTGCTGGGCTACAAGCTCAAGCACACCGAGATCCAGATCGCCCGCGAGTACGACCGCGAGCTGCCGAAGCTGACGGTCCGCGGCTCGGAGCTGAACCAGGTGTGGACGAACCTGCTCGACAACGCGATCGACGCCTTGGGCCAGCGCGGCACGATCACGATCGCGACGCACGCCGACGGCGAATGCGCGGTGATCGACGTCTCAGACGACGGCCCCGGCGTGCCCGACGACGTCGCCCCACGGATCTTCGACCCGTTCTTCACGACGAAGGACGTCGGTCTCGGCACCGGCCTTGGCCTCGCGACGGCGCGGCGAATCGTGGTCGACCGCCACGACGGGTCGCTGACGCTCTACAGGAAGCCCGGCCGCACGACGTTCCGCGTGCGGCTGCCCTTCGCCCAATCAGGAAAGTGAGGAGAGATGCCCGGCTGCACGCACCTGGATCAGGTCCTGATCACCGAGCTGCCCGAGTCGGTCGAGGGGTGCGAGGACTGCCTGCGCACCGGCGACCCCTGGCTCCACCTGCGGATCTGCCTGCACTGCGGGCGCGTGGGCTGCTGCGACGACTCGCCGAACAAACACGCGAGCGCCCATGCCCGCGACAGCGGGCACCCGATCATCCGCTCGATCGAGCCGCGCGAAGACTGGTCTTGGTGCTTCTTGGACGAGTTGATGATGCGGATTGACGGGGTGCGCGGCGAACCGCGTATCCCGCCCTCTCCGCTGGGGGGATGAGCCGGTCGGGCGCGACCTGCGGCCACGGGCGACCCGGGCGCGCGAGGTAGAAGCCCTGCGCCAGCGGCACGCCCAGCTCGATCAGCGCCTGTAGCTCGCTGGCGGTCTCCATGCCCTCGGCGACGAGCAGCCCGTCGACCCGGCGCGCGTAGTCGGCCAGCGCCCCGATCAACGCCGCGCGGTCGCCGTCGCCGTCGATCCCCGTGACCAGCGAACGGTCGAGCTTCAGGTAGCGGGGGCGCAGCGCCATGATCTGCCCGAGCCCCGAGTAGCCGGCGCCCATGTCGTCCACCGCGATCTCGGCGCCACGCGCTTGCAGCGGCTCGGTCGTCGCACGGATCCGCTCCTCGCCTTCGACCAGCGCGTCCTCCGTCACCTCGATGATCAGGCCCGAAAGGTCGTTCACGTAATCGAGCATGCGCTGGGTGCGGCGGTCGGTGAGGACGGTCCCGGACAGGTTCACCGACAGGCGCACCCCGTGCGGGCGGCGGCAGAACAGCTCCAGCGCCGCGCGCAGGCAGGCGCGCTCGAGCGCCTCTCGCTCGCCCAGCTCGTCGGCGAGCGAGAACCACTGAAGCGGGCCGCTGGCGCCGTCGGGACCGAAGCGCGCGAGCGCCTCGTAGGCGTGGATCGTGCCGGTGCGGACGTCGACGATCGGCTGCACGACCAGCGTCAGCTCGTCGCCGTCGATCGCGCGCCGCAGCGCGCCGCGCGCGCTGCGCCGGCCGTGGCCGGTGAGCGACCCGCCGGAGTAGACGGAGACCTCGCCGCCGCCCGGCGCGCGCTTGGCGACGCGCAGCGCGATGTCCGCCGCCCGCAGCAGCGCCTCGGAGTCGCCCCCGTCGCGCGGCGCCTGGGCGATGCCGACGCACGTCGAGATGCCGTGTCCGTCCGCGGCGTCGTCGGGCAGCTGCGCGAGCAGCCCATCCGCGAACGCGACCGCGTCGCCCTCGCGCAGCACGAGCGCGAACTCGTCGCCGCCAAGGCGCCCCGCGGCGGCGCCGGCCGGCGTCTGCGCTTGCAGCACCGCCGCGAACGTCGCGAGCAGCTCGTCGCCGCGGGCGTGCCCGGCGGTCTTGTTGATCGCGCCGAAGCCGTCGAGGTCGAACAGCAGCAGCGAGGCCGGCGCCTGCTCCTGCGCCACGGCGCTGACCCGATCGAGCTCGGCGTGGAACGCCGCCCGCGAGAGCAGGCCCGTCAGGCCGTCGTGGTCGGCGTCCCAGCGCGCCTGCCACAGCAGGTGGTTCAGCTCGACGGTGAGCCGCCCGATCGTCAACAGCAGCGCGACCGCCGCAACGCTGAGGCCCGCGTGTTCGAGGCTCAGCCTGCCTTCGAGGATCACCGGCAGCGCCAGCGCCGTGAGCACGACCGTACGGCCGATCCAGTGCACGCGCCCGCCGCGGGCCATCACGCCGCTGGCGACGGCCGCCAGCCAGAGGATGCTGAGCACCGTGACGCGCTGGCCACCGAAGCCGACGATCAGGACCGCCGCCGCCCCCGCCAGCGACTCCTCGAACTGGAGCCAGCGCACGCGTTTCGCGGCCAGGTGCACGACAGCGGTGCCGACGATCGTCGCGAAGCCCAGGATGCCCAGCAGCGGGTGCTCCAGCAGCGACGGCGTGATCGCGATCAGCGCGATGCCGACGACGCCGATCGCCGCCCGCGCCCAGGCGGCGGTGTGGCGGGCGCGCTGGACGTGCCCGTCGCCTTCGATCGGGACCATGCACTCCCACTCGGAAGGCACGCGCGAGGGCTTGACATCAAGCCGCTCCTCGCGGACCTATTCCCGGTGGGCCTATTCGTAGGTGAATTGATCGGCGGGCGGGTTCTTCTTGCTCTTCGATTTGCCCACCGCCGCGCTGACCTCGACGACGCCGGCCTTCTTCGCCGCGGGCGTCGTGAACGTGCAGCTCGTGGTCGAGGAGCACTGGACTTCGGTCGCTTCGGCTTTGCCGAACCTGAACGCCGTGGCGCCGGCGCCGACGGCGAAGCCGCTGCCGCTGACGGTCACGCCGGTGCCGCCCGCGACCGGCCCGGCGCCCGGGCTGAGCGAGGCGATCGTCGGCGCTTCGTACTTGAAGACGTCGTGCGCCGAGACCGGGCTCGTACCGCTGGGCGTGGTCACCGTGACGTCGACCGGCCCCGCGGTGCCCGGCGGCGAGACGGCTTCGATCGTCGTCGCCGACAGAACCGTGAAGCTCGCGGCGGGGTTGGAGCCGAAGCTGACGGCGCTCGCGCCGGCGAGGCTGGTGCCGGTGATCGTCACGGTCGTCCCGCCCGCGGCGGGGCCTTTGTTGAGCTTGACTTTCGTCACGGTCGGCGGCGGCAGGTAGGCGAAGCGGTCGCCCGCGCCGGCGGCGCTCGTGCTGACGGGCGTGGTCACCGTCACGTCGACCGTGCCGGTCCCCGGCGGCGAGACGGCTTCGATCGTCGTCGCGGACTGCACCGTGAAGCTCGCGGCTGGGTTGGAGCCGAAGCGCACGGCGGTGGCCCCGGTGAAGTTCGCGCCCGTGATCGTCACCGGCGTGCCCCCCTGCTGCGCGCCGTTTGCGGGGCTGACGCCGCTGACGCTGGGCGGTGGCGCCCCGAACGACAGGCTGTGCGAGCCACCGGCGGAGACGCCGGCCACCTGGCCGATGCCGTTGACCGCCACCGGCAGTGGGCTGTTGAGGTTCGACCCGTTGCCGAGCTGGCCGTCGGGGTTGTAGCCCCAGGCGACGACCGAGCCGCCGCTGAGCAGCGCCAGCGAGTGGTGCGCCCCCGCGGAGATCGCCGTCACCCCGCTGAGCCCCTGCACGGCCGTGGGCATGTTGCTCGTGCCGCCCGTGGCGCCGTTGCCGAGCTGGTCGGAGCCGTTGCCGCCCCACGCCATCACTTCGCCGCCGACCAGCGCCAGCGAGTGTTCGGCGCCCGCCGAGACGGCAGTCGCCCCGCTGAGCGACTGGACTTCGAGCGGGACGTCGCTGTTGTTGATTTCGATTTCTTCGAATTCACCTTCGCCGATGTTCTTTTTTTCGGCCGGCACGCCGAGCTGCGCGGCGGAGTTGGAGCCCCACGACATCACCTTGCCGTTGTTCAGCAGCGCCAGCGCGTGTTCGCCGCCCGCGGCGATCGCCTTGACCCCGCTGAGCCCTTTCACCGCGACGGGGGAGAGGGCTTTGTTGTGTTTGCCGTTGCCCAGCTGCCCTTCGCTGCCGGCGCCCCATGCCATCACGGTGCCGTTGCCGAGCAGCGCCAGCGCGAATTCGCCGCCTGCCGCGATCGCGGTGACGTTGCTGAGCCCTTTCACCGACCCGGGGGAAGTGACCTTCGTGGTTTTGCCGTTGCCCAGCTGCCCTTCTTCGTTCGCGCCCCAGGCCAGCACCGTGCCTTCTTTGAGCAGCGCCAGGCTGAACTCTTTGCCCGCGGCGATCGCCGTCACGCCGGGGATCGTCAGGAAGTTCTTGATCGCCACCGGCGTGCGGCTTCCGGCGGCGGGCCCCGCGCCGACCTGCCCTTCGCGGTTGCTGCCCCAGCCCATCATCGTGTTGTCGGAGAGCAGCGCGAGGCTGTGTTCGCCCCCCGCGGCGAGCGCGATCACGTTCGCGAGGCCCTGCACCGCCACCGGCGTGCGGCTGAGGGTCGTCGTGCCGTTGCCGAGCTGCCCCGAGCCGTTGTAGCCCCAGGCCGAGGCGGAGTAGGAGGCGGCCGATGCGCTCGTCGCGAGCAGCAGAACCAGGCCCAGCGCCAACAGGGCCGTGCTCAGAAGCGACGCGCCGCGCCGGCGGCGCGAGCTGCCTACGGAGTTCCCGTGCATCTCCCTCTCCTCACGCCAGGCGCCCTCGTGTTGCCGACGATCCCTCCGCACCCGGCGCCCATGAGGCTACCGATACTGCGCGGTGCAGTCCAGCTCTGTGTTGAAATAGCGTGATGGCGACGCACGAACGGACTCGTGCCCGAGGGCGAGCGCTGGCGCTGATCGTGGCCCTGGTCTCGCTGCTCGCCGTGCCTGTAGCGCACGCCGCGCGGGCGAGCCTCGCGCAGAGCACGCTGATCGTGCCGAAAGGCAACGAAGCCTCGCCGTTCGGCACGCCCCGCAAGCTCGCGCTGCCGGCGGGCTGGCACGGCGAAGTGTGGGCACGGGTCGCCGGCGCGCGCTTCGCGGCCTGGACGCCGCAGGGCCAGCTGCTGGTGAGCGCCCCCGCCGCCGGCCAGGTCGTCGCGCTGACGCCCGGCCCCGGCGGCGGCTCCGCGAGCCAGAAAACGCTGATCGCCGGGCTCACCGCGCCGCAGGGCCTCGCCTTCGACACGATCGAAGGCGTCCAGTACCTGTACGTCGCGGAGTCCAACCAGATCGACCGCTACGTGTGGGGCGCCGGCGGCGCGCCCGGCGCCCGCACCGTGCTGATCAAAGGCCTGCCGGACACGAGCAAAACCGGCGACGACGTGCACCGGCCGAAGAGCATCGCGATCGGCCCCGACCACACGATCTACGTCGCTGTCGGCAGCGCCTCGAACGCGACGCCGGACGAACCCGGCGAATCGCCCCCGCGCGCCAGCGTGCTGTCCTTCGCCCCGGACGGCAGCCACATGCAGGTGTTCGCGAGCGGCGTGCGCAACGGCGAGGGGCTGTCCTTCGCGCCCGACGGCACGCTCTGGACAGCGGTGAACGAGCGCGACGAAATCGCCTACCCCTTCCACCGCGCCTACGGCGAATTCGCCGACGCCTACGGCCACGTGATCCCCCAGTACGTGAACGAGCACCCGCCCGACGAGGTGGCGCGGCTGACGGCGGGACGCAACCTCGGCTGGCCCTACTGCAACCCCGACCCCGACACGAAGCCCGGCAGCCCGAACACCCGCCTGAGCTACGTGCAGATGCCGTTCGACGCCGACGCCCAGACGAACGCCGGCGGGGCGGCGCTGAACTGCTCGGCGCTCGCGCCGGTCGAGCTGGGCATACCCGCGCACAGCGCGCCGCTGGGCTTTCACTTCCTCGAGGGCTCCGCGGTCAAGGGGCGCTACTCGCACGGCGCCGTGCTCGCGACCCATGGCTCCTGGGACCGCACGCCGCCCCGCGCGCCGGCGGTGCTGTGGATGCCGTGGAAGAAGGGCAAGGCCACGCTCGGCAAGGCCACGACGATCGTCGAAGGCTTCCAGGAACCGTCGGGCTCACGCTGGGGCCGCCCGGTCGACGCGGTACCCGGCCCCGACGGCTCGCTGTACGTGACAGACGACGCCGCGGGCGCCGTCTACCGGCTGGGGCCGTCGGTCGGTCAGTAGCTCGCCGCTACGTACAGCGCGGCCTGCGCGCGCGCGACCGCCGCGACCGCCTCGTCGGGCGGCAGCAGCTCGGGGTGGTGCAGCGGCCTGACCGTGAAGCCCGGCGCCCCCGCCAGGCCGACGAAGGCCATCGCCAGCGGCGCGAGCGCCTCGAAGAAGGCGAAGTCGTCCGAGCCGCAGGATCGCCAGGCAGGGGCCTGCTCGAACCCCGCCCGCGCCAGCAGCTCGCGCGCCGCCGCGACGATCCGCGCGTCGTTCTCCAGCGCGGGCTCGCCCGCGATCAGCTCCAGCTCGCCGACGCAGCCGTGCGCAGCGGCGACGCCGTGGACGACCTCCTCGACCAGCTCGCGCAGCGCCAGGCGCTCGCGCTCGTGGTGAGCGCGCAGCGACACGCGCGCCCGGGCGCTGGGCGGGATCACGTTCTCCAGGCGCCCGCCCTCCAGCACGCCGACGTTCAACGCCGCGGGCGCCAGCGGGTCGGCGCGGCGCCCGAGCTGGGCGTGCAGCGCCACGACGATCTGCGCGATCGCCAGGATCGGGTCGCGGCCCAGGTGCGGGTAGGCCCCGTGCGAGGGCTCGCCGCGGACCGTGATCTCCACGGTGTCGCTCGCCGCGTTGACGACGCCGGGGTCGAGCGCGACGCTGCCCCACTCGAGCTCCGGATGGATGTGGGCGCCGACGACCGCCCGCGCCGCGAAACCCTCGCCCGCGAGCTGCTGCGCGCCCGAGGGGTAGGCCTCCTCGCTCGGCTGGAAGATCGCCAGCAGCGGCGCCGGCAGCTCGCCGAGCTTCGCGGCCGCGCGCGTCAGCGCCACGAGCGCCGCCATGTGGACGTCGTGCCCGCAGGCGTGCATCGCCGCGCCCGTGGCGCTGAAGTCCGCGCCGGTGCGCTCGATCACCGGCAGGCCGTCCAGCTCGGCCCGGACCGCGACCGCCGGCCCGAGCCCCTCGCCGACGCGCGCCAGCAGCCCCGTCGTGGCGGCGGTGCTCGCCGCGACCGGCAGCCGCTCCGCGACGAGCGCCGCGGTGGCCCGCTCCTCGTGGGAGAGGTCGGGGGCCGCGTGCAGCGCGTGGCGCAGCTGCACCGCCGCGGGCAGCTCGGCGGCGAGCGCCGCCAGCAGCCGCTCCAGCACGGCGGCGGGCTCAGTAGGCCCTGGCATAGCGGGCGCGCAGCTCTTCGGGGTCCAGCTCCGCCGCGGCCTGTACCTCGCTGCGCTTGACCGCCACGTAGGCCTCGTACATCAGCGGCGTCATCCACCCGCGGACCGTCTCGTCTCCCTCGAGCGCCTCCAGCGCCTGCTCCAGCGAGCGCGGCAGCGCGCCGACGCCGTGCCGCCCGGCCTCGTCGCCGTCCAGCTCCGCGGGGTCGCGTTCCAGCAGCGGCGCCGGATCGAGCTGCTCGCTCACGCCCGCGAGGCCGGCACGCACGATTGCCCCCAGCGCCAGGTAGGGGTTCGCGGCGGCGTCCGCGGCGCGGTACTCCAGACGCAGCTGCCGGTCCTCGCCGGGGCCCGGGACGAGCGGCGGGATGCGTAGCAGCGCTTCGCGGTTCTGCGGCCCCAGGCAGACCGCGCCGGCGCCCCAGTGGTGCGGCGCCAGGCGCGCGCCCGACACGGGGCTCGGCGCCGTCAGCGCGCAGAGCGCCCGCGCGTGGCGCAGGATACCCGCGGCGAAGCGCCCGCCGAGCTCGCTCAGCGACCCGGGCCGCGTCGCGTCGTACAGCGCCGGCCGCCGCTCGGCGTCGAGCAGGCTGAGGTGGACGTGCACGCCGCTGCCGGCCTCCGCCGGGTCGAGCTGCGGCGTGAACGTCGCGCGGGCGCCTTCGCGACGGGCGACCTCGCGCACGACCTCGCGCAGCACGACGGCGCGGTCGGCCGCCGCGACGCCCTCCGCCGGCGCCACCGGGATCTCGAACTGATGCGAGGCGTACTCCGGCATGAAGCGCTCCGGCTCGGCGCCCGCTTCGCGCAGTGCCCGCATCGCCCGCGCGGGGAACGCGCCCGCACCGCGCTGCGCCGCCAGCGAGAACGGCAGCTCCGCCGCCCGCCCGCCCGGTAGCTGGAACTCGTGCTCGAAGCTCGCCAGCACGCGCAGCCCCAGCTCGGACTCGAGCGCCGCCAGCGCGTCGCGCAGGAACGCCCGCGGGCAGCACTCCCAGGGCTCGCCGCCGAGCTCGACGACGTCGCAGATCGAGAACGCCAGCTCACCCGCTTCCCCCGCCTCCGCAGCCGCGACGCGCACGTGGGCGCCGGCGTCCGCCAGCAGCCGCAGGTCCCCGACCGAGCCGAAGGGGTTCGGCTCCGCGAGCGTGCCCAGCGGCGTCAGCGCGTGGTTCGCCGGCACCCAGCCGACGCTCGGGGAGCCCGCCGCCTCGAACGCCTCGCGCGGGAGCGAGCGCCCGCGCACGATCGCGCCGAGGTCGCACGTCACCAGCGCGACGAGCGATTCCTCGCTCATGTCGGCGGCGTCAGCGTGCCGTTGTCCCAGACGCCCTCGCGCAACCCAGCCGCGGCTGCCGCGGCGCGCACGCCGGCGGCGTCCTCGTCGGCGAGCACCACGATCATCCCGCCGGGGTCCATCTGCGGGCGCTCCAGCGCGCGGGCGAGCCGGTCGCGCGGCTGCACGTGCACGCCGCCCCAACCGAGCGCGCGGTAGGTGTCCGCGACGCCGTACAGATCACCGCCGGGGCCGCGCAGCCGCCCGAAGACGCAGACGAAGTGGCCCACGTCCCAGTCGGGCGCCGGGCCGTCGTCGGCGCCGTCGAGCAGGTAGGCCAGCAGCTGCTCGGCGCCGGGCGAGGAGCCCCAGAGGTGGCGGGTCGCGACGTTCGCCAGCAGCGTCACCGGCCGCTCCAGCTCCGCGACCGCGTCGAACAGCGCACTCAGCGCCGCGCCCGACCAGGAGGCCGAGTAGGGGAGCGCCGCCAGCGCCCCGTCCGAGAGCTGCTCGACCGCCTGCACGAGACCGGGGCAATTCGTGCCCGATGCCGAGGCATCGTCGATCAGCGGCGGCGCGACGCGATAGTCGCGCCGACCGCTCTCTCCATCCGGCAGCGCCTCCGGGTCCGGCACCCGCGACACGACGCTCCCCGCCGCCGCGGCCACGCCGTCCTGGTCCAGCGGCTCGCCCTCGCGCTCGGTCAGGCCAGCGGCGCTCAGCGCCAGCGATCCGCAGAAGGCGCCGCACAGGTCGTCGCGCTGGGGCAGCTCGCGCGCATGGGTGCGGAGCAGCGTCCTCGCGCCGGCCAACAGCGTCAGATCGAGCGCGGCCATGGGCGCAATCTACTGCGCCGCCTATTCGGTGGAGGGCGTCCCGCCGATCGCATCGCCGAGCCAGCGCCGGCGCTTGCGCACCCGCTCCCAGCGCTCCTGCGACCTGCGCAGCTTGTGCCCGTCCGCCGGGTAGCGCCGGTGTGCCCAGGGCGAGTTCGGCGAGGCCAGCCTGATCGCCCCCACCAGCGAGAAGAACGGGATGAAGATCCCGATCAGCCCCATCAGCGGCTTGCCCTTGAAGATCGCCAGGGCTGCCAGCGCGATGTCGATCAGGATCGCCACCACCAGCGAGCCGATCGACCCTTCCTGGTTCGCCAGGTCGAACGGCGCCAGCCCCAGCACGATCATCCCGCCCAGCAGCGTCGCCACGACGACCGCGTCGAGCGAGATGCGGCCCTGCTCGGACCAGTAGACGTCTTCGAGGCGCACCCACAGCGCGAACTCGTCCAGCGTCAGCCCCGCGCCGATCCCGAACGCCGCCGCCAGCACCTCCGCCCACGGCGACAGCGGCGCCAGCGCGAAGTTCAGGAAGCCGCTGCTCATCATCAGGCAGATTCCCCACACGAGGTGGTGCAGGTGTAGCCCGCCCTTCGTTTCCACGCTGCCCGGCCACCACTGGAATTTGGGGCTGCGGATCATGCGCGCGCTCGTGCGGATGAACAGGAACGCCAGCAGGAACGCCCCCAGCAGCACGAAGCCCGAGCGCTGCCCGCGGTCGTCGAGGAAGTGCTGGGAGATTTCGATGTTCACCGCGGCGAGCATCGATGCAGACCCTAGCTCCGGGGCAGGCGCCGCGGAGCCCTCGCGCGGGGCGCTCGGGCGCGCGGCGACGTTTCGCGCGATGGCTAAGGGTCTGGGCCGGTCGTGCCGATGATGCAGCCGTGGGCTCCACTCCGACCCCTTCGTCGCACCCTCGACCGCTGCGCGTGCCGTTCCTCGCCGCCCTGCTCGCGCTGGCGGCGTCACTCGCCTTCACCGCCACGGCGGGCGCCGTGCTCTCAGGCGGCTACGGATACCAGCGCCGCGAACTGCCCGCGCTCAAAGCCGAACCGCTGCAATACCACGGCGGCCCGGTGCTGCACTCCTCCGACGCGTACACGATCTACTGGGACCCGACCGAAACCTACCGCGGTGAATGGAAGCAGCTGATCAACGGCTACATGCAGAACGTCGGGGCCGACCGCACCAGCGGCGACGTGTTTGCCCTCAACGGGCAGTACGGCGACAGCGGCGGCAGCGCGGCCAACGTCTCGACCTTCCGCGGCTCCTACACCGACAAAGACGCCTACCCCACCAGCGGCTGCACCGAACCGGCGGCGTTCGCGTGCCTGACCGACGCGCAGATCCGCGCCGAGCTACAGCACGTGGTCTCCTCGGGCGCGCTCCCCGGCGCCACCGGCCCAGGCGTCTACTACCTGCTCACGCCTCCCGGCGTCGTCGTCTGCACCGACACCGGCGGGAACGGCAACTGCTCGGACTCCACCACCTCGAAACCCTCCAACGGCATCTGCGGGTATCACTCCGCGATCAATCCGGGCGCCCCCGGCCAGGTGATCTACGCCGTGCAGCCCTGGGTCGCGGGCGAAGCCGGGAAAGTGGAATCGCAGAACCCGCTCGTGACGGTGGGCCCCACCGAAGAAGACCTCGCATGTCAGGCGAACGCGGCGCCGCTGGTGGAGCCCAACCAGCTGGGCGGCCCGAACCTGCTCAGCGACTACATGACCGGGCTGCCGGACATCCTGATCAACGACCTCAGCGTCGAGCAGAGCAACATCGTCGTCGACCCGCTTCTGAACGGCTGGTACCAGACGGCGACTGGCGCCGAGCAGGGCGACATGTGCCAGGAAAACTTCGGCCCGCCGCCGACGACCGCGCCGACGCCGGAACCGTACTCGCACGCGGCCAACATCTCCAACGAGACGATCAACGGGCACCCGTACTACATCCAGTGGGCCTTCGACAGCACCTGGCTGACGAACGGGAAAGGCTATTTCTGCTGGCAGGGAGACAACCTCACGCCGCGCTTCACGGCACCCAACCCGATCAACGTCGGCGACGTCGCCGGCTTCGACGGCACCGAGTCCCTGATCACGCTCCAGGCCGCCGCGGGCGGGCTGCCCGCCGACGAGCCCTACGTCGCGCCGATCTACTCCTGGAACTTCGGCGACGGCACCAGCCTCTCCGGGACGACCGACGAGAGCGTGTTCCACACCTTCCAGTACGGCGGCAGCTACGAAGTGACGCTGACCGTCACCGACAGCGCCCGGCAGAGCGCGAGCTTCGCGCAGACGATCACGGTCGACGGCCCCCCGCGGCCCGGCTCCTCGCCGAGCACCTCCGGCGGTGACAGCACACCCGCCGCCGGCGGCTCGTCGAACCCGAACGCCGTCGGTGTCCCGCCTGCCGCCGGCACGACCGGACCGGTGGCCGCGACGGCCGCCGTGGCTCCCCAGAGCCTCGCTTCCGCGCTGAAGAGCGGCCTCGTCGTCCGCTACTCCGTCAACGGCCGCGCGGCCGGCCGCTTCGAGGTGCTGCTCGCGAAGTCGGTCGCCAAGAAGATCGGGCTGAAGGGCGGAACCGCGACGGGTCTGGCGAAAGGCACGCCGCCGCAGATCGTGATCGCCAAAGCGATCCTCGTCACGACCAAGGCCGGCCACAGCAGCTACCGCATCAAGTTCAGCAAGGCCACCGCCGCGAAGCTGCGCAAGCTGCACAAGGTCTCGCTGATGATCCGCCTCGTCGTGCACAACGCCAGCAGCCCGGTCACCACGACCGTGCTCAGCACCGCGACGCTCGCGCACTGACGGCTCCCGCCCGCGAGCGGGCCGCGCGCCGGGCCTGCGCGTGCCCTGGGCTCAGTGTTCGGGCGGTTCGCCGCGCTTGGCTTTCGCCTTCGCGCTGAACACGTAGCGCCACAGCAGGTACAGCAGCACGTAGCCGGCCACGATCGAGATCACCGAGACGATCGCGATCGCCGTGCCCGAACCGCCCGCTTCGACAGCGGCTTCGCCGTCGAGCGCCAGCGGCACCAGCGCCAGCATCAGAGCCCCGGCCAGTGGCGCGTCACGTAGCCGCTGTTGTCGACCGGTTTGACCTGCCAGCGCGACGCGTAGACGCCGCTGCGTCCCGCGGTGTTGAACATCACGCCGTCGACGTACATGTAGACGTGGCCCGCCGCGGCCTCGATCGTGATGTAGCGGCCGGGGCCGGGAGCGCCCCAGTGCTCCAGTTCGCCCGAAGTCTGCGGCGCGCCCAGCAGGCCGCCCGCCGCCAGCGCGTAGCTGACCGAGCCCGAGCAGTCGTAGGCGTTGTCGACGAACGAGGCGTGCCCGCCCCCGAACACGTAGGGGAAGTCCGCGATCGCGTTGCCCCCCGCGATCACGCGCTGGACCGCTTCCGGCACGTTCGGCGGGATCGGGATCGTGCCGTTGCCGCCCACGGAATTGCCGCCCGCCACCGGCTTCAGCCGCTGCTGCTGAGCCTGCTTGGCGCTCCGTTCCACCGCGTGCATCTGCGCCAGCTCCTGCTTGACTTCCGCGTCCGAGGGCGCCCCTTCCGCGACGACGGCTTCGCTCGCCTTTTCAGGCGTTTTCGCCGCCTTGTGGCGCACGTTCGCCGGCGCCGGGAAGCTGTTCGCTTCCTCCGGGTCCGCCACCTCCGCGACGTTCGCCCGCCCGCCGCCCGCCGCCGCACTCGCGCCGCCGCTTGCGCCCGTAGCGCTGCCGCTCGGCTTCGTGCCGCCGGCGACGCTTGGCGCCGCCGCGCCGCCGCTCCCGCCGCCGTGTTCGCGCGCGTGGTGATGGATGCCCACCACCGTGATGCGCTGCCGGGCCGATGCGCCGGCGGCCCCGCGATCGTGCGATCCGCCGCTCAGCGCAAGCACGAGCCCGACCGCGATCAGGACGGCCGCCACCGCGGCCACGATCAGCGAGAAGCGCGACAGGCCGCCGCTGAACGGGCGCGCCGCGCGGGCCTGGCTCGACTCGGTCACCCCAGCAAGGCTAGCGAGCGTGCCTGCGCCGCGCGCCTGCTCCCGCGAGGCCCGCTACCCTTTCGGTGTCGGCAGCCGAGGACGACGCTCGCCGAAAGCGCCCGCCCGCCCGGGGGCGCGCGACCAGGCTTCAGCTACCCTGCCCCGATGCCCGACGAGGCCACCGCCGTAGACATTCACGCCCGTAACATCGACATCGGTCGTCCCGCGGTTCACCACCGGCCGCACGTGCGCCTGCTGCACGGCCTGCGCAAGCCCGCGAACTGGCTCCAGCTGGTGCGTTTCGGGCTCGTCGGCGGGATCGGCTTCGTCGTCAACGTCGCCGTCTACGCGCTGCTGGTCCACGGCTTCGCGCTCGACTACCGCGCCGCCTCCGTCGCCGCCTGGCTCGTCGCGGTGCTCAACAACTTCGTGCTCAACCGCCACTGGACGTTCGATGCGCGCGACCAGGGCCGCGCGCATCACCAGGCCGCGCGCTTCCTGTTCGTCAGCCTGCTGGCCGAGATCGTCAGCCTGCTGCTGCTGACGCTGTTCGTCGAGGCCGCGCACCTGCCGAAGGTGCCCGCCCAGGCGCTCGCCGTCGCCGCCTCGATGCCCTTCAACTTCCTTGGCAACAAGCTCTGGACGTTCCGCGGCGACGCCGAGGGCGAAGCCGCAACAAGGCCCTGAAGAGGCGCGTCGCCCCCGCTGGCGGGCCCTGACGGGTACCTATACTCTGGCCTTTCCCCTCTCGGAGGATCCACGTTGCAGGAGATGGTCATCTACGGCGTCAGCTTCGACATGGTTGGCAAGCAGCCGATCGTGCTCCTGAAGACTGTCGAGGGCAACAAGTTCCTACCGATCTGGATCGGCCACCCGGAGGCGGCCTCGATCCTGATGAAGCTCCAGGGCGCCGGCACGCCGCGGCCGATGACCCACGACCTGCTCAACGACATCCTTGGCGAGCTGGAGGTCAAATGCACCTCCGTCTCCGTCACCGAGCTGCGGGAGAACACCTTCTTCGCCTCGATCACCCTGCAGATCGGTGGGCGCGAGCTGGAGATCGACTCGCGCCCAAGCGACGCGATCGCGCTCGCCGTCCGCTGCGGCGCCCCGATCTTCGCCGCCGAGGACGTCATCGCCGAGTCCGCCATCGAGTTCGAGCACGACGTCGAGGAGTCCGAGGACGTCGTCGAGAAGTTCAAGGAGTTCCTCGACGAGGTCTCGCCGGAGGACTTCGCCGCCGGGGATTCCTAGCGCGTAAACGCGCTGTCCAGCATCCGGGCGATCAGCTCGTCGAAGAACAGCTCCGAGGCGTCCGCCGCCATCGGCAGCAGGCTCGTTTCGGTCAGCCCCGGCACGACGTTCGTCTCGAGCACGGTCAGCTCGCCGCTGGCGGCGTCGAGCAGCAGGTCGACCCGCGCGAAGCCGTGGCAGCCCAGCAGCGCGTACACGCGCCGGGCCAGCTCCTGCGCGCGCTCGGTCACGCCGTCGGGCAGCTCGGCGGGGCAGACGAAGGTCGTCATCCCGATCTCGTAGCGCGACTCGTAGTTGTAGAACTCCTCGTCGCGCGGGATCGCCTCGATCACCGGCAGCGCCACCGGCTCGGCGCCGGGCTCGCCGTCGAGCACCGACACCGCCAGGTCGCGGCCCTGCACGTAGCGCTCCAGCAGGACCTTGGAGTGGTAGGAGAGCGCCCCGACGATCGCCCCCGGCAGCTCCTCCGCCTCGCGTGCGAACTTGACGCCCAGCGCCGAGCCCTGGCTGGCTGGCTTGACCACCATCGGGAAGCCCAGCTTGGCGCCGATCTCCGGCAGCGCCGCGGCGACGCCCAGGTCTTTGACGGCGCTCTCCTTGAAGGTGCTCCACTCCGGCGTCGGCACGCCGGCCTCGCGCATCAGGTACTTCGCCAGCGCCTTGTCCGTGCAGCGCATGCAGGCGCCGGGGTCCGAGCCCGTGTAGGGCAGGTCGATCGCCTCCAGCAGGCTCTGCACGGTGCCGTCCTCGCCGTCGCGGCCGTGCAGCGCCACGAACGCCACGTCCGGCTTCGTCTCCAGCAGCCGCTCCAGCATGTCCTGCCCCGCGTCGATCGCCACCACCTCGTGCCCGAGCCTCCGCAGCGCCGCCTCCGCGCGCGCCCCCGAGCGCAGCGACACGGTCCGCTCCAGCGACCCGCCGCCCTTCAGCACCGCGACGACCCGCTTGTCCGCGGTCATCGATCCTGACTGCGACGGCGCGCGCCCTGCTCCCGGCGCGGGAGCTCCACGACGTCGGCCAGGCCCGGCTCCGGCGCCGCCTGCTCGCGCTCCTCCGCGGGTGGCGCGCCCGCTCGCGAAGCGGCGCCGCCCAGCAGCGTCCCGAGCAGGCCGGCGTCGGGTTCGAGCGTGCGCGCGATGCGCGCGATCCCCTCGCGGATGTCCTCGTCCGGGACGCCGGCGAAGTTCAGCCGCATCGAGCTGGAGCCCCGGCGCCCGTCCATGTAGGCCGAGCGGCCCGGCACGAACGCCACCCCCTCTTTCTCGCGCGCCTGCGCCAGCAGGTCGGTCGTGTCGATCCGCCCGTCGAGCGTCGCCCACACGAACAGCCCGCCCTCCGGGTGCGTCCAGTGCGCCGTCTCGCCGAAGTGCTCCCGCAGCGCGCCCACCATCACGTCGCGGCGGCGCTTGTACAGCTCGCGCAGTTCTTCGACGTAGGCCAGCCAGAGGGGGCGGCCGTCGCGCGCCCGCTCCTGGAAGTACTCCGCGACGAACATCTGCGTCACCGGCGAGGAGCACAGGTCCGCGCCCTGCTTGCCCAGGTTCAGCTTCTCCAGCACCGGGCGCGGCGCCACCGCCCAGCCGAGCCGCACCCCCGGCGAGAGGATCTTCGAGAAGGTGCCGAGGTAGATCACGAGGTCCGCCGCGCCGCCGCGCCCGCCGATCTCCGCGTCGAGCGAGTGCAGCGTCGGCAGCGCCTCGCCCTCGTAGCGGAGCAGGCCGTAGGGGTTGTCCTCGAGGATCAAGAGCTCCCGCTCGTGCGCCACCTCGACCAGCCGCCGCCGCCGCGGCAGCGACATCGTCACGCCGCCAGGGTTCTGGAAGTTGGGGATCGTGTAGATGAACTTCGGGCGCCGGCCCTCCGATTGCAGGCGGTCCAGCACGCGCTCCAGCTCGTCGATCGGCATCCCGTCGGAGTCCATCTCGATCTGCTCCACCTGCGCCTGGTAGGCGCTGAACGTCGGGACCGCCCCGGGGTAGGTCGGAGCCTCCGCGACGATCACGTCGCCGGGGTCGATCAGCGTCTTGCAGACGAGGTCGATCACCTGCTGTCCCCCCGTCGTGACGATCACCTCGCCCGGGTCGATCGACGTGCCCTCCGCGGCCATCACCTGCACGATGCAGTCGACCGTGCTGTGCAGGCCTTCGGTAGGGCCGTATTGGAGCGCGCGGGCCGTGTCCGAGGCCGCCACCTCCGACATCAGCTTCGCGTAGAGCTCCGCTGGAAACGTGCTCGTGTCGGGCAGCCCGCCCGCGAGCGAGATCACGTCCGAGCGCTCGGTCAGCGCCATCATGTCCCGCATCGCCGAGCTTTTCATCCCGCGCGTGCGCGTCGCGAACAGCGCCTCGTAGCGCGCGAGCTCGTGCGCCGTCGGCCGGGCTCCGCGCCCGCCACCGCCTGGGCTGATCGATCGGTCCATGTGCTGTGGTCCTATTCGGCGCCGCGCGGCACGAACCTCGCCGCCGCACCGCCGCACGTCTCGTCTATCGTCCTGAGCCGGTCGCACCGGCCAGCAGCACGGTAGCGCACCCCCCGCACCCCGAACGCATGAACGGCACCTTCTTCTACATAGGTCTCGGCGCCGGCCTCGCCGCCGCCTGCGGGCTGCGCCCGTTCCTGCCGGTGCTGCTCGCGGGCGCGCTCGCCTCCGGCAAGGCGCTCGGCGTCGGCTTCGCGCACGACCCGTTCCGTTTCCTGAAAGAAGACTGGTGGCTGCTCGTCGTCGTGCTGGCGCTGGTGCTTGCGTACGCGGCGCAGCTGTTGCTGCGCCAGAGCGCGCTGCCCGACCCTGAGCTGGAGGACGCCCGCCCGCAGCCGCTCGCGGCGGCGATCGTCGGGCTCGCCTACGGCGCGGGGGCGGTGCTGTTCGCCGGGACGCTGGCCTCCCATCACGACGCGTGGTGGCCCGGCCTGATCGGCGGGCTGGCCGCCGTCTGGCTCAGCCAGCGCGCGGTGCTGCCGCTGTTCGCCCGCGCCCGCGCGCGGCTCGCGGACGGCACCGCGAAACAGGCCCTCACCCTGTATCTGGACGCCGCCTCGCTGATCGTCGCGGTGCTCGTCGCCGCGCTGCACCCGCTCGGCTACGTGGCGCTCGCGCTGCTGGCGTGGCTGCTGCTGCGCACGCGCGCACGCGCCGGCGAGAAGTACGCCGGCCTGCGGGTCCTGCGGCGCTGAGTTGGGCGCCGCCGGCGAGATGCCCGCCACGACGCCGTCCGCCAAGCCGCCGAAGCTCGTCCTCTGCGTGATCGACGCGATGGCGCCCGCGATGCTCGAGCAGGCGGTCGCCGCCGGCGTCGCGCCGGTGCTCGCGACGCTGATCGAGCGCGGGCGCTACGTGCCCGACTGCGTCGCGGCGTTTCCCTCCGTCACTCCCGTCTGCGCCGCCTCGATCGTGACGGGCCTCGGCCAGGACGCCCACCGCATCCCCGGCATGAACTGGTACCTGCGCGAGGAGCGGCGCTACGTCGAATACGGGTCGAGCTTCCGCTCCGCCCAGCGCTTCGGGATCGGCCGCCAGCTGACCGACACCGTCTACAACATGAACCGCGCCCACCTCGCCGCCGAGACGCCGACCGTGTTCGAGACGCTGGACGACGCCGACGTGCGCACCGCGGGCACCACGTACCTGATGTACCGCGGGCGCCATCGCCACGAGCCGCAGCGCGACACCGCGCTGACGCGCGTCGCCTCCACGCTGATGCGCCACTCCGTGATGGGGCCGCGCGAGCTGTTCTACGCCGACATCTTCGCCTCGCGCCGCACCGGCTGCCGCTCGGGCCTGGGCATGCCCGGCGTGCGCGACCGGCACTCCGGCTGCGTCTCCAGCTACATGGTCGAACGGGACCTGTTCGACTTCCTGCTGCTGTCGCTGCCCGACAACGACTGGCACTCGCACAAGCGCGGCCCCGACGCGCAGCTGCAATCGCTCGCGCAGGCCGACCTGCAGCTCGCGCGCGTCTGCGAGGCCGCGGGCGGGATCGACGAGTTCCTCGCCGAGCACGCCGTGATCGCGATGGCCGACCACTCCCAGGCGCCGGTGACGGAGACGATCGCGCTGCAGGACGAGCTCGCCGACCTCGGCGTGCTGGCGCCCCCGCGCGGGGGAGAGACCCGCGAGCCGCACATCGCCGTCTGTCCTTCCCAGCGCGCCGCGATGGTCTACGCGCTGCACGAGTCCGAGCGCGACGCGATGCGCGCCTCCGTCGTCGCCCGCGCGCTGGCGACCGAGGGCGTCGAGCACGTGATCTGGCTCGCCCGCGACGCCCACGACCGCGTCAGCGAGGGGATCGTCAGCAGCCGTGAGCACGGCGAGCTGCGCTTTTCGCCCGGCGGCGATCTGCAGGACCCGCGCGGCGCGCGCTGGAGCGTCGAGGGGCCGCTGGCGGCGATCGACGGCAGCGTCCGCGACGGGGTGCTCCACACCCCCGCCTTTCCCGACGTGCTCGCGCGCGTCTGGTCCGCGCTGACGTGCCCCAGCTCCGGCGAGGTGCTGCTGTCGGCGGCGCCCGGCTACGAGTTCCTGGACTGGGGCCGCCAGGCGCACGTCGGCGGCGGCAGCCACGGCTCGCTGCACGCCTCGGACTCGCTCGGCGCGCTCATCGCCTGCGGCGTCGAGCTGCCGGCGCAGGAGCCGGGGCAGTGGGCGATCCGCGACGTCGCCCCGATCGTGCTCGCGCACTTCGGGGCGAGCGCCGCGAGCGTTTAGGCCGCCCCGTTACGCTCGCCTGATGCGACGGCTGACGCTCGCGCTCGCGTGCATCGCCTGCCTGGCTTTGCCCGCCGCCGCCATGGCCGACGCCGGCTCGCTGCCGAGCGTCCCGCAGCCCCTGCCGCTCGCCGCCGAACAGACCCCGTCGCCGGATGCGACCGGCTCCTCGGCCGCGACCGCCTCGACCGCGACGGACCCCGACGCGCCGATCCCGGTCCCGGCTTCGGACACGCCGCCCCCGGGCCGCCGCCTGTCCGCGAACCAGGTGCTGGCGATCGCGGGGCGCCTGGCGAAGATGAAGAAGGTCCGCGCCGAATACCCCGGCTCCTACGGCGGCGCCTACCTGAAAGCGCCGCTGCACTGGCAGGTCAGCTACTTCTCCAAGAACGGCAAGAAGGAGATCGGCCAGGTCGCGATCGACGACGTCTCGGGCCGCGTGCTCGAACAGTGGACCGGCTTTCAGGTCGCCTGGACGATGGCGCGCGGCTACAAGGGCGCGTTCGGGCGCCACGTCAACGCGCTCTACATCTGGCTGCCGCTGTGCGTGCTGTTCTTCGCCGCCTTCTTCGACTGGCGCCGGCCGCTGCGGCTGCTGCACCTCGACCTGCTGGCGCTGCTGTCGTTCTCGGTCTCGCTCGCCTTCTTCAACCACGCCGACATCTACCAGTCGGTGCCGCTCGCCTACCCGCCGCTGCTGTACCTGCTCGCGCGGATGCTGGCGCTCGCGCTGCGACGGCGCCCGCGCGAGCCGGGGCCGCTGCGGCTGCTGGTGCCCGCGCCCTGGCTCCTGCTGGGGCTGCTGTTCCTGGTCGGCTTCCGGATCGCGCTGAACGTCACGGACTCGAACGTGATCGACGTCGGCTACGCGGGGGTGATCGGCGCGCACAAGGTCGCCCATGGCACGCCGCTCTACGGCCACTGGCCCTCCGACAACGAACACGGCGACACCTACGGCCCGGTCGCCTACGAGGCCTACGTTCCCTTCGAGCAGGTCTTTGGCTGGAGCGGCAAGTGGGACGACCTGCCCGCCGCGCACGCCGCCGCGATCGTCTTCGACCTGCTGGCGATCGGCCTGATGTTCCTGCTCGGCCGCCGCGTGCGCGGGCCGAGCCTCGGCATCGCGCTCGCCTACGGGTGGGCCGCCTTCCCGTTCACGATCTACGCCCTGGAGAGCAACTCGAACGACACGCTCGTCGCGGTGCTGGTGCTGGCGGCGATGCTCGCCGCGACGTATCGCGGCGCCGTCGCCTGCTCGCTGCGCGGGGCCTTCGCCGCGCTCGCGGGGCTCGCGAAGTTCGCCCCGCTCGCGCTCGCGCCGCTGCTCGCGACGCATGGTCTATGGGAAAAGACGGTCCGCGGCGCCGACGGTCGCGAGGTGACGGTGCGTACCCGCACGCGCCTGCGCCTGCTCGTGACGTTCCTGCTCGCCTTCGTGGCCGTCGGCGCGCTCGCGAGCATCCCCGCGCTGACGGGCGACTCGCTGCACACGATCTACGAGCGCACATTCGCCTACCAGGGCGACCGCGAATCGCCCTTCTCGGTGTGGGGGCTGTACGGGGGGCTCGGCGGCTGGCAGACGGCCGTGCAGATCGTTGCCGTCGTGCTCGCCGTGGGGCTGGCGGTGGTGCCGCGGCGGGTGGACGTCGTCGGGCTCGCGGCCGCCTGTGCCGCCGTGATCGTCGCCGTGCAGCTCGGGATCGACCACTGGTTTTATCTGTACATAACCTGGTTTTTCCCGCTGGCCCTCGTTGCTCTGCTTGGGCGCTACGGCCCGGTGGGGGTCAGGCCGGCCCGGGAGACGCCGCCGGCCGTGGCATCAGAACCTGCTCGATCGAGTCCGCCCGCATTCGCCGCGAGCAGCTGATCAGCACGCCCATCAGCCAGGGGTCCTCTTCGCTGGTCTCGAAACGGACCGGCATCTGCGTCAGCAGCGACTCGATCGCCTGCTCGCGCTTGACGCCGATCACGCCGCCGCGCGGGCCGGTCATGCCGACGTCGGTGATGTAGGCGGTGCCGCCGGGGAGCACGCGCGCATCGGCGGTGGGGACGTGCGTGTGGGTGCCGACGACGGCGCTGACGCGGCCGTCGAGGTGCCAGCCCATCGCGACCTTCTCGGAGGTGGCCTCGGCGTGCATGTCCACCAGCACGTGGTCGACCCCGCCGACCTCGCCCAGCGCCGCCTCGATCGCCGTGAAGGCCGAGCGGCCCGCCTTCAGGTACAGGTTGCCGCTCATGTTCACGACCCCGAGCCGCACCCCGTCGCGCTCGACGATGCAGGTGCCGTGCCCGGGCTGGCTCTTGAGGAAGTTGGCCGGTCGCAGGATGCGCGGCTCGCGGTCGAGGTAGGAGTAGATCTCCCTGCGCCGGTAGGTGTGGTTGCCGAGCGTGATCGCGTCGACCCCCTTCGCCAGCAGCTCGTCGGCGATCTTCGGCGTGATCCCCAGCCCGCCGGCGATGTTCTCGGCGTTGACCACCACGAACGTGGGGGAGTGGCGCTCGCGCAGCACCGCCAGGCAGTCCAGCAGCGTGCGCCGGCCCAGCCCGCCGACGACGTCGCCGACGAACAGGATCCGCGCGGCTGCCGCCTGGGGCTCAGCCATACTCCGGCGATGACGGGAGGCAAGTGAGGGACGGCGCCACGAACGGCCCCGGCGAGGCCCCCGAAGCCGACCCGCCGAGCCGCGAGGAGGAGCGGCTCGCGGACGAGCCGCCCGAGCGCAAAGCCGAGCACGACGAGCCGCAGCGCGCGATCGTCCCGCGCTGGGTCCAGCTCGCGGTGCTGCCGATCGCGCTGCTGGCGGTGTGGACGCTGGCGAACATCGCGGCGGAGGTGCTGGTGCTGTTCATCGTGGCGGGGCTCATCGCGCTGATCCTCAACCCTGCGGTCGCCTTCCTGCAGCGGCGCCGGCTTCCGCGTGGGCTGTCGGTGCTCGCGGTCTATCTCGCGTTCTTCCTCGCCCTGGGCGGGCTCGGCTTCCTCGTCGCGAACCCTATCTCCGACCAGGTGCAGAAGTTCGCCAACAACCTCCCGCACCTCGTCGACGAAGCCAACGAAAACCTCCAGACGCTCCAGGAAGAACTGAACGAAAGCGGGATCCACGTCCACATCCTCAAGCAGGGCAAAACCGCGCTGCAGACGATTCAGGAAAAAGTCGCGAAGAGCGCGGGCGAACTCGCCTCCTCGAGCGCGAGCATCCTCAGCGAAGCGGCCGGCGTCGTCTTCGACCTCGTCCTGATCTTCGTGCTGTCCGTGTACATGCTCTTGTACGGAGAGCAGATCGGCGCCCTGGCCAGACGCCTGATGCCGAAGGGCGACGGAACCGACGCCGACGACTACCCCCACCTGGTCCAGCGCGCCGTCTCGCGCTACGTCGGCGGCCAGCTCCTGTTCAGCGTGATTATGGGAGCCTCCGCCGGCGTCTCGCTGTGGATCTACGGCACCGTGGGGCTGTTCCCGGACGGGAGCAAGTACGCGATCGCCTTCGCGGTCTTCTACGCCCTGATGGAGCTGATCCCGTACATCGGCCCGATCCTCGGCGCCGCCCCACCGGTGATCGTCGCGCTGGTCACGAATCCGATCTCCGCGGTGTGGCTGATCCTCCTTTTCATCGCCCTACAGCAGCTGGAGGGCCACGTCGTGGCGCCCCAGGTGTTCGGGCACACGCTGCGGATCAACCCGATTCTCGTGATCTTTGCGCTGCTGCTGGGCCTGCACGTCGACGGGATCATCGGCGCGCTGATCGCGCTGCCGATCCTGTCGGTGCTGCGAGAGACAGTCGTCTACCTGAACCGCCACCTCAGCTTCGAAGCCTGGGGCCGCTCGCGCGACGGGCCGCGCGAGGGCCTGCTCTAGTACCACCCGCGTGGACCCAATCCTCAGCGTCAGCGGCCTCGTCAAGCGCTATGGCCAGCGCGAAGCGCTGCGCGGCGTCGGCTTCGAGCTGCGCGCCGGCGAGCTGGTCGCGATCGTCGGGCCGAACGGCGCCGGCAAGACGACGCTGCTCTCGATCCTCGTCGGCGCGCAGCAGGCCGACGCCGGCTCCGTGCAGGGAGCACGGCTGCAGAGCGCGCGCGGCGTCGGCTGGGTGCCACAACAGGCGGCGCTGTACTCGAAGCTGACCGTGCGCGAGAACCTGCGCCTGTTCGCGCGCCTGGAGGGCGTCGCCGACGTCGAGGCCACCGTCGCGCGGATGCTCGAACAGACGGGGCTGTCCGAGCGCGCGGACGAGCGCGCGGAGCGGCTGTCGGGCGGCAACCGCCAGCGCGTGAACGTCGCGCTGGGGCTGCTGGCGGACCCCCCGGTGCTCGCGCTGGACGAGCCCTCCACCGCGCTCGACCCCGGCCAGCGGGCGCGGCTGTGGGAGTTCGTCGGCGGCCTCGCGGAGCGGGGGACCGCCGTGCTGTTCTCGACGCATCACCTGGGGGAGGTGCGGCGCTATGCCAGCCGGGCGATCGTGCTCGCCGACGGGGAGGTGCTGTTCGACGGGGCGCCCGCGGAGCTCACGACCGGCGGCGAGGACCTGGAGAGCGCGTTCCTGGAGCTGCTGCAGGCGAAGGGGCACGCGTGAGGGCGCTGCTCGCGAAGGACCTGCTGGTGCTGCGCCGCTCGCGGCTGCTGGTGGGGGTGCTGATCGTCTACCCGGTGGCGATCGCGCTGTTGATCGGGCTGGCGATCTCGCGCTCGCCCGGCAAGCCGAAGGTGGCGATCGTGGACCAGACGCCGCCGGGGCAGACGGTGTCCGTGGGCAATCGGCGCGTGCCGGTGAGCGAGTACGCGCAGCAGCTCTTCTCGCAGGTGCAGCCCGAGAAGGTCTCAACGCGCGCGCAGGCGGTGGACCAGATCAAATCGGGCAAGGTGCTCGCGGCGGTGGTGATCCCGCCGAACATCGCCGCGCGGCTGGGCTCGGGCCTGAAACAGGCGAAGCTGGAAGTGCTCTACAACGGCAACGCGCTGGAGCAGTCGCTCGTGCAGGCGCAGATCGAATCTGCCCTGGCGAAGGCGAACGTCGGCTTCTCCGAAGAAATCCAGCGCGCCGCCTCGCAGGCGATCGGCGCGCTGCTCAGCGGGCGCAACCTCGGCGTGCTGGGTGCCCCCGAACTGATCGGGCTCGGCGAGATCGCGCCGAAGCTGCACGCCATCGCGCAGCGGCTGCCGCCGGGCCAGGATCGCAAGACGCTCGAACAGATCGGTTCCTTCGCCGGCTTCGCCTCCCAGAACCTGAACCTCGCGAAGAACGTGCTCGCCACGATCGGCCAGCCGATCCAGATCCAGACGCGGCTCGTCGAAGGCCGGCGCACGCCGCTGGACACCTTCGCCGTCGTCGTCGCGGTCAGCATCTCGCTGATGTTCGTCTGCGTGCTGCTCGCCTCAGGCGGCGTGGCGCTCGAGCGCGAGGAGCACACGCTGGCGCGCCTCGTGCGCGGCCTGACCACGCGTGGCGGGCTGCTGCTGGAGAAGGCGCTGCTCGCCGCGGCCTGCTCGTTCGTGCTGGCGCTCGCGATGCTCGCCGCGATCGGCGGCTTCGTGGAGCTGGACTGGGGACGCTTCGCGCAGTGGCTCGCCGCGCTGGCGCTCGGCAGCGCGGGCTTCGCGGCGCTGGGCGTCGCGATCGGGGCGCTGGCGCGCGAGGCGCGCGCCGCCTCGCTGCTGGCCTTCGGCCTGTCGCTGCCGCTGGCGTTCCTGGCGCTCGTGCCGAGCGGCGCCGTCGGCGCGGGCCTGAACGACGCGATCGACGTCATCTCCTTCGTGTTCCCCTTCAAGGCCGCCCTGCAGGCGCTGGACGCCGCCGTCAACGGCGCCTCGCCCTCGCTGCCCGGCCCGCTGATCCACCTCGCGGTGCTCGCCGCCGCGTTCGGCGCCCTGGCCCGACTCGGGCTGCGCCGCGCCGACTGACAGATGCAGGCCCGCCGCTCCAGGCGGGCCGGAATCTCTAACCTGAGAGGCGATGGCCTTTCCCGAGACGCGTATGCGCAGGCTGCGCGCATCGGCTTCTCTGCGCGGGCTCGTGCGCGAGACGGAGCTGAGCGCCGCGCGCTTCGTGCTGCCGCTGTTCGTCTCCGAGACCGCCGCCGGCCGCGAGCCGATCGCCGCGATGCCCGGCGTCGAGCGCCTCTCGATCGCCGCCGCCGTCGAGGAGGCCCAGGCCGCGGCGGGCCTCGGGATCGCGGCGGTGATGCTGTTCGGGATTCCCGCCCACAAGGACGAGCAGGGCTCCGGCGCCTGGGACGAGGAGGGCGTCGTGCAGCTCGCGACCGCCGCCATCAAGCAGGCCGTGCCAGGCCTGCTCGTCATGACCGACGTCTGCCTCTGCGAGTACACCGACCACGGTCACTGCGGCCTGCTGCGCGAGGACGGCTCCGTCGACAACGACGCGAGCGTCGAGCTGCTGGCCCGTACCGCCGTCAGCCAGGCGCGCGCCGGGGCCGACCTCGTCGCGCCCTCCGACATGATGGACGGGCGCGTGAAGGAGATCCGCGCCGAGCTCGACGGCGAGGGCTTCGTCGACACGCCGATCCTCGCCTACTCCGCGAAGTTCGCCTCCGCCTTCTACGGCCCCTTCCGCGACGCCGCCGGCTCCACGCCCGCCTTCGGCGACCGCCGCGCCTACCAGATGGACCCCGCCAACGGCGAGGAGGCCGTGCGCGAGGCGCTGCTCGACGTCCAGGAGGGCGCCGACATGGTGATGGTCAAGCCCGCGCTCGCCTACGGCGACGTGATCGCCGCCGTCAAGCGCGAGACGCGGCTGCCCGTCGCCGCCTACAACGTCAGCGGCGAGTACGCGATGGTGAAGGCCGCCGCCGCCGCGGGGCACGTCGACGAGCGCCAGATCGTGCTGGAGATCCTGACCTCGCTGCACCGCGCCGGCGCCGACACGCTGATCACCTACCACGCAAAGGACGCCGCCGAATGGCTGAGCCAACGATGAGCGAACCCGACCCCACACTCGCGAAGGAGCCGCTCGCGGCCGTTGCGGACCCCGGCCGCGCCGAGACCGCGACCCCGAAGCTGCGCAGCCGCAAGGACGGGGCCGCCATCCCGCTGGACGACCTCGACCGCAAGCTGCTGAACCTGATGCAGGGCAAGTTCCCGATCGCCTCGCGCCCCTTCCAGCACGTCGCCTCGCTCGCGGGGGTCTCCGAGCAGGAGACGATGGCGCGCGTCCAGCGCCTGCTCGACAAGCGCATCATCCGCCAGGTCACGCCGATCTTCGACACGCGCGCGCTGGGCTACTCCTCGATGCTGGTCGCGGCCAAGGTCGACCCCGAGCATCCCCACCGCGCCGCGAAGGTCATCAACGAGCACCCCGGCGTCTCGCACAACTACCTGCGCAACCACGACTTCAACCTGTGGTTCACGATCGCCACCGAGCCCGACTCGCCGCTGGGGCTGGAAGGCACGCTGGAGGTGCTGGCGCGCGAGGCGGGGGCCGAGTCGGTGCGCCAGCTCCCGACGCTGAAGCTGTTCAAGATCCGGATGGACCTCGAGATGGAGGGCGGCACCGACGCGCTCGCCAGCGCCGTCGAGGCCAGCGACCCCGTCGAGCTGGACCCCCAGCCCTACGACGAGCGCGACATCGCCGTGATCCGCGCGCTGCAGGGTGACATGCCCGTTGTCTCCGAGCCCTACGCCCCCGCGGCGGCGGCGCTCGGGATGGAGGAAGGCGCCCTCCTCGACCACCTCGCCGCGATGCAGGAGCGCGGGCTGCTACGCCGCGTCGCCGCGATCCTCTACCACCGCCGCGCGGGCTTCTCCGCGAACGGGATGGGCGTCTGGAAGGTGCCCGACGAGCAGATCCTCGACATCGGCCGGCGGATGGCCACCGTGCGTGGGATCTCCCACTGCTACCAGCGCCCCACCTACGAGGACTGGCCCTACTCCGTCTTCACCATGGCCCACGGCCGCTCCAAGGAGGAGTGCGACGCGGTGCTCGACGCGATCGCGCGACAGACCGGCATCTCCGAGCGCGCCACGCTCTACTCCTCCACGGAGTTCAAGAAGATCCGGCTGCTCTACTTCACGGACGAGTTCAAGGACTGGGAAGCGAAGCATGGATAGGAGCGCCCTGAGGGGGCGCTCTTCGATCGTTCCGGCGCGCTGATGGCTTCGCTCAAGGACACCCGCTCCGCCGAGGCCTACCAGCGCGCGCTGGAGCTGCTGCCGGGAGGCGTCAACTCCCCCGTGCGCGCGATGCGCTCGATCGGCCGCGACCCGCTGTTCGTCGCGCGCGGCGAGGGCGCCGAGCTCGTAGATGTCGACGGCAACCGCTTCGTCGACTACGTCTGCTCGTGGGGGCCGCTGATCCACGGCCATGCGCACCCCGCGGTGCTGGAGGCGATCTCCGAGGCCGCCGCGAAGGGCACCAGCTTCGGCGCGCCGACCACCGGCGAGACCGCGCTTGCCTGCGAGGTCAGCTCTCGCTTCGAGAGCGTCGAGATGCTGCGGATGACCTCCTCCGGGACCGAGGCCTCGATGACGGCGATCCGGCTCGCGCGCGCGGCCACGGGCCGTGAGCAGGTGCTGAAGTTCGCGGGCGCCTACCACGGCCACGTCGACGGCCTGCTGGCGCAGGCCGGTTCGGGCCTCGCGACGCAGGCGTTGCCCGCGAGCCCCGGCGTCCCCGCGAGCGCCGCCGCCGGGACCGTGGTCGTGCCCTGGAACGACGAGCAGGCGCTGCGCGAGGCCTGTGAGCGTCACGAGCTCGCGGCGATCCTCGCGGAGCCGCTGCCCGCCAACATGGGCCTCGTGCCGCCGCGCGAGGGCTTTCTGGAGCTGCTGCGCGAGCAGGCCGATGCCGCCGGGGCGCTGCTCGTGCTGGACGAGGTGATCTCGGGCTTCCGCGTCGCGCGCGGCGGCGCGCAGGAGCTCACCGGCGTCGGCGCCGACCTCACCGTGATGGGCAAGGTGATCGGCGGCGGGCTGCCCGCCGCGGCGCTCGGCGGGCGCGCCGAGCTGATGCGGATGCTCGCCCCCGCGGGCGAGGTCTATCAGGCGGGCACGCTGTCCGGGAACCCGCTCGCCGTCGCCGCGGGGCTGGCGACGCTGGAGCTGTTGGACGAGGCCGCCTACGCGCGTCTGTCCGCGACCACGGAGCGGCTCGCCGGCGGGCTGCGCGAGGCCGCCGCGGAGGCCGGCCGGGCCGTGCAGGTCGTCTCGGTGCCGGGCCTGTTGACGGTGTTCTTCAGCGAGCGCGAGGTCGCCGGCTTCGCCGACGCCCAGGCCTGCGACCTCGACGGCTACGCCGCCTGGTGCCGCGAGCTGCTCTCGCGCGGGGTCTATCCGCCGCCGTCGCAGTTCGAGGCCTGGTTCCCCTCGCTGGCGCACGAGGCCGAGCACCTCGACCGCACGATCGAAGCGGCCGCCGCGGCGTTCGCGGCGCTCGGCCAGCCGAGGGCGGCGGCCGGAGTCCGGTGACGTTGCGGTTTTGGAGACCACCGTGCTAGCGAAGCAGACGCTTGTGCTGGAACGCTTGCGCGAGCTGCTGCGCCAGCAGGGCGGCCTGCTGGCGACGCTCGTCGGCGAGGCGGAGGGGAGCGCGAACGCGGAGGGGAGCGCGAACAGCGAGGCGCCCGCGGAGAGCCCGGCGCGGCTCGCGGCCAGCGGCCCGCGCACCGAGCGCCAGGGCGAGCAGTACGAGCTGCTGGTCGAGGCCATCTACGAGGGCTACCTGCTGCACTACGGCACCCCGCGCGTCGTCCGCGCCGCCGACGCCGACCTGCGCGTGCTCGCGGGCGACCGCCTCTACGCGATCGGGCTGGCGCGGCTGGTCGAGCTGGGCGACACGCAGGCGGTCGCCGAGCTCGCCGACACGATCACGCTCAGCGCGCTCGCGCAGGGCGCCGGCGACGAGCGCCTCGCCGACGCCGTCTGGGCCGCGGGCGCCCGGGCCGTGGGCTGGGGGCCGAGCGAGCAGCACGCCCATGCAAAGCGCCTCGTCGGCGCCGGGGCTACAGACGCGTTCGAGGCGATGCGCACAAGCGCGGCGGAGATTGCGCGCACGCCCTGAATGGCGGCCCGATATTGTTCGCAGTCCGTGTCCGACAAGCACGCAAAGCACAAGTCCAAATACACCGCCGACCGCATGATCCCCGGCGCCTTCGAGGGCGAGACGGTGACGCGCAGGCGCTTCATGACCGGTACGGCCCACACCGCGGGCGCGATCGCCGCCGGCGCGTTCGCGCTGCCGGCGCTCGGCTTCGCGATCGGGCCCATCTTCAAAAGCACGCCGCACCACTGGGAGACGGTCGGCACGGAGACAGACTTCAACGAAGACAACTACGTGCCCGTCACGTTCACGCTGACCCCCGGCATCGGTGAGGCCGGCAAGACGACGGCCTACGTGCGGAAGTTCAACCCCAGGATCGACACCGACCCCTCCGACAAAGACTCGAAGTACATCGCGATCTCCAGCCGCTGCGCGCACCTCGGCTGCCCCGTGCGCTGGGTCGACGCCGCCGAGCGCTTCATCTGCCCTTGCCACGGCGGCGTCTACGACCTGCTGGGCCGCCGCGTCGGTGGCCCGCCGGTGCGCCCGCTGGACCGCTTCTACACCCGCCTGGAGGGCGAATTCGTGCAGATCGGCCCGCGCTTCAGCGTCAACAGCGAGCTGAAACGCTTCTCGCCGCGCGACCCGGGCGAGCCGCTGGACGGCATCGGCCAGTACCTCTACCCCTCGCGCCCCTCGGCGCAGAAGCTCTAGGAAACGATGCCGAAGCTGCCGAAGCTCCCAGCCCCGCCGCTGCCCGCCGCGCTCCAGGCGCCGCCGCCGCGCCCGAGCGAGAACGGCCGCAAGGGTGGCCCGATCGAGGACGCCAAGGAAGCCGGGATCAGCGTCGTCGACTGGGTCGACGAGCGCACCTCGCTCAGCGGCGCCGGCCGCTGGATGCTGTTCCGCAAGGTGCCGAAGGGCACGAACTGGTTCTACACGCTGGGCTCCGCGACGATGTTCGCCTTCCTGTCCCAGGCCGTGACCGGCGTGTTCCTCGCGATGTACTACCGCCCCGACCCCGCGGGCGGCGCCTACGAATCGATCCGCCACGTCACGAACGAAGTCTTCCTGGGCCAGTTCGTGCGCGGGATGCACAAGTGGGGATCGAGCGTGATGGTGATCCTGATCTTCTTGCACATGGGGCGCACC
This sequence comes from Solirubrobacteraceae bacterium, assembly GCA_035508515.1. Taxonomy (GTDB): domain Bacteria; phylum Actinomycetota; class Thermoleophilia; order Solirubrobacterales; family Solirubrobacteraceae; genus Palsa-744. Next base: position 39,094 of record DATJMW010000025.1, on the reverse strand, counting down.
TTCTTCTTCGGCGCCTACAAGTACCCGCGCGAGCTGAACTGGGTGATCGGCGTCGTGCTGCTGATCCTGACGATGGTGATGTCCTTCACCGGCTATCTGCTGCCGTTCGACCAGCGGGCCTACTGGGCGACGATCGTCGGCGTCAACATCAACGGCACCGGCCCGCTGCTCGGCCCGTACTTGTCGGACTTCCTGCGCGGGGGAGGCGAATTCGGGGCGACGACCCTGTCGCGCTTCTATGCGATCCACATGATGCTCGTGCCAGGGTTGATCGCTGCGCTGATCGGCGCGCACCTGTACCTCGTGGCGAAGCTCGGAACCACCGCGCCGCCGTGGTCGAAAGCCGAAGAGCAGCCCGAGCTGCGCGAGGACGTGGTCTAGCGGATGAACCAGCAGGAGAAGGAGCAGTACCTCCGCGAGTACGCGATCCTGAAGTCGAAAGGCAAGCCGTTCTTCCCCTATGCCGTCGCGAAGGACGCCGCGATGGCGTGCGTCGTGATGGCCGTGATCATCTCGATGTCGCTGGTGCTGGGCGCCGAGCTGGGCTCGAAGGCGAACCCCACCACCACGACCTACGTGCCGCGCCCGGAGTGGTACTTCTTCTTCCTGTTCGAGGTGCTGCGCGTCGTCAAGCCGCAGAGCCTCGTGCCGCTCGCCACGATCGGCGTGCCGACGCTCGGCATGATCCTGCTGTTCCTGCTGCCGTTCTACGACCGCAGCCCTGAGCGCCGCCCCGAGCGGCGCCCGATCGCGACGCTGACCGGCATCGCGGTGATCGGCGCGATGGCCTTCCTCACCTACTCCGGCGCCAACGCCGGCTCGCCGACCGCGATCGAAATGAAGACGCCGCAGGCGGTGCTGAACGCGGGCGGCAAGACGCTCCAGGAATACGAAGCCGGCAAGCTCGTCGTCGCGCAGTCCGGCTGCCTGGCCTGCCACAAGATCGGCGACAACGGCAATGACGGCCCGGGCCCGCAGCTGACGAACATCGGTTCGCGCCTGCCGCGCCAGGGGATCGCGCGCACGCTCGTGAACCCCACCGCGCCGATGCCCTCGTTCAAGAACCTGCCTGCGAAGAAGTTCAACGCCGTCGTCTCCTTCCTTTCGCAGCTGAAGCAGTAGCTTTCCTCCGGATGGGCTCCGGTCCCCCCACGGGCTCCGCGCAGGGCCGCCTGGAGGCCGAGCAGGTGCGCTCGATGTTCGACGGCATCGCCGGCGTCTACGACCTGCTGAACACCGCGATGACCGCGGGGCTGCACCACCGCTGGCGTGAGCGCGCCGCGCAGCTGGCCCGCGTCAGGCCCGGCGACCGCGTGCTCGACGTCGCCACCGGCACCGGTGACCTCGCGCTCGCGCTAGCCGCGCACGTCGCGCCGGGCGGCGAGGTGATCGGCAGCGACTTCTCTGAGGCGATGCTCGAACACGCGCGCGAGAAGGTCGCCCAGGCGCAGGGCGTCGACGGGACGGCGGTGCGTCCGCGCTTCGAGTGGGGCGACGCGCTGGCGCTGCAATACGAAGACGACTCTTTCGACGCGGCGACCGTCGGCTTCGGGGCACGCAACTTCGCCGACCTCGGGCGCGGCCTGCAGGAGATGCGCCGCGTCGTGCGCCCCGGTGGCCGCGTCGTCGTGCTGGAGATCACGACGCCCACGAGGCCGCCGCTGTCGACGTTCTACGCGCTGTGGTTCGACCGGGTGGTGCCGGTGCTCGGGCGGGTGGTGCAGGCACTTGTGCGCGCGGCGCTCGCGGCGCGGGCGCGGGGCCTGTCGCCGGCGGCCGGGCGCGGGCACAACGGCAACGGCAACGGCAACGGGAGCAGCGGCCACGGCGCCGGGTCCGAAGGCGCCGGGATCGCCGACGCCTACAACTACCTGCCCAACTCCGTCAAGCGCTTTCCCGAGCCGCGGGCGCTCGCCGCGGAGCTGGAGCGGGCCGGGCTGCGCGAGATCTCCTACGTGCTGCTTGCCGGGGGGATCGTCGCGATCCACGCCGGGATCGTGCCCGCCTCTACCTCGGCCTCAGCTGGGGGCGCGGGGCGATGAGCGCGCTGGAGCAGGCCCGCGCCGACAGCGCCGCCGAAGGGGTCGAGGGCCTCGACGCGATCATGCAGCGCGGCGGCGAGGGACTGCGCACCCGCATGCTGCGCGCCGAGCGGCATCTGGAGCTGGTGACCGAGCAGGCCGGTGCGCCGCTGGCCGAGCACGCGAACGCCACCGTGCGCGCGGGCGGCAAGCGCCTGCGCCCGTTGTTGGTGGTGCTGGCCGCCGAGTCCGCGGGCGGCCCCTCGGAGGAGGGGGAGGAGCGCCTGGTGCGGGCGGCGGTCGCCGTCGAGCTCGTGCACTCCGCGACGCTCGTCCACGACGACCTGATCGACGGCGCGCAGCTGCGCCGCGGCCGGCCCACCGTCGCGGCGCGGGCCGGGCGCGAGGTCGCCGTCGCCACCGGCGACCTCCTGTTCTCGCTGGCCTTCGCGGAGCTGGCCCGCAACCAGAGCGCCACGCAGCTGCGGGCGCTGTCCGACGCCAGCTCGGCGCTCGCCGCGGGCGAGCTGCTCCAGCGCGAGGACGCCTACGCCGCGCACGTCGCCGTCGAGCGCTACCTGCGCCGGTGCGAGCTGAAGACCGCCGCGCTGTTCGAGGCCGCCTGCCGGCTGGGAGCGCTGAACGCCGCTTCGGGAACCCCTGAGCTCGCCGACGCCCTGGGGGCGTTCGCGCGGCGCATCGGGCTCGCCTTCCAGCTGCTCGACGACGTGCTCGACGTTTCCGGCCCCGTCGAGCGCACCGGCAAGGCGCGGGGCACAGACCTGCTCGACGGCACCGTCACGCTGCCCTTCATCCTCGCCCGCGAACGCGAGCCCGGGCTCGAGAGCTTCGACCTAGCCGCGCTCAGCGGCCCCGAGCAGGCGGAGGAGCTGTGCGAGCGGATCGCCGCCACCGGGGCCTTGGACGAGGCGCGGGAGCGTGCGCTCGGCGTCGTCGCGCAGGCCAAGGCCGAGCTGCCCCAGACGCTGCCTGAGGGACGCGGCGTGCTGCTCGACCTCGTGGCGGATGCCGTGGTCGAGCGTTATCGCTGAGAGGCTCGTTGCCGCTTTGACCGGACGCGGCTCGCGCTGAACCGTTTTACGGCATCCGGCCTTTAGGTCGAGCCGGCCTCCGCTTCTGGCTACAACTTGTGAACGCTCCGGCCGCCACGACACGTTACGAGGGCGGCCATCCAGGCCGCCTGTGCGCGCGCCGTGAGGTGGGCTAGAAGTCGGCCGGCGTGATCAGGTCCGCGTCCAGCGCCCGCACGAAGAAGTCGACTTCCTCGGACATGTTGGCGTGGGTCATGCGGCGCAGATCGCCGAGCAGGGCTCCGGCGGCGCGGTCGAGCTCGTCGTCGAGCAACTCGACGGCGGACTGCTCGAACACACCCTCACGGCGCGACTCGCACTCGGGGCAGCGCAGCACGATGCGCCAGTGGCGCACGCCTTCCTCGCACCAGTCGAGCGGGTAGACGAGATCGCCGCCACAGTTGAAGCAGACGTGCAGCTGCTCGGGCGTGCAGGGCGCGCCGGCGGCCTGTGGGCGCTCCTGGCCGGTCGTGGCGTGCTGCTGGCCCTGGGCCGCGTGCTTGGCGGCACTCGACGGCGGCTTCGGGGCGCGGGGGTGGATGTCGGGGCTTTCCGGTGTCTGCATCGGTCGGTCAGGGGTGTCATCGACGCGTGGCGGCGAGGTCTTTAGCCCGATCGCAGCCGACGGGCCGATCGCGCAAGAACGCCGTCATGCAGGGCTTCCGGGGGCACGGCGCTGGCAGGCGCGGTGGTAGCTTGGGTCGCGAATGGCAACCACGATCCGCCCGATCGGTCACGAGGACCGGCTGAGCCTCGTGGAGCACCTGGACGAGCTGCGCACGCGGCTGATCGTCAGTGGCGTGGTGCTCGCGATCGTGTTCGGCTTCTGCCTGTGGCAGAACCACGAACTGCTGCACGTCCTCAACAAGCCGTTGCAGACGCAGACGAAGAAGCAGGTCGCCAAGGGGGAGGGCACCGTCGGCCAGGCGGTGCTCGCACAGCAGAGCCTGCTGAAACTCTCGGGCGACACGCGCGCGGCGCTCGAAGCGCTACAGCGGCCCGGCAGCGGGCTGTCGGCCGGTGCCCGCGCGCAGCTGCCGGGGCTGATCGCGAAGATGAAGCAGGACGTCGCGAAGATCCCCCGCCACCCCGTCGGCGACAACCCCGTGACGCTCGGCGTCGGCGAGCCGTTCACGACGACGATCACGGTCTCGCTGCTGTTCGCGCTCGTGCTGTCGCTGCCGCTGATCCTGTACGAGGTCTACGGCTTCGTCGTCCCGGCGCTCAGCCCCGATGAGAAACGCGCGATCAAACCGCTGCTGACCGCGGTCCCGTTCCTGTTCGCGGCCGGCGTGCTGTTCGGCTACTTCGTCGTGCTGCCGGCGGCGGTGCGCTTCTTCGTGAACTTCAACGCCAGCGAGTTCAACGTCCTGGTGCAGGCGAGCCAGTTCTACAAATTCGCCGCGACCGTGTTGCTGGCGATGGGGCTCGTGTTCCAGGTCCCCGTCGTGATCCTCGGCGCGACGCGCGCCGGGCTGGTGACCGTCGAGCGGCTGCGCAAGAGCCGCCGCTACGCGATCGTGGCGTGCGCGGCGGTCGCCGCGTTCCTGCCGGGCGACGCGATCACGCTCGTGCTGGAGACGGTGCCGCTGTACGTCTTGTATGAGGCGAGTATCCTGGTGGCCGCGCTGGCGGGGAGGAAAGCCGCGAAGCGCGAACAGGGCGCCGGGGGGTCCATGGGGAGCCAGGCGCCGTATCCGGTGCAGAACGCGGAGCCAAGCGTGCAGCAGCAGACAGACGACAGCGTGCATCAGATCATCGACCACGTCGACCCCGACCACACCAGCTGATGCTGTTCGACCTCAGGGGCAGGCACCGCCGCCGCGCGGTCAAGGTGATCTACGTCGGCCTGGCGCTGCTGATCGGCGGCGGGCTGATCCTGTTCGGGGTCGGCGCCGGCACCGGCGGTGGCGGCCTGCTGAACGCCGCGACCGAAAACGAAGGCTCCAGCAGCTCGAGCTTCGCCGGGCAGATCAAGAAGTACGAAAAGCAGACGAAAGCCAACCCGTCGAACGCCACGGCCTGGGAACAGCTCGCGAAGGCGCAGCTGCACGAAGCGGGCGGCGAAGCGTACGTGAACCCGCAGACCGGGGCCGTGAGCGGGAAGGGCAAGGAACTGTTCGCCAAGGCGGCGCACTCGTGGGAAAGCTACGTCTCGCTGAACCCGCCCAAGCCGAGCCTCGAACTGGCGAAGCTGATGCTGAACGTGTACGGCGCCGAAGGGCTCAACCAACCCGCCTCGGCGGTCGAAGTGCTGCAGATCATCGTCGCCGCCGAACCGAACAGCGCCTCCTACTACGCCGCGCTCGCGGAGTACGCCTACAAAGCGAAGAACACCCGCGTCGGCGACCTCGCGACGACCAAGGCCGTCGCGCTCGCCCCCGCCTCCGACCGCCAGCGCGTGAAGTCGGAACTTGAATCGGCCAAGAAGGGCCCGTCGAGCCAGATCCTCACGACGACCACGAACGGCACCACCTACACCGGCAAAGCGAGCGGCAGCGGCGGCTTCGTCGGCACCGCCGTCAAAACCACGGCGCAGCCCAGCACGAAGACCTCGACGACGACGTCGACCAGCACCGGCAAATAGCCGCGCGGTAGAATCGCCGGTGCCGGCATCGCGCCGGCGCCCTCACGGGCCGTTAGCTCAACCGGCAGAGCAGGGGCCTCTTAAGCCCAAGGTTGCAGGTTCGATTCCTGCACGGCCCATTCCCGACGTTGCCCGGCACCGCGTCGTCGAGCAAGCGCGAGTTTCATCCCGGTCGATCTTTACGGTCGATCGATGCCTAAGAAGTACAAGGATGTGAGGGAAGCGCTGCTCGATGCGGGGTGGCGCGTGGTGCGGCAAAAGGGCTCCCACGAGGTCTGGGGCCACGCCGGCCGCGAGGCGCGCGTCGTGGTTGCCGGCAAGAACAGGGACACCGTCCCGATCGGCACGCTCGGTAGCATCCGACGCGCTACCGGCTTGGAGAATCTGCGATGAGCGACTATGTGGTGATCTACGAGCAGGCCGAGGATGGGGCTTGGGGCGCGTACCTACCCGACCTGCCCGGCGTCGTGGCTCTCGGCGCGACGAGGTCGGAGGTCGGTGAGCGCATCAAGGAGGCGCTTGCCGCTTACGCCGACGATCTCCGCGAGAGAGGCGAGCCGCTACCGGCGCCCCACCACACGACCGGTACGGTGGCTGCCTGACCTGGGCCTTCTGGCGCCGGCGGGACGAAATCGTTCTTTCGGGGTAAGGGCCGGACGTGCGTCCGATGCGAACGGTCCGTGCGATGCTGTTGCTGGGCTTGACGACGATCGCCGCGATTGCTGCCTCCGCAGCGCCGGCCGCGGGCCTGCTCGACGCCGGGTCTGAGCTGACGCCCGCAGGGTCCGGCACAGGAGAAGTCCGGCACGGAGGGCGGCCCGGCGCCCGCGACGCGGCTCCCACGACCGCCCCGGCTAGAGTCCGCGCGTGCCCACGGCGACCGCACCGCTCCCCCCGCGCATAGGCATCAACGCGATCTTCCTGGAGCCGCGCATGGGCGGCCTCGACACGTACACCCGCGCGCTCGTGCCCGAGCTGGCGCGCCTCGCGCCGGAGGTCCAGTTCGAGGTGTTCTGCAATCCGCGCGGCAAGGAGTACCTGCAGGCGGAGGGCTGGGGCGGGGCCGTCGCGCTGACGGCGCACCCGCTGCTGGGACGCCCGGGCCTGAAGGCCGCGGGCGAGCTGACGCTGCTCGGCGTCCTGGCCGGGCGGCGCGTGGAGCTGCTGCACAGCGTCGCGATGACCGGCCCGCTGCGCACCCGCGCCGTGCACGTCGTGACGCTGGCGGACGTGACCTGGATCGTCGCCCCGGACCCCGGGGAGGCGTCCACCGTGCGCCTCTGGCAGGCCGTGGTGCCGCTCGTCGCGCGACGCGCCGATCGCCTGCTCGCGCTTTCGCGGGCGGGAGCCGAGCACGTCGTCGAGCACCTGCGCGTGCCGCGAGAGCGGATCGACGTCGTGCCGCTGGCGGCGGGGAATGGGCGCATCGCCACGCCGACCCCGGCAGCCGAGCTGCGCCGCCGCCTGCGTCTCGGCGACGGTCCCGTCGTGCTGACGGTCTCGGCGAAGAAGGTGAACAAAAACCTCGAACGGCTGGTGCGGGCGATGGGGCCGGTAACCGCGGCCCACCCCGACGCGGTGCTCGTGCTGCCGGGCAATCCCACCGCCTACGAGCAGCGCCTGCGCGAGCTCGCCGCCGAGCTGGGGTTGCAGGCGAACGTCGCGTTCCCCGAGTACGTCGACGCCAACGACCTCGAGGGCCTGTACGCGCTCGCGGGCTGCTTCGTGTTCGCCTCGATCAACGAGGGCTTCGGCATCCCGATCCTGGAGGCGATGCGGCGCGGCACGCCGGTGGCGTGCTCACGCGCGACGGCGCTGCCGGAGGTCGCCGGCGACGCGGCCCGCTACTTCGACCCCTACGACGTCGAGGACATCGGCGCCGCGATCGTGCAGCTCCTGGGGGACCCGCGGCTCGCCCAGGAGCTCACCGCGCGTGGCCACGAGCGCGAGGCGGCCTTCACGTGGGAGGCGACGGCCCGCGGGACGCTCGACTGCTACGCGCGCGCCTGGGAGCAGCGGCGCGGGCGCCGCCTCCGCTAGGAGGGCTCCGCCCCGGTGCGCTCGGCGACGACCCGCACCGTGCGCAGCAGCCTGTCGCTGGCCCCGCGCACGCTCCCGCCCTGCTCGAGCGTGCTCTGGATGTAGGCCAGGGTCTCGGCGGTCAGGCGCTCGCCCGGGAGCACGTTGGGGATCCCCGGCGGGTAGGTCGCCAGCGACTCGGCGGCGATCCTGCCGACGGCGTCGGCCGCGGGCACCGCCTCCTGGCGCCCCAGGAACGCCTCGCGCGGGGTCATCGCCAGCTCGCCCCAGGGTGGCGGCGCCGCGAAGCCGGCGCTCTCGCCCGTCGGGTCGAGCCCGACCCGCTCGGCGGCGGCGCCCAGCGCGCGCACCAGCCGGCCGGCCTCCGGCAGCGAGCGCTCGCCCATGCCGAACACCGCGACCAGCACGTTCTGCGCATACAGCTCGAGGTTGATGTCGCCCAGCTCGCGCAGCAGCGGCGCCAGCTGGAACCCCGTGGCGGCGAGCCCACGCACGTCGACCGCGAGGCGCAGCGGGTCGTAGGCGAACACGCCCGGGCGCCCCACGATCCGCTCGTCGAGCACGTCGAGGCCGTCGATCGCGCGGATCTCCGCGCGCGTCTCGGCGAGCGCGCGCATCGTCTCGCCAAGCAGCGCCCGCCCGTGCAGCGCCGCCTGGCGGCGGGCCGCGTCCAGCGAGGCGGTCAGCAGCGCGCTGGGGCTGGTCGATTCGGTCAGCGTCACCGCGCGGTCGACGGCGTCCGCGTCGATCCTCCCGCCCGCTCCCAGGTGCAGCATCGCCGACTGCGTGAGGCTGCCGACGATCTTGTGCGTGCTCGAGATCACGAGGTCGGCTCCCAGCGACAGCGCGTGGGCGGGCAGCTCCTCGTGGAAGGCGAGGTGCGCTCCCCAGGCCTCGTCCACGACCAGCGGCACGCCGTGGGCGTGCGCGACCTCGGCGAGCGCCGCGATGTCCGCGACGGCGCCGAAGTACGTCGGCGAGACGACCCAGGCGGCGACCGCGTCCGGCGTCCGCTCCAGCGCGCTAGCGAGCGCCTCCGGGGCGAGGCAGTGGACGATCCCCAGCTCGGCGTCGACCTCCGCCGCCACGAACGTCGGGCGCAACCCCGAGAGCACGAGCGCGTCGATCGCGCTGGAATGGACGTTGCGCTGCACGACGACGCGCTCGCCGAAGTGCGCCAGCGCCAGCCCCGCCGCGAGGTTGCCCTGCGAGGCGCCGTTGACCAAGAACCAGGCCCGCGCCGCTCCCCAGGCCCCCGCCGCGAGCTGCTGCGCCTGCTCGAACGGAGTCGGGTCGAGGCCGACGTCGATGCCGTGCGTCAGCGCAGGCACGTCGAAGCTCAGGGCGCGCTCGCCGATCGCCGCCGCGAGTCCCGGGTCTGCGCCGGGACCGCCCTTGTGGCCAGGGACGTGCAGCCGTGCCGGCCCGCGCTCGGCGTAGTCCAGCACCGCGTCGAGGTAGGGAGTCTGTTCCTGCTCGGAGCCCATCGCTCCCAGGCTAGAACGCGCGAGCGGTTTACGCGGGGCTACCGGGGGTCCGGGCCGTGCCCGTTGCGCCCGAGCAGCGTCTGCGCGGACTCCTCTGTCCACAGCACCTGCTCGCGGCCGGGGCCGACGCCCACGAGCGTCACCGGCGCGCCGGTGTGCTCCGCGATGAACTGGAGGTACTCGCGCGCCGCCTCCGGCAGGTCCGAGACGGTGCGGCACTCGCCCAGATCCTCGCTCCAGCCGCGCAGCTCGGTCAGCTCCGCGGAGGTGTGGTGCAGCACGGTCTGGTGGTAGGGGAAGTCGTCGAACACGGCGTCTTCGCCGCCGCGATAGCTCGTGCAGACCTGGATGCGGTCGAAGCCGGAGAGCACGTCGAGCTTCGTGATCACGAGCGCCGTCAGGCTGTTCAGCCGCGCGGCGTAGCGCAACGCCACGAGGTCGAGCCAACCGGTGCGTCGCGCGCGTCCGGTCGTCGTGCCGAACTCACCGCCCGCCTTGCGGATGCGCTCGCCGGTCTCGTCGTGCAGCTCGCTCGGGAACGGCCCCGCGCCGACACGGGTCGTGTAGGCCTTCGCGATCCCCCAGACCTCGTCGATGCTCTTCGGGCCCACGCCGGTGCCGACGCAGGCCGCGCCGGACAGCGGGTTCGAGGAGGTGACGAACGGATAGGTGCCGTGGTCGATGTCGAGCATCGCCCCCTGGGCGCCCTCGAAGATCACCTGCTTGCCGTCGTCGAGCAGGTCCCACATCAGCTTCGCCGTGTCGGCGATGTGCTGCTCCAGGCGATGACCGAAGGTGAGGTATTCCTCGGTCATCGTGTGCAGGTCCAGCGACGGGTCCTTCTCGAACGGGCGCAGCGACAGCCGCTTCGGCTCCATCGCCGCGACGATCTTCTTCTTCAGGATCTTCTCGTCCAGCAGGTCCTGCAGGCGGATGCCCAGGCGCGCGGCCTTGTCGGCGTAGCAAGGCCCGATGCCGCGCCTGGTCGTGCCGATCTGCAGGCTGCCCAGCTTCGCCTCGCCCGCGTGGTCGAGCAGCAGGTGGTAGGGCATGATCAGGTGCGCGTTCGCCGAGATGCGCAGACCGCTGACGTCGACGCGGCGCGCGCGCAGCGCGTCCAGCTCGCCGATCAGCACCTTCGGGTCGATCACGACGCCGTTGCCGATCACGCAGCACTTGCCGGGGTAGAGGATCCCGGAGGGAATCAGGTGCAGCTTCCACTCCTCGCCTTCGCGCACGATCGTGTGGCCGGCGTTGTTGCCGCCCTGGAAGCGCACGACTGCGTCCGCCCGCTCGGCGAGCAGGTCGGTGATCTTGCCCTTGCCCTCATCGCCCCACTGGGCGCCGACTATCACGATCCCTGGCATGCGCGATGCAGTCTACGGGGGGCTGGCTCGGCTTCCGGGCTAGAGCAGTCGCGCGGGCGCGGACTCGCCGAACCGCTCGCTCGGGACGCGGTGCTGGCGGCGGTCGTCCTCGCCGAACAGCGGCAGGCCGTCGCCGCAGATCGCCACCAGGCGCGAGACCGTGCGCTCGCCGAGCTGCTGGATCAGATCCTCGTAGCGGAGGTTCGTCGTCACGATCATCGCCCGTTCGTCCTCATAGCGCGTGTTGACGATCGAGTACAGCTGCTCCAGCACCCACTCGGTCGTGTTCTCGGCGCCGAGGTCGTCGATGTGCAGCAGGTCCACCGCCGCCAGCCGCTCCAGGAAGCCGACCATCCCGTCCTCCGTCTCGATCGCGGCCCGGATCAGGTTCAACAGGCGCGGCAGCGAGTAGATCGCGACCGAGCGTCCCGCTTCGATCGCCGCGCGCGAGACGATCATCGCGAGCGTCGTCTTGCCCGTGCCGACGTCGCCCATCAGCCACAGCCCGCGCCCCGCGTCGAGGTTCGCGCCGATCTCGCTCACGTAGCGGCGGACCGCCTGCACCTGGTCCGGGGCCACCCGCGCGATTTCGGGCACCGGCGGGCGGTCGAAGCCGACGCCGCGGTAGCGCTTCGGGATGCGCCCCTCCAGCCCGGCCGTGCGCCGCCGCGCGATCCGCCCCGAGCGGCAGCGGCAGTCGCTGGCGGTATTCGTCTCCTCGTCGAGCAGAAAACCGCTTCCGTCGCACAGCCCGTAGGGGCAGCGCTCGCCGCCGCTTGAGCCCGTCGTCTCCAGCTCCGGCCCGCCGCTCATGCCGCGTAGCGTTCCCCGGCGTAGTTGCTGAACTTCGGGAACTCCTTCTGGAACGTCAGCGTGACTTTGCCGACGGCGCCGTTGCGATGCTTGGCGATGATCAGGTCGGCCTCGCCCTCGCGTTCCGATTCCTCGTCGTAGTACTCGTCGCGGTAGATGAACATCACCAGGTCGGAGTCCTGCTCGAGGTTCCCCGACTCGCGCAGGTCCGACAGCTGCGGCTTCTTGTCGGGACGCTGCTCGACGGCGCGGCTGAGCTGCGAGAGCGCGATCACCGGCACCCCCAGCTCGCGCGCGAGGATCTTCAGCCCACGGCTCAGCTCGCCGACCGCCGTCACACGGCTGTCGTAGCGGCTGTCGGTGCGCATCAGCTGCAGGTAGTCGATGATGATCAGCCCCAGCCCGCCCTCGCACTGGCTGTGCAGACGGCGGGCCTTCGCGCGAATCTCCAGCATGCCGACGTCGCTGGAGTCGTCCACCCACAGCGGCGCCGCCGCCAAGACCTGCGAGGCCTTCAGGATCTTCGGCCAGCGCTGCTCGGCGACGCGGCCCTTGCGCAGCTCCTCGCCCTTGATCCGCGCCTGCGAGGCGACGAACCGCTGCGCCAGCTCCGCCTCCGCCATCTCCAGCGAGAACAGCGCCACGGGCTTGCCGTGTTTGACCGCGGCGTTCTCGGCGATGTTGCAGACCAGCGCGCTCTTGCCCATCGCGGGGCGCGCCGCGATGATGATCAGGTTGCCGGGCTGGAAGCCGCCGGTGATCTCGTCGAGGTCCTTGAAGCCCGACGGCGTTCCCGTCAGCGAGGTGCCCTCGATCGAGAGCCGGTGGAGCTTGTCCAGCTCCTCGTGCAGCACCTCCTCGATCGCGCGGAAGTCCTGCTGGCGGTCGTCGCGCGCCACCTCGAGCATCGCCTTCTCCGCCTGCTCGACCAGCTCCCGCGGCGCCGCCGAGTGGCCCGCCACGCTCTCCTGGATCTCATACGAGGCTTTCAGCAGCCGCCGCAGCAGCGCGTTCTCGCGCACGATCTGCGCGTAGCGGCGGGCGTGCCCGGCCGCCGGCACGACGCCCGTCAGCTCGTCCACCGCCGCCGCGCCGCCGGCCTGTTCGAGCTTGCCCGTCTGCCGCAGGCGGTCGATCACCGTGAGCGTGTCGACCGGCTCGCTCTCGTTGTAGAGCGCGAGCATCGCCTCGTAGATCATCCCGTGGCGCTCGCGGTAGAAGTCGTCCGCGCGCAGCCCCTCCTCGATCACCAGCGCGTAAAGCGAGCGGTCCGACAGCAGGATCGCGCCCAGCACCGACTGCTCGGCGTCGAGGTTGTGCGGCGGCGTCGCCCCGCGCAGCGCGGTGCCGTTCGAGCCGTTTGTCGTCGCGACCGCGCTCATCGACCGAGCGAGTCTAGGCCCGGCCACGCCTCAGCCCGGAGGGCGTTCCCGCAATTCAGAGGAAAAACCGTCGCCGACGCCTGCACGAACACATGTTCGCAGCGAGCGCGGCGGCTAGTTCTTCGCGACGATCATCGTCTTCACGGTCGCGGGCACGTTGTCCACGACCTCGACGACGACCATGTAGGTGCCGACGTTCTTGATCGGCTCCGGCAGGTGCACGTTGCGTTTGTCGATCTTCAGCCCGCGGGCTTCCTTGATCGCGTTGGCGATGTCCTGCGCGGTGACCGAGCCGAACAGGCGCCCGTCGGCCCCGGCCTGCTGCGGGATCGTCAGCACCGTACGGTTCAGCAGCTGGACGTTCTCCTCGGCTTTTTCGATCGCGTTGCGCTCCGCGCGCTCCTCCGCCTGCTGGCGCTGGCGGATCGCTTCGACGGCGCCCTTCGTCGCCGGCTGGGCGAGCTTGCGCGGCATCAGGTAGTTGCGCAGGTAGCCCTTGGAGACGTCGACCACCGTCCCCTGCTCGCCCAGGGTCTCGACGTCTTGCAGCAGGATCGCGTCGGGCATCCCGCGCCTACCGTTCGCGGTCGCCGCGGTCGCGGCGACCGCCGGGGCTGTCGTCGCGGCCGCCCTCGTTGACGTAGGGCAGCAGCGCCAGCTCGCGCGCGCGCTTGACCGCCCGCGCGATCTGCACCTGGTGGCGCCGGCAGGAGCCGGTGATCCGCCGCGAGCGGATCTTGCCCTTCTCGGAGATGAACTTGCGCAGCGAGCCGACGTCCTTGTAGTCGACCTGCTCGATCTTGTCGCGGCAGTACTGGCAGGACTTGCGCCGCCCGCCGCCGACCCCGCCCTTCTTGTCGCGCCGGCGCACCGGCTTGCCGCGACCGCGTGCCTTCGCCATCAGCGCGCTCCGCCGCGCTCGCGGCTGCGGTTGGGGGCTGTCGAAACGGATGCCTGCACAAGAACCTCGCTGTCGCTGGTGAAACTCAGAACGGAATGTCGTCGTCGCCGGTGCCTCCGACCGGCGCGGGCGAGAAGTCGCCGTCGTCGATCGGCACGTCGCCACCCGAAGGGGCGCCGCCTGCCTGGCGTGCTCCGATCGGACCGCCCCCGTTGGAGCCGTCCTCCCGGGAGCCCAGGAACTGCACCGAGTCAGCGATGATATCGGTTGCCTGCCGCTTTGTCCCGTCCTGCGCTTCCCACTCGCGCCACTCGAGACGGCCGTCGATCGCGACGGGACGGCCCTTGGACAGGTAACGCGCCGCGTTCTCGCCCTGCGCGCCCCACACCGTGACGTTGAAGTAGTTCGGCTTGTCGACCCATTCGCCGGACGCGCCGTCCTTGCGCCGCGTGTTGCAGGCTATGCGCAGGCTGCACACCGAAGTCCCGCTTGGCGTAGTGCGCAGCTCGGGGTCGGCTGTCAGATTCCCGGTCATGACGACCCGGTTGATGTTCGTAGCGGCCACGGATCCCGTTCCTTTCGGCTCGTGTTTGCTTGCCTTCGCTGAGGCTCGTTGAAGCTCGCCTGATTGCAGCCGAGTCTAGACAGCGGTGCGGGTGCGGGCCTCGCGAAGCCCGCTAATTGCGGCTGTCGCCGGTGCCTGCCGCGGCGCGCGCCGCGGACCGCCGGGTGCGCGAGGAGGTGTGGAACACATCGTCCCAATAGGGCGCCGAGATGCCGAACCCGCAGGTGTCGTCCTGGAAGTGGTGGCGCATGTGGCGTTCGCGGAGCATCCGGCCCAGCGGCCCCCGCGCGCGGAAGTGGTGCAGGTAGTAGTGCATCATGTCGTAGACGAGGTAACCGACGAAGAAGCCGGCGCCGATCCCCGGCGCGTAGTCCTCGCCGAAGATCAGGTAGAGCAGGCCGAACACCGCGGCGCCGAGCGGGACGCTGACCGCGGGCGGCATCACCAGGCGCATCGGGTCGTTCGGGTGGTCGTGGTGGACGCCGTGGATGATCCAGTGCATCCGCGCGCCGATCCCCTGCTCTGGCTCGAAGTGGAACACGAGCCGGTGCAGCCAGTACTCGAACAGCGTCCAGAACGCGTATCCACCCACGAGCAGCCCCAGCGACAGCAGCACGCTGACCCTCGACAGGCTCCAGCCCTCCAGGTAGGCGATCCCCGGGACGAAGATCAGCACCGGCACGACCGGATGGACGCGGGAGAGCGCGTCGAGCAGGCGCGACTCGAACATCGGCGGGGAGGCGCGCAGCACGTCGGTGCGGCTCGTCGTGCCGTCGTCCATGTCTTCTGCCCAGCCCACGTTTCGATCTTATTACGGGCGCGATCGATCCGCGGAGGCCTGGCGCCGGGCTTGCAGCGCGGCGCGAGGGCGGGCTTGCAGCGCGGCGCGACGGCGGGCTTGCAGCAGGTCTTGGCGCCGGGCTTGCGGCAGGGCGCGGCGGCTAGGAGCCCTCGCCGACGGCGACCTCGGCGGGGGTCTCGGGCGCCTCGTCGGCCTGTGGCTCGGGCGCTGCGGCGGGCTCGGGCGCTGCGGCGGGCTCCGCGGCGGCGGCGGGCTCCGCTGCGGCGGCGGGCTCCGCTGCGGCCTCCGCGGCCGGCGGAGCCGGGGCGGGGGCGCTCTGCTCGGAGGCCTCCTCGGCGGGGCGTCCCGCCGCGGGCGCCGCGCTCATGTCGGGGGCCGCGGGCACGCCGGGGGCGAGCTTGATGATGCGGAAGCGCAGCACCTCGTCGGCGAGGTGCAGCGTGCGGTCCAGGCCGCGCAGCAGGTCGGCGTTGCCGGCGTGGAACTGGAGCAGGTGGTAGCGCGCGGTGCTGCGGCGCGCGATCGGGTAGCTGAGCGCGCGCTCGCCCCACTCGTCGTGGCGCAGCAGCTCGCCCTGCGCCGAGATCGTGGTGCGCGTGTCGGCGACGAGCTTGGCGCGCACGTCGTCCTCCGCCTGCGGGTCGAGCAGCAGCACGAGGTCGTATATCGGTGCGGGCAGCGTCATGAGAAAGCGCCCGAAGGCGCTGCGCTGGAGGTTAGCGCGTTCTGCCCTTCGCGCGGATGTCCGCGAGCTGCTCGTCGATCCAGTCGCCGGGGTCGCGCGAAGTGACGATCGCGGCGAGGCCTTCGGCGCGACGGCGCTTCTCCTCGCCCGGCATCGTCAGCGCCGCGTGGATCGAATCCGCCAGCTCCTGGATGTCGAAGGGGTTCACCGACAGCGCGAACTCGCCCAGCTCCTCGTGCGCCCCGGTGTTCTCGGAGAGGATCGAGACGCCCTCGCGCTCGTTGACGATCGGCCCCTCCTTCGCGACGAGGTTCATGCCGTCGAACATCGCGTTCACCAGCAGCACGTCGTAGTGCTTGTAGGCCGCGACGGCCTCCTCCAGATCGTCTCTGAGCTTCAGCTGGATCGGCATCCAGTCGGGGGTGCCGTGACGGTGGTTGACCACCGCGACCAGCGCCTCGATCGCCTCGAGGTACTCCGCGTACTGCGGCACGTCGGTACGCGAGGGCATCAGCTGCGCTACGAACGTCACCCGCTCGGAGAACTCGGGATGCTGCTCGAGGAACAGGTCGAACGCCGAGAAGCCGCGCAGCACGTTCTTGGAGAGGTCCGCGCGGTCCACGCGCAGGATCAGGAAGTCGCGGCGCCTGCGCAGCAGCTCCTGCTCGAACTGCTCGGTCCGTTCGCGCGTCGCCACGCGCCGCGTCGCCTCGTGGTCGATCGGCAGCGGATACGCGCGCACCCACACCTCGCGCCGCTCGCCTCCGTCCTCGCCGGGCGCGAGCACGAGGCCGCGCTCGAAGTCGACCTCCAGGCCCATCAGGTCGCGGCAGCACTGCAGGAAGTTGCGCCGGTAGGAGCGCGTGTGGAAGCCGATGATGTCGTTCGCCAGCAGGCCGGTGAAGATCTCCTCGCGGATGCGCGTCGGCAGCACCCGCCAGGCGTCCGACTGCGTCCAGGGGATGTGAACGAAGTGGTGCAGGAACGCGTCGGGGCGCGCGCGCCGCACGAGCCCCGGCAGCGTGTAGAGGTGGTAGTCGTGGATCATCACGACCGGTTCCTCGGTCCCCTCCAGCTCCTCCACGACCGCCTGCGCGAGGTCGTCGTTGACGGCGTTGTAGCCGAACTCGAACGCCTCGACGTCCTCGCGGCGGATGTCCGGCGCGTTCGACAGATCCCACAGGTAATGCTGGATGAACCACAGCATCGGGTTGGCGACGACGTTGTAGAAGCGGTCGTAGGCGTCGGGGTCGGAGACCACGAGCCGCACGCGGAAGTCGACGTCGCCGGTGGGCGAGCGGACCGGGAAGGCGCGGCCGTCGTGCTCGCGCGAGGCGCGGGCGTCGTAGTCGCTCATCGCGGAGGCGATCCAGATCGCTTCGCGGTGCGAGGCCAGGCCCGTGAGCGCGGTCACCACGCCGCCGGAGCCTCGGTGCGTGTTGCCCTCCGCGTCGAACGTCACCGGCCCGCGGTTGCTCACGAGCACCAGCGGAACGTTCGCGTCGCGGTTGGCCATGTTCGCGCTCGGGTTAGGTCTTCAGCTCGTTGAAGATCTTCAGGTAGTCGCGCAGGTAGCGCGGCGTCAGGAAGTGCTGGCGCACGTGCTCCTTGCCGCGGCGGCCGAGGAACTTGCCGAGCGCGGGGTCCTTCAGCACCTCGAGCGCCCGCTCGGCGCACTGCTCGGCGCTGGAGACCAAAAAGCCCGTGACGCCGTCCTCGATCTGCAACGGGATGCCGCCGACGTCGCCGCCGATGAAGGGGCGCCCCTTCCAGATCGCCTCCGAGACCGTCAGCCCGAAGCCCTCGCGGGTCGACTTCTGGATCAGCACGTCGGAGTGCGACTGGAACGCGTTGACCTCGATCGCCCCGACGTTGTTGAAGTTGTTGAGGATGTGGATGTCGGGGTCGCCGTCGGCGTGGGCGATCGTCGCGTTGAAGAAGTCCCAGCCCTCCGGGTCGTCGCTGGCCATCGAGCCGACGAGCGCGAGCTGCACCTCCGGCAGCGACTGCTTGACGATGCGGTAGGCGTCAATCACGCCGAGCGGGTCCTTCCAGGGGTCGAAGCGCGAGACCTGGCACATCAGCGGGCGGTCGACGTCGATCCCGAACTGACCGCAGACGAAGGCGCCGTCCTCGGGCGAGAGCGCCATGTTCTTCGGCGTCAGCGGGTCGATCGCCGGCGGCACGACGTTGACCTTGCCGTTCATCCCCGGCGGCACGTACTGCTGCATGTGGAACAGCGTCTGCGGATAGTCCTCGATGTACGGCAGCAGCTGGGCGATCGTGTCCGGGTTCGGCGTCGAGACGTCGATGTGGCAGCGCCACACCCAGCCCTTCGCCTTCTCGGGGACGAGCCCGAACAGCGCCGCGGGCTGCGGGTCGTGCACGAGGCAGACGTCCCAGCCGCCGGACAGCTCGCGGGCGTTCATCTCGTTGTAGCGGCGCCACGTGGCCCACTGCTCGCTGTCGAGGTCGGTGGGGGCGCCCTGCAGCGCGTTGTGCATCAGCTTCGTCGCGTTGAAGAACTCCTCGCGGCCGTAGATCACCTGCCACTCGCAGTCCAGGCCGACGTCGCGCATCAGCGGCACGAGCGTGTAGAGGATCTCCGAGACGCCGCCGCCGAAGGCGGTGGCGGAGATGTGCACGACGCGGTCGCCCTGCAGCGGCTCGGCGAGCTCGCGGATTTCCGCGATCAGCTCGCGACCGCAGATGTGCGTGTAATCGGCGAGCGTCTTGTTGCCAACGGCGACGGGCTGGAGCACGCGGCCGCACGATACCTAACGAGGTGCCGGTCCTTTAGCCCACGCGGACGAGCCGCCGATGCAACCGTGGGGCCGTCGGCCGAACTATCGTCTAGCCATGCTCAACGGGCGCCTCTACCGAGCGGCGTTCCTGCCGTTCGTGCTCGTGCTGGTAGTCGCGGCCTTCTCGTTGGCCGGGCGCGTGGAACCGCTGCGCTCCTCGCTGGCCCCCGACGCCTTCGAAGGGCAGCGCGCCTACGCCGAAACGCTCAGCCTCGCGCGCGAATTCCCCCACCGGCGTCCCGGCAGCGCGGGCGACCGCGCGCTGGCGGGCCGCGTGGCGCGCACGTTGCGCGCGCTCGGGGGAACCGCGGGCGGGGGCTTCACCGTGCGCACGCACAGCTTCAGCGCGCAGACGATCGACGGCGAGCGCGAACTGCAAAACGTGATCGCGCAGCGCCCCGGGTCGACGGCCGCGGCGCCGATCGTGATCCTGGCCCACCGCGACGCAGCGGGCGACGGCGCGCGCGCCGAGCTCTCGGGCACCGCGGCGCTGCTGGAGCTGGCGCGCGTGTTCGCGGCGCGCGAGACGAAGCGCACGATCGTGCTGGTCTCGACCAGCGGCGGCAGCGGCGGCGACGCGGGGGCCGCGGACTTCGCCGCGACGCACCAGGGCCCCTACGACGCCGCGATCGTCGTCGGCGACCTCGCGGGCTCGGCCCAGCGCAAGCCCTTCGTGGTGCCCTTCTCCGACGCGAGGGGCTCGGCCCCGCTCCAGCTGCAACGCACGCTCGACGACGCGATCACGCGCGAGGCCGGAGCCGACCCCGGCGCCCCGAGCGCCGTCGGCCAGCTCGCCCACCTCGCCTTCCCGCTGACGGTCGGCGAACAGGGGCCGCTGAACGCCGCGGGTATCCCCTCGGTGCTGGTACAGGTCAGCGGCGAAGGCGGCCCCACCGCCGGCGAGCGCGTCAGCGAACAGGGCCTTGAGAGCTACGGCCGCTCGGTGCTGAGCGCGATCGACGCGCTCGACACGGGCCGGGACGTGCCGCGCGCGAGCGAAACGGGGCTGCTGGTCGAGCGCAAGACGATCCCCGCCTGGGCGCTGCGGCTGCTGATCGGGACGCTGCTGCTGCCACCGCTGGTGCTCGCGGCCGACGGCCTCGCCCGCGCGCGCAGGCGACGCCTGGCGGTGGCGCGCTGGTCGCTGTGGACGCTGCTGTGCGCGGTGCCGTTCGCGATCGCGGCGCTGTTCGCCGCGCTGCTGGGCGCGCTGGGGATCGTCGGCGCCGCGCCGCCGGCCCC
Source organism: Solirubrobacteraceae bacterium (assembly GCA_035508515.1). Lineage (GTDB taxonomy): Bacteria > Actinomycetota > Thermoleophilia > Solirubrobacterales > Solirubrobacteraceae > Palsa-744. Next base: position 19,307 of record DATJMW010000025.1, on the reverse strand, counting down.
GATCCCGCCGAAGGCGCTCTCCTTCGACGGCGCCGCGGCGGCTTCGGTGTTCGCGGTGGCGCTGGTGCTGGCGCTCGCATGGCTGCTGTGGCCGATTGCGCTGCGCCGCCTCGGCGTGCGCCCGCGCCCGGAGTCCGACGCCGCGGGCGTCGGCGCGCTGCTGGTGCTGCTGGCGCTGGCGGTGGTGGTGTGGATCGCGAACCCGCTCGCGGCGCTGCTGCTCGTGCCGGCGCTGCACGTCTGGCTCTTGATCGTCTCGCCCGAGCTGCGCCCGCGCCCGCCGCTGGCGCTGGCGCTGGTGCTCGCCGGCCTGCTGCCGGCGCTGCTCCTGGTCGCCTTCTACGCCGACCAGCTCGGGCTCGGACCCGGGCGCGTGGCCTGGATGGCGGTGCTGCTGCTTGCCGGCGGCCACGTCGGGGCGCCGGCGGCGCTGATGTGGAGCATCGCGCTGGGGTGCGCCGCCGCGGCGGTCATGCTGTCGGTCACGGTCGGCGGGCCGCCGCCGGCCGGGGCGCGCGAGGAGGACTTCGAGGAGATCACGATAAGAGGGCCCTTGACGTATGCGGGGCCGGGCTCGCTGGGTGGCACGCGGTCGGCTCTGCGACGATAGCTCTCCATAATCCCTGGCGGACGATGTCCGAGATCCCGTTCACACCCCTGACGCAGACCGGCACGCGCTTCCCGCCGCGCCGCCGCCGCTCGCGCTCCAGCCGTGCGATGCGGATCTTCGCGGTGCTGCTGATCGTCGCGGGCGTGGTCGCGCTGGCCGACGCGGGCGTCACGCTCGTGTGGCAGGAGCCGTTCTCGGCGCTGTACGCGAAACTGCGCCAGGACCACCTCAGCGGCGCGCTGGCGAAGGTCGAACGCGAGACGCCGGACGCCGAAGAAAAGCGCCAGCTGGTCAACCTCGCCGACGTGCGCCGCCGCGTCGCCTACCTCGCCGGGCGGATGCAGGGCCACGCGAAGGACGGCAGCCCCGTGGGGCGCATCCACATCCCGAGCATTGGCGCGAGCTTCGTGGTCGTGAAGGGGACCGACACCTCCGACCTGGAGAGCGGGCCGGGGATCTACCCCGAAACGGTGTTCCCGGGGATGGCGGGGACGACGGCGATCGCCGGGCACCGCACCACCTACCTGGCGCCGTTCCGCCACGTCGACCTGCTCAAGGCGGGCAACAGGATCCAGCTGAACATGCCCTACGCCCACTTCACCTACGTCGTCGTCGGCAAACGGGTGGTGGCCCCCACCGACGTGCGCGCCGCGGTCGGCAACGTGGGCTACTCGCGCCTGGTGCTGTCCGCCTGCACGCCGCTGTTCAGCGCCGCGAAACGACTGCTGATCTACGCGCGTCTGACCCGCACGGTGCCCGCCGGCGCCGGCAGGGTGCCGCTGTCGCAGCGCCCGCCCGGCGCCTCCGAAGCGTTGACGGGCAACCAGCTCGAACAGCCCGCGGCGGCGCTGCGCAAGCTCGAAGCGCAGCGGCGCAGCTCACGCCCACCGGTGCTCGAATCCGGCAAGTCGCACCTGATTCCCCCGTTCACCGAGCAGTAGCGCTCCCGCGGGCCGCTCGCCCGTCACCTCCCCGACCCAGCTGACGCCGACGGCGCCCGCGGCGGCGAGCGCCGACTCGATCCGCTCCCGCCGCGCGGGCGGCGCGCAGAAGCACAGCTCGTAGTCTTCGCCGCCGCTCGCCGCCAGCTCGTACGGGTCGAGCCCGAGCGCGGCGGATGTCTCCGCGACCCCGTCCGCGAGCGGCAGCCGCGCCAGCTCGATGCGCAGGCAGGCACCGCTCGCCCGCCCCAGATGCCCCGCGTCTGTCGCGAGCCCGTCGGAGAGGTCGATCATCGCGCTGGCGCCCGCGGCCGCGAGGGCGCGTCCCTCGTGCAAGCGCGGGACCGGCGAACGCGAGCGCGCCAGCACCGTCTCGCGCGCGGCGGATCGCACGCCGGTCGTCTTCGGGGCCCCGGCGCGCAGCAACGCGAGAGCCGCCCCGCTCGCCCCGAGCGAGCCAGTCACCCCAACCAGGTCTCCGGCCCGGGCGCCGTCGCGCCCGACGAGCTGATCCTCGCGCTCGGCCCATCCGACGACCGTCACGGAGACCGTGAGCGCGGGCGCCGCGACGACGTCTCCGCCCGCGATCTCGGTGCCTGCCTCGCGCGCGAGCGCCGCCGCGCCGCGCACCAGCGCGAGCGCCTCGGCCTCGCTCATCGCGGGCGCGATTCCCAGCGAGATGTAGGCCTCGCCCGGGTCCGCCCCCATCGCGGCCAGATCCGACAGCGCGCCCGCGAGCGCCCGCCGCCCGACCTCTTCGGGGACCGACCACCCCTCGCGGAGGAGGAAGTGCGTGCCCTCGACCATCGTGTCCGTGGAGACCACCGCGAACGGCCGCGCGCGCACGACGGCGGCGTCGTCGCCGGGGCCGCGGAGCACCCGCGAGCCCGAGCCGCCCCCGCCGGCAGCGGCGCCGGCGGCACCGCCGGCCGAGCCGGGCGCGCCAAGTCCCCGAGCCGCACGCGCAAGCTCGGCCTCGATCGCTTCGATCAGCTGCAGCTCTGCGATCGGTCGCTCCGATCGCTTCGCGTCAGCGGTGGCGGTAGACGATCCGCGCGCGGTCCAGGTCGTATGGGGACAGCTCGCAGCGCACGCGATCGCCGGGCAGGATGCGGATGCGGAAGCGTCGCATCTTGCCCGCGACGTGTCCCAGCACTACGTGGTCGTTGTCGAGCTTCACGCGGAACATCGCGTTCGGCAGGGCCTCGATCACCTCGCCCTCGAATTCGACCTTGTCCTCCTTCGCCATTGCGATCCAAACTACCAGTGTGCGGGAGGAAAGTCCGCTCCGGGCGGCTCAGTGCCGCGGTTCCGCGCCGCCCGTGGCGCCCGGCGAAGGCGGTTCGGGCGCGGGGTGAGGCGCCGGGCTCGGTGCGCCGGTGCCGCCTTTGTCCGGGGAGTGCGTGCCGTGCGGGTGCGAGTGTTCTTCGGAGGATTCTTCGGCCCCTTCCGAAGCTTCGCGCGCCTGTCCCGTCGTGGCGTATTTGCCGTAGAAGGGCTCGTAGGAGATCGATTCCTTCGGTTCGGGGAAGCTGTGACAGGTCTGCCCTTCGGTCACCGCCGCCATGTAGGCGTGCCAGATTTCCGCGGGCAGGTAGCCGCCCTGCTGGGGCTCGCCGTGAACGTCGGTCATCGAGACGCGTTTGGTGGGGTACCCCATCCAGACGGCGGTGGCGTACTTGGTGGTGTAGCCGTCGAGCCAGGCGTCGACCAGTTCGCTGGTGGTCCCCGTCTTCGCGGCGGAGGGGCAATCGATAGCGGAGCGCACCGCCGTGCCGCTCTGCACGTTCTCTTCGAGGATTTTCGTCTCCTCCGCGGTGACGCCTTCGCTCAGCACTTTCACCCGGTGGGGCCTGCCCCAGTTCTTGTCGACGTGGCCGTCGGGGAACACGACGCTGGTGATGGCGATCGGCGTGTTGCGGTAGCCGCCGTCCGCCAGCGTCGCGTAGACGTTCGCCATCTCCAGCGGCGTCACGCCAAGCGTCAGCCCTCCCAGCGCCTCGGCGGCGTAGCTCTTCAGCGGGCTGGTGACCCCCATCTTGCGCGCCATTTCGGTGACGGTCGACTCGCCGAGGTCCGCCGCCAGCTGCGCGTAGACGGTGTTGTCCGATTTGAGCGTCGCCTGCACGAGGTTGATCGTGCCGTTCTGCTCGCCGCCGAAGGTTTTCACTTCGTAGGTGGGGTAGCCCGGCAGCCAGCCGGGCTCGAGCGTGTGTGAGTCGTAGTAGGTGCTGTTGGGGTCGACCCCGCGGGAGAGCGCGTCGGCGAGCACGATCGCCTTGAACGTCGAACCCGGCTGGCGATGGCCCTGGGAGGCGAGGTTGTACTGCGATTCCTCGTAGCTCTGCGACTCCGCCATCGCCTCGATGTCGCCGTTCGAGGGGTCGATCGTGACGACGGCCGCGGCGGGGTCTTCGGGCTCGTCGAGCACCTGCGCGATCGCTTTGCGCGCCTCGCTCTGCATGTGCAGGTCGATCGTCGTGTGCACCTTCAGGCCGCCCTGCTTCACGGTCTGCTCGCCATAGCGTTCGACCAGCTTCTGGCGCACGTATTCGAAGAAGAAGTCCTCCTTGCGCTCGGAGTAGAAGTAACCCCGCTTCACTTCCAGCGGCGCCGCCTTCGCCTGCTCCGCCGCGCCGGCGCTGACGTAGTGCAGTTCGGCCATCTTCGAGAGCACCTCGTCGCGGCGGCGCTTGGCTTCGGCGGCGTCGCGGAAGGGGTTGTACTGCGAGGGTGCCTGCGGCAGGCCCGCGAGCAGTGCGGACTGCTGCAGGTTCAAGCGCGCCGCGGGCTTGTCGAAGAAGATCCGCGAGGCGGCCTGCACCCCGATGGCGGTCTGTCCGCCAAGCGTGCCGTAAGGCACGCTATTCAGATAACTCGTGAGGATGTCGCGCTTGGAGTGTTTCTTCTCGTAGTCGATCGCGAGCTTCGCCTCGATGATCTTCTGCTTCAGCGTGTGCTGATCGCCGCCCAGGTAGAGATTGCGCATCAGCTGCATCGTGATCGTGGAGCCGCCCTGCAGCGCCTTGCCGTGGGTGATGTCCTTCACCGCGGCGCGGAAAATGCCGGTCAGGTCGATGCCGTTGTTCTTGTAGAAGCGCTGGTCCTCGATCGCCACCGTGGCGTTGCGCAGGTTCGCGGGGATTTCTTCCCAGCGCACGGGGCTGCGCAGCTCGTCGGACTGGATGAACCCCAGACGCGTGCCGTCGGCGGCGTAGACCTGCGAGGAGCCGCCGCCGAGGATCGGGTGCAGCGAGCCGATCGCGGGCGCTTCGTCGGCGACGTTCAGCACGTAGGCCACCGCGGCGATCACGCCGACGATCAGCGCCGTGACCAGCACGCCGCCGCCGATCAGCAGAAACCGTGTCGGGCCCGCGCCGTTGTGCCTGCGCCGCCGCTGTCTTGCCTGTCGGGACATCCTCCGAACTTCGAGATTACCTGCCGGATTGTGATTTCCTGCCGGTAGCAGCGCCTTTGCGCGCACGCCCCCCCGCGCCCCGCCGATGACCTCAGAGACAGCCGAGCTCGCGATTGCCCCGAAAGCACGGGCGCTGCCACGGGCGCGCAGCCTGCGGGCGCTCCACGCCGTGCGGGCGCTGGTTCGCCGTCTGCTGGCGCTCGACCACGACCGCGCGCGGGCGCTGCGCGACAGCTGGCGCGCGCTGTGGAGCTCGCGGCTGCTGATCTGGGCGGCGGGCATCCTGACGCTCACGACCTACGGCTTCGGCCCGGTGCGCCACGCCTTCAACCCGCCGGGCCTGACGCGCGGGTTCGGCTGGCTGGGCGACCTGCTGGCGGCGCCGGCGGCGCGCTGGGACGCCTCCTGGTACGAGGTGATCGCCCACTACGGCTACCGCCCCGACCTGGGCGCCTTCACGGCCTCGCGCGACGCCTTCTTCCCGCTGTACCCGCTGGGCATCCGCGGCCTGGGCTGGCTGGGCGTGCCGTTAGTCGTGGCGGGCGTCGCGATCTCGCTGGCGGCGCTGTGGGCGGCGCTGTACGGAATCCACCGGCTGACGGCGCTCGAATTCGGCGACCTCGACGTCTCGCGCCTGGCGGTGCTGCTGACGGCGTTCGCGCCGATGGCCTTCTTCCTCTCGGCGGTCTATTCCGAGGCGCTGTACCTGGCGCTTTCGGTGGGCGTCTTCTACGCCGCCCGCCGCGGGCGCTTCGCGCTCGTGGGGGTGCTGGCGGCGCTGGCGGGCGCGACCCGCAGCACGGGGATCGTGCTGCTGCTGCCGGCGCTGATCCTCTACCTGTACGGCCCGCGCGAGGACCGCCCGCCGGACCGTCCGGGCGGCCCGGGCCGCCCGGGCAGCCGGACGGCCACCGAGCCCGCGGGCACCCTCGCGCCCGACCGCTTCGCCGCGCTCCGCCGCCTCACCCCGCGCTATCGCCTGCGCAAGGACGTCCTCTGGCTGGCGCTGGCCCCGGCGGGCCTGCTGGCATACATGCTCTACCTGGGGGCGGCGGGCGGCGACGCGCTGGCCCCGTTCCACGCCCAGGACGTCTGGGGCAGGCACTTCGCGGGGCCGTACCTTGGCGTCTGGGACGGCGTGCAGGCGGCGTTCGAGGGCGCCAGGCAGCTGCTGTCGATGCAGCAGTCGCACCTGTACTTCCAGACGGGCGGCGAAGGGGCGTTCGTGGCGGCGGAGCACAACCTGCTGCTGCTGGCGTTCCTGCTCGCGGGCACGCTCGCGACGGTGGGCGTGCTGCGGCGGCTGCCCCTCGCCTACGGCGCGTACGTGGTGGCGGCGCTGGCGCTGCCGCTCTCCTACCCGGTGACGGCGCAGCCGCTGATGTCGCTGCCAAGGTTCCTGGTGGTGCTGTTCCCGCTGAACATCTGGGGGGCGCTGTGGCTGTCGGAGCGCCCGCGTCTGCGCCGCCCGGCGCTGGCGGGCTCGGCGCTGCTGCTGGCCTTCTTCCTGGCGCAGTTCGCGACCTGGCACTGGGTGGCGTAGTGGAGGCGCCCCCGCGCATCGAGCCGATGCCGCCACCGCCGGGTGCGCCGGGGCCGGGCGGCGACGGCGATGGCGGCCCGGGCGGCGGCCGCCATCCGAGCTCGACGCGCGAATGGTCGCCCTGGCTGGCGCCGCTGGCGCTGATCGGTGGGCTGGTGCTGGCGGCGGTGGGCGGCCTGCTGGTGGACCTCCCGGCGGTGCTGTTCGGGGTCGAAGTGACGGCCTCGAAACAGCCTCCGGGCCTGGTGATCGCGGACACGGCGGTGCAGGACGCGGCGTTCGTGGGGGTGGCGGTGTTCCTGGCGCAGATGGGCGGCCGCGCGCTGCGCCCGTCGTTGTTCGGCCTGCGCCCGACGCGCCTGCGCCGGGCGCTGTTGCTGACGGCGCTGGCGCTGCTGGTGGCGATGGCGTTCAGCGTCGCCTGGACGACGGCGTTCCACGCGAAACCCGAGAAGCTGCTGGACCAGCTGGGCGCGAAGAAAAGCACGCTGCTGCTGCTGTTGAGCGCGACGCTGACGTGCGTGATCGCGCCGATCGGCGAGGAGTTCCTGTTCCGCGGCTTCATCTTCACGGCGCTGCGCAACTGGCGCGGCACGGCGCTGGCGGCAGTGCTGACGGGCCTGTTGTTCGGGGGGGTCCACGCGGGCTCGGCGCCGGCGATCGACCTCGTGCCGCTGGCGCTGCTGGGCGCGGTCCTGTGCCTGCTCTACCGCGCGACGGGCTCGCTGTATCCGTGCATCGCGGCGCACGCCTTCAACAACTCGCTGGCGTTCGGCGAACTGGTCGGCTGGAGCTGGCAGACGCCGGTCCTGGTGGTGAGCGCGCTGTCGGTGCTGGCGGCGCTGGCGATCGGCCTCACGAGGGCGGGCATCGCCTCGCGGGCGCCCGCCCGGGTGAGCTGACCCCGGCGTGGTGCGCTGAAACGTCGCTGCGCCCGGATAGGATTCCGCACCGATGAGGACCAGCTTCGCTCGCTGGAGCGCTCGCTCCGCTCTGATGATCGCCGCGTGCTGTGCCGCGCTCGCCTGCGCGGTTCCGTCTGCTGCCCTCGCCGCGGCGGCGCCCACGCCGACGACCCCGGCACCCGCGCCGACGACGAGCACGCCTGCCCCGCCGCCTCCCCCTGCGCCGCCGACGCCCGTGGCGCCGGTCGCGGGCAAGATCCAGCTGGTGATCCAGCACGCCTTCGGCAAGCCGCCGTTCGTCGTGGCGGGCTCGCGGATGGTCGTGCGGGGGATCGTGATCCCCTACGTGGCCGAACAGAAGGTGAAGGTCAGCTTCTACAAGGACGGGCGCAAGGTCGACGTGAAAACCGTGAGCGTGCTGCCGGTCGGCAACGGCGCGGGCCAGTTCCACATCGGCTACTCCTCCTCGAAGGAAGGCCTCGTGAAGGTGGCGGCGGTCCACTACGCGACGCCGCAGCAGGCGGCGTTCGCGGGGCGCTCGGAAAACGTCCGCTTCGCCTCGCCCTACCTGTCGGGCGGCGACAGCGGCCCGTCGGTGCGGCTCCTGCAGTCGGAGCTGAACGCGCTGCACTTCGTGGTGCCGCTGAACGGCGTGTTCGACGAAGCGACGGGCCGGGCGGTGATTGCCTACCGCAAGATGACCGGGCTGGCGAGGGTCCCGACCACGAACTTGACCATGTTCGAGAAGCTGCAGAAGGGCGAGGGCACCTTCCACGTGCGCTACCCACACGACGGCCGCCACGTCGAGGGGGATCTGACGCGCCAGGTGCTGGCGGAGATCGAACCGGGCGGCAAGGTGCGCGCGCTCTACACGATGAGCTCCGGCAAGCCCTCGACGCCGACGGTGATCGGGCGCTTCCGCGTCTACAACCGCACGCCGGGCACGAACTCCGAGGGGATGGTGGACTCCAGCTACTTCATCCGCGGCTACGCGATCCACGGCTACGCGGAAGTGCCGACGTACGCCGCGAGCCACGGCTGCCTGCGCGTGCCGATCCCGAACGCGCTGTCGATCTACAACTGGGTCGAATACGGGATGCCGGTGGACGTCTACAACGAGAACGGCGGCGGCAGCCACAAGGTCAAAGGCAACGCCGGCCCCTGAGCGCTCCGCGGCCTGCGCCGCTGTGGGTAAAGCGCGCTACAACCGCACGCGGACCGTGCGCAGGAGGAAGCCGACGCCGAAGCCGTAGACGGCGAGGCTGATCAGCAGCAGCACGCTGCGCCGCAGCCATTCGCTGCTCCAGCCGTCGGTGATGCCGCTGAAGGGCGACTCGATCGCGTGGGCGACTTCGTCGACCGTCTTGCGCGCGGAGCTCTCGGGCTTCTTGGCGGCGGGCGCGACTTCCGGCACGCCGTCTTCGGTCTTGGGCGCGACCACTTCGTTGTTCAGCTCGCGCTGCTGGTGCGCGGAGGCGCTGCTGGTCTGGTTGAGGACGAACAGCAGGAACGAGACGCCGACGATCAGGCACAAAGCCAGCGAAACGAGACGCAGCAGGCTGACGGTGCGCGCGAGCACATGAAGGTATCGGCGTGGCCGCGGCGCTAGATTAGTCCCGCTCGTGAGCGCCTTGGCCGAATATCCCAACGCCGCCGCGGCGCGCGAGGCGCTCGTGGCCGAGCTGCGCGAGCACGCACTGGTGATCGGCGAGGTGACGCTGACGAGCGGCGCGACGGCGCAGTACTACGTCGACGCGAAGCGGGCGATCCTGCGCCCGGCGGGGTTCGCGGCGCTGTCGTGGCTGCTGGCGGCGCAGGTCGCCGACTGGGGCGCCACGGCGGTTGGCGGGATGACGATGGGCGCCGACCCCGTCGCCTGCGCCGCGCTGGCGGGGGGCGCCCGCGCGAAGGCGTTCTTCGTGCGCAAGGAGGCGAAGGGCCACGGCCTGCAGCGGCGCGTGGAGGGGCCGCTGCTCGACGCGGGCGACCGCTGCGTGGTGGTGGAGGACGTCGTCACGACGGGCGGCTCGACGCTCGCGGCGATCGAGGCGCTGCAAGCGGAGGACCGGGAGATCTGCGGCGTGGTCAGCGTGCTGGACCGCCTGGCGGGCGGCGGCGCGGCGATCGAGCGCGCGGCGGGCGCGCCCTACGTGGCGCTGAGCACGATCGACGACGTCTACCCCGAGCGCCCGGACCGCGCGGCGGGCTGAGCGCGCGATGGCCACGGAGCAGCCGGCGACGATCGCGGTCCGCCCGGCGGCGGCGCAGGACGCGGCGCTGCTGCTGGAGCTGTTCGGGGAGCTGGCGGACTACGAGCACCTGCGCGACGAGCTGACCGCGGGCGAGGCGGAGATCGTGCAGGCGCTGTTCGGCGAGCGGCCCGCGGCCGAGGCGCTGATCGCCGAACGCGGTGGGCGGCCGGCGGGCTACGCCCTGTTCTTCCCGACCTTCTCCAGCTTCAGGGCGACCCGGGGGATCTGGCTGGAGGACCTGTTCGTGCTGCCGGGCGAGCGCGGCGCCGGCGTCGGGCGGGCGCTGCTGGCGGCGGTCGCGGCGCGCGTGCCGGAAGCCGAGGGTCGCCTGGAGTGGGCGGCGCTCGACTGGAACGAGCTGGCGCTCGGCTTCTACCGTGGGATAGGTGCTCGACTCATGGACGAATGGACGTCGCTTCGCCTCGACGGCGAGGCGCTTGCGCGGCTCGCGGCCGAGTCCGCCGGCCGGTAGCCCCGCCGAGTCGCGCTCGCGCCGGCGGCTGATCCTCGCGATCTGCTGCATGAGCCTGCTGATCGTGGGGCTCGACGTGACGATCGTGAACGTCGCGCTGCCCTCGATCGGGCACGATCTGCACGCGTCGGTCTCGGGCCTTCAGTGGACGATCGACGCCTACACGCTGGTGCTCGCGAGCCTGCTGATGCTGTCGGGCTCGACGGCCGACAGGTTCGGCCGCCGGCGGCTGTTCTCGCTGGGGCTCGTCCTGTTCACGCTGGGCTCGCTGCTGTGCAGCGTCGCCTCCTCGCTCGGCGCGCTGGTGGCGTTCAGGATGCTGCAGGCGGTCGGCGGCTCGATGCTGAACCCGGTGGCGATGTCGATCATCCGCAACGTATTCGAGGACCCGCGCGAGCGCGCGCAGGCGATCGGCGTGTGGGGCGCGACGGTCGGGCTCAGCATGGCGCTCGGCCCGGTGCTGGGCGGCGCGCTGGTCGAGTCGGTGGGCTGGCGCGCGATCTTCTGGGTGAACATTCCCGTCGGGCTGCTGGCGCTGGCGCTGACGCGGCGCTTCGTGCCGGAGTCGCGCGCGCCGCACCCGCGGCGCCTGGACCCGCCTGGGCAGCTGCTGGTGATCGCGCTGTTCGGCGCGCTGACCTACGCGATCATCGAGGGGCCGAAGGCGGGCTGGGCCTCGACGCAGAACCTCGTCCTCTACGCGGTGGTCGCCGTGTCGCTGGCGACGCTGCTTCCCTACGAGCGCCGCCGCCGCGAACCGCTGCTGGAACTGCGCTTCTTCCGCAGCGTGCCGTTTGCGAGCGCGAGCGTGATCGCGATCTGCGCGTTCGCGGCGCTGGGCGGCTTCCTGTTCCTGAACACGCTCTACCTGCAGGAGGTGCGCGGGCTCTCGGCGCTGGAAGCGGGCCTCTGCACGCTGCCGATCGCCGCGATGACCTTCGTGTTCGCGCCGCTCTCGGGACGGATCGTGGGCCACCGCGGCCCGCGCACGGGGCTGCTGGTCGGCGGCGCGGGCATCGCGCTGGGCGCCGGGCTGCTGACGGGCCTGGGGGCGCACACCCCGATCGCGTCGCTCCTGCCGGCCTACGTCGTCTTCGGGGTCGGCTTCGGGATGGTCAACCCGCCGATCACGAACACCGCCGTCGCGGGGATGCCCGCGGCGCAGGCGGGGGTCGCCGCCGCGGTCGCCTCGACCTCGCGCGTGCTGGGGCAGACGCTGGGCGTCGCGATCGCGGGCGCGATCGCCGCGGGCGGGCTCGCCGCGGTGGGCCCCGGGTTCGTGCGGGCGAGCCACGCCGCATGGTGGGTCGTCACGGGCTGCGGCCTGGCGGTCTTCGTCCTCGGTCTCGCCAGCACGGGCAGGCGCGCGAACGCGAGCGCCGAGCGGGTGGCGGCGGAGTTGGAGGGCGGCCTTGGCTGAGCCGGCCGCGGGCGGGCCGTTCGCGGGTAGCCTTTGCGCGTCGCCCGCAGGGCGGCGCGGGCCCTCGTAGTCCAATGGATAAGACGACCGCCTCCTAAGCGGTAGATCCAGGTTCGACTCCTGGCGGGGGCATCGCCGGTTGCTCGGGCGGGCGGTAGCGGTAGCCGAACCCGCGCACGGTCTCGATCGGGTCGGAGGCCGTGGCGGCGCGCAGCTTGCGCCGCAGGTAGCCCACGTACAGCTTGACCTGATCGCGGGACGGCGCGAAGGAGTGCCGCCAGACCTGTTCGAGCAGCGCCTCGTGGCTCAGCACTTTTCCGGGGCTTCGCACGAAGGCCGAGAGCAGGTCGAACTCCCTGCGCGTCAGCGCCAGCTCGACGCCGGCGACGGTCGCCAAGGCGCGTTCGAGGTCGACCCGCACGAGCCCGTCCTCGATCACGGCGACGGCCGAGGACCATTGCTCTGCGGGGGCGCGGCGCAACTGCGTGCGAACGCGGGCCAGCAGCTCCTGCGTGCCGAAGGGCTTCGCGACGTAGTCGTCGGCGCCGCTCTCGAGGCCCCTGACCTTCTCGAGCTCGCTGCCCAGCGCCGAGAGCATGATCACGGGCGTGTCGCTTAGCTGGCGCGTGCGTTCGAGCACCTCCCAGCCGCTGATCCCGGGCATGTCGACGTCGAGGATCACCACGTCGGGGCGCTCCCGGTAGATCAGCCGCAGCGCCGAGCCGCCGTCGGGCGCTTCGAGCGGGTGCATCCCGGCGCGCAGCAGCAACGTCGTCACGACCAGCCGCACCGCCTCCTCGTCGTCGACGACGAGCACCTTCCCCGTGGGCGACGCCACTCGGCCCGGCGGCGTGCTCATCTCAATCGCCGCCGCCGCCGCGGTCGAGCGGGAGCGCCATCGTCACGACGGTTCCCTCGTTGGGCCGGCTCGTCAGCGATGCCGACCCGCCGTGGGCCTCCGCGATCGCCTCGACGATCGCGAGGCCGAGCCCGGCGCCCTGCCCGGCGCGCTCGCCCGCGGACCCGCGATAGAAGCGGTCGAAGACGCGCTTGCGCTCCGGCTCCGAGACGCCGTCCCCGGTGTCGCTGACCTCGATCAGCAGGCTCGGGCCCTTGCGCCGCACCGCCACCTCGACGCGACCGCCGGGACGCGTGAACTTGATCGCGTTCGCGAGCAGGTTGTCGACCGCGTCGGCGATCCGGTCCGCGTCGAGGAGCTGCGCCGGGAGCGGCACGCCTCGCAGGCTCACCTCGACCTCGCGCGCCACGGCGCGGGTCCTGGCGGCCTCGATGCGCCGGCCCAGCAGCTGCACGACGTCGACGGGTTCGCGGCGCAGCGCGAGCCGGTCGGCGGCGAGCCGGCTCATCAGCAGCAGGTCGTCGACGAGCCGCGTCGTTCTCGCGGCTTCGCGGCCGATCATCAGCGCGAGGCGGCGATCGCGCTCGGAGAGCGCCTGCGTGTTTTCGCCGAGCAGCTCGCTCGCGGCGGTGATCGCCGCGAGCGGGTTCCTGAGGTCGTGTGAGATCAGCGCGACGAACTCCTCCTTCGCCAGGCGCGCCTCGCGCTCTGCCGTGCTGCTCAGGCGCCAGCGGGCGACGAGGCCGTGCACGACGAACCCGCCCACGCCGGAGACGAGCAGCCAGACGACGCCGCGCGTGTACTCCGTGTCGGGGTAGGCCGGGGCCCCCACGACGATCGCGGGTGCGAGGAACACGGCGCCGACGCCCGCGACGACGGCCGCCAGCTCGGCGCGGCTGCGGTACAGCGCCACCCAGAAGACGGGGAGCATCACGAGCGGGCCCAGCCCCGAGCGAGTGCCGCCTTCGCCGTCGCGCAGCAGCGCGACGCCCAGCAGGAACAGCAGCGCGAGCAGCACCGAGGCCTCGCCCCGGGCCGAGCGCGGAGCGAGGACCCAGGCCACGGCGGCGACGAGCAGCACGAGCGCCGCGACGGGGTACGCCTTCGCGTCGACGGGCGACGGCGGCAGGGGGATCGTGGCGAGCGCGAACAGCGCCGCGAGCGCGAACGGCGTTACCCGGCGCAGACGCTCGCGCGCGGGCGAGGCGTCGACCTCCTGCACGCCGAGCTGCCGCCAGGCTCCGGCACCCTGCTGTCCGCTCGTCCGTGCCACTTCCCTCTCCTTCGCTGCCAGCGCCGCGGAGGCGGCGCCCTCTCCGGCAGGCCCGCCGATCATACGCAAAACAAACCCGCCTCAGACGTGGTTCACACCGGCCGCTGACACACTCGGCGCGCGTGGCGCTGAGCCCGTGCCGACGGACAGATCGCATCGATCGAGAGGGAGGCGGGCCGCAAGACGTCGCGGGCGCCAGCCCGCGCCGCATGGGGGGCGAGGGGTCTCCACGCTGCCGCTGCCGCCGCGGGTTCTGCACCGCGCCGGCGGCGGTGGCGCCCTCGAACCCCTGCATTCCGCGTCTTTGCAGGTGAATCCGCGCCGTCGGTGTTTGAGCGCCGACAGGTCAACTGCTAGCTTCAATCGCATGTGGAAGTCGAGGGGCGCGGCGGTTCGGACGCCGCTGGCGCTGCTCGTGGCGGCCGGGATCGCGGTGCCGCTCGGCGGCTGCGGCAACAACTCAAGGAGGAGCTCGGACGAAGCGGCGGGCGCCGCGGCGGTGGAAACCGAAGAAGCCACCGAAGCCAGGCGCGAAGAAGTCGCGGAAACGGAAAAAAACCGCGAACTGCTCTCGGAGCTGGAAGCCAAACGCCGCGAAGAAGCCGCCGAAGAACAGGCGAAGACGACGGAAAAGACCGCGCTCGCGAAGGCGAAGAAGCGCGCGCAGAAGGCCGACAAGGAAGCCAAGAAGCACGAGGCCGAAGCGGAAGCGAAGCTGAAGCAGCGCGAAACGACGCTGAAGGACGAAACGCTGAAGCGGGAACAGGAAGCCGCGACGAAGAAGCAGGAAGAAGAACGCAAGCAGAGCGCCGAACGCAAGCGCGCCGCGGAACGCCGCAAGGCCGAAGCGGAACGTGCCGCGACGACGCAGCAGGCGGCGCCCCCGGCGCAGACGCCACAGCAACCGGCGTGGAGCGAATGAGGACGAGATGCAGACGATGCCCAAAGACAGGACACGCAGCATGAGCCGGCGCCCGCGCACCCGCGCGCTGCCGGCGCTGCTGCTGGCGGCGCTCTCGCTCTGGGCGCTCGCGGGCTGCGGCAGCGGCGAAGGCGGCGGCGGCGAAGGCTCCGGCGGCTCGGCCGAAGCTCGCGAAGCGGCGGTGGTGAAGGCGGAAGAAGCCACGGAAGCGAAGGCGCGGGCGAAGCTGCGCGCGAAAGAAGCCGTCGCGGTTCAGCGCGAAGAAGCCGAACTCGCGACGAAACGCAAGAAGCTCGAAGCCGCCGCCGCGAGGCAGGCCGAACAGCGCCGTTCGCACAAGAAACGCCATGTCCGGACCAGGCAGCACGGCTCGACGCATCGCTCCACGACCCACCAGAAGAAACCGGCCAAATCGAAGAAGGGCTCTTCGCATGGCGAAACGCCGAGCGAAAAGTCGGCGCGCCAGCAGCTCGCGAAGGAAGAAGCCCAGGAAGCCGCCGCGTTCAAGCGGCGCGCACAGCACGAATCCGGGCAATAGAATCCCGCCGATGATTCGACGGCACTTCGCTTGGGCACCGGCAGCGCTCGCCGTCGCGGCCCTGCTGACGGGCTGCGGCAGCTCTTCGTCGAGCTCCTCGACCGGCGGCTCGACCCCGGCCGCGACGACCGCGACCTCCGCGACGCCCGGCTCGACGACCCCCGCACCGCCGAGCGGCTCCTCCCAGGTCGACACGTGCCTGGAAGGCGTCAAGCGGCTGCCGACCCTGAGCGCGGCCACGCGCTCGCGGCTGGAAGCGATCTGCCGCAAGGGCGGCAACGGCGACAGCGAGGAAGCCCGCCAGGCGGCGGTCGAAGCCTGCGAAGAGCTGGTCAAGGCGGCGCCGCTGCCGTCCGCTTCCGCGAAGAGCCGTGCGCTGAAGGCCTGCAAGCACTCCGGCGGCGCCAAGAGCGGCTAACGGCCCGCCCCGGCGCCGCGATCGGCCCGGCGCACCTGGCCCGATCATTACCCGATCGCTACTCCTCCGGCTCGGGCTCCCCGTCCTCTGAGGCGTACAGCGACTCGCTCGCGAGCTGGCGGCCGTTGCCGCCGAACAGCTTGATCTCCAGCAGGTCATGGCGGTAGTCGTCGGGGGCCAGCAGCGTGAAGCGCTCGCTCGCCAGCACGCACTGGTCGACGGCCAGGCCGGCGAGCTCCGCGGTGACGACGCGCCCCCCGGAGACGAGCGGATGCCCCCACACGAGCGTCATCGCCGCAACGGCGCCGGCCTCGCCGCGCCAGCTGCCGACGACCTCGTCGCAGAGGTCGAGCTGCCAGTCGGGGTTGCGCTCGGCGGTCTCCTCCGTGAAGTCGAGGAACGCGTGGAAGTCGCTCGGCTCCCCGCCCTCCTGCGCGGGCAGGTAGCGGACGTAGCCGAACAGCTCGTAGCCGCGGTCGGTGCGCGCGGTGGCGGGCACGTAGGTGCGCCCGTGCCAGGTGCGGTCGGGGTACCAGACGACCTCGCCCGGCTCGCCCAGCTCCTCCTCGCCGGCGTCCAGCTCCGCGAAGGCGCGCACCAGCTCCTGCGCCAGCCGCTCGGCCCAGCGCCCGCTCGGCAGCTCCTCCTGCGGCGGCTCGGCCGCGAAGCGCGGGACGAAGCGTTCCTCGGGTGGCACGGGCGAGAGCCTAGCCTCAGGCGTCGCGCAGCAGCGCCGCGGCGTGCTCGGGGGCGACGATGTTGAGGTTCAGATCCGTCGACAGCTCGAGGCCCGCGAGGTGCGTCAGGCGCGGCAGCACGTCGATCCGCCAGCAGAAGTGCTCGGCGCCGCGTGGCGCCGTGCGCACCCACATGTTCAGCGGCGGACTCGCGCCCAGGTGGCGTTGCAGGCGCCGCAGCCCGTCGTGCAGCAGCGCCGCCCCGGTGGGGCCGTCCTGCTCGAAGCGGGGCACCGGCCGGCGCGGGGCGAGCATCAGCTGGAAGGGCAGCCGCGAGGCGTAGGGCGCCATCAGCACGGCCTCCTCGTCGATCGCGACGATCCGCTCGCGCAGGCGCACCTCCTCCGCGACGAGGTCGCCGAGCAGGCTGCCGCCCATCGTGCGCGTCGCGTAGGCGCCGGCGCGCTCGCGCTCGCGCGCGACGGCCTGCGGGACGAAGTCGAGTCCGTAGAGCTGCGCGTGCGTGTGCGGCAGCGAGGCGCCGGCCTGGCGCCGCTCGTTGACGATCAGCTGCACGTAGGCGCAGTCCTCGTGGGCGCGCATCCGCTCGCGCCAGGCCGCCATCGCCGCGACGACCTGCTCGACCGGCAGCTCCGCCAGCGACAGCACGGGCTGCGGGCCGTTGACGATCACCTCGTGCGCGCCGGTCGCCGGCAGCGACGTGAACAGCTCCGCCAGCGCGGCGCTGCGCGGCCCCTCGCGTGGCTCCGCGGACGCGCCCGTCGCCCCGTCGCCCGCCGCCGGGTCGGTGGCGGCCCCGCCCGCGGCCCCGCCGCCGTCCTCGGCCGGCGGCGGCGCGAGCGCGGGATAGAGGTTCGGCACGACGCGGACGGTCCAGCCCGGCGAGTCGGGAACACCGCCGTTCGGCCTGACGGCGTACAGCTCGGGCGGGGTGCGGTCCTCGTGACCGTCGGCGAACGGGTCGCGCTCGGGGTCGATCGGCTCGGGCGCGCGCTCGGCCTCGCTCAGCGTCGGCGCGCCGCCCGGACGGCGCGAGCGCTCGCCCGCGACGATCGTGCGATGACCGCTGAGCGGGTCGATGCGGATTTCAGGCACCGGCGGCTCCGAGCGCGTAGCGCCTGACGTCGGCTTCGAGCTTCGCCTGGCTCGGGTAGGGGCCCTGGCGGATGTACTGGCCGCCCGCGGCGTCGAAGAAGACCGTCACGGGCGTGAAGGTCGAGTCGGTGATCGCGCTCCCGGCGGCGCCGCTGCGGTCGAAGTAGCTGGGGTAGCTGACGGGGAAGCTGCGCAGGAAGGCGGCCCCGGCGTGGCGGCTCGTGTCGCCGGAGTCGATGCCGATGAAGGCCACCCGGCGCCCGAGCGTCACCGACGCCGCCTGAAAGGCGCCGAACTCCGCGCGGCAGGGGACACACCAGGAGGCCCACTTGTTGACGACGACCGGCGTGCCCCGCAGCTGCGCCAGCCGCGCGCGCAGCGCGGGCAACCCACCGGGAAGCAGCCGGCTCGCCTGGGCGTGCAGTGCCGCCAGCGGCGCGGGCGATCCCGCGAGCCGCGCGCGCATCTGCGCCAGCGTCAGCGACGAGCGCTTCGCCGGGCCGTGCGAGGAATCCGCCAGCTGCACGAGCCCCACGACCAGCACCGCCACGAGGGCGAGCACCGCTGCCGCGATCAACCAGCGCCTCGGCGTCATCGCGCGTAAGGGTGGCAGATAGCGCCGCGATCGACGCCAACCCGCCGCCTGCCCGACGTGCTATATCTTGAGGCACACGAAGTCGGGGAGCGGAAGGCACCTTGGCGGAAGGCGTCGACCGGGCGCCAGTCTTTCGAGCCACGCCGAAGACGATTCAGCGGTGGCTCCGTCTCGAAGTCCAGAGCCTCTCAATGGCCGAGCCCACCTCAGTGGCCCTCGCGGCCGCGCCCATTCCCAGTTCCGCGGAAATTTCTCGCGCGGAGAAGTTCGTGCGCGAGCGCTTCCTGCACGACGGCGAGGACGCCGCGGTCGCGCTGGCCCCCGGCTCGCCACGGCGGCGCGCGCTCGACGAGGCGCTCGCGGAACTGTCGGCGACGCCGAAGCCGAAACACCCGTCGACCGCCTGGCGCCGGGAGTTCTCGCTGCTGCTCGGCCTCGAGCGGCTGCTCTCGGAGGACGAGCCGAAGCTCACGGACGGCACCGTGCTCTCGGCGCACCAGGTCGACGCGCTGTCGGGCACGCTCGCGGCGCTGCTGTCAGCGGCCCAGGCCGGCGCCCCGAACGGCAACGGCCGCCCCGCGGCCTCCGCCTCGCCGGAGCTGCTGGCCTCAGCGGAGATCTTCGGCCTGGAGGACGAGCCGCCCGCGCGCGAGGGCGCCGCTACCGCGCCGGGCGACGACACCCGCGAGGAGGATGCCGAGGCCGAGGAGGAAGAGGAGGAGCCGGAGGACGACGAGGAGGACGAGGACGAGGACGACGAGGACCTTGGCCCCGTGCAGCGGGCCGCGCCCGACGAGGACGATGACGACGAGGACGAAGACGAGGACGAGCTCGGCGACGAGGACGACGAGGAGGGCGAGCCCGAGGAGCCGGACGGCGAGCGCGAGAGCGACGAGGAGCCGCGCGACTGGGTCGAGGAGGGCGAGGAGGACGAGGCGTCGCTGGCCGACCAGCCCGAGGACCCGAACGCGGCGAAGCGCTTCTGGTTCGAGCACGCGACGGGGGCCGGCAAGACGGTGGCGGCGCTGGGCTTCGTGGAGGCCTCGCAGACGGGCGGCGTGCTGATCCTCACGCACCGCCGCAACCTGGTGGACCAGTTCAACGGCGAGCTGCGCGAGCGGGGCTACAAGAACCGCATCTGCAAACCGCTGCTGAAGGGCGAAGACTCCTCGAAAGGCCCCGTCACCGTCGAGACCTACCAGTGGTTCGTGCGCAACGCCGGCAAGATCTCGAGCGCCTACACGATCGTGATCTGCGACGAGGCGCACACGGCGCTCGGCGAGAAGACCTCCGCCGCGATCCGCGAGTGGACGGGCCCGATCTTCATCGGCATGACCGCGACCGGCGC
>DATJMW010000024.1:0-123902 GCA_035508515.1 Solirubrobacteraceae bacterium | reverse complement strand
TGTTGATGACCGAGCCGCCGGGCGGATCGTTGGCGAGCAGGTGCGGGATGCCGTGCTTGCAGCAGAGGAAGACAGACTTGAGGTTGACGTCCTGGACGCGCTGGTAGGCCTCGAGCGTCGTGTCGATCACCGAGCCGTCGTCGGTCGGCGAGATGCCCGCGTTGTTGAACAGCACGTCGATCCGTCCGAGCTCGGCGCGCACGTGCTCGTACATCCCGGCGACCTGCTGCTCGTCGGTCACGTCGACCTGCAGTGAGAGCTCGCCGGGCGCGCCGGGCGCGAGATCGACGCCGGCGACGCGCGCGCCCTCGCGCTCGAACAGCGCGACCGTCGCGGCACCGATCCCGCCGCTGGCGCCCGTCACGACACACACCTTCCCTTGCAGCCTCATCCTTGCCTCCGTATTACCCGGTCGCGTAGAAGATCGCCTTCGTCTCGGTGTAGGCGTCGAGCGCGTGCGGCCCCAGCTCGCGCCCGTAGCCCGACTGCTTGAAGCCGCCGAACGGCGTGCTGACGCGCACGGAGTTGTTCGAGTTCACCGAGATGACGCCCGTCTCGATCGCGCGCGTCACGCGCAGCGCGCGCGACCCGTCGCGCGTCCAGACCGAACCCGACAGGCCGTAGATCGTGTCGTTCGCCAGGCGCACCGCGTCGGCCTCCTCCGCGAAGGGGATCACCGCCGCGATCGGCCCGAACACCTCCTCGCGCGCGACGCGCGCGTCCGGATCGACCGGCGCGAGCACCGTCGGCGGAAACCAGAAGCCGGGGCCTTCAGGCGCCTCGCCGCGGATCGCGACCTGCTCGGGGCCGTCGAGGAACGAGGCGACGCTCTCGCGCTGCGCCGCCGAGATCAGCGGGCCCATCTGCGTCGACTCCGCCAGCGGCTGGCCCACCTCGATCGCGCGAACCGCGTCGCCCAGCAGCTCCATGAAGCGATCGACCACGCCCTCCTGCACGATGATCCGCGAGCGCGCGCAGCAGTCCTGTCCCGCGTTGCCGAACACCGCCATCGGCGCCGCGGCGGCGGCGGCTTCGAGGTCCGCGTCGGCGAAGATCACGTTCGCGGACTTGCCGCCGAGCTCCAGCGTCACGCGCTTGATCGTCTGCGCCGCGCCGGCCGCGATCGTGCGGCCCACCTCGGTAGAGCCGGTGAAGGCGATCTTCGCCACGTCAGGGTGCTCGACCATGCGCGCGCCGCACGTGCTGCCCGGGCCGACGACGACGTTCACGACGCCCTCGGGGATGCCTGCCTCGCGCGCGATCTCCGCAAAGCGCAGCGCCGTCAGCGGCGTCAGCTCCGCGGGCTTCAGCACGACCGTGTTGCCCGCCGCCAGCGCCGGTGCAAGCTTCCAGGAGGCGATCGCCAGCGGGAAGTTCCACGGCGTGATCAGGCCCACGACCCCGAGCGGCTCGCGCACCGTCCACGCCTGCCCGCCCGCGACGGGGATCGTGTCGCCGAGCAGCCGCTCCGGCGCGCCCGCGTAGTAGCGGAAGGTGTCGCACACCATCGCCATCTCTCCGCGCGCGTCGGCGATCGGCTTGCCCGCGTTGCGCGCCTCCAGCACCGCCAGCTCCTCAAGGCGCGCCTGTAGCGCCTCCGCCAGGTCGCGCAGCCGCCCGGCGCGCGCGCCGGGGTCGAGCGCGCGCCACGCCGGCAGCGCCGCCTTCGCGGCGGCCACCGCCGCGTCGACGTCTTCCACGCCGGCGCGCGGGACCTCCGCGAGCACCGCCTCGGTCGCGGGCTCGATCACGGACAGGGTGGCGCTCATCGGCGGCTGACTATGGCGACTGCGCCGCTGCCGCGCCACCACCGAGCTCGGCGTCGATCTCGGAGATCGTGTGCCGCGGCCCGGTGAACGTCCTGCGCGCGCTCACCAGCCACCAGATCCCGACGGCGAGCGTCAGCCCACCTGTGACGAGCGGCGCGTAGTTGACGAGGCTCCAGTCGAACTCTTTGCGCCACGGCACGCCACCTGGTGAGAGCGGCAGGATGAAGATGATCGTGATCAGCCCCACCCAGATCGTCGAGAAGGGGTTCATCCATTTCCACTTGCGCCCGTTGTTCCATGGGCCTTGCACGAACGCGTCGCCTGCTCGCCAGCGCAGGTAGATCGGGATCACGTACGCGACGTACAGGCCGATCACGGCGATCGAGACGACCGCGTAGAAGGCGACGGGTTCGATCGCTTCGCCCTTCTTGCTGGGGAAGTACGCGGGGATCGTGATCAGCCCCGCGAGCAGCGCCATGAAGATCACGGCGTTCGTCGGCACGCGTTTCGCGTTGACTTTGCTCCAGATCCGCCAGCCGGGGATCGCGCCGTCGCGGCTGAACGCGTAACACATGCGCGAGGCGCTGGTCAGGCACGCGGCGCCGCAGAACAGCTGGCCGACCGTCGAGATGATCAGCACGAACTTGACCCAGGCCGTGCTCATCGCGGTATTGAGGATCGCGATCGAGACGTACTGGCCCGTGGCGGCCTGCTTGTTGATTTCGCCGACGTGCGTCGCGGCGAACGTCAGCGCCAGCAGCAGGATCCAGCCGAAAATCGCCGAGTACAGGATCGAGCGCCACACGCCCTTCGCGGCCGACGTCGAAGCCCCGTGCGTCTCCTCGGAGATGTGCGCGCACGAATCGAAGCCCGTGATCGTGTACTGCGTCAGCAGGAAGCCGAGCGGCAGGATGTAGAACCAGTACATGTGAATGCCGAAGCCCGAGTTGTTGAAGCGCTTCGTGAACACGAAGTCGAGGCTCTGGTGATGGGCGGGGACGGCGATCAGCACGATCAGGATCGCCAGCACGCCCGCGACGTGCCACCAGACCGAGACGCCGTTGATGCGCGCGACGAGATGGCTGCCGGCGATGTTCACGATCGCGTGCACCGCCAGCACGATCAGGAACAGGAAGAACGTGCCGTGCAGGAACGCCGTGCTTTCGGAGGTGCCGTTGAACCACCCGACTTCGTAGAGGCCGAGTACGGAGTTGAGGAACAGCGAGGCGCCGTAGTCGACGGAAGCCGTCACGGCGATCAGCCCGATCAGGTTGAACCAGCCCGTGAACCAGCCCCAGCCCGCGCCGCCGAGCTTCGAGGCCCACCAGTAGATCCCGCCCGCCGTCGGATAGGCCGAGACCAGTTCGGACATGCAGAAGCCGATGATCAGGATCGGGATCGAGATCAGCGGCCAACCCCAGGAGATCGCGACGGGGCCGCCGTTGTTCCAGGCCTGCCCGTACGTCGTGAAGCAGCCGGCGAGGATCGAGATGATCGTGAAGGAGATCGCGAAGTTCTGAAAGCCGCTCCACGTCCGGCTGAGCTCCTGTTTGTAGCCCAGCTCCGCAAGCCGTTGCTCGTCGCCGGTCAAAGTCTCGGCAGTGCTCATTCGCTCCCCCCAAGGAGTAAAAGGTTTGCTCTTCCGTCCTTCGCTCGTGACAATAAGCGCTAGCCGCGACGGAAGTCAAGGAGCGGGAGCAAGCTATCGGCGCCTGCAAGCGAAGGACCCGCTCCCGCTCCCGCCCCGCCGGGGGCCGCTCAACCCCCCGGCAGCAGCCCCGCCAGCACGTGCTCGGTGCCCTGCAGGTGCTCGGTCATCACCCGCGCCGCGCGAGGCGCGTCGCGCTGGCGCACCGCCGCGACGATCCGCCGGTGCTGCGCGTTGGAGGAGGCCAGCACTTCGGGCGGGTGGGCGATGTAGGCGATCAGGTCGGTCATCGCGCCTTGCGCGTCGGTCATCGCCCGTACGAGGCGGGGCGAGCGCGTCGCTTCCGCAAGCCCCACGTGCAGGCGGATGTCGGCCTGACGGAAGGCGGGGAAGTCCTCCAGCGCATCCTCCAGCTCCGCGACCAGCTCGTCGAGCGCTTCGAGGTCCTGCGGCTCGGCCCGTTCGGCCGCGAGCACCGCGACGCCCAGCTCGACCGCGAGCCGCTCGTCGCAGGTCTCGCGCCACAGCGCCAGGACCTCCCGCGTCGGCGGCTCCGCCGGCGGCAGCGGGTCGGAGACGAACGTCCCGCCGCCGCGCCCGCGGGTCGCGCGCACATGGCCGCTCTGGCTCAGCGCCGTCAGCGCCTGGCGCAGCGTCGACCGGGCGATGCCCATCCGCGTGCACAGCTCGCGCTCGGCCGGCAGCCGCGCGCCCGGCGCCAGCAGGCCCAGCTTGATCGCGGTGCCGAGACGGTCGACCGTCTCCTCGAACGCGGTCTGCGAGCGCACCGGCGCGAAGACCGTCGCCGCGGAGAGGTCGTCCTCGCTCACAGGCGCTCGAACCCGCGCCGGCGCTCCCAGTCGGTGACCGCGCCCTCGAACGCCGCCAGCTCGACGTCGGCGGCGTTGACGTAGTGGCCGACCACGTCCTCGCCGAAGGCGGCGCGAGCGAGCGCGCTGCCCGCGAACAGCTCGCGCGCCTCGCGCAGCGTGCCGGGCACGCGCGGCTTGTCCCCCGCCTCGTAGGCGTTGCCCTCGAACGCCGGCTCCAGTTGCAGGCCGCGGTCGACGCCGTCGAGCCCCGCCGCGATCAGCGCGCTCAGCGCCAGGTACGGGTTCAGGTCGGCGCCGCCGACGCGGTTCTCGAAGCGCAACGAGGGGCCGTGGCCGACGACGCGCAGCGCGCAGGTGCGGTTGTCGCGGCCCCACGCCACGGCCGTCGGCGCGAACGTCGCGGCGGCGAAGCGCTTGTAGGAGTTGACGTTCGGGGCCAGCAGCAGCGTCAGCTCGCGCAGCGCGGCGAGCTGACCCGCGAGGAATGACTCGAACAGCCCCTGCTCGCGCGCGAACAGGGGCCCCTCGTCGTCGGCCAGCGAGAAGTGGATGTGACACGAGTTGCCCTCGCGCTCGTCGTACTTCGCCATGAACGTGACCGCCAGCCCCTCCAGCGCCGCGATCTCCTTGACGCCGTTCTTGTAGATCGCGTGCTCGTCGGCGGTGCGCAGCGCCCCCGCGTAGCGGAAGTTCACCTCGTGCTGGCCGAAGTTGCACTCCCCCTTGGAGTCCTCGCACAGCATCCCCGCGGCTTCCATGCTGTTGCGGATGCGGCGCATCAGCGGCTCCACCCGCGCGGTGCCGAGCAGCGAGTAGTCGACGTTGTAGAGGTTCGCCGGCACCAGCTCGCGGTAGCCCTTCTCCCACGCCTGCTCGTAGGTGTCGCGGAAGACGATGAACTCCAGCTCCGTGCCCGCGTTCGCGCTCCAGCCGCGCTCCTCCAGGCGCGCGAGCTGACGGCGCAGGATCTGCCGTGGCGAGACCGTCACCTCCGAGCCGTCCTCCCAGGCGACGTCCGCCAGGCAGATCGCCGTGCCCTCCTGCCAGGGAACGGGTCGCAGCGTGTCGAGGTCGGGACGCAGCACGAAATCGCCGTACCCCCGCTCCCACGAGAACAGCTCGTAGCCCGCCACCGTCGCCATCTCGACGTCGACGCCGAGCAGGTAGTTGCACCCCTCCGCGCCGTGCTCGGCGACCTCGGCCAGGAAGTGGCGCGCCGTCAGGCGCTTGCCCTGTAGCCGACCCTGCATGTCGGTCAGCGCCAGCAGCACCGTGTCGATCGTGCCGGCGTCGACGCCCGCACGCAGCTCATCGAGATTCATCCGCTCCTCCTCCGGGACACCGCGATGAAGGTATAGGTTGTGATCCTTATGGTGAGGGGAGGCTAGCGCGAGGGTGGCTGACCAGCTCGATCGGGTGCTCGAACGGCTCGCGGCGGAGCTGGAGCCGGTGCGCGGCGAGCCCCGCGAGCTGGAGGGCGGGATCACGAACCGCAACTTCAGGGTCACGCTCGGGGAGCGGGAGTGCGTGGCGCGCCTGCCCGGCCGCGACACCGACCTGCTCGGCATCGACCGCGCCGCCGAGCGCCTGGCCAACGACGCCGCGGCCCGGCTCGGGCTGGCGCCGGGCGTCGTGGCGGCGCTGGAGGAATGCCTCGTGACCGAGTACGTCGCGTGCAGCTCGCTGGAGCCCGCCGACGTCGCGGGAGAGGTCGAGACGATCGCCGCGGCGCTGCGCGCGTTCCACGACTCCGACGTGCTGCTGCCGGCGCGCTTCGACGTCGCCGAGCTGCTGCGCGACTACGCGAGGATCGTCCGCCTGCGCGGCGGCGAGCTGCCCGAGCAGTACGGCGAGGCCCAGCGTGCCGCGGAGAGGATCGTGCACGCCGCACCGCCGGGCGAGCCGCGACCGTGTCACAACGACCTGCTCCCGGGCAACCTGATCCGTGCGCACGACGGACGCGTGCTGATCGTCGACTGGGAGTACGCCGGAATGGGCGACCCGCGCTTCGACCTCGGCAACCTCTCGGTCAACAACGAGTTCGACGAGGCAGCCGACGAGCGGCTGCTGCGTGCCTACTACGGCGAGGAGCCCGACGACGCGCGCCGCGCGGCGCTGAAGCTGATGCGGGTGCTGTCCGACGCACGCGAAGCGGCGTGGGCCGTCGTGCAGGCGCATATCTCAGAGCTCGACTTCGACTTCGACGGCTACGCCGGCAAGCACTTCCTGCGGCTGCACGAGGCCGTCGCGCAGCCGCAGTTCGAGCAATGGCTCGCAAGCGCGGCCCCCGGGGGCGGGGCGTGATGGTCAGGCCGCGCGAGCTGCCCTCGCGCGCGCGAATCGTGATCGTCGGCGGGGGCGTCGGCGGCGCGGCGGTCGCCCACCACCTGGCGAAACTGGGGGAGCGCGACGTCGTGCTGCTCGACCGCAACGAGCTCACCAGCGGCTCGACGTTTCACTCCGCCGGCCTCGTCGGCCAGCTGCGTTCGAGCGTGTCGCTGACGAAACTGATGGTCGACTCGGTCGACCTGTACCGCACGCTCGACTGCGGCTGGGTGGAATGCGGCGGCGTGCGCCTGGCGTGCACGCCGGAGCGCGAAGAGGAAGTGCTGCGCCAGGTGGCGTGGGCGGAGACGTTCGGCCTGCCGCTGGAGCTGGTCTCCGCCGAGCAGGCCCGCGAGCTGTTCCCGCTGATGAGCGTCGAGGGCGTGCGCTGCGGCTCCTATCTCGCCACCGACGGCTACCTCGACCCGTCGCTGCTGACGACGGCGCTGATCGACGGGGCGCGGGCGGGCGGCTGCCGCGTGTTCACCCACACGCGCGTCACCGGCATCGACGTCGAGCGCAGCGCGAGCGGGCGCGAGCGCGTGCGCGGCGTACAGACGGAGTGGGGGCCGATCGAGGCGGAGGTCGTCGTCAACGCGGGCGGCATGTTCGCCGCGGAGATCGGGCGCATGGCCGGCGTGCGCGTGCCGGTGGTGCCGTTCGCGCACGAGTACCTGGTGACGCAGCCGTTTCGCGAGCGGGTCGCCGGCGAGCACCTGCCGACGCTGCGCGACCCCGACCTGCTGATCTACTTCCGCGAGGAGGGCGCCGGCCTGGTGATGGGCGGCTACGAGCGCCACTCGGCGCCGTGGGCGCTGGACGAGCACCTGCTGGACGCGATCCCGCAGGACTTCAACGGGCGCCTGCTGGAGGAGGACTGGCCACGCTTCGAGGAGATCGCGAAGAACTCCTCTAGGCGGGTCCCCGCGATGGACGAGATCACCGTCACGCGGCTGATCAACGGCCCTGAGGCGTTCACGCCTGACAACGAGTTCTGCCTCGGCGAGAGCGAGGTCGCGGGCTTCTTCGTCGCGGCGGGCTTCTGCGCGCACGGCCTCGCGGGGGCGGGCGGGATCGGCAAGGTGATCGCCGAGTGGATCCTCGCCGGCGAGCCGACCAGCGACGTGTGGGAGATGGACATCCGCCGCTTCGGCGCCCACTTCCGCTCGCCGGGCTACACGCTGAAGCGCACGCAGGAGGTCTACGAGACCTATTACGACATCCGCTACCCCGGCCACGAGCGCCAGGCCGGGCGCCCGCTGCGCACCTCGAGCGCATACGGCTGGCACGCCGAGCACGGCGCGGCGTTCGGCGAGAAGTCGGGCTGGGAGCGCGTCAACTGGTACGAGTCGAACGCCGCCGCGGGCGAGGAGTCGCTGCGGCCGCGCGGCTGGGCCGGGATGCACTGGTCGCCCGCGATCGGCGCCGAGCACCTCGCCACGCGCGAGCGGGCCGGCCTGTTCGACGAGTCCTCGTTCGCGAAGCTCGAGATCGCGGGGCCCGGCGCCGCGGCGTTCCTGGAAGGACTGTGCGACAACGAGGTGTCGCGCGAGGTGGGCGCGATCACCTACACGCAGATGCTGAACGACCGCGGCGGGATCGAGTGCGACTTCACGGTCACGCGCGTGCGGGAGGAGCTGTTCTCGATCGTGACCGGCACCGCCTTCGGCAACCACGACCTCAGCTGGATCCGCCGCCACGCCCCCGACGACGGCAGCGTGCGCTGCGCCGACGTCACCTCGCGCTTCGCGTGCTTCGCGCTGTGGGGGCCTCGCGCGCGCGACGTGCTCGCGCCGCTGACCGACGACCCGCTGGAGTTCCCCTACATGAGCATGCGCGAGCTGGCCGTCGGCGACGTGCCGGTGCGGGCGCTGCGGGTCACGTTCGTCGGCGAGCTGGGCTGGGAGCTGTACTGCCCCACCGAGTACGGCGCCGGGCTGTGGCGGGCGCTGTGGCAGGCGGGCCGCGAGCACGGCCTCGTCGCGGGCGGCTACCGCGCGATCGACTCGCTGCGCCTGGAGAAGGGCTACCGCGTGTGGGCCGCGGACATCACCGCCGACGAGAACCCGTTCGAGGGCGGGCTCGGCTTCTGCGTGAAGAAGTCCTCCGGCGCCTTCAAGGGGGCCGCGGCGCTGGGGATCACGCCCGGCGGCGAGCGCACCGCGGCGCCGCCGGACCGGCGCCTGCGCTGCATCGTGCTCGAGGACCCGCGCTCGGTCGCGCTCGGCAACGAGCCCGTGCGCGTCGGCGGCGAGATCGCCGGGCGCGTCACGAGCGGGGGCTACGGCTACACGGTGGAGCGTTCGATCGCCTACGCCTACGTCCCCGCCGACCTCGGCTTCGGCGACGGGGTCGAAGTCGACATCTTCGGCCGCTGGGTCGCCGGCGAGATCGCGCGCGAGCCGCTGTACGACCCGCGCGGCGAGCGCGTGCGCGGCGAGACGGCGTGACGGCGTTCGTCACCGCGGGCGCGGGCTTCCTGCTGGCGGTGCTTTGGTTCGACCTCATGTTCGACGTGCAGACGCTCGGCCAGGGCGCGGGTGAGCTGGCGGAGGAGCGCCTCGCCTCGATCGCCGCCTACTACGCCCGCGTCACGACCGCGGCGCGGCCGATGAACCGGCTGATCGCAGCGACGATGCTCGCGACGCTCACGGCGATCGTCGTGGAGATCGCCGACGGCGGCGCGGTTCCCTCGGGCGTCGCCTGGGTCTCGCTGGCGCTGGCGCTCGCGGCGATCGGGCTCGCGGGAGCGCGCACGGTGCCGCAGGCGGTGCGGCTCGGCGCCCGCGGGGACTCCGTCGCGCGCCAGAGCGAGCTGGCGCGGGCGATCTGCCGCGAGCACCTGTTCTGCTTCGCGGCGATCGCCGCGGTGATCGCGTTGCAGCTGTCCTGCTCCTGAAGCTCAGCCCTTCGGCGGCAGCGTGCGCGCGTACGCCACGCCACGCTTGACCCACGGTTCGAGCCGGCGCTTTGTCCGTACGCCCTCGGCATCGACGCGCAACCAGCCCTTCATCTCGCGGCCGCGCATCACCATCGGCTCCACGTGCGGGCTCGCCGGCAGCGACTCACCCTCCGCCGGGTCGACCCGCACGAGCAGCCCGCCCTGGCCCGAAGCCGCTACCGACATGTTGCCCGCGAGCAGGAAGGCGAGACCGCCGAACATCGCCATCTCGGTCACGCCCTCCTCGCCCGCCAGCAGCTCGCGGACGCGGTTGGCCAGTTCCTCGTCGTAGGCCATGACGCGCCGGCGATCCTAGAGCGAGACCTCGATCGTCTCGTAGACGTCGACGCTGCCACCGCCGTCGAACACGGGGCAACCCTCGGCCAGGGCGCTCGCGGCGTCGAGGCTGTCGGCGTTGACGACGGTGTAGCCCGTCAGCTGCGAGGCGACCTCGCCGCCGGCGCCGTTGCCGTTGACGGAGGTCGAGCCCGCGAACGGGTTGCCCGGGTCGACGATCGACGGGCCCAGCTTGCCGAACCAGGCGCCCCACGCCTGCATCGCCGCCTGGCGCTGCTCCTCGGTGTCAGCCATCATCCCGCCTCGATACGCAAACAGGTACTTACCCATGTTTCACCTTTCCGTGTGTCGTTCGTTTGTAGTTAGGCGACAGGCCCCGTTGGGCGAGGCTGTCGAAGCAGGCCCTCCAGCCTTCGCCGTGGCCTTCGCGCGACTGCTGCGAGGCCAGGCCGCTGTGTTCGAGCACGACCTTCGTGCCGTCCCCCTCGCAGTGAAAGTCGATCGCCACGAGGCTCACGTGGCCCGGGTGCGGGCCGCCCCCGCCCTGCCAGCACCACGTGAAGACGAGCCTGTGCGGACGAGCGACCTCCCGGTACTCGCCGCCGACCACGTGCAGCTCGCCGTCGTCGCCGAGCATCCGCAGCGCGTAGCGACCGCCGACGCGCAGGTCGACGTCGCAGCCGGGTGAGGTCCAGGTCGGCGCCGCCGCCCACCAGCGCTCGAGCACGACGGGATTCGTCCACGCGTCGAACACCTCCTCCGGCGTCGCGGCGAAGGTTCGCTCCAGGCGGAAGGCGGCAACCTCGCTCGCGCTCACGTCGAGGCGCCTTTTCGCGCTTCGCGGCCCTCGGCGAGGAACTGCTCGACGACGTCGAACTTGCGCTCCCACATCGCGCGCAGCTCCGTCAGCCAGTCGCCGGCGTCCTCGAACGGCCGGGCCGCGAGCCGCAGCCGGTGCGTGCGCCCGTCGACCACCCGCGAGATCGCGCCCGCCTCTTCGAGCACGCGCAGGTGGCGGCTGATCGCGGGCTTGGAGACCGCGAAGTCGCCGGTCGCCTCGCCGACCGTCATCTCGCCCCCGGCGAGGCGTTCGACGATGCCGCGGCGGATCGGGTGCGAGCATGCCGAGAACGTGCGATCGAGCAGAACATCGTTAGCCATATGGTTAACAATACAGATCTGCGCCGCGGTGGCGGTCACGTGCGCCCCGGCGAGCGCGCGCACGGTCGTCTTCGGCCACTCGGCCGACGGGCGTGCGCTGCGGGCGCGCGTGCTCGGTCCGGGCACCGCGAAGCGCAAGCTGCTGCTGGTCGGCTGCATCCACGGCAACGAGTGCGCCGGCCGCGCGATCCTCGCGGCGCTGGGACGCAGGCCGGTGCCGGCCGGGGTGCAGCTGTGCCTCGTGCCGACGCTCAACCCCGACGGCGAGGCGGCGGGCACGCGCCAGAACGCGCGCGGCGTGGACCTGAACCGCAACTTCCCGCGCCAGTGGCGCCCCGGCGGCGGGCCGGTCTACTACGCGGGCCCGCGCCCCTCCTCCGAGCCCGAGACGCGCGCCGCGGAGCGGCTGATCCGGCGCCTGCGGCCGAGCGTGACGATCTGGTACCACCAGCACGAGGACCTGGTCGACATGGCGGGCGGCGACCGCGGCGTCGCGCGCCGCTACGCGCAGCTGTCGGGCCTGCGGGCGACGTGCCTGCCGTTCCTGCCCGGCACCGCCTCGGCGTGGTCGAACCACTCCTTCCCCGGCACCACTTCGTTCGTCGTGGAGCTGCCGGCCGGCCCGGTGCGTGGCGCGGCGCTGCGGCGCGAGCTGCGTGCCGTCGCGGGCGCCGAGCGCGGTGAGCGCAGCGGCTCGCGGACGAGCTGCGCGCCCTGATCCCTCAGTCCCCGACCTCCAGCACGAGCTTGCCGCCGCCGATCTCGCCGCGTTCGCCCAGCTGGTGGGCGTGCGCCGCCTGCTCCAGCGGCAGCGTCTGTGCGAGCTTCACGCGCAGCGCGCCTTCGCCGATCAGCGAGGCGATCGCGTCCATGCCTTCGCCGTCGGGCTCGACCAGGAAGCCCGTGACGCGCACGCGCCCGCTCGCGGCCTCGCGCAGCGCCTCGAAGTCGCCGCTGGAGGGAACGCTGATCAGCAGGCCGCCGTCGCGCAGCGCCGGCAGCGAGGCGATGCCGGTGTCGCCGCCGACGAGGTCGAGCACGAGGTCGGCGTCGCGGACCGTCTCGCCGGCGTCGGCGCGCGTGTAGTCCAGCGGCTCGTCGACGCCCAGCTCGCGCAACCAATCGTGGTGCCTCGCCCGCGCGGTGCCGATCACGTACGCGCCCCTGGACTTGGCGATCTGGACCGCGAGGTGCCCGACGCCTCCCGCGGCGGCGTGGATCAGCACGCGGTCGCCGGGGCCGACGTTCGCGGTGTCGACGAGCGTCTGCCAGGCGGTCAGCGCGCCGAGCGGGATCGCCGCGGCCTCGTGTAGCGACAGCCCCTCTGGCACGAGCGCGAGCTGGCGCGAGCGGGCGGTGACGTACTCCGCGTAGGCGGCGGCCTCGCCGGGAAAGCGAGGCATCCCGAACACGCGGTCGCCGGGCTGCAAGCGGGTGACGCCGAAGCCGACCCGCTCGACGACTCCCGCGACATCCCACCCCACCGTGAACGGTGGCTCACCGAGAAATCCGCCTTTCGCGCGGGTCTTCCAGTCGACGGGGTTGACCCCCGCCGCGGCGACGCGGACCAGGACCTCTGTCGGGCGCGGCTCGGGCTGCGGCGCCTCGACCGGCTTCAGCACCTCGGGCGGGCCGAGCGCGTCCTGGCGGACGATCCTCATCGCCGCGCGCTCACCCGTCGCCGAGCACGAACTTCTCGATCGCCAGCGCGAAGCCGTCTTCGTCGTTGGAGGCGGTCACCCGCCGCGCGGCGCGCTGCACCTCGCGGCCGGCGTTGCCCATCGCGATCGACAGGCCCGCGCCCGCGAACATCAGCACGTCGTTCGGCATGTCGCCCAGCGTCGCGATCCGCTCCTTGGGGATCTTGTACTCCCGTGAGAGGTAGTCCAGCACGGCGCCCTTGTTCGCCTGCGGGTGCGTGACGTCGAGGTAGTAGGGCTGCGAGCGCGCCGCGGAGACGTGCTCGCCGAACTGTCCGCGCGCGTCGGCCTCGGCCTCCGCGACGCGGTCGAGGTCGTCGTGGACGCTGACGCCCACGATCTTCGCGACGTCCCGCTCGATCCCCTCGAAGCTCTTGACGACCGTCGGCTCGAAGCGGACCGTCTCGGCCTCTTTGCGCACGTGCGGCGCCTGCGGGTCGCGCAGCAGCCAGTCGGCGCCGCGGTAGACCCAGGCGTCGAGCCCGTGCTGCTCGATCAGCGCGAGCGTCGGGGCGACCAGCTCCGCGGGGATCGAGCGCTCCTCGATCACCGACATGTCCGGCCGCGCGAACAGCCCGCCGTTGAACGCCGCGATCGGCAGCTGCAACGAGAGCGGCTCGACCAGCATCTCCATCCCGCGCGGCGGACGCCCGCTCGTGACGGCGAACCTGACGCCTGCCTCCCCGAGCGCGCGCACCGCGTCGATCGAGCGCCGGGTCAGCTCCTTCTCGGAGGTGACCAGCGTGCCATCGACGTCGGCGAGGACGAGCTCGATCGCGGAGGCCATGCGCTCAGGTGGCGAACCGCTTCACGAACGCCAGCGCCGTGTCGGCCACCTCGCGCCAGCCGCTGTCGATCGTCAGCGCGTGGCCGCGCCCCGGCATCTCCACGATCTCCGTCACGCCCTCGTTGCGCTTCTGTTTCTTGTAGGAGGCGTTCGCGATCGACCACGGGACCGTGTTGTCCTTCTCGCCCGAGACGATCAGCAGCGGCCCGCGGTCGGGGCTCTTGGTTTTGACCTTCACCTCCGTCCAAGGGTTCAGGTTCGCGGTCGCCGCCTGGAACAACGGCAGGCCCGCGGCGGGCACCGCGTAGGTCGTGTACAGCTCCTTCGCCTCTTCCTCGCCGACGGCGTTCGCGAAGCCGAAGCGGAACTGCTCGTAGGTCAGCGGCACCGCGCGGTTGCGGTTCGCGGGGTTGCCCAGCACCGGGCTCGCGGACTTCAGCGCCGAGACCGGCAGCGGCAGCACGCCGCGGAACGGGGCGGGGTCGATCGCGACGGAGGCCGCCGACAGCCCGCGGCCCGCGACGATCTGCGTCAGCAGGCCGCCGAAGGAGTGGCCCACGACGACGGGCTTCTTGTCCAGTCCGCCGATCACCTCGGAGAAGTGGTCCGCGACGTCGCCGACCGACTTGTGGGCGAACACCTCGGGCTTCGCGTTCGCCTGCTCGACCGTCTGCGGGTCGTCGGGCCAACCCGGCGTCAGCGGCGCGTAGCCGGCCTGCTCGAAGACCTCCGCCCATCTGTCCCAGCTGCTCGGCAGCAGCCACAGGCCATGGATGAACACCACCGGCCGCCGCCCCGTCGCGTTCGCCTGCTCGATCTGCTCGCTCTCGTACTTGGAGACCGCCATGCTTTCCCTCGCCTTTCGCTTCGACTTTGCCCCGCGCTCGCGCAATCCGGTGCGCCTGAGCCATCATTCCACTGCGTTATCGTGCTCGCGCGCCGGGTTCGTCGCCCGGTAACAACGCGACAACAAAAGCATCGGGGGAATCATGGGCGCCTCAGCTATGCCGAAGTCACTTCTGAAGCGATCGACCCGCGCGCTCGCGCTCGCCTCCGCGAGCGGCCTGGCGCTGATCGCGGGCCTCACCGGCGGCGCCGCGACCGCGGCCGCCAAGACGCAGACGATCGCCTGCCACGGTGGCAGCAGCTCGTGCACCGCGACGATCGGCCTCGCGGGCGGGGCGAGCAACAAGAAACTGCGGATCACGCTCACCGACACCGACCTGAAGCTCGTGAGCGTCGTCGCGAAACCGAACTCCGTGAAGGGTGCCTACAACCTCTCGAAACGCTCCTACTCCGTCGGCGGCTCGGTGTTCAACGTGACGCTGAACGCCGTGCAGTCGATCGGAAAGGGCGCGACGCTCACGCTGAAGTTCGCGGTCCCGAAGAAATAGCCGCGGCCGATGGCGACCGCGTACTCGGCGGGCGACTGGAGGGACCTGTTCGTCGCGAGCGCCGGCGCCTCGGCCGCACTGACGGGGCTGCTGTTCGTGGCGGTCTCGCTGAACATCAAGGAGATCCTCGGCAACGAGGGACTGCCGGGCAGGGCCTTGCAGACCTTGCTGCTGCTGCTCGGCACCGTGGTCGTCTCGCTCGTGGGGCTGATCCCGGGGCAGAGCCCGACGGCGCTCGGGGTCGAGCTGCTGATCCTCGGGCTCGTGTTCGGCGGCTGGGTGCTGGTGCTCGCCGTGAGCGCGATGAAGCACGTGCGCCCGTACGTCCACCCGCTGTTCCACTTCGGGCTCGTGACGCCGGGGGCGGTGCCCCAGGTCGTGGGGGCGGTGAGCCTGCTCGCCGGCTCGGGCGGCGGGCTCTACTGGGTGATCGGCGGCCTGATCGGCGCGCTGCTCGGCGCCTCGATCAACGCCTGGGTTCTGCTGGTCGAGATCCTGCGCTGAGGCCGGCGCCGCGGGGGACGCGCGACCCCCGCGCGTCGCGAGACGCGGGTCGAGCGATGTGAACGCCCGGCGTTCGGCCGAGCCAAAGGAAACTCCTCGATTACGTTGAACCACGGGGGATGCTCGTGCTGCTGCTCGCAGTCGCACTGATCGCGCTGACGGTCCTCGCCCTGCTGTTCCTCGGCGTCGCAGCCGCGGTCGCGACCGGCATCGTCGCGCTGAACCTGTGCGTGCTGCTGATCGGCCTGCGCTCGCGCCGGCCACGGCCCACGGCACGCCCGCCGGAGCGCTGGCGTCCGCGCGCCTTCCGCCGCCCGCCGCGGCCGCCGCTGGACCCGGAGGCCGAGGAGCAGCTGGAGTCCGAGCGGCACTCGCTGACGGTGCACCGGCGCTGAGCGCGCTAGCCTCCGGCGCGGGAGCGAAAGCGCAGGGAGGCGAGCTGTGAGGCGTTGGACGAGCAGAGCGGGCGGGATCGGCGTGGGACTCGCGCTGGCGGCCGGGCTGCTCGCATCGGTCGTCGTGCCATCGGCGGCGGGCGCAGCGGCGCCTACGGCGTTCGTGCGCGTCGACCAGGGCGGCTACCCCGCGGCGGCGGCGAAGCGCGCCTACCTGATGGCGCGCCGCGAGGAGACCGGGGCGCCGTTTCAGCTGCTGCGCTCGCCCGGCGGCGCCATCGCCTTCAGTGGCACGGTGGGGGCGTCGGCGGGCTCGTGGAGCAAGCGCTTCCCGCACGTCTACGCGCTGGACTTCGACGGCCTGACGGAAGCCGGCACCTACACGCTGGCGGTCGGCGGGCGCGCACCGGCCTCCTCGCCGCCCTTCACGATCGCCGCGCCGGCCTCGCTGTATGCGCAGCCGCTCGCGAACTCGCTGTCCTTCTACGAGAACGAGCGCGACGGCCCCGAATACATACCCTCGGCGCTGCGCAGCGCGCCCGCGCACCTGAACGACGCGCACGCGCGCGTATACGCGACCCCGGCGGTGAACCGCGACGGCGCCTTCAAAGGCGGCCTGTCCCCCACGGGCGAAACGATCGACGCCGCGGGCGGCTGGTTCGACGCGGGCGACTACCTGAAGTTCGTGCAGACCACCAGCTACACCGTGGCGCTGCAGCTGCTGGGCGTGCGCGACTTCCCGGCGCAGATGGGGGCGTCCGCCGGCTCCGCTTCCGACTTCACCGCGGAGGCGCGCTTCGGCGTGGAATGGCTGCTGCGGATGTGGGACGACTCCACGCGCACGCTCTACTACCAGGTGGGAATCGGCGAGGGCAACTCGCGGACGCTGGGCGACCATGACCTGTGGCGGCTGCCCCAGGCCGACGACTCATACGGCGGCACGGACCCCGCCGCGCGCTACATCCGCGAACGGCCCGTGTTCCGCGCGGGACCACCCGGCGCGCCGGTGAGCCCGAACCTGGCGGGCCGCGACGCCGCGGCGTTCGCGCTCTGCTTCCAGGTCTTCCGCGCCGGCGATCCAGCGCTCGCGGCGCGCTGCCTGACGGCGGCGGAGCACATCTACGACGCGGCGGATACCGAACCCCACGGCGACCTGCTGACGGCGATCCCGTTCGACTTCTACCCCGAGACCGAATGGCGCGACGACCTCGAGCTGGGGGCGAGCGAGCTGGCGACGGCGCTCGCGGATGGCGGCGCGCCGGCCGGCCTGCCCCACACGCAGCCCTCCTATTACCTGCAACAGGCCGCCGGCTGGGCGCACGCCTACGTCCAGCACTCGGGCGAAGGCGAAGCGCTGAACCTCTACGACGTCAGCGGGCTGGCGCACTTCGAGCTGGTGCGGGCGCTGCGCCGGCAGGGAAGCCCCGCGGGCCTTGCGATCTCCGAAGCGCAGCTGATCGCGGCGCTGGGCGGCGAGCTTGAAGCGGCGCAGGCGCAGGCGGCGCAGGACCCCTTCGGCTTCGGCTTCCCCTGGGACGAAGCCGACACCGCCTCGCACGGCGACGGCCTCTCGGTGATGGCCTCGGAGTACGACTTCCTGACGGGCTCCTCCGCCTACGGCGCCGACGTCGTGCGCTGGCTCGGCAACGTGCTGGGCGCGAACGCCTGGGGCGTCTCGTTGATCGTCGGCGACGGCTCGGCCTTCCCGGACTGCCCCTCCCATCAGGTGGCGAACCTCGCGGGCTCCCTCGACGGCTCGGCGCCCGTGCTGGCCGGTGCCGTGGTGGAGGGGCCCAGCGACAAAAAGAGCAAGGGCAAGCTGAAGGGGATGCGCAGGTGCCCCGCGCAGGGCGGCGACCCCTACGCGCGCTTCAATTCCGCGGCGGTCTTCAAGGACGAAGTCCAGTCCTACACGACGGTCGAGCCCGCGATCGACCTGACGGCCTCCTCGCCACTGGCCTTCGCCTGGCAGATCGCGGCGCCGCGGCCGCTCGGCGGCTGAGGCGACAGACTTCGAGGTCGAGATACCGCCCGCATCCGGTAGCCTCCACGATCGAGGTCGCGCCGGGGGGTTGACATGCGGCCTGTAGGTGTCCGAGCGATGGCAAGCCCGACGTCAAAGACCGACGAAGCGCGGGGCGCGGGCGCCACCGCCGCGGCGCAACGACCGAGCTCGCGCGATGCCTTCCGGCTCGCGCGCCGTCGCTGGCGCGCCGGCGAGCGCGTCGACATGAGCGCGCTGGCGCGCGAGCTGGGCGTCAACCGCGTGACGCTCTACCGCTGGGTGGGCTCGCGCGAGCAGCTGCTCGTCGAGGTGATCTGGAACCTCACGAACCACAACATCACCACCGTCGCCGCGAGCGTCGACGGGGAGAGCGTCACGGGCGCCGAGCGGATCATCCAGATCGTGACGCGTTTCATCGACAAGGCCATCACCCACCACGGGATGCAGACCTGGCTCGCGAACGAGGGCGAGTCCGCGATGCGCCTGCTGACGCGCCACCAGAACGGCTTTCAGCCACGACTGGCCGGTCGCCTGGAAGAGCTGCTGCGCGAAGAGGTCGACCGCGGCCGCCTCGACCTGCCCGCGGACGTGCACGAGGTCGCCTACGTGCTCGAGCAGCTGGTCGAGTCCTACGTCTACCTGCAGCCGATCGCCGGCGAGCAACCGGAGGCGCGTCGCGCGGAACCGATTCTCCGCATGCTGCTGCGCTGAGGCAGCCGAGAGATCAGAAGGAGAAAGGGGGTCCCATATGGGACCCCCTTTCTTATCTCCTTACTGGATCTTCGCTACTGGACTTTCGTTTTACCGCCGACCGTGTTGGGCTGGTCGACGACGGCGCCGGAGTTGCCGGTCACGGTGAGGTTCTTGCCCACCGTGTTGCCGGTTACCGTGGTGCCGCCGGAGTTGCCGGTGACCTTGACGCTTCCTTTGAAGGCATCGCCAACGACGCTCACTCCGCCGGTGTTGTTCGTGATGCTCGCCCCGGCCGAGTAGCTGCTGCCTGCACAGCCTTCGGAGTCGCCCAGCACCACGGGTCCCGTGCTGCCGGACACCTTGATCGAGCCTGCTTTCGCACCACAGATGCGAATCACGCCGGCTTTGCTCGCTTTGACGCCCTTGACCGTCGCGCCCTCGACGTCGAGCGAGCCGCCGGGCTGGACTTCGATCGCGTTGGCTTTCGCCGTCGAGGTCAGCTTCACGGATTCACCCGATTTGACGACGAGCTTGCCTTTGACCTTGCCCGTGATCACGTTCGTGTTAACGACCTGGGTCGTGCACGATGCCGTGGTCGAGTGACCGACGTTGTCGGTCGCCGTGGCTTCGGTCGTCTGCGGGCCTTCTTCACTCGTGTCGATCGGCACGCTGCCACTGGGGTCGCTCGCAAGCCCCGACTGGCCGTCGGAGGCCGTGATCGTGGCGCTCGCGCTAGAGCCAACCGGCGTCGTGCTGGGACAGTTGACTTTGAGGCTCGGCGCCGAGACGTCGACCTGCACCAGCAGCGTCCCCGGGGCCGAGACGTTGCCGACGTTGTCGGCCTCGGTCCCGCTCGCGGTGTGC
Organism: Solirubrobacteraceae bacterium; assembly: GCA_035508515.1. GTDB lineage: Bacteria > Actinomycetota > Thermoleophilia > Solirubrobacterales > Solirubrobacteraceae > Palsa-744. The sequence continues at coordinate 104,586 of DATJMW010000024.1, read as the reverse complement.
GCGCCGTCCGTGCTGAACGTCTGCGGCCCCGACAGCGTGGCGGGGTTGGTTCCCGTTCCCGGGCTGCCGTCCGCCAGCAGCGGGTCGCCGTTGTCGGTGAACGACACCGTGACCGTGTCCTTGTACCAACCGCCGCCACCGGCGTAGTCGGGGGCACGGTCGGGCGTCGCCGTTGGCGGGTTCGGCCCCGTGCGGTCCACGACGATGTTGCCGATTTCTTCCGAGTACGGCGTCACGTAGACCATTTCCGGTTCCGCCTTGAACGCCGGGACCACGGTCCTGCTGCGCACGCGGTAGTTCCAGGTCCCCTCCTGTTCTTCGGTCGGCGAGTAGGAGGTGCTTTCCAGCCCGGTCGCGACCGTGGTCCATTCGCCGCCCGCGGCGGGGCGGTGCTGGACTTCGAACGTCGGTTTGGTTTTGACCAGGTTCGGCACTTCCGCCTGGCTGTGCGAGGGCACCGGCCCGCGCCAGCTCAGCTGGAAGGAGCCTTTGTTCGGCGAGCTTCCGCCGCTGAGGACCGGCACCGTCGGGCGCAGGCGCGGGAACTCTTCCGCACGCTCGATCAGACGCAAGCCGTCTTCCGGTAGCAGGAACCCTTCGGTCACCAGTTTTTCGGTGTCCGCTTTGACCTTGTCGACATAGTCGCCGTAGTCGGTGTAGAGGCCTTCCAGTGTTTCTTCGCTGAACGGTTTGTACTGGCCGAGCAGCGTGCAGAACGCCGAGGCGTTGCCCGAATTCGGCGGCGGAGCGGCCGAGTTGTCGCCTCGGTTGACGCCCGTCGGAACGTCCATCTCCGGCAGGCGAATCCCGCCTTTCGCGTTGCCCAGAGCGTCGCGCTTGAGCACTTTCGGGCTTTCGTATTCGCCTCGCGGCGCCAGCGGCGGCGGCGGGCCGCCTTCCTGCCATTCGTTCAGCTCCTGGGTGCCGATGTTCACCAGATACGGCCAGGAGACTTTGGAGAGCGGCGGGCTGGTGCAGATCGCCGTCTGCACGCCGGTGTCGCGGTCGACCGGCACCGTCCAGTTCGCGACGGCCAGGAACGGCACGTGCGAAGCGCCCGCGGCCTCCCAGTGGCGCAGGCTCGGATTGGCCGGCGCCTCGGCCTCTTTCTGTTCTTCTTTGTTTTCGAACTCCGTGATGATCCGCAGGGCCTTTTCCGGACGGTCGGAGCGGATTTCGGTCGTGCACACAGTCAGCAGGTAGTCGTCGACGATCTGGTGGATCGGCGCGATCTTGTTGAAGTACGTGACCAGGCGTCCGCACGACTGAGACTCGCCCGAGGCGGTCACTTTCGTGATGTTCGGCGTCAGGTTGCCCAGCGGTTCGGGTCCGACGCCCAGGCCGCGCACGGCCTTGACCGCCGCGCCGAAGATGTCGAACGAGAGCGCGTCGCCGCTCGGGCCTACTTCAAGGCTGCCGTAGCGTTCGGGGCTGAATTTCGTCTTCAGGTAGTTGACGCCGACGTTCTGCGCGGACACGGTCACGTAGGCGTAGCCGTGCTTGAGCAGGTAGTAGGGGTCGCCGAACCAGTTGGCTTCCAGGTCATAGCCGGCGGTGACGTTGTTCCACTCGACGATCACTTTGCCGTTGAATTTCGCCGGGTCCGTCGGGCGGCGCACGACGATGCGGGTCTTGAACGGGTACGTGCCGTTGCCGTTGGGCCCGCCGGTCGTGAGTTTGGTTCCGGTGACGTTGATCGCTCCGGTGGTGTTGTACGTCGAGCCCGTGCCCGAGATGAAGTACTCCTCTTCGGTGTATCCGTAGTTGGCCAGCGGAATGTCCGTGGCCAGGAACGGGTGCGATTTCGCCGTCACCGGAATCGGTCCTTCGACCGTCGGTGTCGGGACGTTTTCGTACGGCGCGCTTAGCGCCGGCGAGGCCAGCGCGAAGAGGGCCACCGCCGCGACGCAGAACGCCGCGATCAGCCCCCCTCTGCGAGCCCGCAGAGCTGCCAGATGCATGCTCGATTCCCCCCCTGAGAGTGAATGCCATTTACGGGGACGATCGGCCCTCGTCCGGTCTCCCGTCCCCCTCTGCGGCGAACCTAGCACACGTGCAACAGATTGCGCAAGTGATGCGCCGGGCTGTCTGCGGACCGTGGTGGCGAGCTACTGCCCGACCAGCCGGAACACGTCCGCATAGTCCCCCAGCAGCGTCGAGGGGTCCTCGCGGCCCTCGCCCCGCAGCGCCGCCGCCAGCTCTCGGAACCAGTCCAACGTGCGCCCCGCCGGCAGCGTGCGCCAGATCACCACCGCGGGCTCCGTCCCCGCGTTCCACATCTGGTGCGTGGTGCCGCGCGGGATCTCCAGCACCTCGCCCGCCGCCACCGTGCGCGCCTCGCCCGCCAGCAGCGCCTGCATCGCCCCGCTCTGCACCTCGAAGCGCTCGTCCTGGGCCGGGTGCAGGTGGGCCGGCGGCGGCGAGCCCTCGCCGTCGTAGTGCGCCTCGAAGGTCAGCTCCCGTTGCTCGTGCGCCAGCACCAGCAGCCTCGTCCCGGGTCCCACCTGCAGCTCCTCCATGCGCCCAGGCTAACCGACGCGCCGCTACGTTTTCGGGCGATGACCCGAGCGGAATTCGTGTTCGCCTACGGCTCGCTGGTGCACGACCGCGGCGACGGCGCGGGTGGGCGTGGCGCGGGCGAGCCGCTGCGCGAGGCCTACCTGCATGGGCACCGGCGCATCTGGGGCGTCGCGATGGAGAACGCCCTCTCGCTGCCGGACTACAAGTACTACCTCGACGCCACCGACGGCTCGCGTCCCGACGTGTTCGTCACGTTCCTCGACCTCGTCGAGGAGCCCGGGGCGCGGGTCAACGGCGCGCTGCTGCCCGTCGACGCCGAGCTGCTGCTGGCGCTCGACCGCCGCGAGCGCAACTACCGGCGGCGCGAGATCACCGGCGCGATCGAGCTGGTCGGGCGCCGCGGCGGTGAGCATGCCGTGGGCGGCGCCGGGGCCGTCGGCGAGGCGGGCGCCGCGGGCGAGACGAGCGCCGCGGGCGAGAGGGGCGCCACGGGCGAGACGAGCGCCACGGGCGCCGCGTCCGAGCGCGTGGCGCCTGGCGGCGAGGCCGCCGCTCCGCCCGGGCGGGTCTGGACGTACTTCGGCAGAGACGAGGCACGGGCGCGCTCCGAGCGCGGCCGGCGCGAGGGGCGGGCCGTCGTGCACAAGGGCTATCTCGACGGCGTGCTCGCGGGCTTCGCGGCGCTCGCGGACGGAGCGCTCGCCGAGTTCGAGGCCGGCACCGCACCGCACGGCTGCCGCGTGCTGGAGCTCAGCCGCGTCGAGCTTCCCTGAGGGTGCGCCGGGCCGGGCGCGGCCCCCCTCCGCGCCCGGCCCGTTCCGCTCACCCGGCAGTCAAGCTGTCTCGGCGCTCGCCAGCGGCTCCAGTGCCGGCGCCAGCGCCAGCGCCGGTGGCGCGGGCTCCGGTGCCGGCCTCGCCGCGCGGGGCTCCGGCCCCGGCGAGGGCTCCTGCTCGCCGAGGCTCGCCGGGGCGCGGTCCCCGTCCTGGAACGGGAGCAGTTCGCCCAGACCGGCCTGTTCGAAGGCGCGCTGGACGACCCGCGGGCCGCGGATCAACGCGATCTCGTACCCGCGCCGCTGGTAGAGCCCACACCGGAATGCGATCACCGAGACGCCGATCGCTTCGATGTGGGTCAACCCGCGTAGGTCGAGCGTGATCCCGCTGACGCCTTCCTCGCAAAGGCGTTCCAGCTCGGTTTCGACCTGGTGCACCGAGCCGCGGTCCAGCGCCCCCGTCAGGATCAGCGTGTGCATCCGGCGGCTGACGCTCGCCATCGCCGGCTTCGCCTCACCTGGCGCGGGGGTTCTTCTGTTTTCCTCGAAGACGGTCTGCGTCTGATTCGGGACGCTTGCCAACGCGTCACGATCGCTCCCAGTACAGACACCTACAGCCATCCTCATGTGATGGCGCTCCATCTCAGCTCCTTCCAAGAGCAGCTTCGTTGATTTCCGGAACGCCGCATCCCTTTCGTGCGGCGTGGTTGAGCGGACCGGCGGGAGCTAGTCGGGGCGCTCTGGAATCAGTACGAAGCAGCCTGCGAGCCATGGCTCGCAGGAAAGCCTGAGGCGGCGCATCGCGCGGGGGGCGCCCAGCAGCAGCAGCCCCGCCAGCGTGAGGAAGATCGAGACGCCCGCGCCGGAGCCGCCGCCCGTCGCGGCGCCCGATGCGCCGCTCGGAGCCGGGCCGGGGGCCGGCGTCATCGGCGGGCCGCTGACGACGAAGCCGCTGTTGCCGCCGCCTGTCGGGCCGTTGCCCGGCCCGCCGGCGAGCTTCAGCGAGGAGACCGCCGCGATCGCGGGGCTCGTCTGCAGCACGGACGTCAGGTCGCGGCTCGCGCCGAGCCAGCCGACCGTGCAGTTGTCCGTCATGCTGCCGCTCAGCGCCGCCAGCTCGCAGCCGAACTGGCCCGCCTGCTTGGAGGCCGTCGCGACGGCGCCGCGCTTCGAGCCGGCGCCCTGGGCTTCGCTCGCCTGTAGCTCGGCGGCCTGGGCCGCGATCGTCGCCGGTGGGCCCGGCGTCCCGGAGGGCGGTTCCTGCGCCGCGGGCAGCAGCAGGTGCGTCGCGGTGTCCTCGGTGGTCGCGGCGGTCACCGTCGTGGAGGTCGAGGTGGAACGGGAGGCGGACGAACCACCGGCGGCGCCTTCTTCAGAGCCTTCGCCCGCGCCGGACTTGTGCGTGGTGTCTTCGGCGCCGCCTGCAGGCGGCGCCGGGGTGTTCTCTTCCTGGGTTTCGGCGGGCTGCGTCGCCACCGGCGGGCTTTCCGGTTCCGCGGGGGGCAGGTCCACCGGGAGCGTCTGCCCTTCGGCCGGCGGCGCTTCGCTCGCGGGTGTTTCTCCCGCGACGGCTTCGCCCGATTCGGGCGCGGGCGATTCCCCCTGCGGGGCCTGCTGCGCGCCTTCGCCCACGGGCACTTCGCCTTCCGGTGATCCGCCCGTGGAAGCCGATTCGGATGGCTGCGATTCCTGTCCAGTCGCCTGCCCCTGCTGGCCTTCGGGCAGCGAACCTTCGGGCAAAAGCGCGTCGGCTTGGGCGCCCGTCGCGAGCGCCAAGGCGCCGAGCAGCGCCAAGAGGAGCGCTCTCAGACAGAGATGACCGTCTCTACGGAGTATCTGGAGCATTTGCCCTTGTTTGCATACGTTCCCGTGAAGGATAAAGAACGCCGCCCCCGACCGCCAGCGGTTCCCGCGCCGGGGCCGTCTCCGGGGACGCCGTCCGGGCAGGACGAGCCGTCTCCGCCTCGGGTTCGATGGGCTCGGATCGAGCGGGCATGGGCCTCCCGTGGGCGCGGAGCGTGGTTCGGACGCGGGATTCGGGCGGGAGCCGGGCTTCCGCCCGGCTCCCCCCTCGGGTGCTGGCGGCGGCGCTGATGTGGCTGCGGTTTTCGTCATCGGCTGGCGCCGCCAGTCGCGTCATCGCTCGTCGGCAGGGCACCGGAACGCGTCGAGGATGCTCCCCGGCGGTCGGCCCTCCTCGGCCCACCCGCCCGGAACGGCGCGCCCAGCGCAGTTATCGACGTCTGCGCCAGTCTCCGCGCAGAGGGCCCCGCCGACGTGTCGATCGTGTGACCCACTCGTGAATTAGCTGAGAAGCCGAAGCGGCCGGGCGGCGGCCGAAGCCGCCGGGGCGCCGGCCGCTCAGCGCGACTGCGGCAGCTTGCGCCCGCCGCGCTTGGTGGCAGGAGCCGAAGGCGGCGGCACCACGGGGCCGATGTCGCCGTCGGGAGCCTCGTCCAAGTCGACGATCACCGGCGCGTGGTCGCTGGGGCCTTTGCCCTTGCGAGCCTGGCGATCCACCCAGGCGGCGGCGACCCGCGGGGCGACGGCCTCGCCCGCCAGGACCAGGTCGATTCGCATGCCCAGGTCCTGGTGGAACATCCCCGCGCAGTAGTCCCAGTAGGTGAAGACCCGCTCCTCCTCGGGCCAGCGCTCGCGGACCACGTCGTGCAGGCCCAGCGCCTGCAGCTCCGCCAGCGCCGCCCGCTCGCGCGGCGTCACATGCGTGTGCCCGGCATAGGCCTCCGGATCGAACACGTCCGCGTCCGCGGGGGCGATGTTCATGTCGCCGCAGACCACAGCCTCCGCAGCGTCGGCGCGCACCGTCTCGCGCAGCGCCTCGAGCCAGGCGAGCTTGTAGCGGTAGTGGTCCGAGTCGGGCTCGCGGCCGTTCGGCACGTACACGCAGTGCACGCGGACGCCGTCGCAGCTCGCGGAGATCGCGCGCGCCTCGGGGTGCGGAAAGCCGGGGCCGCCGGGGATGCCGCGGACCACGTCCTCCAGGCCCACCCGCGAGAGGATCGCGACGCCGTTCCACTGCACCTCCCCGCTCAGCGCCAAGGCGTAGCCGCGCTCGCCGAGCTCCTCGCCCAGCAGCGCCTCGAACGCCTCGTCGGTGAGCTTCGTCTCCTGCAGGCAGACCACGTCCGGGCTGCGTTCGTCCAGCCAGGGCAGCAGGCGCGGGAGGCGCTGCTTCACCGAGTTCACGTTCCAGGTCACCAGGCGCACGGGGGAAACGTAGCGAGGCCTGGAGCCGGGATGCGCGTGCAGGCATGTTCCCGGTCGGGCGCCGCCCTGGCAAATCACGCCCGCCCGGCGCTCCTGGCGGCTCCCGAACCCGGAGCGGGGGCTCCGACCGGAGCGGGGGGCTGGGCCGGAGCGGGGGACAGGGGCGGAGCGGGGGGCGCTGCCGGCGCCGGCAGCGCCGGGCAGGCGACCGCCGTGAGCAGCAGCCCGTCGCGCACGAGCCATCTTCCTTCAAAGCCCGTCAGGCAGCGATCCGGCAGGGACGGGCCCTCCACCAGCACCCGCGCGCGGAAGCGCCCGCGCGCCGCGTCGAACGTGACGACCGCGTCTTTGAAGCCCAGCCACCGCTTCGTCAGCGGGTACCAGGCCTTGTACACGGACTCCTTCGCGCTGAACAGCAGACGGCCCCACCCCACGCGCGCTTCCGCACGGGCCAGGCGGGCGAGCGCGTGGCGCTCCTCGGGCGAGGAGATCGCCTCCAGCACCCCGTCTCGCAACCCGGCGTTCGGCTCCGCGTCGATACCGACGCTGAGCAGGTCGCTCGCGCGCGCGACGACCGCCGCACGGTAGCCGTCGCAGTGGGTGATGCTGCCGACGAAACCCTCGGGCCAGCAGGGCTCGCCCCGCTCCCCACGGACGATCGCCGTCGGGCCGACGCCCAGGTCCGAGAGCGCGCGGCGGGCGCATCCGCGAGCGGTCGTGAAGGACCGCCGCCGCGACTCGACGGCGTTCGCGACGATCAGCTCCTCCTCGACGAACGGGCTCGCCCCGCCCGCGTCCTCGCGCGCCTCGGCGGCGGCTGCGGAGGATGGCACGATCTCGTCGATCATCGCCTCGGCTAGGCGGTCAGGCCGCCGTCGACCGTCAGCGTCGTCCCCGTGACGTATGCCGCGCCGGGCGATGCGAGGAAGTCGATGCACGCCGCGACCTCCTCGGGCCTGCCGGCGCGGCGGATCGGCACGCCCTGCCAGGTCGCGGGATCGACGCCCTCGACGAAGCCCGTCTCCACGAACCCGGGCGCGACCGCGTTCACGGTGACGCCGCGCCGGGCCACCTCGCGCGCGACGGTGCTCGTGAAGCCGACGAGGCCCGCCTTCGCCGCGGCGTAGTTCGCCTGCCCCGGATTGCCGATGTTCGGGCCGACGACCGATGCGACGTTCACGATCCGGCCGAAGCGCGCCTGGACCATCGGCATCAGGGCGCGCCTGCACGTCCGAAAGACGGCGGACAGGTTCGTGTCCAGGACGCTCTGCCAATCCTCCTCGCGCAACTGCACCGCCAGGCCGTCGGCGCGGATGCCGGCGTTGTTCACGAGCACCAGCACCCGCTCGAAGCGCTGCTCCAGCGCCAAGAAGAGCTGCTCCACGTCCTGCGGGTGGGACACGTCCGCGCGTACGGCGAGCGCCTGGCCCCCGGCGCGCTCGACCTCCGCGACGACGTCGTTCGCGCCGCCCTCGTCGCGCCGGTAGTTGACCCCCACGGGCCAGCCCCGGCGCGCGAGCGCCAGGGCGCTCGCCGCGCCGATCCCGCGCGCGGCGCCCGTCACGAGCGCGCAGCCGGCGTGCCCCTCAGGCGTCATCGCCGCTCCACTCCACCACCAGACCGCCCCAGACGAATCCCGCCCCTGTCGCCGCCATGAGCACCCGCGCCCCCTCGTGCAGCCGGCCCTGGCGCACGGCCCAGTCGAGCGCCAGCGGGATCGAGGCCGCGGAGGTGTTGCCGAAGCCCTCGATGCAGTCCACGACGCGATCGCTGTCGAGCTTCAGCCGCTTGCTCACCGCTCGCGTGATGCGTGCGTTGGCCTGGTGGTAGACGAACAGGTCGATCTCCGCGAGCGTGAGCCCTGAGGCCTCGAGCACCTCCAGCGTGACCTCGGCGAGACGGTCCACCGCGCAGACGAACGTCCGCTGCCCTTCCATCCGCAGCTTCGCCTCCTCGCGCGTCATGTAGATCGCGTCGCGCGAAGCGGCGTCGGCGCGGAGCACCGCCGGCCCGATCCGGCCGGGTCGCTCGGCCCGCGTCAGCACCACCGCGCCCGCGCCATCGCCGAACAGCGCCGCCGTGCGCCGGTCGTCCATGTCGAGGAAACGCGTCAGCGCCTCGGCCCCGACGACGAGCACCGCCTCGGCGCGGGCCGCCTCGATGTGCGCCGCGCCCAGCGCCAGCGCCGAGAGAAAGCCCAGGCAAGCCGCGCCGACATCGATCACGCCCGCGCGTGTGGCCCCCAGCTCACCCGCGACGAGCGGCGCCGCGTGGGGGAGCAGCTCGTCCTGCGTGAACGTGCCCACCAGGATCAGGTCCAGCGCCGACGCGTCCAGGCTCGCACGCCGCAGGGCGTGGACGGCCGCCTCGGCGATCAGGTCCGAGAGGCGCTCGTCCGGTTGCAGCACGCGCCGCTCGTGCACGCCCGCGCGTTTGACGATCCAGCGATCGTCGACGCCGAGCCTCGTGGCGATCGGCCCGTTCGGCACGCGCTCGCGCGGGAGCGCCACGCCGATCGAGGCGATCGCCGCCCCTCGCGGTGCGCTCCCGGATCGCTGCGCGGTGGCCGCCATCGCACGCGCTCGCGCGCTAGCCCGCGAGCGACGCGCCGGCGCCCACCGCGTGCAGGCCGCCGTCGACGTGCAGGATCTCACCCGTCACCTCGCGCGCCAAATCCGAGAGCAGGAAGCAGACCGAGCCCGCCACGCCCTCCGCCGACTTCGCGTCCCATCCCAGCGGAGCGTGCTGCGCCCAGACGTCTGCCAGTCGGTCGAAGGCGGGAATCCCGCCGGCGGCCATCGTCTTCAGCGGCCCCGCCGAGACGAGGTTCGCCCGGATGCCCAGCGGCCCCAGCTCGAGCGCCACGTAGCGCGCGACCGCCTCGAGCGCCGCCTTCGCGACGCCCATCCAGTCGTACCCCGGCCACGCGCGCGAGGCGTCGAAGTCCAGGCCGACGATGCCGCTGCCCGCGGGCATCAGCGGGACGATGCAGCGGGCGAGGGCCTGGAAGGAATAGGCGCTCGTCCTGAAGGCCTGCTCCGCGCTCTCGGCGGGCGTGCCGAGAAAGCCCCGGCCCAGCGCGTCGGGAGGAGCGAAGCCGATCGCGTGCAGCGCACCGTCGACCCGTCCCCAGCGGTCGGCGAGCTCCGCGCGCAGGTCCTCGAAGTCCTGCGGGCGCGTCACGTCCAGCTCGAGGATCTCCGGAGGGTCGTCGAGCAGGCCCGCGGCGCGCTCGGTGATCCGCCGCACGCGCCCGAAGCTCGTCAGCAGGATCTCCGCCCCCAGCCGCTGGGCCAGCTCGGCGACCGCGAACGCGATCGAGGCGCGCGTCGCGACTCCCGTTATCAGGATGCGCTTGCCCGCCAGCAGGCCGTCTCCGGCCAGCAGTCCGGCCCCTGTGTCGGCGGGACGTCGAGCAGCCTGCGGCATGAGCCGAACTTAATCACCCGACGGGCTATTTCCGGTAATGCGCTTTTTGACCCTGACAGACCTCCCGGGCGATCATCTCACTCGATGAAAAGCCCGTAAAAAGCCGGTCGCTCGTGGCGGCGGGTGCATGGCGGGCCAAGTTCACCCAAAGCACCCAGCCAGCCAGCGCAGGAGGTAATCGAGTGATCACCATAGGTGAGATCAGAAGCCGCGTAGAAGCGGAGCTGAGAGGTAAGGGACCGAGCGGTTCGGAGATCGACGAGGGCACCCAGATCACCGATCTCGGGCTCTCGAGCCTTCAGATCTCCGAGATCGTCTTCGGGATGGAGGAGGACTACGAAGTCGAGTTCGACGCCGCGCTCGCCGCCGACGCGGTGACGCTCGGCGACCTGCTCACGGTCGCGAACAGGGCGCTCGCCGAGAAGGCGGGCGAACAGCCCGGCACCGCGGCGCCCGCGGTGGCCGCGGGAGACAGCGCCCCGGAGGCGGCGGGGAACGGAGCGCACCCGATGCAGCCCGAGTCAGTGGGGGGATGACGATGAACGGTCGAGAGCATCGCGTATTCATCTTCGCGACTTCCGTCTTCCCGCTGATCGGCGTGCTCGCGGCGGTCGTGCTGCTCTGGAATCACGGCGTCGGCATGTCGGACCTCGTCGCCTTCGCCGTGATGATCACCGTCACCGGCCTCGGCATCTCGGTCGGCTACCACCGCCTGCTGACGCATCGCTCGTTCGAAACCTTCCGGCCGCTGCGGGTGTTCTTCGCGATCGCCGGGGCGATGTCGGCTCAGGGGCCGCCGATCATCTGGGCCGCCCATCACCGCCGTCATCACCGGCTCGCGGACAAGCCCGGGGACCCGCACAGCCCCTACGCGAACGAGGAGCCCGGCATGCGTGGAGCGCTCAAGGGCCTGTGGTACTCGCACCTCGGCTGGCTGTTCAACGAGGAGCTCACCTCGGACCCGGTCCGCTACGCGCCCGACCTCGTCCGCGATCGGGATCTGCGCTTCATCTCCAAACACTTCGTCGCCTTCGTGATCGCGGGGATGATCCTCCCCGGGCTGATCGGCCTGGCGCTGACCGGCACGCTGCTGGGCTTCGCCACCGGCGTGCTTTGGGGCGGCCTGATCCGTCTGTTCGCCGGCAACCACACCACCTACGCGGTCAACTCGCTCGGCCACTACTTCGGCCGCCGGCGCTTCCCCACGGCGGACGAGTCGCGCAACGTCGCCTGGCTCGCGCTCGCCTCCTGGGGCGAGGCCTGGCACAACAACCATCACGCGTTCCCGCGCTCGGCCAGCCACGGCATGCGCTGGTACGAGGTCGACATCAGCGCGATGCTGATCTGGACGATGGAGAAGCTCGGCCTCGCCTGGAAGGTGGTGCGGATCGACAGGGAGATCCTCGACAAACGCGCGGCGGGCCCCGCCGCGGGACGGCGCGCCGCCTACGCGCCCCCCGTGCCGCTGGCCCATCGGGCCAAGGCCGCGACCTTCACCGCCACCGACGTCGAGTAGGCCGGCGCCCGCGACGACACGACCACGACCACGAGATGAAACTCTGGGACGCGCTCGTCGCGAGCGCCGCGGGCGACGCGAACCTGCACTGCTGGGAGGGTGACCGCTACTCGGCGGCCCCCTGGCGGGACGTCGTCGCCGACGCCGAGCAGATGACCGCGGGGCTGCGCCGGATCGGCGTACGGCCCGGGACCGCGGTCGCCGCGGTGCTCGTCAACACGCCGCTCACCGTTCGCGGGGTGCTCGGCGTCTGGCTCGCCGGCGGCACGCTCGCGTCGCTGCCGGTCGCCGCCCGCGGGATGAGCGTCGAGGAGTACACGCGCCAGCTCAGCGCGATCTGCGAGCAGCTCGGACCCGTCGCGCTGCTGCTCGACGGCAGGACGCTCTCGTCCTTCCCGCCCGAGCTGAGCCGGCAGGTCCGGGTGCACACCTGGGAGTCGGTCGCGGGGCGGGGCGCCATCGCGGCGGCGCCCCCCGAGCGCGACGACGTCGCGTTCGTGCAGTACTCCTCCGGCAGCACGCGCACGCCCAAGGGCTGCATGCTCTCCACGCGCGCGATCGAGGCACAGATGGACCTGATCGAGGAGATGATGCAGCCCACCTACGGGGAGGAGGTGGGCTTCTCCTGGCTGCCGCTGTCCCATGACATGGGCATGTTCGGCAGCCTGCTGAGCAGCTGGTCGCACGCGACGCCGCTCGCCCTCTCCACCCCGCAGCGGTTCATGTTCGCCCCCTCGACCTGGCTGACGGACGCCGCGAGCTTCGGCGCCACGATCACCGGCGGCCCCGACAGCGCGCTGCGCCTCGCCGCCCGTGGGCTGCGCCCCCGCCACCTCTCCCGGCCGCTGCGGATCCGCGTCTGCGTCGTGGGCGCCGAGCGCGTGCAGGCCGACACGATCGAGTTCGTCGGCGAGCGGCTGCGGCCGTACGGCTTTGGCACAGAGGCACTGATGCCGGCCTACGGCCTAGCGGAGGCGGTCGTCGCCGTGACGGCGACGCCGCACGACGAGGCGCCGCGCTGCCTGACGGTCGACTCGATCGCGCTGGCGGACGGGAACGTCGAAGAGACCGAGCCGGAGGCGCCGTCGGCGACGCGCATCGTGAGCGCCGGGCTTCCCTGCCGTGACGTCGACCTGCCGGGGCTGGGCGCCGACAGGCTCGACGAGATCCTCGTCCGCACGCCCAGCCTCGCCGACGGCTACTTCGGCGAGCCGGAGCTGACCGCACAGCGCTTCAGCGACGGCGGCGTGCTCACGGGCGACCTCGGCTTCCTGCGTGACGGCCACCTGTATCCGGTCGGCCGCCTCGACGACGTCGTCTCCGTCGGCGGGCGCTCCGTGTACACGCGCGAGATCGAGGCCGCGGTCGACGGCATCGGCTGCGCGCGCCCGGGCGGCGTCGCCGTCCTCGAGACGCCCGACGCGCACCGGCTCGCGCTGGTGCTCGAGCTGAGCCGCGGACACGACGACGACCACGACGCCCTGGCCGAGCAGTGCGCCGCGATCGCGATGGCCAAGGCGGGGGTGGCCCTGGACGAATGCGTCTTCCTGCGCAAAGCCCGTCTGCCCAGGACCCCGAGCGGGAAGGTCCAGCGCCACCGCGCGCGCCAGCTGCTCGCGAGCGATCGGCTACAGCCGGCGAGTGTCGTCCAGCTCCGTCAACCGGCGGGTGCGCGGCGATGACGCGCACGATCCTGCTCACCGGCGCCTCCGGGGTCGTCGGCCGCGCCGTCGCGGCGGAGACGCGTGCCCGCGTGATCGGCCTCGCCCACAGCAACGCCGACGTTCCCGAGGCCGACGAGCTGCTGATCGCCGACCTCTCGCAGCCGCTGATGGGCTTGGAGCGCTCGCGCTGGCAGGCGCTCGCGAAGGAAATCGACGGGATCGTGCACTCGGGCGCGCTGACCGAGTGGGGTCAGCCCGCCGAGCGCTACGAGGAGATCAACGTCGCGGGCACGCGGCGCGTGGTCGAGCTCGCGCAGGCGGCCGACGTGCCGATCCACCTGATCAGCACGATCTTCGTGCTCGCGCTGACAGAGGCCGCCGGCGAGGTCCGCGCCGAGAACCTCGTGCACAACTACATCGCCTCGAAGCTCGCCTCCGAGCGGCTGGTGCAGGCCAGCGGCGTCGACCACACGATCTTCCGCCCCACGAACCTCGTCGGCGACTCGCGCACCGGGGCCAGCATCCGGCCGCAGATCGTGCAGGCGCTCGCGGACTTCGTCTGCCGCGGGCACGCGCCCTACTTCCCCTCCCACCCCGGCAACCTGATCGACGTCGCGCCGCTCGACGCGCTCTCGCTGCCGGTGGCCCGCGCGGCGGAGGGCGAGGCCCGGGAGGGCATCTACTACGTCTCCTACGGCGCGGAGGCGATGACCGTGCAGACGGCGCTGAGCGTGCTGGGAGAGCACGCTCGCGAGATCGGGCGCGAGATCGCCCGGGCCGACGTGGTCGACCCGCGCGAGCCGCTGCCGGTGCCGCTCGAGCAGGTCCGCGGCTCGCTGCGCCCGTTCGTGCGTGTCGGGATCGACGTCAGCGAGGTCACGCACGCGAGCGGTGGCGTGCTGCCGACCTCGCTGCCCGAGCTGCGCGAGCGCTTCGGCGTCCCGGCGGTGTCGCCGGTCGACGCCTTCCGGCGCAGCCTCGACTACTGGGCCGACCGGCGCGGCAAGTCGCGCGTCGCCCTGGAGGCACGATGAGCGACGCGACCGCGGCGAGCTGGGAGGCACCCGATCTGCGCTCCTCCGTGGCGCTGGTCACCGGCGCCAGCCGCGGCGTCGGCCGCGGGATCGCACTGGCGCTCGGCGACGCCGGCGCGACCGTGTACGTCTCGGCACGGAGCACGCGCCGCGGCGCCCAGACAGAGGGGCTCCCCGGGACGCTGGAGGACACCGCGGAGGAGATCGACCGCCGCGGCGGCACCGCCGTCGTCTGCTGCTGCGACCACCGGCTCGATCCCGCCGTGATCGACCTGTTCCGGCGGATACGCCAGGAACGCGGCCGGCTCGACCTGCTCGTGAACAACGCCTGGTCCGGCTACGAGCGCTACACCGACGTGAAGTTCGACGCGCGCTTCTGGGAGCAGCCGATGTGGCGCTGGGACCAGTACGCGCAGTCGCTGCGCGGCCAGTACCTCGCCGCCCGCCTGGCCAGCGAGCTGATGCGGCCTCGGCAGCATGGGCTGATCGTCAACGTCGGCTTCCGCGATCGCGACGTCTACCTGGGGCAGGTTGCCTACGACGTCTGCAAGATGGGCTCGGACCGGATGGTGCTCGGGATGGCGCACGAGCTGCGCAAGGAGAGCATCGCGGCGGTGGCGCTACACCCCGGGTTCGTCCGCACCGAGCGCGTCGAGGCGGCCTGGGCGATGCTGGGCGAAGGGCCCGCCGAAGCGGTTCACTCCTCCGAGTACGTCGGCCGCGCGATCGCGCACCTGATGGCCGATCCCGAGCTGATGGGGCTGTCCGGCGAGGCGCTGGCCGTCGGCGATCTGGCGAGGCGTTATGGCTTCACGGACGTCGACGGCCGCCAGCCGCCGGCGTTTCGCCTCGAAGGGCGCATCACGCTCGCGAACCGGATGGCGCGGCTCGGGCGCATCGCCGCGAGCGCACGGGAGCAGGCGGGATGAGCGCCGCGGCCGGGCAGCGCGGCGCCAGCGCCGCCGAGATCCAGCACCACTACGACGTCGGCAACGATTTCTACGCGCTCTGGCTCGACCCCTCGCACACGTACTCCTGCGCGCTGTGGGACGGGCCGGCCGACACGCTGGAGCGCGCCCAGCTACGCAAGCTCGACTACCTCGCCGAAGCCGCCCGGGCGCAGGGCGCCGCCCGCGTGCTGGACATCGGCTGCGGCTGGGGCAGCATGCTGCGGCGGCTGCTCGACCGGCACGAGGCCGGTAGCGTCGTCGGCCTCACGCTCAGCGAGGCGCAGGCCGAGGCGGTGCGTGGCTGGGATGAGCCGCGCTGCGAGGTGCGCGTCGAGAGCTGGGCCCGGCACGAGCCCGCGCGGCCCTACGACGCGATCGTCTCGATCGGCGCCTTCGAGCACTTCGCCGACTACGGCGTCTCGCGCGCCGAGCGCGTGCTGGCCTATCGCGAGTTCTTCGAGCGCTGCCGCGGCTGGCTGCCGCCGGGTGGGCGGCTCGCGTTGCAGACGATCGCGAAGGGGTCGAACGTGCGCCTGGACCGCGCAACGCTGCACGACGCCCGCTTCATCACCGAGCGCATCTTCCGCGGGTCGGAGGTGCCATGGCCGTCGGAGATCCTGCTCGCCAGCGAGCGGCGCTTCGAGGTCGTCGCGATCCGCAACGACGCCGAGCACTACCGGCGCACGACCCAGGCCTGGCTCGACGGTCTGCTCGCGCACCGCGACCGCGCGGTCGAGCTCGTCGGCGAGGAGACGGTCGAGGAGTACGTCCGTTATCTGTCGGTCTCGGCGAGGAGCTTTGCCAAGGGCCACCTGGGTCTGCTGCGCGTGACGCTGGAGCGGACTTGAGCACCGCGACGCGCCGCGGCCCCGGTCTCGCCGCCGCCGCGAGCGCCTCGCCCGCGCCGGGCGCCCCCGCGCACGAGATCTACTGGCGCACGACCGAGCCCGTCGAGCCGAGCCCGCCGCTCGCGGGGCCCGCCCGGGCCGACGTCTGCATCGTCGGCGGCGGCTACACGGGGCTGTGGACCGCCCACTTCCTGAAGAAGGCCGACCCCTCGCTGGAGGTGTGCATCCTCGAGGCCGACTACGCCGGCGCCGGCGCCTCCGGGCACAACGACGGCTTCGTCACCCCGACGATCGGGCACGGCCTCGCGAACGTCGTCCGGCGCTTCGGCCACGAGCGCGCAAAGCTGGCGTACGCCGCGATCGGGCGATCGCTGCTCGAGCTGGGTCGCTTTTGCCGTAAAGAGGGGGTCGACGCAGACTTTCACCCCTGCCCGATCCAGTTCGTCGCCACGCGTCCCGAGCAACTCCCGCGGCTCCGGCGGGACGTAGAGCTGGCCGGCGAGCTCGGCGCGGAGGTCCCGCTGCTCGACGGCCCGCAGGCGAAAGCCGAAATCGGCTCCCCCGCGATCCAGGCGGCCGCCTTGCAGACCGGCGCGCTGGTGAACCCGCACAAGCTCGCGCGCAGCCTCGTGCGGGTCGTGCGCGACCAGGGCGTCGAGATCCACGAGCGGACGCCCGCGCTCGGCTACGAGCGCAGCGGCGGCGGGCTGCGCGTGCGCACGCCCTTCGGCCACGTCGACGCCACGCGCCTGCTGCTCGCGACGAACGCCTACCAGCATCGGTTCCGCGCCTTCAGGACGCACGTCGTCCCGGTCTGGAGCTACGCGATGGTGAGCGAGCCCGTCCCGGAGGAGTGGGTACAGGAGCTGCCCTGGCCGGCCCGCAGCGGGTTCGTCGAGGTGTGCAACTTCATCCTCTTCGCCCGCCT
Source organism: Solirubrobacteraceae bacterium (assembly GCA_035508515.1). Classification (GTDB taxonomy): domain Bacteria; phylum Actinomycetota; class Thermoleophilia; order Solirubrobacterales; family Solirubrobacteraceae; genus Palsa-744. The sequence continues at coordinate 87,696 of DATJMW010000024.1, read as the reverse complement.
CACCGCGGAGCGCAGGCTGCTGATCGGGGGTGGCCCCGCGCCGTACTTCTTCGGTCGCGACATGGATCTGCGGCACATGCGCAGGGAGGGCGCCTGGGACGCCCTGCGAGCCGCGTTCGCCCGCTACTTCCCAACCTGGGGGCCGTTGCGCTTCACCCACGCCTACGGCGGTTGCGTGGCGATCACGCGCGACCTCGTCCCCCACGTCGGCACGCTCGGGGGCGGGGTCTATTACGGCTACGGCTACTGCGGCAACGGGATCACCAACACGCACACCGCCGGCAAGGCGCTGCGCGACCTGATCCTCGAACGCGAGAGCGACTACACACGGCTACTGTTCGTTCGCGCCAAGGAGGCACGGTTCCCGCCCGAGCCGCTCGCCTGGGCGGGCTCGCAGCTGCTCACGGGCGCGATGCGCTTCCAGGACCGTCACCCGCAGCTGCTGCGGCGCGATCTGATCTGACGGCGTGCGGCGAGCTAGATGAACAGGTGCAGGCGGCCCTGGGCGTCGCGGTGGTAGGAGAAGGTCCTCGGGTCCGGCTCGGACCCCGCCTCCGCGCCCTCCTCCGCGCCCACGGCGGCATCAGCGGCCGCCTCCGCGTCGAGCTCTCCCAGCCCGGCGGCCGCGGCGACGGCGTGCGGCATCAGCGGCTCTTCGTCCGCGCGATCACGCCGCTCCGGCGTGCAGCTGTCCCTCGACCTGCGCAACCGCTTTCACCTTCCTCCGCCAAAGTGTTAATTCCGTCGCAGCGGCGATGCGACAAAGCGACTGCACGAACGTAGCGCGCGCGGGACCGCCATGTCCAATCCGCCTGTGAAAGAGTGAATTTCACCATCGCGGCCCGCGCCTGGATGATGCGGGTATGAACGCGAGCGCCACCCCGAAGACCTACACGACCAGCTCGTACATGGTCGGGCGCGAGAAGATCCGCGAGTACGCCGGCGCCGTCGGCGAGACCGACCCGGTCTACTTCGACCTCGACGCGGCCCGCGCCGCCGGCTACCCCGACCTCGTCGCGCCGCCGATGTTCGCCGCGGTCTACAGCCGCATGGCGGTGGCGCAGCCGCTGCTGGACCCGGAGGTCGGCATCGACTTCGCGCGCATGGTCCATGGCGCCCAGGAGTTCGACTGGGACCGGCCGGTGACGGCCGGGGAAGAGCTGTTCACGACCGCGAGCGTGAAGGAGATCAGCGCGCGCGGCGAGCTCGAGTTCTTCGTGATCGAGACCGTGACCCGCGACACCGCCGGCGAGCGCGTCTGCCGCGGGACCTGGACGCACATCGTGAGGAAGGGCTGAGCGAGATGGAGCAGACGCCCACCGCGGAGAGGCTCCCCGAGCTGAGCGTCACGCCCGACAAGTACCTGCCGATGCGCTACGCGGGCGCCTCGGGCGACTACAACCCGATCCACATCGACGCCGAGTTCGCGCGCAGCGTCGGGCTGCCCGGCGCAATCCTGCACGGCCTGTGGACGATGGCGCAGGTGGCTCGCGCACAGACGCAGGCCTTCGGCGGCCCCGCGCGGCTGCGCCGGCTGTCGGTGCAGTTCCGCGGCATGGGCGAGCCCGGGCAGGAGATCGTTGTGCAGAGCAGCGTGCGCGAGCGCGCCGACGGCCGCGTCGTCGTCGACACGCAGGCGATCCAGAACGGCAAGCGCGTCGTCCGCAACGGCGAAGCGGAGCTCAGCGCGGGCTGAGGACCACGCGCGCGCCGTCGCGCGGCGCGAGCACCACGCCGTGGCGGGTGACCCGCTCGCGACCCTGCTTCGTCGCGCGCAGCCGCACCCGGCGCACGAGCTGCTCGAGCACGACGCGGAGCTCCAGTTCCGCGAGCGCCGCGCCGATGCAGCGGCGAACGCCGCCGCCGAACGGAACCCACGCCCCGCTCGGCGGGCGCGGCCCAAGGAAGCGCTCGGGGCGAAACGCGAGCGGGTCCGGGTAGATGTCCTCGCGGCGATGGATCACCAGTGGCGCGACGACGACCGCCGCGCCACTTGGCAGCGCGTGACCGCCAAGGTTCAGCGAGCGCCGCAGGATTCGCAGGCCGCCCAGGTGCACCGGGGTGTGCAGTCGCAGCGTCTCTTTCACGACGGCCGCCACGAGGCCGTCGGGGTCGCTCGCGAGCCGCTCCTGTAGCTCGGGGGCGCGCGCGAGCTCGTGCGCGGCCCACGCGAGCCCCGCCGTCGAGGTCTCGTTGCCCGCGACCATCATCGTCAGCAGTTCGTCCCGCACTTCGCTGTCGGACAGGCCTCGCCCGTCCGCGTCGCGGGCGCACAGCAGCAGCGACAGGGCGTCACGGCGCTGCTCCAGCCCGGGGTCCGCGCGGCGCAGGGCGATCTCCGCGAGCACCTCGCAGTTCACGGCCTGCAACCGCGCGCGCACCGACGGCAGCAGACGCAGGCTGTCGGGCCCCAGGAACCCGAACAGGGTCAGCACGAGCTTGTCGCCGGAGAGCGCCACCAGGTCACGCAGGCGCGCGCCCAGCGAACGCAGCCGCCCGGTTTCCTCGACCCCGTAGACGACGCGGAGGATCACCTCCAGGACGATCGAGCGAAAGTGCGAGGTGAGCGCGACCGGCTCGCCGAGCGGCAGCCGCTCGATCTCGCGGATCGCCACCTCCTCGACGATCGCGCGATACAGGCGCAGCGCCTGGCGGTGGAACGCCGGCAGGTCGACGCGCCGGCGTTCGAGATGCTCCTCGCCCTCGAGCATGAACAGCCCTCGCGTGCCCAGGAACGGCCGCATGCCTCTCGTCGCCCTGCCCGCGTCGAGATCCTCGGGGCCGTGGGCGAACAGCTCGCTCACCGGCGCCGGGTCCGCCAGCACGACCCAGGCGATGTTGAACGGCCGCATCGTGAAGACATCGCCGTAGCGCTCGTAGGCAGCGTTGAAGTAGCCGTAGGGGTCGACCCCGAAGCGCAGCGTCTGGAGCGCGCGTGGCGTGCTCGGGCCAGGAGGCAGCTCAGCCTCGGCGACCCTCATGCACGCCGCCGGCCCTTCTCCGCCGCCAGCACCGTGTAGGGGAACAGGCCTCGCCGGCTGACCTCATGCAGCCTGCTGCCCGCTTCGACCAGGGCGCTGTCGCCGATCCGCCTGTAGCGATCGATCAGCACGCCGTAGGAGGGCAGCGTCTTGCGCGTGATGTCCTCGTACTGGCGCAGCGTCAGGCCCGACAGCCGCAGCATCGCGAGGTAGCCCAGCAGCGTCGGCGGCACCTGGTTCTGCCTGCCGTAGTAGTTCAGCGAGGAGCCGAGCTTGATGCGCAGCAGCGCGGGGGCGCCGCGCGGGCGCAGCAGGAAGTCCGAGACCACCAGCACGCCCCCGGGGCGCAACACGCGCGCGGCCTCGCGCAGGAACCGCAGGCGGCTGCGGAAGTGGAAGATCGCCTCCACCGCGAGCACCGCGTCGAACGTCGCGTCCTCGAACGGGAGCAGACAGGCGTCGCCCACGACGAACTTCACCTCGTTGCCCTCGCGCGCGGTCACGCGGCGCCCGGCGACCGCGAGCTGGCGCGCGTCGATGTTCAAGCCCGTAAGCCGCATCGCCGAGAAGCGTTCGTTCAGGCTCGCGACCGTGCCGCCGATGCCGCAGCCGCAGTCGAGCACGTGCATGCCGTCGTGGATCTCCGCCGTGTCGCAGAGGTGGCGCGACATGCGCTCGGCGGCGGCGCCGTAGTCGTCGTGCGATCCGTCGGCCGTCGCGGGCTCCTCCCACAAGCCCCAGTGCACATGACGCCCGAGCGCCGACTCCGTCTGCGCGTCGCCCGCGCCGAGGTCCTCCAGCAGCTGGTCGATGTAGGGCATCGACGGGACCGTCGCCCGGGCGCCGTCGCCGTTCGCGCTGTCGCTAGCCGTGTGCATGCGCCCTCGCCGGCTCGGGCTCGAGGCCCCTGATCCATCGCTCCATCGGCTGCGCCGTCGTCGCCGCGTCGGCTTCGAGGATCGAGAAGTGGTCACCGGGGACATCGACGTGGGCCGCCGCCAGCGCGTAGCCCGCCGTGCGGTCTCCGTCGGTCACGCCCGGCAGCGGCCGCGAGGCGTGAAGCATCAGCGACGGCGTCCGCAGCGGCCCCGGCGACCAGTCGCGGAACAGGCGGATGTAGGCGCCGGTCGCGATCAGCTGACGCTCGCTCAGCATCAGGCGGCTGCTCGGGCGACGGGCGAGGTCGGCGATCACCGCGGCGATCAAACGGCCCGTGTCGCGATCGGCCGCCACGAAGGTGTCGAGCACGATCAGGCCGCAGAGCGGGGCTTCCAGGCGCTCCAGCCGCGAGGCGACCCCGTGCGCGATCACGCCCCCGCCCGAATAGCCCACCAGCACGAACGGCTCGCCGCACGCCGCGTCGCACACGAGCCCGGCCAAGGCTTCGCTCAGCGCCGGCAGCGACGCCGGCGGATCCTCGCCCGTGGCGAAGCCCGGGTTCGGGACCACCGTCAGCGAGCGTCTGCCCGCGAACGCCTTCGCCAGCTCGGTGAACTGAAATGCGCCCGAACCCGGCATGAAGGGCGGCAGGCACACGAGCGGCAGGCCGATCTCGCCGTCGCACAGCGTCGCGCGCTGCGAGTGAACCTGCAGCTCTCTCGCGGATGCGAACGCCCGGTGACCCGCCGAGGCCTCGCTCACGCGTTCCATGATCTCGATCACCTCGTCGATCGAGCGCGCGGCTTCCAGCCGCTCGCGGAAGCTCATCGCGCCCGACACGCGCACCACCTCGACGCCACAGGATCGGATGCTCGAACAAGCACCTCGCGAAAGTAGCCGCCTGCTCGCGCAGGCGCAAAAACGCTTCGCGCGTCCCGACGCTTCCCGGGTCCGGGCTCAGACCCGTCCGTTCGGACCCGTCCGTTCGGACCCGGCCCGCGCGGACTCGGCGGCTCGGGCTCGGCCTGGTCGGCTAGGCCTGGCCGGGCTCGGCCGTCACGCGGCCGCGGGCGCCTCGACCAGGAACTTCCTGATCGCGTCCGAGAGCGCCGCGGGCTGATCCTGCGGGATCAAGGTGTAGGAGTCCTCGATCTCGACCAGCCGGCCCTGGGGCAGCATCTCGGCGATCCTGCGACCGTGCTCGGGCGGCATCAGCCGGTCTTCCGAAGCCCACGCGACCAGCGCGGGGCGATCGAACGAACGCAGCGCCTCGGCCCATTCGGCGAGCGTCTTCTTCGGCGGGACGCTGACGCAGAACTTGCGCAGGTCGCGGCGGACCCCCCGCTGCTTCTGGCCCGGTTCGAACCAGCGATCCATCAGCTCGCGCGGCAGCGGGCGCTTGGTCATCCAGCCCCAGCCGCCCGGCTGGCGACGCATCAGGCGCAGGCGCAGCAGCTGGAAGGCGACGTACAGCCCTCCGGGCAGGCGGCCCGAGAGCTCGAGCATGTGACCGCCCAAGCCGGGCGGGAAGTTGTCGAACGCCTCGCAGGAGGTCACGACCAGGCGCCCGATCCGCTCCGTGCGCCCCTCGGCGACGAGCGCTAGCGCGCCGCCCCAGTCGTTGATCACGAGCGTGACGTCCTCGAGGCCGAGCCGCTCGAGGAACTCCGCCACGAGCAGCGCCACGCCCCGGATCGTCAGGTCGGCGTCGGGGTTCATCGGATGGCGGTGGGACCCCAGCGGCAGCGTCGGCGTCACGCAGCGATACTCGGAGCCAAGGTTCTCCACGACCGGCTGCCAGACCGACGAGTCGATCGTCACGCCGTGCAGGAGCACCAGCGGCGGACCGTCGCCGTTCGTGTCCTCGTACTCGATCACTCCAGCGGAGAGTTCAACCTCTGGCACGGTTCCCCAGCCTCCTGACGGACTCGCGGAACCTTATCACGGGGCATTGCGATGATCGGATGCGTTCGATCATGCGATCTTCCTCTCGACGGCGCCCGCGTATCCGCTCCCCAGCGTCTCCAGCACCGCGCTCAGGCGATCGCGCGTGTCGCGAGGATCGATCACCTCGTCGATGAAGCCTTCCCCCGCGACTGCCTGCGCTGTCTGGCGCTCGATCGCGTAGCGCTCCGCGAGCTCGTGCTTGTGCGCCGCGGGCTCGGGCGCCGCGGCGATCTCGCGCCGGTTGACGATGCCGACGGTCTGCAGCGCCGACATGATCCCGATTCGGGCGTCCCGCCAGGCGAGCGTGAAGTCGGCCCCAAGGTCGAACCCGTTCATCGCTATGTAGGCCCCGCCGAAGGCCTGGCGCAGGATGACCGTCACCTTCGGCACGCGCGCGCCCGCGAAGGCGCGCACCAGGTCGGCCCCGTGACGGATGATGCCGCGCTGCTCCTGGTTGCTGCCGGGGAGGAACCCGGGGGTGTCGACGAGCACGACGAGCGGCAGACCGAAGGCGTCGCAGGTGCGGATGAAGCGCGCGCCCTTCTGCGCCGCGTCGAGATCGATCGCGCCGCCCTTGTGCCGCGGTTGGTTGGCGAGCACGCCGATCGAGCGCCCCTGCAGGCGGGCGAACCCCGTGAGCAGGCTGCGGGCCCACAGCGGCGACAGCTCCAGCAGCTCGCCGCCGTCGACCACCCCGGCGATCACGTCGCGGACGTCGTAGACGTTGCGGACCGCCGCCGGCACGCCGCTGGCGGGGTCCGCGATCGCCGGCGGGGCCGGCGCCGCCGCGGGCGGCGCCTCGCGCGAGCTCTGCGGCAGGTAGGCGAGCAGCTCCCGGCCCAGCGCCAGGGCATCCGCCGGGCTCGGCGCGACCAGGTCGCAGACGCCGTTGCGCGCATGCACCGCCGCGCCCCCGAGCTCGTCCATCGTCGTGCGCTCGCCGAGCGCGGCGCCGACCACCTCCGGGCCCGTCAGGAACATCGTCGCCGAGCGCGCCATCACGACGAAGTCGGTCAGCGCCGGGGAGTAGGAGCCGCCCCCCGCGGAGATCCCGCTGAGGATCGAGATCTGCGGGATGCGCCCGGACAGGCCCACGATCCGCCTGAAGATCCGCGCGTAGCCGTTAAGCGCCGCCGCCGCCTCCTGCACGCGCGCGCCGGCCGACTCGATCAGGGCGAAGACCGGCACGCCGGCACGCCCGGCGAGATCGATCGTGCGCACGATCGTGTCGGCGTGCGCCTCGCCGAGCGATCCGCCGAGGAAGGCGTAGTCCTGGGCGTAGCAGAGCACCGGCCGCCCCGCGACGGTGCCGGAGGCGGCCAGCACGCCGTCGCCCGCGCGGCTCGCCGCGGCGAGCCGCGAGCGGGCGAGTGAGCGGATCGTCCGCACCGACCCCGCGTCGCACAGCAGCTCGATCCGCTCCGCCGGGCTCAGCTGCGAGCTGCGCGCCGGGCCTTGCCCGGGGCTCGCGGTCGCGTGGCCCGACCGGGCGGGCACGTGGCCCGACCGGGCGGTCGCGTTGCCTGGCCGTGCGGTCGCGTTGCCTGGGCTCGCGGTCGCGTTGCCCGGGCTCGCGGTCGCCTGATCCGGCTGTGGGGCCTCTCCCTCGGCGGGCCCCACGGGGGCGGTGCCCGGCGCCGGCCTCATCGCTAGCCCGCCGCGACGCAGAGCACCGCGTTCTGGCCCCCGAACCCGAAAGAGTTCGACACCCCCACGACGCGCTCGGCCTCGTCGCGACCGGGCAGCCTGCGCGGGCCGTCGGGCACGTAGTCGAGATCCAGCTCGGGGTCGGGTTGCTCGTAGTTGAGCGTCGGCGGCGCGACGCGTTTGCCCAGGGCGAGCACGGTCGCCACCGCCTCGACGGCGCCGCCCGCGCCGAGCAGATGGCCGATCGCGGACTTCAGCGAGGAGACCGGCACCCGCCGGGCGTGCTCGCCCAGCGCGCGCTTGATCGCCTCCGTCTCGACGCGGTCGTTCAGCGGCGTGGAGGTTCCGTGCGCGTTGACGTAGTGCAGCTCCGCGGGAAGCACGCCAGCGTCGGCGAGGCAGCGGGTCAGCGCGGCCGCCATGCCGAGCCCCCCGGGCTCCGGCGCGGTGAGGTGGTAGGCGTCCGCGGTGGCGCCGTAGCCCAGCACCTCCGCAAGCACCGGCGCGCCGCGCACCGCGGCGGCCTCGGCCTCCTCCAGCAGCAGGATTCCCGCGCCCTCGCCGATCACGAAGCCGTCACGGCGGGCGTCGAAGGGGCACGAGACGCCGTTGCGCGAGGTAGCCCCCATGCGCGCGAAGGCCACGGTCGCGAGCGTCGTGAGAGGAGCCTCGGCTCCGCCCGTGACGATCGCGTCGACTTCCCCGCTCTGCACGAGGCGCGCGGCGGTCCCGATCGCGTGCGTCCCGGCCGCGCAGGCCGACACCACCGCCCAGTTCGGCCCTGTGATCGCGTAGCGCATCGCGATCGCACCGGGTGCGGCGTTGCCCATCATCATCGGCACCGCCAGCGCCGAGACGGCCCTTTCGCCCTCGTCGCGCAGCGTGTCGTGCTCGACCTCGATCGTGCCGATGCCGCCGATGCCGGTCCCCAGCACGCAGCCGATCCTGTGCGACTCGTACGGCAGTCCGGAGAGCCAGCCCGCCTGCTCCATCGCCTCGTGCGTCGCCCCGATCGCCAGCTGCGTATAGCGATCGCTGCGCCGGACCTCCTTCCTGCTCAGCGTCGAATGCGGATCGAACGCGGTGCATCGCCCGCAACCGTCCTCGATCCCGCTCTCACCCGCGGCCCAGCGATCGATCAGGAGCTGCGCTCCGACCCCCAGGGGGGTGACGGCGCCGACGCCGGTGACGACTACTCGGCGCCGTCTCACGGCAATCGCGCGAGCACCGCATCGAGCGCCTCGCCGACGGTCGTCACCTCCGAGAAGTCTTGAGGATCGAGCTCGATGTTCCATGCCTGCTCGACGACCTGTGCCATCTCCACCATGTCGAGCGAGTCGAGGTCGAGCTCCTCCAGCGTGGCCGTTCGCGTGATCGCGCTCCGCTCGGGACCCATCGCCGCGAGCGCGTCGAAGAGAACGTTTTCCACAGTCTCCGGTCTGGTGTCGGTTGTCGATGACATCCCTGCGCTGCCTCTCTGTAACTGTTTGCCGTACGTACGCATGTGAAAGCTAGTCCGTGCCGCGTGGATCGCTCAACTTTTCACTCGCGGGCAATTCCGGCGTTGTAGGTGAACCCGAAGACGACGGTTATGCTCCGCCGATGCTCCTTTATGTGTGTTACGGAACAGCCGGACTGGGTGACCACCACGCCTGCGCGAATGCCTTCAGGGCACTCAAGGGGGCCGGGTACCGCCCGCGGGTGGTGAAGGCGCGCGGATGCCTGGGCACCGATCCGCTGTTCCGCCACCGGCGCGAGGTGAAGCGCCTGACCGGCAACTACAAGGTGCCGACGCTCGTGCTCGACGACGGCACCGCCGTCGACGGCTCGGAGATGATCATCGCCTGGGCGCGTGAGAACCCAGCGGGATCGCGCTCCGCGCACTAGCCGCGCCGACAGCAGCCACGTTATCCCCGTAGAGCTCGTCGGCCAGATGGCCGTAGCACTCGTGCACGACCGCGCGCTTCAGCTTCATCGTCGGCGTGAGCTCGCCGGTCTCGAGGCTCAGGGCTCCGGGGACGATCGCGAAGCGCCTGACCTGCTCGGCCCGCGCGAGGCGCTTGTTCACCGCCGCGACCACGCTCGCGATCTCCGCGCCCACCGCGGCGCTCGCCGCGAAGCCTTCCGCGCCGGGGTCGCCACCCGTGCGGGCGGCGAGCGCCGTGAGCTGATCGGGGTCGAGCCACAGCAGCGCGACCAGGTGCGGACGCCGGTCGCCGAAGACGACGGCGTGCGAGATCCAGCGTGACTCGCGCAGCATGCTCTCGATGTTCGCGGGCGCCACGTTCTTGCCGGTCGAGGTGATCAGGATCTCCTTCTTGCGGCCGGTGATCGTGAGGAAGCCGCGGGCGTCGAGCATCCCCAGATCGCCGGTGTGCAGCCAGCCGTCGATGAGCGTCGAGCGCGTGGCGAGATCGTCGTGGTAGTAGCCGCCGAACACGTGCGGGCCGCGAACCAGCACCTCGCCGTCGCCGGCGATCGCCACCTGCGCGGGGGCCACCGGCGGCCCGACGGTGCCGAAGCGGATCTCATGCGGGCGATTGCACGTCGTCATCGCGGTGCCCTCCGTCATCCCGTAGCCCTCGAGCACGACGACGCCGCACGCCGCGAAGAACTCGAGGATCTCGGCGGCGATCGGCGCCGCGCCGGAGAGCGCCAGCTGCAGGCGCCCGCCGAACAGGGCGCGCACGCGCGCGAGGACGAGCCGGTCGGCAAGCCGCAGCCTCAGCCTCAGCAGCGGTGACGGCTCGCCGCGCTCGGCGGTCGCACGGCGCGCCTTCGCGCCGCACGCGACCGCCCACTCGAACAGCAGTCGCCGGATCGCGCCGCTCTCCAGCGCCGCCGCCTTTGCCGCGGTGTAGACCTTCTCGAACAGCTGCGGCGCCGACATCAGGTGCGTCGGGCGCGTTTCGGCGATGTCACCGAGCACGGCTTTGATCTCGCCCCGCCAGAAGATCATCTGCGCCCCCTGGTCGATCGCGTAGATGACCGCGGCTCGCGTCAGGGCGTGCGCCAGCGGGAGGAACAAGAACACCGAGGAGCCCGGACCGAGCTCGGCGACCTCCGCCCCCATGCGGCAGTTGGCAAGGCAGTTGCCGTGCGTGAGCAGGCAGCCCTTCGGCGGCCCCGTCGTGCCTGAGGTGTAGGGGATCGTGCACACGTCCGTGGCCTCGACCGCGTTCGCCCGCGGCTCGACCTCCACGAGCCGCCGCCGTCCGGCGGACTGAAGCGCGCTCAGCGAGATGACGTCCCCCGCGGCGTCCTCGAAGGCGACCACGTGCGCCAGCCGCGGCAGCCGGCCACGAATCTGCTCGATCTTCTCGAGCTGGCCGCGGTTCTCGCAGATGACGACGCGCGCGCCCGAATGGTCGAGCACGTACTCGCACTCCTCCGGCGAGTTGGCGTGATAGACCGGCACCACGACCGCCCCCGCGCAGAGCGCGCCGAAGTCCGCGTACAGCCACTCGGGCCGCGTGCTCGCCAGGATCGCGACGCGCTCGCCCGGCTGGACGCCGAGCTCGATCAACCCAGCCGCGGTCGCGCGTACGGCTTCCCCCAGCTCCGCGTAGCTCAGCTCGCGCCAGGCTCCGTCGCTGTAGTGGCGTGCAGCGACGGAGCCTTGACGCTGTGCTGCGCGCAGGATCAGCTGCGGGACGGTCGTGGCGAGAGCCGACGGACGCATGCGGTACTCACCGCCACGGGCGCGCTGCCGGCGCGGTCAGGCGTGCCTCAGCAGGAACGTCGGGTGGTCCTCGGCGTTCGGCAGCGCCAGGAAGAAGGGGACCGCCTGGTAGCCCCAGCGCTTGCGGTAGGCGGCAATGATGCCCGGGCGCTGCTCGGGCGGGACTTCCTCAGCGACGTAGCGCTCGGTGCGCCCGCCCTGTCGCAGCTCGCACTCCGCCGCCGCGCGCAGGTTGCGCACCCACTGGCTCTCACCGCGCACCGACACCAGATACCTGCCCTGCTCGTGGTCGAGCACGTTCACCGGGATCGCCTGGATACGGCCACTGCGGCGGGTGCGCACCAGCAGCGTGCTGGCGAGCCGCAGCCGCATCGCGACCGGATTACCCACCTTCTGCACGAACGGGTTGGGTCGCAGGTAGCGGGCCGACATCACCTCTCAGAGGCTACGTACCCGCGGGCGCAGCGCATAATTTTCACTCAAACACCCAAGCAGCGTGGACGCCTGGTGAAAACTGCAGACGTGTGCGACGTGCCCGTCGCCCCGCAGCACGCAAAGCGTCGGCCTGCGCGCTGCCAGATAACGGTGAAGCTCGCCGTCGCCGTCGGCGAGCGCCGTCGCCTGTGCGGACGGATGGTCACACACCCTGAAGAGCGCCACCGTGTCACCGTGCAGCGCCCGGACGCGCGCTCCGAGCGCGCTCCATGCGGAGTCGTGCGCGGGGGTCAGCGCGAGGCCCAGCAGCGTGAACGGCCGCTCGCGAAGCAGCGCGAACAGCGTCGTCGGCTCGCCTTCGCGCGACAGGGGCGTGTCGGGGATGCGGCGGCCGAGAGCGCGGGCGCCGCGCCCGCGCCTCCAGGCACCAGCCCCACGGCCGTAGGCGACGTCGAACTGGCCGATCTCGGGCGCGATCCTCCTGTCGAGCGCGCCCGTCGCGGTGCCGACGCGCATGACCGTGTCGCGGACGGTGGTCGTGAGCGGATCGCGCAGCAGGGCCATTCGGGTGAGGCGCTCGACCGCGTGCAGCACCCTGCCCGCGGTGCGGCGCCGCTCCTGCTCGTAGGTGTCGAGCAACCGCTCGCCGGCGTCACCGCCCGCGACGAGCGCGAGCTTCCAGGCGAGGTTCTGGGCGTCCTGGATGCCGCCGTTCATCCCCTGCCCGCCGACCGGCCCGTACAGGTGGGCGGCGTCACCCACCAGCAGGCAGCGTCCGGCGCGGAAGCGGCTCGCGATGCGTTTGTGGACCTCGAACCTGCTGATCCCCCAGCCCGAGTCGCGCAACCGGCCGACGCGCAGGCGGGCGCCTGCGCGCTCGGCGACGATCGTCTCGAAGGCCTCGAGGCCGAGGTCGCCTCCGGTGGTGGCGCCAGGGGCATCGCCCACGGCGTCGCCGGGGGCATCACGCAGCGACGCGGTCACGCGGTAGTGGCCGTCGGCGAGCGGGATCACGACAGCTATACCCGCGCGCGAGAAGTAGTAGTGACCCTCGCCCGCCGCGGGCCCCGCACCCAGTTCGGCGTCCACGTTGACGAACGAGCCACTCGCCCCGACGCCGGTGAAGGCGATGCCCGCCAGGCGCCTGACCGCGCTGTGCGCTCCATCCGCGCCGACGACCCAGCGGGCGGTCAGCGAGCGCGTGACGGACGGCCCTTGCAGCTCGAGCGTGACGCGATCGCCCGCGGGCGTTTGCCGCAGGCCGGTCAGGCGCACGCCTCGCTCGATCGAGCCACCGAGACGCAGCAGGTGGCGCTGCAGCACCTCCTCCGTCGCGGACTGCATCAGCGCGAGCATGAAGCGATAGCGGGTGGCGCGCAGGCGCGAGAGCCGCAGGCGGCCGACGCGCCGCCCGCGCGAATAGAAGTTCGCGACCGTGCATGGCAGCCCGCGTTCCACGAGCTCCTCCGCGGCGCCGAACTGATCGAAGACCTCCAGGGAGCGAGGCGACATGCCGATCGCACGTGACCATCTGGTGGGCTCCGGCTCCTTGTCGATCACCGTGCAGGGCACGCCGAGATGCAGCAGGCGGCACGCGAGCGTGAGGCCCGTCGGCCCGGCCCCGACCACCACGATCTCACTGTCAACGGCGCCCATCCGGCTCGCCGCTCACCGCTCGCCGACGGCCAGCGGGCCGGCGTCCTCGCGCATCTGGCCCGTGCGCGCGGATGGCGCGTTCCGCGACAGCCACGAGTCGATCGCCGCCGCGGCGCTCGCCGTGGCGTCGGTGAGCAGCGTGAAGTGGTCGGCGTCGATCGCGACGGTGTCGTCGGCTCGCGCGTAAGCAGGCCACGGCGCTTCGGCTCCGGCCGGCTCGGCGCGCAGCAACAGCGTGGGGGCGCCGGCCGGCCCGGGGAGCCAGCCGTCGAACAAGCGCATGTATGCGTCCATCGCGAGCACCTGGTCGTCGTCGATCGTCAGGTACTCGTGCGGGTGGTCGAAGATCGCCGCCATCGCCCACGCGTACATCTCGCCCCTGAGCTCCGGGCGCGGCTCGAAGGTGTCCAGCAGGATCACGCCCTCGCAGCGGCCGGCGTCGCCCAGGCGCTCGGCGAGCGCCGCGGCGAGCAGGCCGCCGCTGGAATAGCCGACGAGCGCGTATGGCTCGTCGCCGGCGGCCTCCCGTGCCGCCCGGGCGAGCGCCCCCAGCGCCACGTCGCGGGAGTCCGGCAGCGGTTCCCCGCTGCGGAACCCGGGCAGCACGAGCGACAGGACGCGGCGGCGCGCGGCGAAGGAGGTGGACAGACGTGCGAACTGGTGCGGCCCGGACCCCGCCATGAACGACGGCAGGCAGATGAGCTTGGGTGGCGCCGCCCCGTCGCAGACGACGACCGCGCGCGCGGAGCGCTCGTCCGCCTCGGCGAACGATGGCCGTAGCGCGGAGACCCCGGTGAGACCCGCGAGCGCGGAGGGCAGGCGCCCCTGGGCGCAGGCTTCGCGCATGAGCCCGACGATCTTCTCGCCGCCCGGGGCGGGCGGAGCGGGCGCCTGATCCATGGCGGGCGCCCGATCCATGGCAAGCGCCTGCTCGGCGGCTGGCGCTTGCTCCATGGCGGCGGGCGCCTCAGTCTGTGCCGGCCCTTCGGTCGGCGCGTTCGCTCCGCCCCGCTCGATCGCCTCGCCCAGCAGGCCGGCGATGTCATCGAGCGTGAGCTCGTCGAGGATCAGCGTGGGCGGCAGCTCGGCCCCGCCGGCTTCCGAGAGCCGTTTGTGCAGGATGACCGCGTGCATCGAGTCGAAGCCCAGTTCCAGCAGCGTTTGATCGCTCGTCAGCTGCTCTGGTGAGTCGTGACGGAGGACGACCGCGGCTTCGTCGCGGACGAGCGACGGGACCGCGGCGAGGCGCTCCGGCACAGGCAGATCGAGCAGCGCACGGCTGACGGGCGGGAGCAGCGGGGCCTCGCCGGGACGCTCACCCGCCGGCTGCGTGCTCGGAGGCGGGACCCACGAGCGCTTGCGCTCGAACGGATAGCTCGGCAGCTCCACGGCGCGCGAGGCACCCGCGAACACGGCCGACCAGTCGACGGCCAAGCCCGCGAAGTGCGCTCGCGCGACGTCAAGAAGCAGCTCGCGGGCTGCCGCCGAGCGTAGCTCGACGACAACCGAGCCCAGGGGCGCGGGCCGCTCGCCCTCCTGAACGGCTGGCGCGGGCGGAGCGGCCGTCAGCTCGCGCGCGAGCAGCTCGGCCGGCGCAAGCGTACGACCGCTCGTGCCGTCGACCAGCGGCAGCGATTGCTCGCCCTTCGCGCCCAGCTCGCCCTTCGCGCCCAGCTCGCTCAGCTCGCCCAGCGCCTGCCCGAGCTCGGAGCGCGCCTTCGCCGAGCCGCCGGTGGACGCCCGGAGCAGCTCGGCCAGGCGCACCGCGTCGGCGGCCCGGACGGCCCCCGCGACGTAAGCCGCCGCGAGCGCGCCGGCGCCGCGGCCCGAGACCGATTCGATCTGCAGGCCCCAGGCCTCCATCAGCCTGAAGAGCGCGATTTCGCCGGCCAGCGCCACGACCGCCGGCGAGGGCGGCGCGTCGCCCGGCGAGGGGTCGCTCGCCCTGACGAGCTGTTCGAGCGCCGCGTGCCGCGCGTGCTCGAACTGCGCGTGGGCCACGATCGGCTCGCTGTCGTCAGCGTTGGGCTCGCGGTCATCCGCGGTGGGCTCGCGGTCATCCGCGGTGGGCTCGCGTCTGTCGTTCGTGGTTTCGCGCCCGTCCTCCCCGGCCTGGAGAGACCCCGTGAAGAGCACGAGCGCGCCCGAAGGCGAGGCCGGAGGACGGGCCGCCAGAGCCGGATCCGGCGAGCCATCCGTGGCGACGCGGTCGAGTTCTTCCAGCAGCTCGTCGCGCTCGCCGACGAGGATCGCCTGGTGCGGCAACCGCGCACGGCCGGCCGCGAGCGCGAGGGCCACGTCCGCGGCGTCGAGCGCCGGGTCGGCGGCGACGCGCTCGCGCAGCCGCGCCGCCTGCGTTTGCAGCGCCTGGGGCGTGCGGGCCGACAGCAGCCATGCCACGGGCGCGGGGGGCGCCGGTTCCGGGGGGGTTTGGATCGGCGAGGCTTGTCCCGGCGAGGGCGGCTCGGGGGAGGCCTGCCCGGGGGAGGCCGGCGCTTGTGGGACGGGCCTGTGCAAGGCGGGGCTGTGCGAGGCGGGAGACGCGGGGTCAGGCGCGGAATCCGCCGAAGCCTCCACCCCGGTGAGGATCAGGTGGGCGTTGGTCCCGCTGATGCCGAAGGCCGACACGGCGGCTCGCCGCGCGCGCCCGTTCGCCACCCAGGGCACCGGCTCCTGAAGCAGCGACACAGCCCCCGCGCTCCAGTCGACGTTCGGCGTGGGAGCGTCGACGTGCAGCGTCGATGGCAGCGTTTTGTGCCGCAGCGCCATCACCAGCTTGATCACGCCACCGACGCCCGCGGCGGCCTGCGCGTGCCCGAGGTTCGCCTTCAACGAGCCCAGCCGGAGGGGCTCGCCGTCGTGGCGCTCGCGCCCGTACGTCGACAGCAGCGCCTGGGCCTCGATCGGGTCGCCGAGCGTCGTCCCCGTGCCGTGCCCCTCGACGGCGTCCACGTCCGCGGGCGTGAGCCCGGCGTTTGCGAGCGCGCCGCGGATCACGCGCTCCTGCGCGACGGCGCTGGGAGCGGTCAAGCCGTTGCTCGCGCCGTCGTGGTTCACCGCGGAGCCGGGGATCAGCGCCAGCGGGCGGTGACCGTTGCGGAGCGCGCGCGAGAGCGGCTCGAGCACGAGCACGCCGACGCCCTCGGCCCAGCCGGTGCCGCTGGCGCCCGCGGCGAACGAACGGCAGCGGCCGTCGGGCGCAAGCGCGCGCTGCTTGCTGAACTCGACGAACAGCATCGGCGTCGCCAGCGCGGTCACGCCGCCCGCCAGCGCGAGCTGGCACTCGCCGTTGCGCAGCGCCTGACAGGCCAGGTGGATCGCCGCGAGCGAGGAGGAGCAGGCCGTGTCGACCGTGCAGGCCGGGCCGTGGGTGCCAAGGACGTACGCAACCCGTCCCGCGGCGAGGCTGCCGAGCGTGCTGTGCGCGCGCATGCCGTCGAACTCGGGGTCCTCGACGCAGGTGCACCTGGCGTAGTCCTGGTACATCTGGCCCGCGAACACGCCCGTCTGGGTGCCGCGCAGGCTTTGCGGGTCGATGTTCGCCCCTTCGAGCGCCTCCCAGGCGACTTCCAGCAGCAGCCGCTGCTGGGGATCGATCAGCTTCGCCTCGTGCGGGCTGATTCCGAAGAAGCCGGCGTCGAAGCCGGCGACATCGGCGAGGAAGCCGCCATGCCTGACGTAGGTCGTGCCGGGCCGGTCGGGGTCGGGATCGTAGATCGCGTCGAGGTCCCAGCCACGATCGGTGGGAAAGTCCGAGATCGCGTCGACGCGGCCCGACACCAGCTCCCACAACGCTTCGGGCGAATCCGCGCCGCCGGGGTAGCGGCAGCCCATGCCCACGATCGCGATCTCCTCTCGCGTCTCGCGCAGCTTCGCGCGGGCCTGCGTGAGCTCTGCGGTCACGCGGCGCAGGTACGCGAGCGCCCGCTCCTCAGACACCGCTGCCGCCCGGCGCCGCCGTCTCGCTCGGGGCGAGCGTCAGCTCGGCGTTGCCGAGATCCTTGCCGAGCTGACGCAGCGCCACCGCGACGGTCACCGCCCCGTCGTCCGAGTCGCCCACGATCCGGGCGGTGCACTCGGTCTCCGCCTCGAGCTCGGCGAAGTCCAGAAACGTCAGCGCGCATCGGAGCACGATCGCGGTGCTGGGCGCCAGTCCTCGCGCCCGGTACGCCGTGGCGATCGCCGCCTGCCGGTAGAACTCGAGGATCAGCGAGCCGGTTACGTGGTCGTGCGGGTGATCGAAGAACGCCGCGTGCCCCTCGTCCACGAACAGCACATAGCGGAATTCGTCATCGCCGACCTCGCCGCCGTCGACGAGGACGACGTTGTCCTGAGCGCCGCGCCCGACCAGCTCGCGATCGAGCCTGCCCGCCGACGGCGGTGACGGCGCCGTCGATAGATCCTTACGGCCGCGCGACTGACCGCGGAGCAGGTTGTACTCGGCGTCGCGCATGCCGTGGATCGCGCCCGACATCGACATCGCCACCGCCCCCCTCAGGGTGAGATCGCCCTCGAACTCCATCGTCACGAACCCGTCGCCGCGCGTGCGGTCGAGCAGCCGCCCGCGGCAATGACCCTCGGGGGGGCTGCGACGGTCGTCGGCGTAGGCCTCGAGGTTGCGGACGTTGAACTCGAGCCAGCGCAGGATGAAATGCCAGTCGGGCGGCACCTCGTAGTGCTGGTGCATTATCTGAAATGCCGACTGGCGGCTTACCTCCATGCTGATGAGTGGGTCGTGAAAGGGGTATTGCCGATCGGCCCAAAGGGTGTGAACCCGGGGGAGCTGCACCGCGATCGCATACTCGTCCGGGCCGATCTGCGCCGAGTCGGTGGTGAAAACCTCGGACACCGCCCGCACGTGGACGAGCGAGCGTGGCACCGTTCGTTCGTAGCGCAGCTCGGCCGGCGCGGCGATTGGGAGATCCTGGGCCGGGTGCACGTGAAGCTCCGCCGCGCTCAGCGCGCCTTCGAGTAAGTGTGCTCGCACGCGTGGTTCGCGATGTCCACCAGCACGTCGCGAACCAGCTCCGGGCGCTCGAGGTGCGCGAAGTGATTCGTCGGCACCTCGACGACGTTCGTGCAGCGGGCCGCGTGCCGCATCTGACGCTGCACTGACACATCCACGTCGTGGAGGATCAGCATGAAAGTCGAGGGGATCTCCTTCCAGGCTTCACCAGCGGGCTTCTGGATGGCAGAGGACACCGACTGGCGTGCCAGCCGCCGCAACGAGCCCTGCACGAGCTCGGGGTCCTCAAGTTCTTCGAGGATGTAGGACTTGCTGCCGCCCTCGCCGTTGGTGATGTAGCCGTCGCCCGCCGTGAGCCCTACGAGGGCGGTGGCGATGCGCGCCCTGAGCCCGCCGCCGACGAGCCACTTCAACATCAGCGCGGTGGGCGCGCCGCCGCCGATCGACAGCGTGTGCGACAGCACCCACGATTTCACTCCTGAGCCGCCGACCTCCGTTTCGAATGCCTCGACGTCCGCCGGGTTCGTCAGTTCTGCCATCACCGCCGACGTGCCGTCGGGCACGAAGGCGCTCATGTACACGAGGTGAACAACCTTCGGGTGCCTGAAGGCCGCCTCTGTTATGACCATGCCTCCGTATGAGTGACCGATCAGGATCACCGGCCCCTCGGCTTCGTCTATCGCCCGCCTGACGGCGGCGGCGTCGTCGTGCAGATCCCCCAGCGGCGCTTCCCAGCCGGTGCTCGGCAACTGCACGGTGCAACTGTCGATTTCACACTCATCCAACAGCGCCGCCACGTGCTGCCACCACCAGTCGGGCTCCCAGATGAAAACCCCGTGGACGAAAATGACGAGGGGGCGTGCCATTGATGTGAAGCTACCCAACGGTGCGCCGAAGCGCACCTTTACACAGTCGGCACTCCGAGCCCGTTGTCGATCAGGTCGTACAGGGCGTCCTCGCTGGCCTGCTGGATGCGCTCGGCCGAGACCTCTTCGCCCGCCCGTCCGCGCGGCGCCTCCAGCTTCACCAACAGCGCGCGCAGCTGCTGTTGCAGTTGCGTCCGCTGCTCGTCGCTCAGCCCAGCGGAGTCGGCGCCGAGCTGGAGTGCCGCGAGCATCGCCGACGGTGAAGAGCCGTTTGCCTCGCCCTGCGTCAGCTGCGCGTGCAGGTAGCCGGCCAGCTCGGCGGGAGAGGAATAGTCGAACACGACCGTGACCGGTAGCCGCAGGCCCGTGACCGTCTCGAGCCGGTTGCGCAGTTCGGTCGCGTGCAGCGATTCCGTGCCGAGATCCTTGAACGTGCGCCGTGCATCCAGCCGCTCGGGATCGGGCAGGCCGAGCACGTCGGCCAGCTCCCGGCACAGTGCCCTCAGCACCGCCGCGCGCTGCTCGCCCGCGGTCAGGCCCGCGAGGCTCTCGCGGAGCGAGCCGCGACCGGCCCCGGGCGCGGCTCGCCTGCCCGCTGCGCCGAGCAGCCGCGCCAGCGCCGAGGCGCCGTCGCCCGGCCGGCCAAGCAGCGCCGCGCGATTGACGCGCGCCGCGATCGCGAACGGGGGATCCTCCGCGAGCGCGAGGTCGAACAGCGCGAGGCCTTCCTCCCGCGACAGCGGGGCGATCCCCGAGCGATGCAGGCGCGCGACGTCGGTGCTTCCCAGATGCGCCGTGAGGCCTCCCGCCTGCGCCCACCACCCCCAAGCGTGCGAGCTGGCCGGCAGCCCGGACGCGCGCCGGTGCAGCGCGAGGGCGTCGAGGAAGGCGTTCGCGGCCGAGTAGTTCGCCTGCCCGGGCGCGCCGACGGTGCCCGCGAGCGAGGAGCACAGCACGAACGCCGACAGCTCCAGCTCGCGGGTGAGCTCGTGCAGGTGGAGCGCGCCCTCGGCCTTCGGCCGCAGCACGCTCGCCAGGCGCTCCGGCGTCAGCGAGAGGAACACGCCGTCGTCGAGCGCCGCCGCCGCATGGATGACGGCCCTCAGCGGGCGATCGGCCGGGATCGTGGCGATCGCCGCCGACAGCGCCTCGCGATCGCCGACGTCGCAGGCGAGCACCGTCGCCTCCGCGCCTCGCTCGGCGAGTTCGATCCGCAACTCGTTCGCACCCTCCGCGGCCTCGCCGCGGCGACTCAGCAGCAGCAGGTTCCGGACGCCGTGCGCGGCCACCAGATGACGCGCCATCTCGGCGCCAAGGCCGCCCGTGCCGCCGGTGATCAGCGTCGTGCCCTCGCGGTCGAGCTCGAACGGGGGATCGCTGCGATCGGCGAGCCGCTGTATGCGTGGCGCATAGGCGACGCCCTCCCGCACCGCCAGCTCGGGGTGGTCCTGGCCAAGCGCGGCGAGCAGCGTTCGCTGCGACTCGGGGTGCCGGTCGCCGTCGAGCAGGCAGACCCGGCCCGGATGCTCGGCCTGGACGCTCCGCACGAGCCCATGGATCGCCGCGGCGGCCGGGTCCGGCGGCTCCTCGCCGCGGACGGCTGCCGCCCCGCGCGTCAGCACGACCAGCCGCGATCGAGCCAGGCGCTCGTCGGCGAGCGCGAGCTGCAACGCCTCCGTGCACTCCTGCACGACCGCGAGGACCGGCTCGGCGACACCGGTTCCCGTCTGCCCCTCGCGCGCGCCGGCGCCGGTCAGCACGACGCAGGCGGGCTCCGCGGCGCCTGCGTCGATCGCTTCAGCGAGCGCCCGCAGATCGCGATGGCGCTCGCCGGGCAGCTCCTGGTTTTCGTCCTCCTCGCCCACCACCACGCACGGCGAGGGGTCGGCGGGTTCGAGCGCGACCTGCTCCCAGGCGATCCCGTACAGCGCCGGGCGCGAGACGCGCTCGAGCGCCGCGCGATCGAGCGGGCGCGAGACGACGGACACGGCGCTGGCGATCGTCCGGCCGTGCTCGTCCTCGGCCCTCATGCCGACGCCGTCCGCCGTCGGCGCGAGCCGGACGCGCCACGTGCGCCGGTCGCCGGGGCCGAGCCGGACGCCGCTCCAGGCGAACGGCAGCCGCGGTTCGGCGTCGTCCTCGATCAGCGCGTGGAAGGCGGCGTCGAGCGTGCCGGGGGACACGAGGAAGCCCGGCGCCAAGGCATCGTCGTCGGCGAGCTCCGCGTAGACGGCGTCGGGGGCGCGCCAGGCATGACGCAGCCCGCGGAAGCTCGGGCCGAAGTCGAAGCCCCGCGCGGCAAGCCGCTCGTACAGGCCGTCGAGGTCGATCGGCGCGGCGTCCTGCGGAGGCCACGCCGACGCGGGAGGAGCTGGGGGGCTCGCGGCGTCTGGAGCGCCCGTGGGCGCCCTCCGTGCCAGCGCCCCGCTCGCGTGACGGGCCCACCCGCCGGCGCCGATCGGGCCCTCGCCGCCGAGATCGTCCGCCGCGTGCGCGAACACGCCGAAGCCGCGGCGGCCCGACTCGTCGGGCTCGCCGACTCGCAGTTGCAGCGCGAGCGCGGCATCGGGCACGAGCGTCAGCGGGCGCTCCAGCACCAGCTCCTCGACGAGCTCCCAGCCCAGCCGCCGCCCCGCCGCCAGCGCCATCTCCAGCAGGGTCGTGCCCGAGACGAGCGTCGCGCCGCCGATCGCATGGTCGCGCAGCCACGGCTGGGACGCGATCGAGAGACGCCCGCTGAAGACCCACTCCTCCCCCTCGACCGGCGGGACCGTCGCGGTGAGGATCGGGTGGTCGGAGCCGATCAGGCCGAACGCGTCGGGCTCCGCGACGCGCGAGGGCGCCCCGGCCCCCGTCGCCCAGCAGCGCTCGCGCCGGAAGGCGTAGGTGGGCAGCGGTACGCGCTCGCCGGGGGCGAGCTCGTGCCAGTCGAGCGCGACGCCCCGCGCGTGCGCCTTCGCGAGCGCGCCCAGCAACGTACGCGCCTCCGGCCGGCGCCTGGCCATCGTCGCGGCGAGCAGCGGCGGCTCCTGCGGCGAGCCGTCGCGATCGGCCATGCTCGCCCGTGCCAGCGCCGTCAGCGTGCTCGCCGGGCCGAGCTCGAGGAAGCACGCCGCGCCCGCCTGGGCGAGCCAGCGGACGGCCTCGTGGAAGCGCACCGGTTCTCGCACCTGCCGCACCCAGTAGCCGGGCGTGGCGAGCTCCTCGCCCAGCGGCCGCCCCGCCGCCGTCGCGACGATCGGCAGCTCCGGCGGGGAGAACGCCAGATCCCCGATGCGCGCCGCGAACTCGTCCAGCATCGGCTCCATCAGGGGCGAGTGGAACGCGTGGCTGACCGTGAGCCGCTTCGTCTCGCGCCCGCGCCGCTCCCACTGCCGGGCGAGGCTCAGCACGTCTGCCTCATCGCCGGAGATGACGACCGCTTCGGGGCCGTTGACCGCGGCGAGCGAGACCCTGTCCTCCGCGCCCGCCGTCAGCTCGAGCGCCTCGTCCTCGGACGCCTGGAACGCCACCATCGCGCCGCCCTGGGGAAGCTCCTGCATAAGCGTCCCGCGCGCGGCCACCAGCGTGCAGGCGTCCGGGAGCGTGAGCACGCCCGCGACGTGGGCCGCCGCCAGCTCGCCGATCGAGTGCCCGACCAGGAACCTCGGCTTCATGCCGAAGGACTCGACCAGGCGGAACAGCGCCACCTCGAGCGCGAACAGCGCCGCCTGCGTGAACGCGGTCTGATCGAGCAGCGTCGCCCGCGAGGAGCCCGGCTCGGCGAACATGACCTCCAGCAGCGGTTCGCCGAGCCGCTCGCCGAACTCTTCGCAGACCGAGTCGAGCGCTCCGGCGAAGCCCGGGAACACCCGGTACAGCTCGCTGCCCATGCCGGCGCGCTGGCTTCCCTGGCCCGTGAACATCAGCGCGACGGCGCTGTCCTCGCCGGCCGCCTCCCCCTCGAGCACGCCGGCGGAGCGCTCCCCGCGGGCGAGCAGCTCGAGGCCCGCGACGAGCTCCTCGCGGTCTTCGCCCAGCACCACCGCCCGGTGGCGCAGGTGCGCACGGGCGGTCGCGAGCGAATGGCAGACGTCGTGCGCCGCGAGCTCCGGGTGACGCTGCAGGTGTTCGCCGAGCCGGTGCGCCTGGGCACGCAGCGCGGCGGGGCTCTTTGCCGAGACGAGCGCCGGGAGCACCGGCGGCGGTGCCGGCGGGCTGTCCGTCGCGGGAGTCTCGGGCGCCTCCTCGAGGATCACGTGCGCGTTCGTCCCGCTGATCCCGAACGCCGAGACGCCGGCGCGGCGCGGTCGCGCGGCGCGCGGCCAGTCGCGGGGCTCTGTGAGCAGCTCCACCGCGCCCTGCGACCAGTCCACGTGAGTCGAGGGCGAGTCGACGTGCAGCGTCTGTGGCAGGCGCTCCTGCGACAGCGACTGGACCATCTTGATCACCCCCGCCACGCCGCCCGCGGCGGAGGGGTGGCCGATGTTCGACTTGATCGAGCCGAGCCAGAGGGGCTTCGCGGGCGGCCGCTCCTGGCCATACGTCGCCAGCAGCGCCTGGATCTCGATCGGATCGCCAAGCACGGTGCCGGTGCCATGCCCCTCGACGGCGTCCACGTCCGCGGGCGACAGGTCCGCGTTGGCGAGCGCCTGGCGGATCACCCGCTCCTGCGAGGGCCCGTTCGGGGCGGTGAGGCCGTTGCTCGCGCCGTCCTGGTTAACGGCGCTGCCCCGGACCATTGCGAGGACCCGGTGACCGAGGCTTTCGGCGGTCTCCAGGCGCTCCAGCACCAGCAGCCCCATCCCCTCCGACCAGCCGGTCCCGTCGGCGGCCTGCGCAAAGGACTTGCAGCGGCCGTCGGGGGCCAGCGCGCGCTGGCGGGAGAACTCGAGGAAGATCGCCGGCGTGGACATCACCGCCACGCCGCCCGCGAGTGCCATCCGGCACTCGTCCCGGCGCAGCGCCTGGCAGGCGAGATGGATCGCCACGAGCGAGGAGGAGCAGGCCGTGTCGACGCTGACCGCGGGGCCCACGAGGCCGAGCGTGTAGGCGATCCGCCCCGATGCCACGCTCGTCGTCGAGCCGGTCATGCGCAGGCCTTGCAGCTCGCCCGCGGAGCTGAGCGCGATGCTGTAGTCGGAGGGGATGATCCCCGCGAACACGCCCGTCGCCGAGCCCGCCAGCGCGGTCGGGTCGATGCCGGCGTCTTCGAAGGCCTCCCATGCGCCTTCGAGCAGCAACCGCTGCTGCGGGTCCATCGCCTGCGCTTCGCGGCGTGAGATCGAGAAGTGCTCGGCGTCGAATTCGGTCGCCTCGTAAAGGAACCCGCCGCGCTTGACGTAGGTGGTGTCAGGGCTTTCGGGGTCGGGGTCGTAGAGGCGGTCGAGCTCCCAGCCACGGTCTGGGGGGAACTCGCCGACGGCGTCGCCGCCCGCGGCGATCAACTCCCACAGCTCCTGCGGAGAGCGCACGGCCCCCGGGTAGCGGCAGCTCATGCCGACGATCGCGATCGGCTCCTCGCGCGCGGCGGCTCTGCGCGCAGGCGCCACGGAAGCCGCGGCGGCGGGAGCCGGGGCGCCGGCGACCAGCCCGAGAAGGAACGTCGCAACCGCGTCGGGGGTGGGGTGGTTGAAGACCAGCGTGCTCGGCAGCCTCAGGCCGGTTGCCCGGGAGAGGCGGTTGCCGAACTCGACCGCGGTGAGCGAGTTGAAGCCCAGGTCCTTGAAGGCTCGCCGCGGCTCGATCGCCTCCGGCGAGGTGTGCCCGAGGACAACCGCCGCATGCTCGCGGACCACTGCGAGCGCGGCTTCGTGACGCTCGTCCTCGGGCAGCTCGGCGAGGCTCCGCGAGAGCGAGCCCTCCCCGTCGCGCGCGCGGCGCGGCGGCATGCGGACGAGACCGTGAAGCAGCGGCGGCAGCACACCGGCCCGCGCATGCGCGTGCAACGCCGGCATGTCGAGCCGGACCGCCACCGTGAGCGGCTCCTGCAACGCGAGCGCTTCGTCGAACAGCTCCAGCCCGTGCTCGCTCGTGAGCGCGCCCACCCCAAGGCGCGCCATCCGCGCGATGTCCCCGCCGCTGAGCGACCCGGTGATCCCGGTTGCCTCAGCCCACAGGCCCCAGGCCAGCGAGCAGCCCGCGAGGCCCTGCGCCCGCCGGTGCTGGGCGAGCGCGTCGAGGAAGACGTTCCCCGCGGCGTAGTTCGCCTGCCCGGAGCCGCCGAGCGTGCCGGCGATCGAGGAGAACAGGATGAAGGCCGAGAGCCCCGACTCCTTCGTCAGCTCGTGCAGATGCCACGCCGCGTCGATCTTCGGGCGCAGCACGCGCTGTAGCTGCTCGTCCGCCAGCGAAGCGACCGTGCCGTCGTCGAGCACGCCTGCGGCATGCACGACCGCGGCGAGCCGCCCGTTCACGCCGATGCCCTCGAGCAGCCGCGCGACCTGCGCCCGCTCGGTGACATCGCACGCGACCAGCTCCGCGTCGCAGCCCAGCTGCGCCAGTTCCTGCTGGAGGTCTCGCGCCCCGGCGGCCCCGGGCCCGCTGCGGCTCGTGAGGACCAAGCGCGAGACGCCGTGCTCGCGCGCCAGATGACGCGCGAGCAGGCCGCCAAGGCCGCCGGTCCCGCCGGTGATCAGGACGGTGTCTCCGGGTGTGAACGCGGGCATGAGATCGCCCTCGCCGGGGTGCGAGCGCGTCAGCCGCGGCGCGTGCAGGACGCCGTCGCGGAGCGCCAGCTGAGGCTCGTCGGTCGCGAGCGCCGCGGCGAGGCTCGCGGAGGAGAGCTCCGCGCGATCGAGGTCCATCAGCACGAAGCGGTCGGGGTGCTCGGACTGCGCGCTGCGCACGAGCCCCCAGAGCGGCGCCGCCAACAGCGCGGGCGCTTCCTCGCCCACCGCCATCGCCCCATGCGTCAAGAGCACGAGCCGCGTCCCCGCGAGCCGCTCCTCGGCCAGCCAGGCCTGGAGCATCGCGAGCGTGCGGGAACACGCTTCGCGGGCGAGCGCCGGCGTCTCTGCGCTCGCCGTACCCTCGCCGGTCCCCGGCGCGAGCGGGCAGTAGAGCACGGCTTCCGGCGAGGCGGCTGCCGTGTCGGCCTGCGCCTGCACGAGGCGCGCGAGCTGCTCGTGGACCTCGACCTCGGCGCCTTCCTTCAGCAGTCCCTCCGCGAGCTCGGCCGCGTGCTCGCCGAGCAGCGCCCATCGGCCGCTGCGGTCGTCGTCGCGACCTCCTTCGTCGGCCGTCACCGGCGTCCACTGCACGTGGAACAGATCCCGCGAGCCGCCCCGCGCCGCGGCGAGCTGCTCGCGGGTAACGGGCCGTCCCGAGAGGGTTCGGACCGAAGCGACCGGCGCCCCGGCGTGGTCGAACGCGACCATCCTGACCGCGTCCTTGCCCGTGCGCGACAGCCGCACGCGCAACGTGCGCGCCCCGCGTGCATCGACGCGGACACCGCTCCAGGCGAAGGGCAGCCGCAGATCCGCTTCGCTCACGCCGGCTACCAGCAGGCCGGCGTGCAGCGCCGCGTCCAGCAGCGCTGGGTGGATCGCGAAACGCTCGGCCTGCTGCTCCTGCTCTGGCGCCAGCGCCACCTCCGCGAACACCTCCTCCCCTCGCTTCCAGGCGGCTCGCACTCCCTGGAAGGCGGGGCCGTAAAACAGGCCCTGTGCCGCGACGCGCTCGTAGAAGCCGGCCAGGTCGAGTGGCTCGCCGCCGGCGGGCGGCCACTCCCCGGCGGCGACCGGGCCGTCGTCGCTCACCGGGGAGCCGGCGGCCGCGAGCACGCCGCGCGCATGCCGCGTCCAGTCGCGCTCCTCGCCGTCGCCGCCCGTCGATCGCGAGTAGATGCAGACCTCGCGGCGCCCGGCCTCGTCGGGCTCGCCGACGCTCAGCTGCAGTTGCACCGCCTCCTCGGCGATGGCCAGCGGTGCTTCCAGCACCAGCTCCTCGAGCGTGTCGGCGCCCACCCGCGAGCCGGCCGTCAGCGCCATCTCGGCAAAGCCGCTGCCCGGGAACAGCACGGTCTCGAAGACGGCGTGATCGGCGAGCCACTCGTGGGCCGCCGGCGAGAGCCGGCCGGTCAGCAGGCATGCGTCCCTCTCGGCGCTCGGCACTCTGGCGGCGAGCAGCGGGTGCTCAGCCGGGTCCAGGCCCGCCGCGGCGAGGTCGCCTGCGCCGGCCTCGGGCGCCGGCCAGAAGCGCTCGCGCTGGAACGCATAGGAGGGAAGCTCGACCTGCCGCGCGGTGGCGCCGTCGAACGACCGCTCCCACGCGACCTCGACGCCGTGAACGTACGCTTCCGCGAGCGACAGCGTCAGGCGCGCGAGGCCGCCCTCGTCGCGCCGCAGCGTGCCGAGCACGGCGATCCGCCCGGGGTCCGCGACCGTCTCCTCGATCGTCTCCTGAACCGCGGGTGCGAGCACTGGATGCGGGCTTGCCTCGATCAGCGTCGTGCAGCCCGCGTCGAGCATCGCCCGTGTCGCGCGCATGAAGTCGACCGGTTCGCGCAGGCTGCGGTACCAGTACTCGCCATCCAGCACCGTGGCGCCGCCCGCAGGCGGCGCGCCCGCCGCGGTGGACAGGAACGGGATCTGCGGGTCACGCGCCTCGATCGGCGCGAGGTCCGCCAGGAGCTGCCGGCGGATGCCGTCGACCTGGTCGGAGTGCGACGCGTAGTCGACCGCCACCTGCCGAGCGCGCAGGCCACGCTCCTCGCATGCCGCGAGCAGCTTCCTCAGCGCGGCCGGCTCACCCGAGACGACCGTCGAGGCGGGACCGTTGATCGCCGCGATCGAGAGGCGTCCGGGCTGCTCTGCGATCAGCTCTTCGGCGGCGACGCGCCCGACGCCGAGCGACGCCATCCCGCCCGCCCCCGCCAGCTGCGCGAGCGCCCGGCTGCGCAGCGCCACGACGCGGGCGGCGTCCTGGAGCGACAACGCGCCGCACACGTGCGCCGCGGCGATCTCGCCCTGCGAATGTCCGGCGACGATCGCCGGGTGGACCCCCCGCGAGCGCCACAGCGCCGCGAGCGAGACCATCGTCGCGAACAGCGCCGGCTGCACGACGTCGACGCGCGTCAGCGCGGGCGCGCCGGGCTGCTGCCACAGGACCTCGCGCAGCGACCAGTCGGCGTAGGGCGCGAGCGCCTCCTCGCACGCCGACATCTGGGCCGCGAACACGGGCGAGGCCTGCCACAGCTCCCGCCCCATCCCGTCCCACTGCGAACCCTGACCCGGGAACAGGAACGCGACCTTCGCGTCCGCGCGCGCGGCGCCGCTGACGAGCTCGGGCGAGGGCCTGCCGTCCGCGAGCGCGGCCAGCGCCGCAAGCGTCTGCTCGCGGTCGCGAGCCAGCACAACCGCGCGGTGCTCGAAGCGCGCTCGCCCCATGACCAGCGAGTAGCCGGCATCCGCCGTCCGCAACCGCGGGCGCGCGGAGAGATGGGCGTGCAGCGACCCGCCCTGTGCGCGCAGGGCCGGCTCGCTCTTCGCCGAGAGCAGCAGCGGGTAGAGGCCGGGGGCAGCCGCTTCCGGCTCGGCGGGCGGCGCGGGCGGGCCGGCCGCCGCGGGTCCCTCTTCGAGGATCACGTGCGCATTCGTGCCGCTTGCCCCGAACGCCGACACGCCCGCTCGCCGCGGCCGATCCGCAGCCCGCTGCCACCGGACCGACTCGTTCAGCAGCTTCACCGGCGCGGTCTCCCAGTCGATGTCCGGTGTGCCCTCGGCGGCGTGCAGCGTCGGCGGGAGCAGGTCCTGCTGGAGGGCCATGACCATCTTGATCACGCCCGCCACGCCCGCGGCGGCCTGCGCGTGGGCGATGTTGGACTTCAGCGAGCCGAGCCAGAGGGGGTCGGAGGGGGCGCGACCCGCTCCGTACGTCGCGATCAGGGCGCGCGCCTCGATCGGGTCGCCCAGGCGGGTGCCGGTCCCGTGGGCCTCGACGGCGTCGACGTCGCCCGGCGACAGGCGCGCGGCCCGCAGGGCGTCGCGAATCACTCGCTCCTGCGCGGCGCCACTCGGCGCGGTGAGGCCGTTCGTCGCCCCGTCGTGGTTGATGGCGCTGCCGCGCACGAGCGCCCACACCCGGTGGCCTCGCCGCTGCGCCTCCGCGAGCGGCTCGAGCAGCAGCACGCCGACCCCCTCGGCCCACCCCGCGCCGTCCGCCGTGGCGCCGAACGACTTACAGCGGCCGTCGGGGGCGACGAGCCGGAGCCTGCTGTAGTCCACGAACGGCCCCGGCGTCGTCATCACCGTGGCGCCGCCCGCGATCGCCATCGAGCAGCGGCCCGCGCGCAGCTGCTCGCAGGCGAGGTGCAGCGCGACGAGCGAGGATGAGCACGCCGTGTCGACCGTGAACGTCGGCCCGGTGAGGTCGAAGGCGTAGGCGATCCGCCCTGAGGCGACGCTCATAGCGGTGCCGGTGCCGATGTGGCCCTCGATCTCGGCGTGGTCAGAGCGCTGGATCACCGCGAAGTAGTCGGCGGAGGCGAGCCCGACGTACACGCCGGCGTCCGTCCCGGCGACGGTGCCCGGGTCGATCCCGGCGTGCTCGAACGCCTCCCACGTCGCTTCCAGCAGCAGGCGCTGCTGGGGGTCCATGGCGCGCGTCTCGCGCGGGCTGATGCCAAAGAAGGCTGCGTCGAAGTCTGTCGCCCCGTCGACGAAGCCACCCTCGCGCGCGTAGGTCGTGCCGGGGTGGCCGGGGTCGGGGTGGAACAGCGCGTCGAGCTCCCAGCCGCGGTCGCCGGGGAACGGGCCGACCGCGTCTTCTGCGTTCGCGACGAGCCGCCAGAGGTCGTCGGGCGAGCGCACCCCTCCCGGCAGCAGGCAGCTCATGCCGACGATCGCGATCGGCTCGTCCTCGCCCCCGGAAGGAGCGCTCCCGGTGGGCGTGCTCGCTGCCTGCGTGAGCTGCGCGCCGCCTGCGCGGCCCTCGAGCATCGCCAGCAGATGCCGCGCCGCCCGCCTCGGCGTCGGGTGGTCGAGCCCGAGTGTCAGCGGGAGCTCGATCCCGCACGCATCGCTGAGGCGTTCGGCCAACTGCATGCCCGCGAGCGAGTTGACGCCCAGGTCGACGAACGCGCGGTCGGGGTCCGGCTCGCGGGGCGAAGCGGGCCCGAGGATGGCCCCGACCTCAGCGCAGATCAGCTGCGCGAGGCGAGCTTCGCGCTCGGCCTCGCTGGGCTCCGCTAGAGCCGTCTGCACTGCCGGGGATTTGGCGCCTGTCTGGGTCATCGAGCCTCGACGCCGCGCGTCTGGCTCGCGTTGACGCCTCAGTCGCCATTCCAGCGCATGGCCGCGGCGGCGGCAAAATCCCCCGCGTGCGCGAACCCGGCCATGACCACGAGGTCGCCCGGGTGCAGCTTCCCCTCGCGGGCAGCGTGATCCATCGTCACGGCCACGCTGGCGCTCATCAGGTTCCCGAAGCGATCGAACGTGTCGATATGACGCGCCGGGTCGATCTGGAGCGCCTGACTCCAGTTGTGCAGGTAGACGCGGTTCGGCTGGCTCGTGACGAGCACGTCGACGTCCGCGGGGGCCCGGCCGATCTGCTCGCACACGGCCGTGACCAGCGTGGGGATGATCTCGTTGCCGTGCTTGAGGATCTCGCTCAGGTTCTTCGTGTCGACCGTGATCGACAGCTCGCTCGTCCCGGGTTCCCAGTAGCTGCGGCCGTCGGGAGCGCCGATCTTCATGTCGAGCGCGTAGCTCGGCACATTGCGCGTCTCGATCGCCAGCACGGCGCCGCCGTCTTCGCCGGCCGTGACGTACGCGACGCCGCAGCCATCGCCGGGGATCGCCGATGGCGCCTTCGTGCGCGCCTGCGGCAGCGCGCAGAGCTTTCCCGCGCAGTTCTGGACCGTGCAGAGCAGCGCGGTTCGCCCCGCCCCGTCGCGTATCAGGGCGCGTGCGAGTTTGAGCATGTACATGAACGAGGCGCAGCCGGCGTTGTGCAGGTCGATGATCACCTCGGGCTGCGAGCCAAGCCGGTGGGCGACCTCCGCGCCGCTGCCGGTGATCGGATTGTCCGGGAGTAGGACGTTCGTCAGCAGGATGTCCACGCAGTCGCGCGGGTCGAGCCCCAGCCGCTCGAACATCGGCCGGGCGGCTCGCTCGATCATCTCCGCCCCACGCTCCTCGGGCGCGGCGTGATGGCGGAAGCTCGGAGCCCGCAGGAGGGCGTTTGCGGCGAGTGGGTCGCCGTCCTCGAAGAAGTAGTCGGCGCCCACCCTGTGCTCGGGGAGGTAGCTGCCGAAGCCGACGATCCGCATCTCGTCGCCGGGGCTAGGGGCCTCAGGGGGCAACGCGGCTCTCCGCAGCCGACGCGTCGGTGACGCGGAGCTTGATCGGAGGAGCCTCGGCATGCGCGACCGGGAGCAACCGGTCCAGCCAGGCGGGAAGCCACCAGTTCCACTTGCCGAGCAGCACCATCGCCGCGGGGATGACGATCAGGCGAACGATCGTCGCGTCCACCAGCAGCGCCACCGCCACCGCCAGGCCGAGCCGCTGCACCGCGCCGATCCCGGCGCCAAGGAACGCCAGGCAGACGGTGATCATGATCAGCGCCACGCTCGTGATCGTCCGTGCGCTCGTCGACAGGCCCTCCGACACGGCCCGCCGGTTGTCGCCCGTGCGCAGATAGCGCTCGCGGATGCGGGTGAGCAGGAAGATCTCGTAGTCCATCGAGAGCCCGAAGGTCACCACGAGGACGAGCGGCAGCATGATCGACTCGATCGTCGGGACCTTGCGCAACCCGATGAAGTCGAGCCAGCCCCACTGGAAGACCATCACGAGCGTGCCGTACGCCGCCGCGACCGACAGCATCGTCATCAGGACGGCCTTGACCGGCAGCACGAGCGAGCGAAGCAGGAACAGCAGCGCCACGAACGACATCGCCAGCAGCAGCAGCGCGACCTTCCAGAGCGAGCCGGTGACGAGGCGGTCGAAGTCGACCAGCACCGCCGTGGTGCCGCCGACCTTGACCTCCGCTCCGGCCGCGGCCGCCGGCAGCGATCTGCGCAGACGCTCGACCGCATGGCGAGCGGCGCTGGATTCCGGGTCGACCTTCAGCACCGTAGTCAGCTCGGCGGCGCGGGCTGAGGGGGAGATCAGTGCGGGCAGCACGTAGCTCACGGAGCGGTTCGCCCGCAGCGTCGCCACGACACGGTTGACGATGCGCTTGTTGGCGGGATCGCCCGCCTTGCCGGCATCGAAGTTCACGAGCACGGTCGTCGGCCCCACGGCTCCGGGGCCAAGCAGCTGCGCGACGGCATTTGTCCCCTGACGGATCTCGGCCTGCGGCGGGAGCTGGTCGAGCGCGAAGTTGGCGACTCGCATGTCCAGCGCGGGCGCGGCCAGCAGCAGCAGCACGGCGATCGCCGCGAGGATCGCGGCGCCGGGGTGACGCATCACGACCCGCGTCCAGCGCTCCCAGAAGCCGGGCCTGGCGCTCGCCTGCCCGCCGCGGGCGGCGACCACGGTCTCGTCGGCGCCCTCGCCTCCGGGCTCGTCTCGGCGCACGATCCGCCGGAGGACGCCCGCCAGCCGGCCCGGCCGGCCGACGCGATCGCCGAGCAGCGCGATCAGCGCCGGCAGGAGCGTCGCCGCGGCGAGCGCCGAGACGGCGACGACGATGATCGCCCCCGCCGCGATCGAGCGCATCGCGGTCGAGTTGATCACGAACACGCTGAGCAGCGATGCCACGACCGTAAGCCCCGAGAAGATCACCGCGACGCCCGAGGTGCTCATCGCCGTGCCGAGCGCATCCGAAGGCGCCTGGCCCGCGGCGATCTCTTCGCGGTAGCGCGCCAGCACGAACAGCGAGTAGTCGACGGCGACCCCGATCCCGATCAGCGAAGCCATGCTCGTGACATAGACCGACATCGTCGTGATCTGCGACAGCGCGTAGATCAGCAGCCCGGCGATCGTCACGGCAGCGATCCCCAAGCCGAGCGGCAACACCATCGCGGCGACGGAGGCGAAGGCGAACAGGAGCACCACGGCGATCACCGGGAAGGCGCGTGCCTGGGCGGTCGCGGAGTCGGTGCTCGACTGCTGCTGAAACGCGGCCCAGGTGGCGCCCTGACCCACGAGGTGCACCGCCACCGTGCCGCCATCGGCGCTCCCGGCGTGCGTGCCGATGCCCAATCGTGAACGCAGTTTCTTCGCGACGTCGATCGCACGTTCTTCGCTGCCGGAGAAATCAAGCGGGACGACCATCGTCCGGTGTGGCTTCAGCTGCGCGGCGATCAGCGCCGCTTCGCGTTCTTCCGGAGCGATCGAGACCTCGTGAACGGAGGCGATCCTCCGCCCGACGCCGACGAGGGCCTGGGGCAGCGACCGTCCCGAGGCGCCGGCGCGAGGCACGAGCACGATGCTGAGATGCGCGTTGCCGACGCTGGGGAAGTCGCGCGCCACGACGTGCGCGACCGCCGTCGACTGGGCATTCGGATCTTCGAAGCCTCCACCCGTCAGGCGACTGGTCTGACGGGCCGCGAACGGAGCCGCCAGGACGAGCGCCGCCGCCCACACCACGACGACGAGCTTGCGGCGGCGCTGGAGCATCCCGCTTAGCGCCTGCATCGCCCGCTGCACGGGCTACTTCCTGTGCCTGGGCGGACAGGGCACCGCGGTGCCCACCGTCGCGACGCGCCCGTCCTCGAAGGTCAGCCGCGCCGAGAAGGGAAAGCCGCCGCGCGGGCAGGAGCTCGGCACGACGATGCCCTGGGGCTGGTAGGGGACGACCCTCCCGCCGACGTTGCGGTAGTAGGTGATGCCGCTGGGGCCGATCGTGCCGCGGATGGCCATGATCGACACCTCCGGGCCTTCGGGAATCACGTTGATGGGGCTCAGTTCGATCGAGACGTTGCCGCCATACGGAGCCGGCGCGGGCAACAGGGCTCCCGGGTAGACGAGCCGAGCCACGACCGGGGTGCTGCCGGCGGCGAAGAACAGCAGGCCCAGGTGCTGTTCGCGCTCGGGGCCCGCGAACAGCGTCAGGCGCGTGGTCTCGGAGATCGTGCGCGGGCCGATCGGGACGCTGACCACGGCCTCGCCCCGGCCCATCACCGCCTCGGCGGGACAACTCCCGGGTCCGATCGCTTCCAGCTGTTCTGTTTCGCACGTGGCGAACCCGAGCCCGCTCGTGCCGATGCCAAGGTTCGCGGGGTATCTCAGTTCGAGCCGCGTCAACGGCGAGGGGATGCTTCCCCGACCCTGCGCCAGGCTCAGCGCGAAGTAGAGGGTCGTGCGAGCACCCAGTCCCTCCGGGCGCATCGCGATCGAGAGCTTGGCGGGAGCCGCTGCCGCTCCTGAAGTCGCGGATGCGCTTGGAGCCGCCGTGGCCGGAGCCGCCGCCGTGGCCGCTGCCGCCGTAGCCGGAGCTGCCGCGACTGCCGTGCCCGGAGCCGCCGATGCGCCGGCAACCGTCGCCGCGCCAGCTCCCGGCAGCGCTATCGCGGCCGCTGCGAGGAGGTTAGCCAGGGGTGCCACGTCGGCAGCGAGGTCGTGCGCCTCGTCAGTAGATGAGGGTCGCGTTGGTCTGGAAGACCACGTTCCAGCTTTCCCGGTTCACGACCCCGTAGAAGCCGCCCGAGCCATGTCCACGCGAATACCGGCCGGTGCCGCTGCTGACCGACATCGTCCCGGAGAAGCTCGTGTACTTCGCGGGCTTGCTGGGAACGCCCACGCCGTGACCCGCGATCGAGCCGCCGGAGCTGGGATAGATCGTGAACTGACCGGTCACGCTGGCGCCGACGTTGAAGCGGCCCTTCACCTTGCCGGGCATCGACCCGCTCGCCGTCCCTTCCTCGATCAGCAGCGAGCCCGAGGTCCGGACGAGATGCAGATGCACCGTGTCCTTCACCGTGAGCTTCTGCGCGGCGCTCACACCGGGGGTGAGGAGCGCAAACGCCGCGCCGGCCGTGAGCACCGCGCCAAGCCGCGCGGCCCTTCGCCGCGGGATGCCGCTCAGCACGAGTGACCCCCCACCGTTCGTGAGTCGCCGCCGAAAGCGGTCGTGCCCGGCCGTGAAGCTGTTGGAGGAGCGTCGTTTCACCATGACCCAACCATTGAATCCGATCGGTTTGTCGAAAGCAACTAGCGTGCCCGTTTCTTCGGCTTGGTCTTCTTCTTGGAACTCTTCGGCTTCGCCGCGCGGTGCCTGGGGCAGCCGCTGACGGCTACCGGCGCCACACCGTTGCGGCGTGCGCCGTTCTGTCCCGTGATCGAGTAGGGGAAGTGCCAGCTCTTCACGCAAGGGTTCGCGGTCGCCGCCAGCATGGAGTTGGGGCCACGGGGGAATTCGACCGAGATCGAGCTGATCGGGACGTCGGGCAGCGAGTCGAACGAGGCCCTGATCGTGTTCTTGCCCGAGATCGCGAACGTGCCTTCCAGCAGGGCTTTGACGCCCTGCTCTTCGGCGGTGACGACGAGGCTCGGGTAGGCCCGCCCGCCGTGGGCGACCAGGTACATGAAGCCCGTAAGCGGCGCGCTCAGCGCCGGGGTGCTCACGGTCAGCCGGCCTACCCGCGCGGCTGCGTCGCAGGCAGAGGGGTCGCGCGCGAACGTCGCGTCGGGGCACGCGCGCCGGATCGTGCTCAGGCGCGGGCGCAGCTGGGCCGGCAGCTGCACCGCGGCCGCGCGCATGTTCGCCTGACCGGGCCCGGCGCGGTTCGCGACGGTCACGACGAGGCTTGCGCCGTTGCCCTGGATGCCCGCGTGCCGCTGCGTGCTGGCTTTCACCCGCGGCGCGAAGCCGAGCCCCGAGCAGCCGGTCAGACGGAACGGGTTCGTCAGCGAAGCGCTCGCGCCCTGGGCCGAGCCGACGGTGGCCGTGACGGTCTGCGCCGCACAGCTGGTGCCGTTGAACATGAAGCCCGGCTCGTCCAGCGCGATCGTGAGCCCCTGCATGCGCAGGGGAATGCCGGCAAAGACCTGCGGGATCGGGTCTGAGATGACGGTCAGATGGAGATCGTGCGGGTCGACGAGCACCCGCGCCCGGACCACGAGCGTCCCGAGCTGGAACGGCCCGATGCTCGCGGGCAGCACGATCGACAGCCCGAGCGGCGCCCCGTCGTACGGACCGGTGAGATACACCGACCCCGACAGGCCGACTGGCCTTTCGCCCGCGCCGACCGCGACCGATACCGACCCGACGTGCGAGGCCGAGGGGCAGGTGCCCGCGGCGGCCTGTTCCTGGCCGCAGAGCTGCCGATGCGAGAGCAGTCCCGCGACGCCGGCCGGCAGCTGCGCGGTGAGACCGCCGATCGACTGCTGATCCGAGGGGCGTTCGATCGTCACCGTGAACGGGCTGAACGCGCTGGCCAGCGGCACCGTCGCCCCGGCCACGAGACGCGGGTCGAAGGGCTGTGCCGACCCGCACGGGGTGCCCCGGCTGTCGGCGCTGACGGTGAACGACGATGCGGGTTCGGCCACCTGTCCCGCGTAGGAAGTCACCCGCGCGACGGTCGTGGCGGTGCCGCATGTCGGTGGGTTGGCCAGCGTGGCCGAGGGGCCGCCGAAGAAGCTCGCTCGGAACTCGCTCATAGGCAGCTGTGGAGCGTCGTCGAAGGTGATCGTCAAGCGGCCGCTCGCCGGGTCGGCGTGGATGCTGCCGGTGAGGCGGATCGTCACGTGTTCGCCCGTGGCGAGCACGAACACCCGATACGGTTCGCCGGCCGTGGCGGCGGCCAGGTAGACGTGGCCTTCAAGCGGGTTGGCCAGCAGCGGCGAGGAGATCGAGGCCGTGCCGACGGCCGAGGCGCCGGGGCAGTTGGAGGCGTCGAACTGCGCCTGCGTGCAGGCTTCCAGCCCGGCGGCGCCCCCCGGCGAGAGCGAGGTGCCGGCCGGGAGCGTGACCGACACCGTCTTCAGGTCCGGAGTCGCGAGGGCGGAGGCGCTTTCCTGCTGGGGAACCTTCAGGTCGATCGTGTAGCCGGCCGGGGCGTCGGCCTGGGTGGTGTCGGTGGACACGGACAGCGTCGGCGAGATCCCCAGGCGTTCGCATCCGATCGGCGGTGGCTCGATCGATTGCCCGCTGACCGAGCGTGTCGGGTCCTGCCAGGAGTCGGCGACGATCGCCGCCGTGAACGGTTCCGAGCAGTTCGTCGGGGTCGTGATGAAGGGCGCCGGGGCCACGCCGGAGGGGCCGCATTCGACTCCGAACGGGTTGCATCGCAGGGCGTCGTTGGCGGGTTCGGCAGGCACGCCCCAGAGCGTGATCTTCGAGCCGACGAAGCCGATGAGCGTCGAGATGTTGTTGATCGAGGCCGTGATCCCGCCGCCGCGGCCTTCGTCGAAGTCGAGCTGGATGTAGATCCCCGTCAGCAGCAGCGACATGCCCAGCGTCGCGACGTGGCCCGGCATCGGTTCGAGGTTGTAGAGCGGGAACGGCCCGGTCACCGTCACGGCGTGATGGGTGACGGGTTCGCCGTTGGCGTGCAGATGTTCCAGCGGGCCGTCGAGGACCAACCGGTTGGGCGGTTCGGCGTAGGCGATCTTCGCCGTCTCGGCAGACGGCCCGCTGCCGATCGTGATTTCGTTCTGCTGCCCTCCGCAGAAGCCCGACGCGTTCGCGACGTGGATGAGGTCGTCCCGCACGATCGTGCCGGCGGGGTGTTCTCTGAACGTACCCCCCGAGAGCACGAGTTCCGTGGAGCTGGGCACCGCGGAGACGTTCACGGTCTCCGCTTCTTCTCCGCTGCCGATCGTGATCGTGTCACCGGAGCCGATGCCGGCGGTCGATTCGACGATCAGCGTGCCCCCGCCGGATGCGATCGCCTGCGTGAGCGTCGTCGGCGGGACCTGGCCGACGCCGCCGTTCGCGCCCAGGGTGGTACGCAGGCCATGACAGGCGGCGATGAACTGCGGTTCGATGATCCCGACCTGCGTGTCACGCGAGCATTTCAGCCTTTCGAAGTCCCTGAGCGAGCAGCGCGGCACCGCCTGCGGGTTGCCGGTCAAGCCGACCGGCAACTGCACGTGCACGTCCTTCGGCTGCTGGGCCGCGTTCCCCAGTTCGTCGGTGGTGACCAAGAAGTCGCTGACGAGGTTGGGGTGGCCGCCGGCCTGCGTCGAGGCGACGGTCGTGCTGAAGGAGGAGATGCCGAACGTCGCTTCTTCGGCGCTCGCCGAGGAGGCCATCCAGAGCGCGGCGAGCAGCACGAGCCCCGCCACGGCGAACCGGCGCGCGAGGGACCTGCTCATCGCCGCAGCAAGGCGCGCACGTCCGCGAGCGTGACGGGCGCCTGATCGGGGGACAGCAGACGGGCGAAGGGGGCTGCGGCGGCGGCCGTCGCAGAGGACTGCGGGCGGCCCACCGGATTGCGGGCGTGGCGGGCGGGCTGCGCGCGGGGGCCGAGCAGCTGGAGCTGGATCGTCCGGGTCGCGTCGCTGTCCGTGTAATGCAGTTCGATCCGCACGGTCAGCTTGCCCCGCCGCGCAAGGCTCTTGCGGGCCTGGTTGCTCAGCTTGATCGTCAGCGTCTTCGCGACGTCGCCGCGCGTGAAGGACACGGCGCTCGAACCCACGACACGCCCCGCGGCCATCGCCCGGGCGCTGACCCGGCCGGGGCCGCTCGTCATCACGCTCAGCTTCAGCCGCCATGCCTTGACGAAGCCGGCCAGCTGCGCCGTGGTGATCCTCGCGACGCTGAAGCTCCCAGGCGGCGGGGGTGGAGGCGGCGGCGCTTCCGCTTCGCCGGAGAGCGTCGCGCTGCCGGGAGCAGGCGCGGCCAGCCAGGGCGTCGAGGCGCCGCGGCAGGCGACTTCCACGCAGCTGGGTGGGGTGGGGGCCGCCGCCGCAAAGCCGCCTTTCACCCGCGCGTCGTACATGTCGACCGCATGGTCGACGTCCTGCGGCACGAGCTGGGCCGCGGTGGCGAAGAAGACGTCATCGCCCGAGGGGGTCGTCCCGAACAGGAAGCTGGAAGAGCCCGAGCTGCCGTCGGTGATCAGCCGTACGTGGCCTTCCTCCCACTCATAGACCTCGAGCACCCCTTCGGGTTCGGCCCCGGGGGCGAGCGATTGCTCGGACATGAAGAAGATGCGCGATGCGTCGGCGTTCATCGTCGGATTCAGGCCACCGGCCGCGTAGCTGCCGCCGTCGCCGGTGGCGAATGCCGGGAACGTGTTCGGTACGCCCGGAGGCGCGCAGGAGACGCAGATCAGTTCACCGTCGGCGGGCGCGTAGCGATAGACCTGATAGACGCCGAGCTGCGTGACCGGCCCGCCGGCGTCGTGGCTCGAGGTGAGCGGGTGCGCGAGCGTGAGCTCCGTTTCGCTGTCGATCGAGGCGATTTCGATGTGATCCGCGAAGGGCCGCGTGCCGATTTCCACTTCACGCTTGGGCAGCATCCCGCTGGTGCTCGCGACT
This sequence comes from Solirubrobacteraceae bacterium, assembly GCA_035508515.1. Classification (GTDB taxonomy): domain Bacteria; phylum Actinomycetota; class Thermoleophilia; order Solirubrobacterales; family Solirubrobacteraceae; genus Palsa-744. Next base: position 48,286 of record DATJMW010000024.1, on the reverse strand, counting down.
TCGATCGTCGTGGATCCTTCGATCGCTTCGGAGGCGAGCGTCGTGGCGGGGCCTTCGGGGTTCTGGCCGGTGAGGTCGGCGGCGCTCCCGAACACGAGGGCGTTGCCGTCGGGCGTCGGCACGGCCAGGCGGCTTAGGTCCGGTTCGGACACAAGCGTGCCGACCCCCTCGGCGGAGGCGTCTTTCGCCGCGACGATGCCGACGAAGGACGTGCGGCCGGTCGAGGTGGAGAAGGCGTACAGGTTCGGCTTGCCGGCCACCGCTTCGCTCCCGGACCGGTTCGGTGAGTCGGCGAGCACGCCTTCGGCGACGAAGTACACGTACGAGCCGTCGTTGGCGATCGCGGTCTCGCCGAGGAGCTTGCCGTCGGCCGGTTCGCCTCCGGGCTCACCGTCGGACACGGGGATCGCCGACATCGGCGGCAGCGCCCCGATCTGATGGCTGGTCGTGTTGAAGGCGTACAGCTCAAAATCGCCGAACGGATCGCCGGCGAGCCCCTCGTTGCTGGAGAAGAACACGAGCGATCCGTCTTCGGAGGCGCCCTGATACTGAGCGAAGCCACTGGACTGCGGGTCGTCGAGCGGGGTGGTCGTTCCGGAGGCGAGATCGCGCATGTACAGGTGTGGCTGTGGCTGGGGCTGGATCCCTTCGAGCCGCGACGGCGGGCTCTCGAAGAACACCTTCGTGCCGTCGTTGGACACGGCATGGGTGGTCGTGCCGAGGTAGTTGGGCGCGACGGTGCCCTGGTTGAGGAAGTCGCCGTTGCCGAAGGTCGCGCCGTAGGGATCGACCACCGTGCCGGCGTTCGTGACGTTGACCAGGCTGGTGGTCGCGCCGCCCACGTTGCGGGCGTAGAGGTAGTCGGCGGGCGTTGGCGAGGTTCCGAGCAGCCCGGTGGCGTCTTCGGTCAGCTGCTCCTGGGTGCTGAAGACGATCGTGTTGGCGTCGGGCGTCGCTCCGTCGAACGTCACCCCCGAGGGGATCGCCTGGTCGCTGAGAGGGCCGCGCGAGACCCATTGCGGCAGCCCGCTTTCGTCGACCAGGTAGAGGTTGAGCGTGCCGGGATTCGTGTCCGCCGGGTCATAGGATTCGACGGTGTTGAAGATCGTCTTGTCGAGGGTCGGCGTCCAGTACACGGCGGTCTGAAGTTCGAGCAGGCTTTCGAGGTTCCGTTTCGGCGCAGGCGTGACCCCGGTCGTGGACCAGCCGTCGCTGCCCCGGCGCGCCTGGTAGAGCTCTTCGCCACCGGTGGTCGTGTTGCAGCAGCCCCCCAGCCCCAGCCAGTCAACGACGTCGCCGCTCGTGGAGCCGAACATGAAACCCGGCGTGACGCCTTCCTTCTCGGGAGGCGTGATCAGCTCATAGCCCCGTTCGTCGGGCAGCGTCGCCGCCGCGTGCGCCGGTGCGCCGGCGCTCAGCAGCGCGAGCGCGGCGACCGCCAGCAGCGCGAGCGCTGGTTTCACGGCGCCGCGCCGGTGCCCTCGGCCGAGCGGCGGCGGGAGAGCTTGGGCAGGGGCACCTGGCCCCCGCAGTGCGGACAGATCACCGTCCTCTCGGCAGCCGCCGAGTCCTCGGCATGCTCCTGGCTCCCCTCGCCGCGCGCGGCGCGGCGCACCCTCCGCAGTTCACCGCGGAGGTCTGCGACCGACAGCCTGTCGGCGTCGACGCGATCGAGCCACTGCTCCTGCTCATCGTGATCGAGCGAGGCGACCGTCTCGTGGTGGCTCCAGGACAGGTTCTCCCGACGTCGGGAGATGTCGATCCTGGACGCGACGTAGACCATGTTCATCAGCGTCTGGATGTCGTAGCCGGTTACGCGCGATGCCCACGCATAACGTTCGCCGAATTTCGAGTTTCCGTAGCGAATCCAGTCACCGATACCCCACTGTCCGCAACGCCCCATCGCAGCGAGCCGGCGCCCCGCGGTCGCCCACTGCGCAAAGTCCATGTCCGCGACCGGAATCCAGGCTACCGGACTTATTCGAGATGTGCGCTCGACGATTACGTCGGCTGACGCGTCCGGCTTCGAGGTCGTCTCGACGGCCATGTCGGCGACGCTCATAGGGGCACCCGGCGGCTACGGGCGGAGGTGACCGTGCGTCGCGACGGCGGGCAGGCCATCCCGTTTACTCGATGTGTTCCGCAAAAGCTCACGTCACGGAGGATGGGCACCCGGCCCGCCGGGGTCAATACCTTTAAGTAGGTGTCCGTTCCAGCTGGTCCGAGGCGCCGTCCGGAGGGGTTGCGCGGCCCGGAACCGGCCACGCGGCCGCCCCTGAAGTTGTCTCTCACAAAAGCGTGAGAAGTGGCAAGTGGGAACGGCGCGGGCAGCGGTGCCAAAGCACTCGCTTTAAGTAGGTACTTGCTGCTTGCGAGCGGCCATGCGGGGCGTCGTCCTGAGACGTGGTTAGTAGGCGAGCCTGCCGGTGGTCTTCACGACGACCGCATACGTCCAGCGGTCGAACACGCCGTAGAGCTTGGTGCGGCCACGGACATGCGCGTAGGCGCCGCTGCCGCTCGTGATGTTCAGCGACCCTGCAAAGCTCTGGTAGCGCCCGGTGCCGTGCGGCGTCGCGGTCCCGTTGCCGGTTATCTGGCCGTGGGCCGTGTCGATCGTGAAGCTCCCGGTGCAGAGCGGCCCGATCTTCAGGAGCGCGCGCATGTGTCCTGGCAGCGCTCCGCTAGCCACCCCTTCCTCCAGCAGCTTGTCCCCCGGGCGCACCAAATGCAAGGTCGCGGTGTCGGCACCGTTCAACGTGCGGGAGAGGCGAGCGGTGGCGTGGCGTCGCGCGAGGGCCGCACCCATGCCGCCCGCCAGGACCAGGCAGATGGCGAGCTGCGCGGCGCGGGCGCCAATCCGCGCGCCGGCCCGAAGAAAATCGCTCGCTCTCACGGCAGTCACGGCCCGGCCACTACGCGTAGGTCGATTTCAGGCGGTGCCGCGAGACCAGCAGGCGCATCCGCCACCCCGGCACGGTGACCCGCCCGGACCTGTGGCCATAGCCGTCGCGTTCGATCTGGCGCAGGATCTCCCGGTAGAGCGAGACGGAGACCGCCATGCTCCGGCCGCCGCGCGGCAGGAGCGGAATCGCGCCGAGGCCTTCGTCGTAGAGCCGGTCGGCGCGTGCGATCTGATCGCGCAGGAGCGCTTCGCGGGCTCCCGGCGTCGGGAAGCCGAAGCGCTCGATGGTGCGCTTCGCGACGTACAGGCGTCCGTGCGCGTGGTCCTCGTCGATGTCGCGCAGGATGTTCGTCCGCTGAAACGCCCTGCCGAGCATCGCCATCCTCTCCCCACAGCCTGGGTCGGCGCTGCCGAACATCCTCGCGAGGATCACGCCGATGGCACCGCCGACCTGCTGGCAGTAGCGTTCGAGATCGGCTTCGGTGGTGAGCGTTTCGCCGGCGAGGTCGTGGCGCATGCCTTCGCAGAACTCGAGTATCGCCGCGGGGGGGAAGGGGTGCCGCTGGACCAGCTGTGAGAGCGTGCGCGTCTCCGGGGTGTCGGCGGGCTCGCCGTTCGCCCAGCGCTCCATCGCCCCGACCCGGGCCGCCGCTTCCGGGTCGCACTCGTCGACGAGGTCGTCCACGGTACGCAGCAGGCCGTACAGCTTGCGCGCATCGACCTCGAGGTCTCTCGGGAGCAGTCGCAGCCCCGGCTCGAACGTACTGGCGGCCCGCGCGGCAGAGGCTCGGCTCGATCTCCGCGCCCGCGCAACACGAATGTGGCTCATGCTTTTTGACATTAAGCGTCGCGACCATCCCGTTGGCAGGATCGGCGCAAGCGTTTCTCACTCAACCGAAAAGGTCGTTCTCGGTTGGAACCGGCCTATGTGTGAAACCGCGATCATCGCCGCCGACGCCAGCGCGGCGATCCCCGCGGTGATGCCGACAGTGCGCAGGCCGAGCGGCCAGGCAGCGGCGAAGGTGACGGGCGAGCCGGTCGTCTCGCGCAGCCAGCCGTCGATCAGGTACTGCCCGGTGAGGCCGATCGCGGTGCCGATGAGACATCCGGCGAGGAGCACGGCGCCGCTCTCGTAGAAGATCAGCCGGATCAGCTGGCCCAGGCTCATCCCGATCGATTCGAGTGACTCCAGCCGCTCGCGCCGGTGCCAGATCGCGGCGAGCATCAAGGCGATGATCGACAGCACGGTCGCAACCAGCACGACGACCGTCGTGTCGTTCAGCCGCGTGAGCGTGCTCCCCAGCACGGAGCTGACTTCGGAGCTCCGTTCGTCCGCCGTCTGGACCGTCAGCCCTGGGTCGTTGCGTATCGCCGCTTCCACGGCTCGCCTGCCGGCGCCTATCCCGACGCCGGGCTTCAGGGTGACGCCGAGCAACGAGGCGGTCCTGCCGCTCCACAGGCGAGCGTGTTCGTCGCCGTTCATGACGATCGCGCCCGACAGCCAGCCGTAGTTGGCGGTCGTGGCGGCGAGCCGCACGGTCGCCCGGCCCGCGGGCGTCGGCAGGAAGAGGCGCTCGCCGATGTGCAGGTCGTGTTCCCGGGCGATCGTCTCGCTGAGGGCGACCCAGCCACCTTTGCGAATCAGCCTGTCGGCTTCGGCGAGCGAGCCGTCGACGAGCTGGCTCGGTGCGATCTGCGCCGGGAGCTGCGGCGGGACGCCGACCACCCAGACGCGGCGCCCCGGCAAGTCGAGGAACGAGTCTCGCCAAGGCAGGACCGAGGCGACCTGGCCGAGCCCCTGAAGCCTGCGCTGCGTCTGTGCGTAGACGAAGGGCTGGGTCGTGTAGACGTTCGCGGGGCCGCCGGGTTTGATCCACACCTGGGAGCCGGAGAGGAGATCGGTCGCGCCTCGCCTGACGGCGTGCTGGACATCGGCGACCGCCCCGCCGATGAGCACCATCATGAAGGCGGCGACGGTGCCCGTGGCGAGCAGGGCGACCGACCGAGCCGGCGAGCCGCTGAGCTCGGCTACGGCGATGCGCGCGGCTGGATCGCGCGAGCGGCGGGCGGCGGCGCGCGCGAGCCTCAGCAGCAGGCGCAGGATCAGGGGCAGGCAGATGACCGATCCGGCCGCCAGGCCGGCGAGCGCTACCACGGTGGCTCGCGGCTGCAACAGCGAGAGCGCGATCGAGACGCCGACGAGCGAAGCGCCGAGCCCGAACACGAGCTCGTCGGAGAAGCGCAGCCTGCGCGTGAAAGAGAGGGTGCGTCCCACGGCTTCGGGCTCGGCGGCGGCGCTTGCCCGCAGGGTGGCGATCGCCGGCAGCGCCGCGGCCGCGAACGCGGCCAGCATCCCGCCCCCGAGCGCGATGGCGATAGTCGGCCAGCCGATGACGCGCTGGCTCCCGATCGCGAACGCCGCGGCGATGTACCCCGGCACGCTGCGATAGGCGATCAGCGATATGGCGTCGCCGGCCAGCAAGCCGAGCAACGATCCGGCGAGGCCGAGGATCAGCGCGTCGAACGCGAGCGAGGCGACGATCATCGAGTCGGGCGTTCCCGCCTCGATCAGGTACAGGATGAACCGTCGGCGCCCGTCGCTCGCGAGCAGCAGCGCGTTGTAGGCGAGAACCGCCCCGGTCACGAGGCTGATCACGCTGAACAGGAACGTCACCTCGCGCTCGGGTCCCGACGCGCTGCCCAACAGCCGCGCTTCGGTGTCGACCGGCCGGACGTTGGCCTTCGTGCCGAAGCGGTCCGAGAGAGCGCGGCGAAGCGCCGCTTCGCGTCCGGCTCGCGGCTGAATCAGCACGCGCGTCACGCGCCCAGGCGACGTGGCGAGGCTCTGTACGACCGGCAGCGAGGCGGCGGCGAGCGGGCTCTGCGCGAGCGGCCCGAGCCTGTCGCTCGGCACGACCGCCGCGACCGGGAGATGCTCGGTCTGCTGGCCCGCCAGCACCGTGATGGTGCTGCCGGGACCCACCCCCAGCGCCCGGGCGCTCGTCTCGGGGAGCACCACCAGCCCCAGCGACGAGCCGGTTGCGGCGCGCTGGAACTGGAGCGACAGGGCCCCTCCGAGGCGGGTCAGCTGTTCGGTGGCGCCGACCAGCGTGAGCGCGCGGCGGCCCTTCGGCCCGACCGCCATGACCTGCTGCTCGAAGATCGGCGCCGTCGCCTTGGCGTCGCTCATCCGTTCGATCTGTCCCGCGACGCCCTGGTCGATGCCTTCGGGCCCACGCGATGCCAGTTCGATCGTGGCCCGTCCCGCCACGCCCCGGGCGATCTGATCGAAGGAGCCGGTGATGCTGCGGTGGGCGACCTGCGTGGCGAACAACAGCGCGACGCCCGCGGCGACGCCGACGATCGCCATCAACTCGCGCAGCGCCTGGACGCGCAGGTGCCGCCGGTAGAACAGCAGCAGCGTTCGCAGGTATTCGATCACCGGACGACCGTCGCCTGTTCCCGGACGCCCGGATCGGTCAGCTTGCCGTCGCGCAGGTCGAGGGCGCGATCGGCATAGCCGGACGCGCGGGAGTCGTGCGTCACGAGGATCGTCGCCGCGCCGCGCTCGCGTGAGGCCCTGCACAGCAGGCCGAGAACGTCGTCCCCCGTCTCGGTGTCGAGGTTGCCGGTGGGCTCGTCGGCGAGCACTACCCGGGGCTCCCCGACCAGCGCGCGCGCGATGCCCACGCGCTGTTGCTCGCCGCCGGAGAGACGGGTGGCTGGGTGCTCGGCGCGATGGGCGAGACCCATCTCCGCGAGCGTGTCGAGCGCGCAGCGGTGAGCGCGCTTGCGATCGAGGCCGCGCAGCAGCAGTGGCAGCGCGACGTTCTCCGCCGCGGTCATGCCCGCGACGAGGTTGAAGCCCTGGAAGACGAAGCCGAGCTTGGTGCGCCGGTACGCGAGCACCTCGCGCCGTGACAACCTCGCGAGGTCGCGGCCCTCGACCCTCACGCTGCCGGAGTCGGCGCGCATGAGGCCAGCGGCGAGCAGCAGCAACGTCGTCTTGCCCGAGCCGCTCGGCCCGTAGACGGCTGCCACTTCGCTGGGGAGGACCCGCATGCAGACGCCGTCGATCGCGCGCACGGCGCCGCCGGGACTGGCGTAGTGCTTGCGCACGTTCTCGAGCTCAAGCATCGGTTGCGGCTCTACGCGGCGGGGTCGTCGGGAAGTGATACACCCGCCCGCCGTCGTCCGTCTCGTCGCGCCCCGGGCCGACCACCTTGCCTTCGCGCAGGTACAGCACGGGGTCCGCGCGCAACAGCGCCTGGGCGTCGGCGGCGGTGACCAGCACCGCGACCCGGGCTTCGCGGGCGAGCGCCGAGAGCAGCATCATGATCTCCTCGCGCTCGGCGATCGAGAGGCTGGAGGTCGGCCCGTCGGCCAGCAGCAGCCGCGGTTCGGTGCTGAGGGCACGAGCGAGCGCCACGCGCTGGCGCTCGCCGTCGGAGAGATCGCGAAGTTCCATCCCGGCGCACTGCTCGGCGTTGCACCTGTGCAGCGCTTCGCGCACGCGTCGCTCGGCGATGCGACGGCCGCAGCCGTCGACCAGCAGGGGCAGCGCGACGTGGTCGAGCACCCCGAGGCGCTCCTGCCAGTGCTGGGTGGCCCACACGCAGGCGATCTCGCGGCGGCGGAAGCGTGTCCGCGCGGCGGCCGACATCTGGTCGAGGCGCTCGCCGTCGTAGACGACCGTGCCCGAGTCCGGGCTGCACAGCCCCGCCGCGATGCGCAGGAGCGTGCTCTTGCCGGCGCCGCTGGGCCCGAACAGCCCCATCATCTGCCCAGGATCGAGTGCGAGGGTGACGGCGTCGAGCGCGATCCTGTATCCGTCGGGCGTCTCGTAGCGCTTGGAAACCGCTTCAAGCCGAAGCATTACCTCAATGTGCCCCCATTCCGAACGAGCTGCCGGCGCGTGAGTTCGCACGCGTGCCGTGCCGCTTGGCGGCCAGGTCGCCGATACAGGGGCCGCGCGGATCGCTGGCGGACCCGCTGCGCCGCTGGGGCACGGGCCAGATCGCATCCTGATCGAGCAGCCAGGCGATCCGCTCACGCGCATGGCGCACCCAACCGAGCTCCGCTTCCAGCTGCATGATGTCCGCGGTCAGGTTGAGGCGCAGCAGCTCGTGATCGGCGCGCACGCGAAGACCGCCGAGCGGGATCGTGTCCCGCAGGCGCAGATGGTCTCGCAGGCAGGCGGCGCAATCGTGCTCGTAGGAGTCCACCTCCTTCAGCGTCGCTCGCAGACGGGCGGGCCCCGCCAGCGTGATCTTCACCAGCAGCGGCCGGCGCAGCAGGCGCGCGCGGCTCAGCGAGCCCTCGAACCAGCGCTCGAACTCCTCGATGCCCGTCGTCGTCACCGTGAAGACGTCGCGCTCCGGCTGGCCGTCGCCGACGGCGTCGACGCGCTCGATCAGACCGTCGTCCTCGAGCCGCTCGATCGTCTGGTAGAGCTGCCCTGAGTTGATCTTCCACGCCGGCCCGAGGCGCTCTTGGAGCCGATCTCCGAGTTGGTAGCGGTAGGCGGGTCGGTGGAGCAGGAGCCCGAGCAGTGCGTGCTTCGCGGACATGGCGGGCAATGATCACACGACCGTTTTGCGCCGCCGGAGCCACGCGCCGGCGGCCGTGCCGGGAGTCGGCTCGTCGTGTTGACAAGCCATCAAAGTGCCTGAAATCAGGCGCGCAACCGAGCCTGGCGAGCAGCGTGCCGTCCGCGTCGAGTCGCCGGTGCTTGTTTCCGATGGGGAGGGAATGACGATGCGTCGTTCGGAGCGTGCGTCACAGGAGGCCGGCCCGTTAGTCACGGGAGGCCGGCCCGTTAGTCACAAGGCCACACGAATGATCGGGCGAGTTCGAGCAATCTGAGTTGTACCTGTTGGTCCGACCGGCTAGGCTCCGCGACCGTGGCCGGCATGAGCGAGGAGGCAACGGTCGACCTGCTGAGCGTGCTGCGCGATGCCGAATCGCAGGAGAGGCATGGTGCCCACGAGGCTGCTGAGGCCGGCTTCCGTCGCGCTGCCGAGTCGGCCGATCCAGCTGTCAAAGCTGCCGCGCTACGGGGGGTCGCGAGCTACCTCGTGCTGCGTGGGTCCAACCAAGAAGGCCTCGAGACGTTGCGGAGGATCGTCGAGACCGGCGATCCGCAGGAGACTGCGCGGGCCCTGCGCAACATCGGCACCCTCCTGGAGGATCACTTCGGCGATCCGGCCGGGGCGCGAGCGGCATACGAGCAGGCGATCGCCTGCGACCACCCGCTGCACTCACAAGGCGCCCGTGTCAATCTGGCACAGCTCCTTGAACGGGAGGGCGATCTCGACGGGGCCGCGCGACTGCTGGTCGAAACCATCGACTCCGGCCATCCGGTCGAGTCGAATCGCGCCAGGGTGCTGCTCGGCTTCTTGCTCGAAGGAGCCGGCGACAATGCCGGGGCGTTGCAGTGCTTCGAGGAAGCGATGCGCGAGCCTGACTCCGAATGGGGGCAGCGCGGCGCCTTCCAGGCCGGTGCGATCTACCTCGCCAAGCTCGGCGACCCGGGCCGTGCCTGCGATGCGTTCTCGGTCGCAGCGCGACTACCCGAACCGAACTTCGCGGTAACCGCGATGTTTCTGCTCGGTGAGGCCGAGCGTGAGCGCAACAACGAGGACGGGGCGATCGAAGCGTACGGTCGCGCGGTCAGCCTCGAAGGCGTGTCGACGCCGAACGGCCGGTCCGCGCTGTTCGCCGCGGCGAAGCAGGCGGGGTCGCTGTGCCTCCAGCGGCACGACCTCGACTCCGCCCGCGCATACCTGACGCGGGCCGCGAGCGCGGACGACGGCGAAGAGCGCGCGCGGGCCGCCTGCCTGCTTGGGCTGTGCGAGCGCGAGGCCGGGAACTATGTAGCCGCAAGAGAAGCATTCGGCGACTCGCTCTCGAACCCGGGAGCACCACCCGAGATCGTCGAAATCGCTCAAAACGCGCTTCGCGAACTGGGTTAGAGGCCGACTTGCAGCGAGCGACAAACGGCCAATGCCCCACCCAGCAAAGACGTTTCAGTTCGATTCGCTAACTACGAGGAGGTTCGACATGGCATGTGCATGTGTACAAGCGGGCAAGCCCAAGTGTGCCTGGTGCAAAGAGGCGGAGGCGATCGGCAAACGCCCGTCCGAGCACGGCTGTCAATGGGGGAAATGCTCCTGACGCGGCCCGCCGAGCTCGTCGAGCCCGGCACGGCCGACGGCTAGATCTCTCGCGACTGATCGCACGCCACACTGATTGCCGCCGGACAGTTCAGTGGGCGAAACTGGGCGGCGCGCAAACCAGCGGGTCACGGCTCCGCCCATAGACGTCGGCGAATGAGCGGATCTCGCGCTCCGTCGAGCTCCTTGTCAAGCAGCCGCGAGCGGCTGGATCTCATCAAGGGCAGGGCCGAGCCGATCGCGTTCGACCTCGATGTCGTAGCGATCCTGGAGATTCAGCCAGAAGCGCTCGCTGGTCCCGAAGTACCGCGCGAGCCTCAGGGCCGTGTCGGTGGTGATGCGCCGCTTGCCGTGGACGATCTCGTTGATTCGTCGGGGAGGAACGCCGATGGCTACAGCCAAGCGGTGCTGTGTGACCCCGAGTGGCTGCAGGTACTCCAGCATCAGCACCTCGCCAGGGTGAATGGGGTCCATGACCGAGTTGGTGCTCACGATGGTCTCCTTGCCTGCATTTCAGTGGTAGTCGACGATTTCGACATCCTCGGGCCCGGCGTTCGTCCATCTGAAGCAGATGCGCCACTGCTGGTTGATGCGGATGCTGTGGGAGCCGGCCCGGTTCCCCTTGAGCTTCTCGAGTCTGTTCCCGGGCGGTACCCGTAGATCATCGAGCGTCTCCGCGGCGTCGAGGATGAGCAGCTTTCGCAGGGCGGCACGCTGGACGTCCTGGTCGAGCTTGCGCGCTCGCTGTCTCTGCCAGACCCGCTCGGTCTCTTTGTCCGCGAACGACCGCAACACACGAGATGAGCATAACGCACAACGTTATGAACGGCAAGCGTTATGTAGGGCCGATTACCGCTCAGCCCCAGAAGATGCCGGTAGGATCGGCGTCGATCTCGGCGAGCAGCCCGTCGACACTCGCGCTGGTCTGGATCTCCTCGTAGGGCCACCACCGCTCATTGCTGTCGCGGCAGAACAATGACCATTGCTGCGAGGGCGGATCGAAACGCAACTGAGCGATCTTGAGGCTCGTCCAGTCGGTCAAGTCCGGGTTCCATGGGGCACGCCGTTCGAGAATCGTAATCGTGTTGCCCCGACGCGTGCATTCGAGGCGCACGTCCTCTCGGTACTGCTCGGGTATACGCGCCTCGCAGAACAACTCGACCGCGGCGACGGCGATCAGACGCGGATCCGACACATCAGGGAAGCTAGTCGAAGCCGGGTTTGTTTGAAGACAAGAAAGATGGAGCCAACCGGGATCGAACCGGTGACCTCCTGCTTGCAAAGCAGGCGCTCTCCCAGCTGAGCTATGGCCCCAGAGGGCTCAATATACGCGCCCCGGACGGGCTACCGGTCGAAGTCGAAGTCCCGCGGCGGGCGCTGCTCGAACCACAGCCGCTCCTGCTCGGGGGTCTCGCTCAGGAAGTCGGGGGTCTCCTCGAGGACGTCCTCGTCCGCCTGCTCGGGCTCGGCCATCTCCTCCGCGGGAACCTCCCATTCCAGCGAGCCGGGGTCCGCGCTGTCCGCCGGCTCCTCGCCGAGCACCGTGCTCATGTCGAGCTCGGCGGTCTCTTCCGCGCCGGGCGCCGGCGCCTGCTCGGCCGACACCGAGCCGACGCCTGGGGCGTCCAAGTCCTGCGCGATGTTCGACGGCGAAGCCGGATCAACCAGCGGAGCCGAAGAGACCTCCTCGGTCCCGGAGTTCGGGGAATCGCCTGCCGTCGCTTCGTCCCGTGGCGGCGCCAAGCCTGGGATCGGCTCCAGCGCCTCGCGCTGCTCGCGCGCAACCTCGTCGGGATCTGCGCCGCGACGGCGCTTCAGCTCCAGGTGCTCGCGGATGGCGTCATCGAGCATTCCCATCCTCGAACACACGATACCTAGCCGTGCCGCGTCTGCGTCTTCACCGGCGCAGGGGGCTAAACTTTCGGGTGTTCGCGGCGTTGACCGCCCGCGCACGGGGCTATAGCTCAGTTGGGAGAGCGCCTGGATCGCACCCAGGAGGTCGCCGGTTCAAGTCCGGCTAGCTCCACCTCCACAGAGAAGGTCGAACCGGTCCGGTCTCCATAAAGGGGGGGCGGATCGTGTCGTCGCGCATCGCGAGTTGCGTCTCACGACCTCATCGCGGCGCTCATGCGGAAGAGCAGTGGAGAGGCTTGCTCAGATGAGCTCGATCTCGGCTGGGCCGATCCGGACCCGGACCCAGACCCCCAGAGGACCGGTCGACCAAGGCTGGGCCTACCTTTGCACCCGAGTCACAGGTGAGTCGCGCCGGAAATATCCCAGACGCGACGAGGTTGAATTGTGTAACGGTCTCGTTGATCGGCTAATTGCCGGTCAAACGCCCACCGACAATTACCGAGACTGCCAAGATGCTCAGAGTCGCGATCAAGCAACCCGTACTCGAAGCCTTAACGGCACCCGTGGCAGAACCGGCGGGCAGGGTAGGTGGCGGCATGTTCGCGATGATCGCCAAGTTGATGTTGTACATGTACTCACCCATCGACGTGCCCTTGTCGATGTCGTCAATCGTGTAGCCATGCTCCTTGCAATGGTCATACGACCACTTCATTACTTCGTAGCTGCGTTGCTGACTGTTGCGCTCGAGCTGTTCTCCTGCGAGGCCGGTCTCGACCAAGATGACCTTTTGCCAGCCGAGGTGAAGCTCGGCGGTCCGGGCTTCATATGCCTCCTGACCGGCGGCCGCAACCGCTTCGAGCAGCTCGACAGCCACTTCGGATCGGGCCGCGTTTACGGCGTTCAGGAAGTTCGAGATACGCTCGCGCTCGACCGGGTCGGCAATTGAGTTAACGCCCCTCTCCAGAGCCTCACGAACGTCGGGATCATGTTTGATATTGACCACTAAGCGGACGGTATCAAAATGCTGGAACTTGGATGATCCATGCCTCGACGGCCTTGCCGAGCCGAGCGCTGTCACATCTATCGATAAGCGCACACTCGGGGGGGCCTCAGACGGACAAATGCAAAGGTCCGAGTTAACTCGCCGATCCGTTCCGCAACCTATCCCGCGCCGACTACACACGCGGCAGCATGGGATGGATCACTGGCAATTGGAGCCCGGCGCCTAACCAACCGACCCCACCAGCCGCTCAGCCGCCTCGCCCGCCGCCCCAAGAATCGCCGCGGTGTCGCTCCCCTCCCCCTGTCCCAGCACCACGCCGGCCGCGATCAGCCTGCGCCCGCCGCGCGTCACGTGGGTGAAGAACGCCAGGCATCCTCCCGCCGCGGAGTCCGACCCGGTCTTGCCGCCGTAGCCATCGTCGATCAAAGGGTTGAAGTTGGTGACGGTGCCCGCGACCGGCAGCGTCACGCCGGCCATCGAGACGATTTCGCGGAACACCGGGGAGCGGATCGCCCGCCGGAGGACGCGCAGCTGGTCGGCGGCGGTGGAGACCGTCCCCGAATCGAGGCCGCTGGGGTCGGTGTAGGTCGTGTGGCTCATCCCCAGCACGCGGGCCTCGGCGTTCATCTCGGCGATGAAGCGGGCCTCGCTGCCCGCCACCAGCACCGCGAGCATCCGGGCGATGTTGTTGCCCGAAGGGATCAGCAGCGCCTCCAGGAGCTGGCGCTCGGTCAGCTGCTCTCCCGCTCGCACAGCCAGGACCGACTGCTCGTCGGCGGCTTCGCGCGCCTCCGCTTCCGCCTGCGCAGCGGTGACCGTGATCGTGAACCCGTCCTGCCCCCCGCTCAGCGGATAGCGCTCGAGCGTCAGGTAGGCCGTCATCACCTTCGCCACGCTGGCGATCGGGGCCGGCTCCTGATTTGGGCTCGCCGCCGGGCGCCCGTCGCCGAGCACCAACGCCGCCTGACCCTGCTGCGGCCAGCTGAGCGCTGAGGCGGCCGCGCCGGGCTCGACGGGAGGGCGCTGGCGCGGAACGGGAGGCGAGTGGCCGGCGGTCGCGAACGCCGCGGCAGCGATCAGCAGCACGAACAGCGCCGCGAGCGGCGCCCGGCGCCGGGGAACGCGGTACACCGTCGGGCGGGTATGCCCGGTTGCCGCTCGTGCCGGTTCGCCGTAGGACACTCCCGCAGTCAAGGCATCGCGGCGTTGCCGGCGCGTATGCGGTTTTCGATATGCGGCCGATATGTTCAGGCTGGGAGCATCCGAGCATGCGCGTGCTGATCGTCGAGGACGAGCCCTATCTGGCAGAGGCCATCCGTGACGGCCTGCGCCTGGAGGCGATCGCCGCCGACATCGCCGGCGACGGCGACACCGCGCTGGAGCTGCTGCGCCTGAACGCCTACGACATCGCCGTCCTCGACCGCGACATCCCCGGCCCCTCCGGCGACGAGGTCGCCGAACGGATCGTCGCCTCCGGCGACGGCGTCCCGATCCTGATGCTCACCGCCGCCGACCGGCTCGACGACAAGGCCTCCGGGTTCGAGCTCGGCGCCGACGACTACCTCACCAAGCCGTTCGAGCTACAGGAGCTCGTGCTCCGCCTGCGGGCGCTCGACCGCAGGCGCGCCCACAACAGGCCGCCCGTCCGCGAGATCGCCGGCCTGCGGCTGGACCCGTTCCGCCGCGAGGTCTACCGCGCGGACCGCTACATCCCGCTCACCCGCAAGCAGTTCGCCGTGCTCGAAGTCCTCGTCGCCGCCGAAGGCGGCGTCGTCAGCGCAGAGGAGCTGCTGCAACGCGCCTGGGACGAGAACGCCGACCCGTTCACCAACGCCGTGCGGATCACTGTCTCGGCGCTGCGCAAACGCCTTGGCGAGCCCGGGATCATCGAGACCGTGCCCGGCGCCGGGTACCGCATCGACGCGCGCCCCGGCGCTCATGGCGAGGGAGGAGACCTTGGCTAGGGCGCCCGGGCTGAGCGCCCGTCTCAAGCTCACCCTCAGCTACGCCGGCTTCGTGATGCTCGCCGGCGCCGTGCTGCTCGTCGCCGGGTACTTCTCGCTTTCGCGCGGTGCGCACCCCGGCGTGATCTTCCTCGTCCGCAGCCACGCCGAGCTGTGGCGCAGTTTTGCTCCCATCGCCGCCGTCGTGATGGCGTTCCTGCTGGTCTTCGGGCTCTTGGGAGGGTGGCTTCTCGCCGGCCGCATGCTCGCCCCGCTGACCCGCATCACCGACGCCACCCGCATCGCCGCGACCGGATCGCTCTCGCACCGCATCCGGCTGCCGGGGCGCAGCGACGAGTTCCGTGAGCTCGCCGACGCCTTCGACACGATGCTCGCGCGGCTCGAGGCGCACGTCGCCGAACAGCAGCGGTTCGCCGCGAACGCCTCGCACGAGCTGCGCACCCCGCTGGCGATCACGCAGTCGCTCCTCGACCTCGCCCGCAGCGATCCCGGGCACGACGACGGCGAGCTGGTCGAGCGCCTCCGCGCGGTCAACGCCCGGGCGATCGAGCTCACCGAGGCGCTGCTCCTGCTCAGCCGCGCCGACCGGCGCTCCTTCACGCGCGAGGACGTCGACCTGTCCCTGATGGCCGAAGAAGCCACCGAAACGCTGCTGCCGCTCGCGGCGGAGCTTGGCGTCACGATCGAGACCGCCGTCGAGGTGGCCCCCGCCGCCGGCTCGCGCGCGCTGCTGCTGCAACTGAGCACGAACCTCGTCCACAACGCGATCGTCCACAACCTGCCCGGCCACGGCAGGGTCTGGGTTTCGACCAGCGCCCACCACGGCGCCGCGGAGCTCACGGTCGAGAACACCGGCGAGACGCTCGCGCCGCAGATGGTCTCCACGCTCGCCGAGCCGTTCCTGCGACGCGACGAACGTATCCGCGCCGACCACGCGGGCGTCGGGCTCGGGCTGGCGATCGTCGAGCGCATCGCCCAGGCCCACGACGGCACCCTCGCCCTCACCCCCCGCGCCGGCGGCGGGCTCCGCGTCAGCGTTCGAATCCCGGCCGCCGTGAACGCCTCGACCGCGTTGACAGGGAACCCGCGGTGAACGACCCGTTCCGCCTGCGTCGAGAACACCTGCTTCGACCTCCCGATCGCCCGGTGCCCGGCAAGGCTCGTTTCTGAGTCGGATGGCCCGGCGCCGCCGGGACTACCCCCCGACTGCCGCTCCGCTGCTGCCGCGCTCCGCGCCGGGCGGGTGTTTAATCGCCGTCATGAAACGTCTACGCCCCATCTCACTCGCCCTGCTCGGCGCCGCCCTGCTCGCGGCCCCCGCCCAGGCTTCAGCCGAAGAAATCCCGCTTCCGACGCTCAAGGTCAAAGCGGCGGCAGTCCCCATCCCCGGCTTCCCCGGAACCGGCAACTTCTACGGCAAGGGCGCCGACGTCGAAGCGACGCTCGAAATCTCCGGCTCCGGGTACGGAGCCACCCCGCAGAACCCGGGCGGCAGCGTGCCGCCCGTCTCGGCCGTCAACGTCTACCTGCCGAAGGGCGTGAAGCTGCACCCGCAGGGCTTCGGCTCCTGCTCGGAAGCCACGCTCCAGAACGTCGGGCCTTCCGGCTGCCCGAAGAGCTCGGTCGCCAGCCCGATCGGCAGCGTCCTGGGCGAAGTGACCTTCGGCACCGAACGCGTGCCCGAGACCGCGACGCTGCAAGGGTTCTTCGGGCCCCCCGGCACCGTCTACTTCTACACGCAGGGCAAGTCCCCCGTGTCGCTCGAAGTCGTCGCCGGCGGCAAATGGGTGCACAGCTCCGGCAAATACTCGTGGGAGTTGCAGACGCTCGTGCCCGCCGTCGCCACCGTTCCCGGCGCGCCGTTCGCTTCGGTCAGCAAGATCCACATCAAGTCCGGCGCCGCCTACAAGAAGAACGGCAAGGTCGTCTCCTACGGCACCGTGCCGAAGAAGGGCGAATGCCCCAGGGGCGGCTTCTACGGCAAGGTCGAAGTCACGTTCGGCGGTACGTTCGGCGGCGAACGGGAATTCGGGATCCCCGCGAAAACCGCGACGAGCGAAGTCCGCGTCCCCTGCCCGACGCACTAGGGAGCATCACCGCCCGGCCCAAGGGGTAGGCCGGGCGGTGCGCAGCGCTCCTCAGATCAGGAGCCGTCGTTCGTGATCGCCTGGTAGGTCCGGCACGGCTCGTTGCGCAGGCTCGGGCATGCCGGCAACGCCGTCGGCACCGTCACGCCCTTCACGATCGGCAGGCTCAGGCTCGAGGGCATCGTCGGCGAGAAGGCCACCGACTCCGTCGCCGTGCCGCCTTCCGGCTGCGTGTGCGAGAACGACCAGATCGGCTGCGTGCCGTTCGGCCCGTTGATCGTGATCCTGATGCGCGACCCCGCGCGGTAGGCGTGGCCCTCGAAATACAGCGGGATCGTCACCGGCACGTATTCGTTCGCCGGCATCGGTTCCTTGTCGGACGCGAGCATCGTCGGGATCGGCTCCAGCGCCGTCGAGCGCTGGTGGAGGATGTTCTTCGTGCCCGTCGCCAGCTTGCGCTCGCTCGCCCGCAGCCAACCGTTCTGCACGAACGTCTCGTTGCCATCGGGACGCACCTCGCTGACCGTCGCCTGCAGGTCGACGTCCGGGGTCGAGGACTTCACCCAAAGGTGAACCGCGCCGCCGCCGATCGCCGTCGCGTCGCTCGCCAGCGGCGGTGAGACATACGACACCGCGGAGCCCGCGGGCGGCTGCACCCAGTTCCATTCCCACTGCGACGCGTTGCCCCACAGGCCGCCCGAGCCGGTACTCGGCCCGAAGTCCGTCAGCGGCGTCGCGTTCGCGTCCGAGGTGTAGGAGTCGCTGCCTTCGCCGCTCGGCTGCTGTTCGCCGAGCGTCCCGTTCGGGCCCAGGTACCAGGTGCGGGCCTTCGTGCCGGGGATCGGGAACTTCGAGAAGGACTGTTCGAAGCCCGGGTAGGGATTTCCGGCCGTGGTTTCACCCGTCGGCGAGGTCCCGGCGCCGTTGTCGAACAGCACCCTTATCTCCGGCAGTTCTTCGAACGCCGCCAGCGCCGATTCGTACGTCGGCTGCGTCTGGATCGAGTCCGCCGGCAGCGTCACGACGTCCGTCTTCGGCAGGCCCATCGCTTCGTCGTAGACCACCGGCGCCGCGGCTTTCACCACCGCCGAGTTCTGGATCGGCGCCTGGTGCGCGACGTACAACTCCAGGAAGTCGTACATCCGGTTGTAGGTCTCCGGGTCGAGCGAGTCGATGTGGGCGCCGTTCGTGAACGTGAACCACTTCTTGTCGGTGCCCGAGAAGTGCTGCGCCAGGTCGGCGCAGTGGCCCCCGGTCTGCTCGTCCTCCCACTGGCATGCCAGGAACGTCGGCACGTCGATCTTGTGGACGAACGTGACCGGATCGAGTTCGTCCGCCACCGCCGGGTTGTAGGTCGAGTTCGCTTCGATCTTTTCCATCAGATTCGCGGCCTCGCCGTGCAGCGCCTGGTTGGCGGCGCAGGTCTGGTCGCCTTCTTCGATCTGCTTCGTCGCCCAGGCCTGCCCGTGACCGGGGCTCGCGGGTTCGGCGTTCTGCTGCCGCTCCGCCGCCCATTCCACCGCGAAGCCGTCGTTGCGGATGCCGCCCGGGTAGAGCGTCGTCGCCGTGGCGTCGATCACCGACAGCGGCGCGATCGCCGCGAGGTCCGGCGGGCGCAGCTGCGCCGTGAACAGCTGGCTGATCCCCCCGTAGGAGATGCCCATCATGCCCACCTTGTGGCCGAGCACCCACGGCTGGTTCGCGATCGTCTCGATCACGTCGTAGCCGTCGAGGTTCTGCAACTTTTCGAAGAAGTCATAGGCGCCGCCGGAACAGCCGGTCCCGCGCATGTTCACGTCCACCACCGCGAAGCCCATCAGGTTCGCGAGGATCGCGATCCCGTTTTCGGGGCCCGCCGGGTTCGCGTAGCCGTAGCCCGAGTACTCGATCAGCGTCGGGTACGGGGGCGCGTAGCTCGGCGTCGGCAGGCCGAGCTGCGGGAACGACGGCAGATGGATGCTCGACGGCACGCCCGGCTCGCCCGCCGGAGCCGTCGGCGGGTGCACGTCGATCGACAGCTGCGTGCCGTCGCGCGTCGTCAGGTACGTGTAGCCGCTGTCGGGGATCGACTGGCTGCTGTAGATCTCGGGGTCCCACGGCGCCGCCTTGTCGTTGTGGACCGTGATCGGTTCGGAGGTTTCGCCCGTCGAGGTCTTCACCCGGTAGCCCTTGCCCGGCTTCACCTTGCGGAACAGCAGCCCGCCGAGCGAGTCGGCGTTTTGCGTCGCGACCGTCGCGCCGCTCTTGTCCAACAGCGACATCGAGGCGCTCGGCGACAGGCCCGTGACATACACCTGTTCGACGCTCCCCTGCGCCGTGAAGGCCGACGCGCTCGCCGCCGCCACCGCCCAAACCGCGAACGCCGCGAGCATCGCGACGAATCCGATCCATGCCCTACGACCACTGCCGTTCACTGCGCTGCTGATCAGCATTCCCACCCCGCTTGCACACTCGTTGACTCGGCCCCTGCCCCGGCCTGATCGCGGCCCCCGCGCACCAATCCGAGCGCGGGACTAAATACCCAGACACATCCGTTCTAAAACGCAAGCGGCCGGCGCCGGCGCGGCGCGCCGGCGCAAACCGGCGCGGGAATCCGAGGCGGGGTCCGGTCGGAAATGAGGCCGGACCGGATCGGAAAGACGGAGAATCTTTTTGCCCGATAGCGGGTACTGGGTCGGCCATGGACACGCGGTTCACCAGGCGCAGGCTGATCGGCACCGCCGCCGCCGGCGCGGCCGCCGCGGCGCTCCCCTCGTCGGTCGCGCGCGCCGACGAAGGCGCCGAACCCGCGAGCGCCGACGCGAGAACCTCCGTCCCCAAAAAGGCCGATGTTGTCGTCGTGGGCGCCGGCCTCGCGGGGCTCTCCGCGGCCCGCGCGATCGCACAGGCGGGCCATTCCGTCGCCGTGCTCGAGGCGCGCGAACGCGTCGGCGGGCGCACCTTCAACCGCCCCATCACCGGCGGCTCCTACATCGACGCCGGCGCCGAGTTCGTCGGCCCGACGCAGGACCGGATCAAGGCGCTCGCGCAGGCCGTCGGCGTGGAGACGTTCCCGACCTACAACACCGGAAACAACGTCTACTGGAAGGACGGCAAACGGGAAACGTACGCCGCCAGCGGCCCGACGGGCGTGGCGCCGCCGGACCCCACCTACCTGCCGGACCTGTTGCAGCTGATCCCGCGGCTCAACACGATGGCCCAGCAGATCGACGTCAACGAACCGTGGGCCGCCCCCGAAGCCGTCGACTGGGACAGCCAGACGTTCTACACCTGGGTCAAAGCCAACGTCGTGAATCCCGACTTCATGCGGCTCGTCGCCACCGCCACCGACGCCATCTTCGGGCAGGAGCCGCGCGACCTGTCGCTGCTCTACGTGCTGTTCTACCTCGCCGCCTCCGGCGACGAAACCCACCCCGGCACCTTCGAACGCAATTTCCAGACCGCCGAAGGCGCGCAGGAAGAACGCTTCGTCGGCGGCAGCCAGCAGATCGCGCTGAAAGTCGCCGCCGAACTGGGCGGCAGCGTCGCGCTGAACGCGCACGTGCGCCAGATCGTGCAGGAAAGCAAGGGCGTCAAGGTGTTCCTCGACAAAGGGCGCGTCGCCGCCAAGCAGGTGATCGTCGCCGTGCCCCCGGCCCTGACCGCCCGGATCGACTACGAACCGCTGCTGCCGGTGCTGCGCGACCAGCTCACCCAGCGCGCGCCGATGGGCACCTACGCGAAGGTGGACGTCGTCTACGACAAACCCTTCTGGCGCGAAGAAGGCCTCACCGGCCAGACCGTCAGCCTCAACGGGCCCGTCACCGTCACGTTCGACAGCACCCCCGTCGAGGGCAACCCCGGCATCCTGCTCGGCTTCATCGGCGGCGCCGGCGCGCGCAGCTGGTACGGCCTGTCCGCCGAAGCGCGCCGCCAGGCCGTGATCGAAAACTTCGTGGACTACTTCGGGTCGAAGGCCGCGAACCCGGTCCAGTACGTGGAGAACGCCTGGGCCGAAGAACGCTTCACCCGCGGCGACCCCGTCGCGGGGCTCGGCCCCGGCACGCTGCTCGACTTCGGCGCCGCGCTGCGCGCCCCCGTCGGTCGCATCCACTGGGCCGGGACCGAGACCGCCGACTACTGGGTCGGCTACATGGACGGCGCCGTGCGCTCCGGCGAACGCGCCGCCGCCGAGGTGCTGGCCGAACTCTAGGAAGCCGGCCCGGCGGTAGCAAGCCGGCCCGGCGGTAGCCCGGCCCGGCTTCAGGCGAGCGCCGGCTGCGGGCGCCGGCCCTGGCGCAGCATCCCGACGCTCACCGCCACGCACCACACCAGCAGCAGCACGAAGCCCAGCGGCTCGATCGGCGGCAGCACGAACAGCAGTCCCATTGCCAGCGCGAGCCAGCCCAACCACTTCGGGAACGCGACGCCGCGGAGGATGATCGCCCCCGCGCAGAGACCGAACAGGAAGAAACCCGCGCCGCTTGTCAGCACCAGGTCGTTCGCCAGCAGGTTCAGCGTCTGCGCCGCGGCCGGGGTCAGCCGTGCCGGATCGTCCGCCAGCGCATAGCCGACGCCGGCGCTCAGAGTCTGGCCCACCGCCAGTACCCCCGCCGCGACGAGCAGCAGCGTCGCCGCCCCATCCGCGTGCTCGAAGCGCCGCCAGCGGTCGCGCAGCGCCGCCGCGAACAGCATGAACGCCACGAACGCGAAGGCCAGCACGAACGCCGCGCCGCGCTCGCGGGCACGATGGTCGGCGTAGAACGCCATCACGTGTTGGGCGCTCGCGCCCCGGCCTGGTGTACTTCCCTCCAGCACCGGCCCGCCCACGACGACGAGCACGACGAACAGGAAGCCGGTAAACGGGATCAGGCGGTTCAGTCGGTCGGTCATGTTCGGCAGTGTCGAGCTTCGCGGCGCGGAGCGGAATACGCAATTCGGCGTAGGCTTGCCCTGTGTCGGCCACCGCGGAGCAGCGCCTGCTCGCCGTGCTGCCCGAGCTGTACTCGCTCCGGCCGCTCGACGCATTCCCGCTCCACGCCGCCGGCGTCCTGCGAAAAGCGGTCGGCGGCGAGAAGGCCGACTTCACCGAAGTCCACCTCGCCACCGGGCACTTCCGCGTGCTGGTCGACCCCGAGCCGCCGGAGCTCGCCGGCATGCACGAGGCGCGCCGCGCGCACATGCCCGAACATCCCGTGCTCAACCACGTCCTCACCGTCGACGCTCCGCACACGCGTCTGATCTCTGACTTCCTCACCAGCCGCGAGTTCCACCGCCGCGGCCTCTACGCGGACTTCTTCCGCGCGCTCGAGGTCGAGGACCAGCT
Source organism: Solirubrobacteraceae bacterium (assembly GCA_035508515.1). Taxonomy (GTDB): domain Bacteria; phylum Actinomycetota; class Thermoleophilia; order Solirubrobacterales; family Solirubrobacteraceae; genus Palsa-744. The sequence continues at coordinate 25,996 of DATJMW010000024.1, read as the reverse complement.
CACGATCCCGCTCTCCCCCGCGCCCTCCGGTCGGCTCGCCGGCGTCTCGATCGACCGCCCGCGCCGGAGCTTCGCCGAGCAGGACCGGCGCCTCGCCGACGCGCTCAGGCCCCATCTGCTCGCCGCCTGGGCGAACGCGTCGCGGTTCAGCCGCGCCCTGGCGCTGCCGACGCACGGCGATCCCGCCTCGATCGAACTCCTGACCGACCGCCAGCGCGAGGTGCTCGCGCAGATCGCGGCCGGGCGCACCAACGCCGAGATCGGCTTCGCGCTCGGCATCAGCGACGGCACCGTGCGCAAGCACGTCGAGCACGTCCTGCGGCGCCTGGGCGTCGCTACTCGCACCGCGGCCGCCGCGCGTTTCCTCGCCTGCCGGCGCGAGGCGGTCGAAGACGGCGACTGGACCGCCGAGGAGCCCACGATGCTCGCGCTCGCCGGTGTCGGCGTCGCGCGATGAGAACCCGCCCGACACGCATGAACGCACCGGGCCGCGGAGGGCATAGAGTGGGCCACAGGTGAAGGTCCGGATGCTCAACGTCGGTTGGATCTCCTCGCCCGCCGCGATCTGGCGGCAGGGCGAACCGGCTGAGGCCCGGATCCGCTTCCCGATCCCCGCGTACCTGATCGAGACCGACAGCGAGCGGGTCCTGATAGACACCGGCCTGAACCCTTCCGCGATCGCCGACCCCGCCGGCTTCTACGAGAACCCCGTGGCGTTCGGCGTCGTCGGGCTGGAGCAGGAGCGCCACCTCGCCGAGCAGGTCGACCTCGCCACCGTCACGCGGGTCGTGCTCACGCACCTGCACTACGACCACGTCGGCGGGCTGTCGCTGCTGCCGCCGTCGGTCCCCGTCGTGATCCAGCGCCGCGAATGGGAGGCCGGCCGGGAGGACGCCGCGATCCAGAAGAACTTCTTCTTCCCGCGCGACTACGCGAACGAGGAGCGCGAGCTCGTGCTCGTCGACGGCGACCACGACCTGCTCGGCGACGGCTCCGTGCAGCTGCTGTCGACGCCGGGCCACACGCCCGGGCACCAGTCGGTGCGGATCGGCGAGAAGCTGATCCTGGGCGTCGATGTCGCCCACTTCGCCAGCACCTACGACGACCACCGCTTCCCGATGTTCGCCGACGACTTCGACGCGCAGGCCACCTCCGCCGAACGGCTGCGCGAGCGCCGCGACGCGGGCGTGCGCGTCGTGCCCGGGCACGACCCCGACGTGCTCCGCCCCGGGCCGGTCACCGTCTGAGCGAGCCGGCCCGCGTCAAACCGGCGGCCGCGGCCCTCCGCGAGCGCCGGACGCGAGACCTCAGCCGCGCTTCGCCTTCAGCTTGCCGCTCGCCGTTTCATTGAAGCCGCAGGAGATCCGCGGCGGGCCTTCGGTTTCCTCCGCGTAGGCCACCACCAGCTTCCCCTTCGCGAACGAGCCGCTGATCTGCCAGTGCAGCAGGTCGTCGGTCGTCCCCTTCTTCGCCACGAACGTCCCGCCCGACACGGGCCCGCTGAAGCTCAGCGTGCGCGTGGGGCCGACACGCAGCGACTGCCCCGCTTCCAGCGCGAAGCACGCCGTGTGCAGCGTCGCCCTGCCCTTCGTGTAGAGCTTCCTGCCCTGCTTCACCACCGAGAAGGACGCCGTCCCCGACTCGTACTTCTGGCCTTTTAGCGTCGCGCTCCACTTCGACCCCGCCCGCGGCGTGCTCGCGGCTCCCGCACCGCCGGCCAGCGCCCCGCTCGCGATCGCGATCGCCCCCGCCGCGGCCAGCATCCGTGCCCGCCTGCTGCTGCTCGTCCTCATCCTCTGCTCCCTGTTCGGTTGGCCCTCACCCATCCTTGCACGCCCGACTTCCCTAGCCTGGAGGCATGTCCGGATCGGGACCTCACCGCGTCGTCATCGTCGGCGGCGGCTTCGCCGGCCTGCAGGCCGCGCTGAAGCTCGCCCGGGCCGGGAGCGACGTCGACGTCACGATCGTCGACCGCCGCAACTTCCACCTGTTCCAGCCGCTCGCCTACCAGGTCGCCACCGGTGCCCTCTCCCCCAGCGAGATCTGTTACCCGCTGCGGACCATCTTCCGCGGCCGCGAGAACGTCGACGTGCTGCTCGCCGAGGTCGCCGGCTTCGACCTCGACCGGCGACTCGTGCGGCTGCGCCCCGTCGACGAGCACGTCCCCACGCCGGAGTCGATCGGGTACGACAGCCTGCTCGTCGCCGGCGGCTCGCGCTATTCCTACTTCGGCCACGACGAGTGGCACGCCTTCGCGCCGGAGCTGAAGTCGCTGGAGGGCGCGCTCGACATCCGCAGCCGCATCCTCGCCGCGCTCGAGGCCGCCGAGTGGGAGCCCGACCCCGCCCGCCGCGCCGCCTGGCTCACGTTCGTCGTGGTCGGCGCCGGCCCCACCGGCGTCGAGATGGCCGGGCAGATCGCCGAGATCGCGCACGACAGCAGCGCCGAATTCCGCCGCGCGCAGACGAGCTCGGCCAAGGTGCTGCTGGTCGAGGCCGCCGACCGCGTGCTGACCGGCTTCCCGCCCGCGCTCTCCGCCCGCGCGACCGAGGCCCTGCGCGAGCTCGGCGTCACGCCGCTGTTCGGCCACTCCGTCACGGGCGTCGAGCGCGAGGCCGTGACGACCACCGGCGGCGACGGGTCGCAAGAACGCGTGCCCGCCCGCACCGTCGTCTGGGCCGCCGGGGTGACCTCCTCGCCCCTGGCGCGCCGGCTCGCCGAGGCCACCGGCGCCGAGACCGACCGCGCCGGGCGGCTGATCGTCGAGCCGGACCTTTCGCTCCCCGGGCACCCCGAGGTGCAGGCGCTCGGTGACATGGTCGCGCTGCGCCGCGAGGACCGCGGCATCGAGACGCTCCCGGGGCTCGCGCCCGTGGCGATGCAGCAGGGCCGACACGCCGCCGCGAACGTCCGCGCGCGCCTGCGCGGGCGCCCCGCCAAGCCCTTCCACTACAAGGACAAGGGCAACCTCGCCACGATCGGCCGCGCGAAGGCGGTCGCCGACCTCAAAGGCCTGCGCCTCAGCGGCGGGCTCGCCTGGGTCACCTGGCTCGCCGTCCACCTCTGGTACCTGATCGGCTTCCAGAACCGGGTGCTCGTGCTGACGCGCTGGGCCTTCAGCTTCGTCTCGCACGGGCGCGGCGCGCGGCTGATCGGCGGCGGCGCCGGCGTCGCACCCCCGCAGGAGAAGCCGTAGCGTAGGCTCAGGCCGCGGCGCCCGCCTCCGTAGCGCCCGGGCGCAGCACGCCCGTGTCGCGCGCGAGCCTCCGTGCCAGCGCCACGGGGATCAGGCTGATCAGGATCACGAAGAACACCACCACGTTCACCTGCGGCAGCTGCTGGCCCAGGCGGATGTTGCCGAAGATCCAGATCGGCAGCGTGTTCTGCGCGCCCGCCGTGAAGGTCGTCACCACGATCTCGTCGAACGACAGCGCGAACGCCAGCAGGCCCCCCGCCACGAGCGCCGTCGCGATCATCGGCAGTGTCACGTAGCGGAACGTCTGCCAGCCGTCGGCACCGAGGTCCATCGAGGCCTCCACCAGCGAGGCCTGCGTGCGGCGCAAGCGCGCCAGCACGTTGTTGTAGACCGTGACGATGCAGAACGTCGCGTGGCCCACGATGATCGTCGTCAGCGAGAAGCCGATGCCGCTGAAGCTGATGAACGAGTTCAGCGCCATCCCCGTGATGATCCCCGGCAGCGCGATCGGCAGCACCAGCAGGAACGAGATCGCTTCGCGCCCGAAGAAGCGGAAGCGATGCACCGCGAACGCCGCCAGCGAGCCCAGCGTCAGCGCGATCGCCGTCGAGATCAGCCCCGCCCGCACCGACAGCCACAGCGCGTGGCGCATTTCTTCGTTGTGCCACGCCTTCCCGAACCACTTCGTCGAGAGCCCGTGCAGCGGCCAGCTCTGCACGTTCGAGGGGTTGAACGCGTAGACCACGATCAGCGCGATCGGGATGAACAGGAACAGCAGGATCAGCACCGTCCAGACGGCCAGCGCCACGCGGCTGAGACGGCTCGACCCGATCACAGCGCTTCGAACGCTCCCAGCCGCCTCGCGATCAGCAGGTAGATCCCCATCACGACCAGCGGCACCGTCGCGAACGCCGCCGCGAACGGCACGTTGCTCGCGACGCCTACGTTCTGGTAGACGACGTTGCCGATGAAGTCCGAGCCCGCTCCGCCCACGAGCGTCGGCGTGATGTAGTCGCCCAGCGTCAGCGAGAACGTGAAGATCGAGCCCGCCGCGATCCCCGGCAGGATCAGCGGCAGCAGCACCGAGCGGAACGTGCGCCAGCCGCGCGCCCCCAGGTCCGCCGAGGCCTCGATCATCGAGTCAGGCACGCGTTCGATCGCCGACCAGATCGGCAGGATCATGAACGGCAGCCAGATGTAGCTGAACACGATCCACATCGCCCAGTTCGAGTAGCCGATGTTCAGCGAGCCCAGGCCGATGCCTTCCAGCGCCCAGTTCAGGACCCCGTCCTTCGCGAGGATCAACCGCCAGATGTACACCCGCACCAGGTAGCTCGACCACAGCGGCACCAGCACCGCCACGAACAGCGCTCCCTGCAGGCGCTTGCCCGCGATCCGCACCGCGAAGAACGCGAACGGCAGCGCCAGGATCGCGTCCGTCACCGTCACCGCCGCCGCGATCCCGATCGTGCGCAGCGCGATCGTGCGGTAGGTGCCCACGTTCCAGAGCGTTTCGAAGTTCTTCAGCGTCCAGCTGTGGACGAGGTTGCCCGTGAAGGAGTCCACGCTCCACAGCGAGGAGATGAACAGCACCACCAGCGCCGCCAGGTAGATCAGCACGAACCACGCCAGCGGCCCGCTCAGCAAGAGGCCACCGCGCAGCCAGGGACGCCTGAACAGCGCCGCCGCCACGCGGGCGCGGGCATTCGGCCGGGCCGCCGGCCCGGCGGGAGTCGCGAAGCCCGCCGCGCTCACCGGCTTCGCCGCCCTGCGAAGGCGTCGGGCGCGGCGCTCCGGCCGCGCCCGGTCGTCCCGCTTCGGGCTACCCGGTTATTTCCGTCCACTTCTGCTGCCACTTGCTGTAGTCCATGCAGTCGTCCTGGCCGTTGCCGCATTCCGCCACCGGCGTCTTCCAGAACTTGATGCTGTCGAAGTAGCTCGCCGGCGCGTTCGCGTGGTAGACGCCGCACGAGCCCTTTTCGATCTTTTCCATTTCCGGGCAGGCCTTCGTGTTGACGGGCGTCTCGCCGTACGTCGTCGCCTGCTCCGCCTGGACCTTCGGGCTGGAGACCCAGTTCACCCATTCGTAGGCGCAGTTCGGGTCTTTCGCGTGCGCCGAGAGCATCCACGTGTCGGCCCAGCCCGTCGCCCCCTCCTTCGGGATGATCTGTTCCACCGGCTCGTTCGCCGCCTTCAGCTGGCTGTACTGATACGGCCAGGCCGCGCCGATCACCACGTCGCCGTTCTTGAACAGTTCGATCTCGTCCGAGGCCAGCGCCCAGTACTTCTTGATCAGCGGCTTCTGCTTTTTCAGCAGTTCGCCGGCCGCGTTCAGCTGGGCTTCCGTCAGCTCGTAGGGGTCCGAGATCCCCAGGCTCGGCTGCGTCTTCGACAGATACAGAGCCGCGTCCGCGATCTGGATCGGGTTCGCCGGCACCGAGATTTCACCCTTGTGTTCCGGCCCGTAGATCGCCGACCAGCTCGTCGGCGCGGGCGTCACCGCCTTGGAGTTGTAGAGCAGCGTGTTCGGGCCCCACTGCAACGAGATCCCGTAGTGCTTGCCGTCCACCGTGTTGTGCGGCGGCGATTGCAGCTGCGGGAAGAAGTTCTTCCATTCCGGCACCAGCGCCACGTTCATCGGCTGCACCTCGCCGCCGCGGATCAGGCGCAGGCTCGCGTCGCCCGAAGCGGAGACCATGTCGTACTGGCTGCCGCCCCCCGAGCGCATCAGCGTCACCATTTCGTCGGAGGAGCCTGCGTACTTCGCGTGGACCTTGCAGCCCGTCTTCGCTTCGTAGGGCTTCACCCACTTCGGTTCCGCGTAGCCTTCCCACGCCACCAGGTTCAGCTGGCCCTCGGTCTTGCCGATCTTGCTCGGCAGGCTCGAAGCCGAAGAGCTGCTGGACGACGAGCTGCCGCAGGCGCTCACCGCGACCGTCATCGCGAGCAGCACCGCCCCCAGCAGCCAGTCGATCTTTGCCAGTCTCATCTGCTCGTCTCCTCCTGTTTGGTTGTCAGCGGTGCGGCGTCCTGCGCCCTGTAGGCAAGCCTCGCGCGGCGGCCGCGCATCGCCTGCGCGTGGTCCGCCGTCGTGTCCAGGTTCTGCTGAAGCGCCACGAGGCTCGTCCCGTCCGCCAGCTCCACCTCGTAGCGGGTGACCGAGCCGAGGTAGGAGACCTCGCGCACCGTCCCCTCCAGCACGCCCGGAGAATCGTCGGGAGGATGCTCGCCTTCAGCGAGCATCCTGATCTTCTCCGGTCTGATCGTGTACGTCAGCCCGTCGCGCCGGAGCATGTTCGACGTGCCCACGAACGTCGCCACGAACTCGTTCGCCGGGCGCTCGTAGACCTCGCCCGGCGTGCCCACCTGCTCGATCCGGCCGTCGGAGAAGACCGCGATCCGGTCGCTCATCGTCAGCGCCTCGTCCTGGTCGTGGGTCACGTAGATGAACGTGATCTCCTCGCTCAGCTCGCGCTGGATCGACTTCAGCTCGATCTGCATCTGCTGGCGCAGCTTCAAATCCAGCGCCCCCAGCGGCTCGTCCAGCAGCAGCACGCGCGGGCGGTTCACCAGCGCCCGCGCCAGCGCCACGCGCTGACGCTGCCCGCCCGAGAGCTGGATCGGCCGGCGCTCGCCGACGTTCGGCAGGCGCACCATCTCCAGCGCCTCCGCCGCCAGGCGCCGGCGCTCCTGCTTGCCGGTGCCCTTCACCCGCAGCCCGTAGGCCACGTTCTCCGCGACGCTCATGTGCGGGAACAGCGCGTAGTCCTGGAACACCGTGTTCAGCGGGCGCTGGTAGGGCGGGCTGCGGGTGACGTCGACCCCATGCAGCTGCACCGTGCCCGCGTCCGCCAGCTCGAAGCCCGCGATCACCCGCAGCGTCGTCGTCTTCCCCGACCCCGAGGGGCCCAGCATCGTGAAGAACTCGCCCGGGAGCACGTCCAGCGTCAGGTCCTCTATCGCGACCACCTCGCCGAACGTCTTGCGCACGCCGGTCAGGCGCACCGCCGGCACCGTCGTCGGCTGCCCCGGCGGCGTCGATCCCGGGGGCGGGGCATCGATCGTCGTGCCACCTCCCGTCGCCATCCGCCGCGAGTCTATTCGGCCCCGGAGACACCGGCACTGGCGCAAATGGACAAAACCGCCGCAGCGGGCGCGCCGGGGCGGCTATCGACCGTTGTCCAAAACGGCAGTGCCCCGAGGCCGATCGCTAAGAGCGCGGCGGATACGGCAGCGGCGTCAGGATCCCGTCCAGGCGCTCGCGCAGCGACTCGAAGCGGGGCGGCAGCGACAGGCGCTCGCCCAGGTGCGCCGCGTCCTCGTCCACCGCGAAGCCCGGGCCGATCGTCGCGATCTCGAACAGCACCCCGCTCGGCTCGCGGAAGTAGATCGAGCGGAAGTAGAAGCGGTCGATCACCTGCGTCGGGTGCCCCCCGCCTTCGGTCACGCGCGCCCGCCAGGCCTCCTCGTCCTCCGGCTGGGAGGCGAACGCCACGTGGTGGACCGAGCCCGCGCCCTGGACGGGGTCGACCGCCGGCGGCTCGTCGTAGACGTAGAAGCTGCCGCGCTGCTCGCCGCGCACCTCCCAGCGCGCCGCGCCGCCGGCGTCCTCGCCGCTGCCGTTGCCGTTGCCATTGCCCGCGGCGAAGCCCAGCGTCTCGCCCAGCAGGCCCGCGCTGAGAGCCGGATCGGCGCTGTAGGCGCGGACCCCCGCGAAGCCCTGGAGCGCGTGCTCCGCCGGGATCCCCGGCGCCGTCGCGTGCAGCAGCGGGTCCTCCCCCGCGTAGACCGCCAGCTCGTGGTCGAGCCCCTCCGGGTCGGAGAAGCGCAGGCTCTCCGCGTTGCTGATCTCCTCCGTGCCGCGCGCGGTCTCGACGCCCGCCTCGCCCAGGCGCGCCGCCCAGAAGTCCAGCGCCGCCGCCGAGCCGACGCGCCAGACGACGCGGTGCACCATCCCCGCGCCCGGCGTCCCGCGCACCGCGCCGGGGTACTCGAAGAACGTCAGGTCCATCCCCGGCGAGCCCTCGTCGTCGCCGTAGAACAGGTGGTAGACCGTCGGGTCGTCCTGGTTGACGCTCTTCTTCACCATCCGCAGGCCGAGCAGGCCCGTGTAGAACTCGACGTTGCCCACCGCGTCGCCCGTGATCGCCGTGATGTGGTGGATGCCCTCGAGCTTCATCGCAGAAGTGACATTATCGCCGCGTGCAAGAGGGGTCGCTGATACCGCGCTTCGGGCGCGCGCGGCGCGATCCGTCGCTCGCCGTGCTCGAAGGCTTCCACCCGCTCAAGCACGCGCTGCGCTTCGGCGCGGAGGTGACGGAGGTCGTCTGCCGCGACCTCGACGCGCTCGACGCGCTTGCCGGCCGGCTCGCGCCCGACCAGGCCGCGCGCATGCACGAGCTCGCGCGGCCTGTCAGCCCCGAGACCTTCGACCAGCTCGCGCCGCTGCCACCCACCACCGGCGTGATCGCACTGGCGCGGCGGCCCGCCGTCGACGTCGCGGCGCTGCTGGCCGTGGGGTCGGGCGCGGGCGGCGGCGAGCGAGATCACGGCCGCGGCCATGACCGCGGTCAGCGCCCGCTCGTGCTGCTGGAGGATCCCCGTGACCTCGGCAACATGGGCGCCTGCGTGCGGGTCGCCGCCGCCGCCGACGCCGCGGGGGTGCTCACGACCGGTAGCCACGACCCCTGGGCGCCCGACGCGCTGCGCGGCGCCGCCGGGCTCCACTACGCGCTGCCCGTCGCGCGCCTGGACGCGCTCGATGCGCTGGGCGACCCCGGCGCCCGCGCCCGCCCACTGCTGGCGCTCGACCCCGGCGGCGAGCCGCTCGCCCCGCGCGAGCTGCCGCCCCGGGCGACGCTCGCGTTCGGGACCGAGCGCTACGGCCTCAGCGAGGAGCTGCTGGCGCGCGCCGACGCGCGCATCAGCATCCCGATGCGCGCCGGGGTCTCCAGCCTGAACCTCGCCACATCCGTCGCCGCGGTGCTGTTCGCCTGGCGGCTCGCCTAGCGCGGGGCGGGGGCGAGGCGCTGGGCGCGCGGCCCTCGGCCGACGCGCCCGTCGCCGCCCGCGGTGCCTAGCTGCTTGCGGGGCGCGCCGCGGCTTCGACGCCGCTCAGCAGCTTCCAGTTGCCCTCCAGCGCGGCCTGCGCGCGGGCGACCATCAGCTCGACGAGCTCGTCCTCGTCCTCGACGTCTTCGAGCAGCTCGCCGATCAGCTCGCGCGTCTGGCGGGCGTGCTCGTGGTCGAGCTTCGCGTGCAGCCTGAAGTACTCGGCCGCCGGGCCTTCCGGCGTGTAGCCGTAGTGCTTGGAGAGGCCTTCGAGCTTCGTCTCGGAGATCTCCGGCTGGCCGGCCTCGATCGCGTAGAGCACCGCCAGGTGCTCCAGCAGCCGCTCGCCCGCGGTCCACGCCTTCGCGCAGGTGTCGGTCTCCGCCAGCGTCGCGATCGCCGACTGCGCACGCTCGCCGCCGGCGGGGGGCGCCAGCGCCGTCACCCGGGCGCGGGTCTCCTCCGCGAACTGGTCCCACAGCCGCACGTGCGCGGCCTCCTCCTCGGCGTGGCGGCGCAGCCCGCCCGCGTGCCGGGGAGCGGCCTTCTCCGCGGCGAGCGCAGAGGCTTCGGCGAGCGCGACGACCGCCGCGCGGTACTCGCCCGCGTACAGCGCCAGCTCGTCCGCGCTCAGCTCGCCTGCGCTCCAGCGCTGGTAGAAGGGGTGCTCCAGCACGTTCGTCGAGCTGCGTGCCTCGTCCAGCCGGGAAAGGACCTCCATCCTGCCTCCTGTTCGTCGCTTGTCGCTACGCCGGGTTCGCGGCGGCCCACTTGACGATCTCGCGTGAGTCCGCGATCGCGGTGCCGTCGTCCAGTTCGAGCACCGGCACCCAGCGTTTGCCGGTCAGCTCCTGCGCCCGCTTGCGCCCAGCGGTGTTGTTCAGCGCCGCGGGCAGCGGCGCGAAGCCGTAGGACTTCACGAGCTCCGGGTCGTGGCCCGCGTCCTTGAGCGCGTGATAGGCGTTCGCGCAAGGGTGCCCGCCGGGGCGTGGCGTCGGAAAGGTGCCCCAGCAGACGTACAGCCTCATGACACCGTCAGCGTACCTTCCATGCCGGCCTGGCGGTGTCCCGGGACGGTGCAGTAGAAGGTGTAGGTGCCCGGTTTCAGCGTCACCGACAGCGTCTTGGAGCCGCCGGTGAAGACCGGCGTCTGGCCCACGACGCTCGAACCCTGGGCGATCGCCACGTCGTGTTCGACCGGCGAGGCGTTCGTGAAGTCGATCGTCACCTTGCCCGCCTTCGCGCTCAGCTGCTTGGTGTCGTAGGCGAGCTGGCCCGCGGGGTTCGCCGCCAGCTTCAGCGTGGCGGCGGTCTTCGCCGCGGGCGAGGACGGCGGCGCCGGCGTGCCGGTCGTCGCCTTCGGGGAGGTCTTTGCTTTCGTGCCGGAGCCCTGGCCGGAGCCCCCGGTCTTCGAGCCCGCGGGCTTGGGTTCCGCGGGCGGCGCTTCGGCGGGCTTCGATTCGGTGGGCGTCGATTCGGAGGACTTCGAGGCTGCGGCCGTCGCCGATTCGGGCAGCGCCGTGTCGGGCGTGTTCGCCCCGAAGTTTTCCTGCTTCGGCGGCTTGCCCTCCGCCTTCGACTCCCCGCCGGAGGTGAGCACCGCGGTCGAGGCCGCCGCGATCACGAGGACCGCCGTGATCGCCGAGACGATCCGCTGCCCGCCGATGTTGCCGGGGAAGTTCGGGTTGCGCATCCCCAGCCCGAGCGAGACGATCAGCGCCCACGCGACGAGCAGCCCGCCGGCGACGAAGAAGGCTGTCTTGCTCTTCTCGGCAGCGAGGATCGGTGCGAGCTGAACGGCGAGCGCGTGCACGGGGCTGCGAGCCTAGCCGATGCGACCCCGGATATGCTGCCCGGCGCGATGGTGGAGAAGGTCAGAACGCCGGAGGATGCGCTGGTGGGGCTGCCGGATTATCCCTTCCGGCAGCGCCACCGCGAAGTGGACGGCCTGCGCCTCGCGCACCTCGACGAGGGCGAGGGCGCGCCGGTGATCTTCATGCACGGCGAGCCCACCTGGTCGTTCTTGTGGCGCAAGGTGATCCCGCCCGTGCGCGACGCCGGCTTTCGCTGCGTGGCGCCCGACCTCGCGGGCTTCGGCGGCTCCGACAAGCCCACCGACGTCGGCTGGTACTCCTACGACCGCCACACCGAGCTGGCGGCGACGCTGCTGGAGGACCTCGACCTGCGCGGGGCGACGATCGTCGTGCACGACTGGGGCGGGCCGATCGGGCTGCGGCTCGCCGTCGAGCACGCCGAGCGGATCGGGCGGATCGTGATCCTCGACACGGGCCTGTTCACCGGCCACCAGCGGATGAGCGACGCCTGGGTGGCGTTCCACGACTTCGTCGAGCGCACCGAGGACCTGCCGATCGGCTTCCTGGTGCGCGGCGCCTGCAAGACCGACCCCGGCGACGAGGTGATCGCCGCCTACGACGCCCCCTACCCCGACGCCGCCTCGAAGGCCGGCGCGCGGGCCTTTCCGCTGATGATCCCCCGCACCCCCGACGCTCCGGGGGCCGCGGCGGGGCAGCGCGTGCAGGAGGCGATGAGCCGCGACGAGCGCCCGAAGCTGGTGCTGTGGGCGGACTCGGACCCGATCCTGCCGCCACACGTCGGCGAGCGCTTCGCGGAGGCGGTGAACGCGCCGGCGCCACGGCCGATCGCCGAGGCGAGCCACTTCCTGCAGGAGGACAAAGGCGCCGAGATCGGCGGCCTGATCGCGGACTGGCTGACCGCGGGCTGATCCCCCGGCGCCCGGGCGAGCCCGGCCGCCGCTCCGGCCCACGCCCCGGCTCAGCTCCCGGCCGAGCTGGGGATCTGCGGCTGCTGCTCGCCGCTGTCGAGCCCGGGCTCCGAGCGCGAGGCCCGCAGCTCGTAGCTGCGCCGGGCCATGGAGTCGGCGTCGGCGAGCACGCGGTCGGCCTTCATCGCGCGCGCCATCCCCTCCGACAACCGCCGCGGCAGCACGGCGCCGAGCACGTTGGTGCGCTTGCCGGACTTGGGCACCCACACTTCGACGGTCCCGTGCTGTAGGGCATCGAGGATGGCGTCGGCGACTTCGCCGGGTTCGAGGTTGGAGAACCCGCGCGCCTGGCCGAGCCCGCCGCCGAGCTCGGTGTTCACGACGTAGGGCATCACGTAGCTGAGGTCGACCTGAGCGTCCATCAGCCGCAGCTCGCCGCGGACGGCCTCTGACAGCCCGACGACGGCGTGCTTCGTGGCGGAGTAGGTGGCCCCGCCGGGCGCGCCGAACTTGCCGGCCTGCGAGGAGATGTTGACGATGTGGCCGCGGTTGCGGGGGATCATCCGGTCGAGCGCGAGCTTCATGCCGAGGATCACGCCGTGCAGGTTGATGTCGATCTGGCGCTTGGCGGTGAGGTCGTCCTCGTCGATGAAGCGGCCGATCTGCATGATCCCGGCGTTGTTGATCAGCACGTCGAGCGGCCCGAGCTGGCGCTCGGTCTCGTCGAGGAAGGCGTTGAACGACTCGCGGTCGGTGACGTCGAGCGGGAGCGCGATCGCGCTGGCCCCCAGCTCCGCGGCGGTGGCGCGGGCGGCGTCGATGTCGACGTCTCCGATCGCCACCTTCATGCCCTGGCCAAGCAGCGCTTTCGCGGTGGCGCGACCGATGCCGCGGGCGCCCCCGGTGATCGCGACGGTCTGTCCGGCGAGGATGCGGGGCTGCTTGGCCATGGGGTTCCTCCTGTCGTGCGGCGGGCGGTGGGTGCGTCGGGTACGGCGGGCGTTCCGGACGCGAAGACGGTTGGGAGACGAAAGCTAGCGCCGATGCCCGGGCGGTGCTGGCCGGCTGGCCAGTCGTGTGCCGATCGGCGCGCGTCGGTGTAGGGTTGACAGATGGCCAAGTTCAAGTTCGAGGGCCAGCAGATCGCCTACACCGAGTACGGCGGCGGCCCCGCGGCGCTGACGGAGTCGGGCGCCCGCGGCCGCACCGCGCGCAGCTCGCCGGCGCGATCGCGGCCGATCATCCTCGTCCACGGCCTGCTGCTCTCGCAGCTGATGCACCAGCGGCTGGCGGAGGACCTGGCGGCGCGGGGCAACCGCGTGATCACGGTGGACCTGCTGGGCCACGGCGAATCGGACCGCCCACGCGACATGTGGCGCTACTCGATGCACTTCTTCGCCGAGCAGGTCGTGGCGCTGATGGACCACCTCGGGATCGAGCAGGCGGTGGTGATGGGCACCTCGCTCGGCGCGAACACCGCCCTGGAGATGGCGCTCGACCACCCGGAGCGGCTGCGCGGGATGGTGATCGAGATGCCGGTGCTGGACAACGCGCTGCTGTGGAGCGCGCTGGCCTTCACGCCGGTGCTCGTGGCGCTGACGTTCGGCGAGCGGGCGATGAAGCTGCTTTCGCGCGCGACCCGGGCGGTGCCGCGCGGCGTGCTGCCGCACTACGGCAACGTCGCGCTCGACCTCGTGCGCCAGGAGCCCGGGCCGGGCGGGGCGCTGCTTCAGGGGCTGTTCTTCGGGCGCATCGCGCCGCACCGGACGCAGCGTCGCGAGTTCCAGACGCCGGCGCTGATCCTGGGCCACCACCGCGACCCGGTCCACCCCTTCTCGGACGCGGGCCAGCTCGCGGACGAGCTGCCGAACGGGCGCCTGATCGAAGCGAACTCCTTCTTCGAGCTGCGCGCCCAGCCGGAGCGCCTCACGAACGAGATCGCGAAGTTCCTGGACGAAGTCTGGGCGACGCCGAAAGCGCGCGCGGCGAAAACGCGCAAAGCCCCGGCGAAACGCAAACGCGCCGCGGCGAAACCGGCTAAAGCCGCGTCGCGGCGCTAGCAGCGACGACCCCGGGCGGGAGCCCGGCGGGCGCAGCTAGCTCTTGGACTTCCGGGGGAAGAGTTCCAGTTCGTTGACGCTGATGTGCCCGGGCGCTTCGGGCGTGCCGACCGCCGACTGCGGCGCCTGGCTGATCCACAGCACGACGAACCGGTAGGCCTTCTTGGCGGCGGCCTGACCGGCGGTGGTGGAGCCGCCGAGCTTGATCCGGGCGTGCTTCTTCTTGGCGACGATCGCCGGCGTAAGCGCGACCCAGGCGGGGTCGGTGATCGAGGTGGGAGGCGCTTCGCCGTTGGCGCCGTAGACCTGCACGGTCATGCCGGGGGTGGTGGTGGCGAGCCCCAGCGCGGAGAGCTTGCGGGGCGTGATCAGGTCGACGACGATCCCCTCGGCCATTTTCGGCGCGACGGAGGGTTCGACGAGGGCGGTCCAGCCGGTCGAGGCGTCGCCGTCGATCGCGAGGCTGGGGTCGCCGAAGTTTGAGGCCGCGTAGTTGTAGGGGTTGTAGGTGGAGGCGGCGTTCGTGTCGAGCAGCAGCGCTTCGGGGTGGGCTTCGCCGACGGGCGTGGCGGGGTTGTTGGCTTTGGATTTCCCGGTGCTGGTCGGCGTGCTGCCGCCGGAGCCGGTGGTCAGGGGCACGATCGGCGTCGCGGGCGCCGGCGTGGGCGTGGAGGTGAGCGGGATTTTCGGCGGCGTGGTCGGTTTGATCGTGGTGGGCGTCCCGACGGTGGGCGTGGTGGGCAGCGGCGTCGCGGGCGTGGTGGGCGTCGTGGCGGGCGGTGGCGCCTGGGCGACGGTCTTGACGACGGTGGGCGCCTTGCCCTTGCTTTTGCTGAGCGCCGCGTAGGCGGCGCCGCCGGCGCCGGCGACGAGCACGGCGAGGGCGGTGAAGATCACGGCGGCGGAGCGCCAGGTGGGGGTGCGCACCCGCAAGCTGTCGGGCGCGCCGGCGCCGCACTGAAGGCACCAGTCCTGGCCGTCGTCCAGGGGCTTGCCGCACTTCGAGCAGGCGCGGACAGGCGCTTGCTGAGTGGGAGGGAGCGATGCGCCAACAGCGCCGTTTGCGCCAGTGCTCCCCGCCGCGGCCGACTCCGCGGGCGCGGGCGGTGGGTCTGCGAGTGCCGTGGGCACGAACCCGATTCTAGTGGGCGGGCCCCTGGCCGGGCGCAGGCGGGCCGCCGGGGACGAGCTCGCGGCGGGTGGGGCGGTGCTGGTCGTCGAGCTCCAGCTGCCAGTAGTAGCGCGTGAAGAAGGCGCCCTCGCGGAACTCGCCGACGTGCGGCTCGACGCGCTCGCCGCAGGCGAGGGCGACGATCAGCTCGGGGTAGCTGCGCCCGGGCAGAGCTGCGTAGGCGGGGGCGGGGAAGGCGCCGCCGAAGCGGGTGTTGACGTCGGTGATGGCGAGGCCGATCTCGGGGTCGCGGAACACCTGGATGGTGGCGGGGCCGGTGACGCGCAGCGCCTCCATGACGCGCCGCCCCAGCTCGATCAGCTCCTCGTCGCGCACGGCCTGGCCCTTGATGGACTCGCCGCCGCGGGACTCGAGCATCGTCCGCGGGATCGCGTTCAGGCAGCGCCCGTCGAAGTCGCCGAGGCAGTCGATCGACAGCTCGGGGCCACCCATGGCGCGCTGCACCATCACGGGCTCGGCCGCCGGCAGCTCGATCGCCCGCCCGGGGTCGGGAGGCGCCTCCTGCAGGTAGCGGACGAAGAAGCGCGCCTGCCCGGGGTCGTGGGCGAGGTGGATCGAGCGCGCCCCGGAGCCGCGGCGCGGCTTGACGACGACGGGGTATTCGAGCGCGTCGAGGGCATCGCTGTCCTCGGGCAGTACGGTGGGAGGCGAGGGCAGCCCGAGCCGCTGCAGCAGCAGGTGCGCCTCGTACTTGTCGAAGGTGGCGCGGGCGACCTCGGAGCCGGGAACGAAGGCGGGCAGCCGCTTTTCCTCGCGGGCGCGGGCGAGCAGCTCGATGTCGAGGTCGGTGAGCGGCAGCACGGCGCCGACTTCGTGCTGTTCGCACAGCTCGCGCAGCGCCTGCACGTAGTGGGGGTCGTCGATCCGCGGCACGGCGGCGCGCGTGTGCGCGGCGTACTGCGCGGGCGCGAGCGGCGCGGGGTCGGCGACGACGGTGTGCGTCAGCTGCGCGAAGCAGGAGACGATGTCGTAGCGCTTGCCGGCGCCGGTGAGCAGGACGGCGGGTCTCATGCCGGGCCATCCTCGCGCATCGGGTCGGCGGGGCATGCCGCGCTCATGGCGCCTCGCCCTCCCAGCCGCCGGTGGCGCCCTTGTAGAGGCCGCCGCCGCCGAGCACGAGCAGGGGGGTGCGCAGCAGGATCTTCAGGTCGAGCGTGAGCGAGCGGTGCTCGACGTAGAAGATGTCGAGCTCGATCCGCTGGTCCCAGGGCAGCGAGGCGCGACCGTTGACCTGCGCCCAGCCGGTGATGCCGGGCTTGACCTCCAGGCGCAGGCGCTGGCGCGGGGTGTACTGCGCGACCTGGGCGGGAAGCGTGGGGCGCGGGCCGATCAGCGACATCTCGCCGCGCAGCACGTTGACGAGGTTGGGCAGCTCGTCGAGCGAGGTGCGGCGCAGGAACGCCCCGACCCGGGTGATGCGGGCGTCGCCGGCGTTGACGGCGAGACCGGCGCCGATGTGCTCGGCGCCGTCGACCATCGTGCGCAGCTTCAGCATGTCGAAGGGCGCGCCGCGCAGGCCGGAGCGGCGCTGGCGGAAGATCGCGGGGCCACGCGACTCCAGGCGCACGGCGAGCATGCAGATGGCGAGCAGCGGCGCGCTGAGGACGAGCGCGCAGAGGGCGAACAGAAGGTCGACGGCACGGCGGATCATCGCGTCCCCTCGGCGGCGTCCCACCACGCGGTAGTGCCGTGCCGCAGCCAGTCCCACAGGCCCGCGGCGGGCGAGGCCGTGGTGAGGACGTAGTAGCGCGCGATCAGCAGCGCGCGCGCGCGGACCGCCCCCGCGAGCAGGGCCGCGAGCAGCAGCGCGAGCTGCAGCAGCAGCGTGACGAGGTACAGCGTCCCGGCGCCGGCCGCGACGAGCGCGACGTTCGCCGCGAGGGCCACAAGGTGCAGGATCGGGCTGGCGTAGCGGAGCAGGCGGTGGGAGAAGATCATCAGCGCGTAGCCGGGGGTGTAGCCGCGCGGGGAGAGCATCCCGCCGCGCAGCACGATCGGCCAGGTGTGGCTCATCATGCGCCGCTTGCGGGCGAACTCGCCGAGCAGCGAGGGCACCATCTTCTCGCTGGCGCGGGCGGCGGGGGCGTAGAGCGCGCGCGACCCGCGCTTGACGACGTTGAAGGGCAGCGAGAGGTCGTGGCCCATGACGGGGTCGACGACGATGTAGGCCTCGCGGCGGGTGGCGTAGATGGCGCCGTTGCCGGCGGTGACGGAGGACAGGCGCGACTCGCGCTCGCGGACGAACATCTCATAGCGCCAGTAGACGCCCTCCTGGTTGGAGGCGTCGCGACCGGCGGCGGCCTGCACGAAGCGCACCTGCCCGCAGACGTAGCCGACGCGGGGGTCGGCGAAGGGGCGCACGAGCTCGCGCAGGGCGTCGGGCCGCCAGCGGGAGTTGGCGTCGGAGAAGGCGACGATCTCTCCGGAGGAGGCCTCGACGGCGGCGTCCTGCGCGCGAATCTTGCCGCCGCGTGGCAGCTCCAGCACGAGGTCGGCGCCTGCTTGGCGCGCGCGCTCGGCGGTGGCATCGGCGCACCCGTCGCAGGCGACGATCACCTGCAGGCGCTCGCGCGGGTAGTCGAGCGCGAGCGCGTCGGCGACCTTCCCGGCGATGACGGCTTGCTCGTCGTGCGCGGCGACGATCAGCGAGACGTACGGCGGGGGGTCTTGATGGGCTCCGCCCCTCTCGGGGCTCCGCCGATGGCGGGCGAGCGGCGCGACCGCGGCGAGCGCCAGGGCATAGCCGAGCTGCGTCCACACGATCAGCGCGCAGCAGAGCCAGAAGAGGACTTCGAGCGCGAGCACGGTTGGATTCTGGCGGAGTCGCGCACCGGGACGGGCGACGGGCGCTAGGCTCGGCGCCATGAGCTACACGATGATGAACCTCACAGAGACGGTCGACAGCGCGCCGAAGTTCGGCTTCGAGGAGATGGGCGAGGCGCACTTCCCGCGCGAGGAGCTGGGCGCGACGCAGACGGGCCTCTCCTACCAGGTGCTGAAGCCCGGCAAGCGCCAGGCCTTCGGGCACAAGCACGACGAGGCCGAGGAGGTCTACGTGGTGCTGGCGGGCAGCGGCCGCGTGCGCCTGGACGACGAGATCAAGGAGATCAAGCGCCTCGATGCGATCCGCGTCGCCCCCGAGGTGAAGCGAGCGTTCGAGGCGGGTGACAACGGGCTGTCGTGGATCGCCTTCGGCGCCCACTTCGAGAAGGACGGGGAAATCCTCCAGTCCTTCTGGCAGGACTGACGACGGCTCAGGCGGCGCGCAGCTGCTCGTACAGAGCGAGGGTGCGCCGCGCGATCCCGTCCCAGCCGTACTCGCCGGCGGCGAGCTGCTCAGAACGCGCGGCGAGCGCGGCGAGCTTCGCGGGATCGCCGAGCAGCTCTCGTAGTGCGTGGCGCAGCGCTTCGGGGTCGCCGGGCGGCACGGCATGCGCTGCGCCCGCGGCCGCGATCTCGCCGAAGCCGCCGACGTCGGTCAGCAGCAGCGGCTTGCCGAAGGCGAGCGCGGTGAAGAGCACGCCGGACTGCTCGATCTCGCGGTAGGGCAGCACGACGAGGTCGGCGCGGCGGAAGTAGGCGGGCAGCTGCTCGTCGGGGACGAAGCGCGTGACGAAGCGAACGTTCGCGGGGGCGCTCGCCCGCAGTGCGGAGACGTCCATCCGCGGCATCCCGACGATCCACAGCTCGGCGTCCTCGATCCCACGCCAGGCGTCGAGCAGCAGGTCGAGACCCTTGTAGGGGCGCAGCAGGCCGAAGAACAGCACGACCTTCCGGTCGGTGTCGAAGGGGGGCGGCTGCACAGGCGCCTCGGCCAGATGCGCGAAGGCGCCGTGCGGGATGAGGTGGACGCGCTCCGCGTCGACGCCGAGCTCCTCGATCAGGCGCGCGCGCCCGTGCCGGGAGTGGGCGACGACGGCGTCGAAACGCTCGTACAACCGCCGCTGCGCCTCACGCTGCCCTGGCCGCGGTTCGCGCGGCAGCACGTCATGCGCGGTCAGCACCAGCGGCACGCCGCGCGGCAGCAGGCGCCGGTCGAGCTGCTGCAGGGAGAGCCATTGGAAGTGCACGACGTCGGCGGCGCGGGCGGCGCGGCGGTAGCGGAGCATGTCCGGCACGTGCCCGGCGAGCTTCAGGGCGCGACGCGCCCGCTGAGCTGCGGGGGCGCCGCCGGGAATGAGCGTGGTCGCCCGGTAGAAGTCCTCGACGCGGCGGTAGCCCTCGGCGGCGGGCACGGGGCCGTAGGCGAAGCGGCTGGTGTGCAGCTCGACCTCCGCGCCGGCGGCGCCGAGCGCGCGGCAGAGGGCGTGGTCGTAGGGGGGCGTGTAGGCGGAGGGGTCTACGACGTGGACGCGCATGGTGCGCAGACTCTAGGCGCGGGCACTGACTGTCCCGCCGTCGGCCACCCGTCGTACAGGCGGGTGTGAAGGTGCGCGAGATCATCAAGCTGATCGAACGCGACGGTTGGCGACAGGCGCGGCAGAGAGGAAGCCACCGGCGCTTTTACCACCCGGTCAAGCCGGGTGGTGTGACCGTGGCGGGCCACCGCAACGAAGAGTTGCGGCTCAAGACGCAGGCGGCTATCTTCAGACAGGCGGGATTGAAACGATGATCGACACGCACAAATATTTGATCCACGTCGAGCGCGGCCCCAGGAACTGCTCCGCGTACTCCCCCGACGTGCCGGGCTGCGTTGCCACGGGCCGCACGGTCGAGGAGTGCGTGGCGGAAATGCGCTCGGCGCTCGCATTCCACTTCGAAGGCATGCGCGAACACGGAGAACCGATTCCGGAGCCATCGGGTCCCGGGGTGTACGTCGAGCCCGAGGTGGCCGCCTGACGCACGCGCAGTAGGGTCCGGCCGGTGCCGGACGTCGAGGTCTCCTACTGCGTGGTGAACACCTCCCAGCGCGAGCTGCTGATGCGCGGGCTCGACGCGATCGGGCGGGAGCGGGAGTCGCTGCCGTTCGCGACGGAGGTGCTGGTGCTCGACAACGGCTCGCGCGACGGTTCGGCGGAGGCGGCGCGGGCGCATCCCGCCGTCGGCCGCGTGATCGCGCTGGGCGAACGCCGCGGCAAGGGTGACAACGACTCGCAGGTTCTGCGCGAGGCGCTGGGGCGCTACGCGCTGCTGCTGAACGAGGACTCCGAGCTGCGGCCCGGGGCGACGCTCGCGCTGCTGCGGGCGCTTCAGGAGCACGGCGAGGCGGCGTGCGCCGGCGCGAAGCTGCTGCGCCCCGACGGCACCGAGCAGCCCTCAGCCTGGCGCTTCCCGACGCCGCTGACGGCGCTGGCGGGGGCGCTGCTGCTGCACCGGCTGTACACAGTGCAGAGCCGCGGCGAGCGAGTGCGCGAAGTCGGTTGGTGTCAGTCGGCCGCGCTCCTCGTGCGTCGCGAGGCGGCGGCGCAGGTCGGCTACCTGGACCCGGACTTCTTCGTCTACTCCGACGAGGTGGACTTCGCGCGGCGGCTGCGCGACGCGGGCTGGCGCTCGCTGTACGTGCCGCAGGCGGTCGCCGTCCACCACGAGCAGCTCTCGACCGGCGAGGTCCCGGAGCGGCGGATCGTCGAACTGGCCCGCAACCGCGACCTGTACATGCGCAAGCACCATTCGGCGCTCGCGGCAGGTGCGGTGCGCTGGCTGACCGCCTTCCCCTACGCCTTGCGGGCACTCGCGGCGCTGGCGCTGCCCGGGCACTCCCCCCGCCGCTACTGGCGCCACGTCACCGCGACGCTGCGACCCGCAGATGGCGAAGGCCTGCGCGAGGCGGCGGACCGCTACAACCGCGAAGCCGCCTAGATGTCTTTCAGCGGTTCCTCCGCGTAGGCCTCGACGTCGCCGTGACCGGCGCGGAAGGCGGCGACGCGGCGCCTGCCGTCGGCGATCAGCGCCCGCGCCTGGCGGCGCTCCTCCGCGGCGAAGAAGCGCGTCGCCAGGAGCAGCGCCGGGATCAGCAGCCACCACAGCGCGCGCAGCGCGATCCCCGCGAAGCCGCTCGCCGGCAACAGCAGCTCGCCCGAGACCGCGACGCCCGCGAGGATCGCCGTCAGCTGCGCGAGGCGCCGCCACTCGAACGCGACCGGGAACAGCCTTCGCGTCAGCGCGTGCATCACCAGCAGCATCGCGACGTAGGCGCCGCACAGCGCGATCCCCGCGCCCGCGATGCCAAGGCCAAGGCCGCCGCCGGGCACGAGCACGAACAGCAGCACGACGTTCACGACCAGCCCAGCCCCCGCGGCCGGCAGGTTGCGCGTCGTCGCCCGCGCGCGGCCCGTGATCACGATCATCACCTGGTAGAGGCCGTACAGCGTCCACGCCAGCGCCAGCCACGGCAGCGCGGCGTGCGCGCCGAAGTACTGCGGCGCCGCCAGCAGGCGCACGATCCAGCGGCCGAGCAGCGCCACCGCCGCGACGACCGCGCCCGTCGCCAGCACGAAGTAGGTCGTCACCAGCGCATACAGCCGCGAGGCCTCGACGTCGCTGGAGATCGAGTACGCCAGGGGCGGCCAGGCGTACTGGAAGCCGCGCACCAGCACGAACACCACCGTCGCGAACTGCAGCGCCACCGAGTACTCCCCCGCCGCGGCGTGCGAGTAGCCGCGGTAGACGTAGAAGCGGTCGGCGACCTGGAGCGCGTAGACGCTCGCGTCCGCGGGCACGGTCGGCAGCCCGAAGCGGAGCATCGCGCGCAGGTCCGACCAGCGCACGCGCAGGCTGAAGCGCCGCCGCAGCACCCACCACAGCCCGAGCACCACGACCGCCGAGGCGCCGAAGTTCCCCAGCAGCAGGCCGCGCGCCCCCTCGTTGCCAATCACGACCAGTGAGACCGTGAAGATCACGGTCAGCGCGACGTTCGTGCCGGAGGCATAGACGTAGGCGCGCGCGCGTTCGTCGACGCGCAGCTGCGCGTAGGCCATCTCAAGGTTCGTGAACGCCCACAGGCCCACGACCGCGCAGTCGAGCAGCAGCGGGTCGCGGTAGCCCAGGATCAGGCGCGAGAGCGGGGCGGCGAGGACCACCGCGAGAAGCGAAGCCACGGTCGTCGTCCACGCGACCGTGGCTGTCGCGGTGCGCGCGATGCGGGCGCGACGCGATCCATCCTCATCATCGAAATAAAAACGGATGAACGCCTCGCCGACTCCGACCCGCAGGAAGATGCTCGCGAGGATCACCGCCGTCAGCAGCGAGTTCGCGGCACCGTAGCCCGCGGGCGAGACGTGGCGCGTGTACAGCGGGATCGTCACGACCGCGATGCCCTTCGCGACGATGTCGCCGAACTGGTAGGCCGCGCCGGTCGTGACGAGGCGCTTCAGGTAGGCCAGCACGGCTGTAGAAGCTACGCCGGGGCGCGGGCGACGGCCGGCTCGGCGGCGACCGGGGCGCGCGGCTCATCCGCCCGCGCCAGCGCGATGCCGACGCCGAGCAGCGTCCACAGCAGCGGGTCCTCGAGGAAGTCCGCGTAGGTGAACGTGTGCAGCACCAGCGCCGCGAAACAGGCCGCGAGCGCGATCCGCGGCGGCGAGCGGCCCGCGCCGCGGAACAGCACCAGGAACGCCACGACCAGCAGCGCGAGGTAGAGCGCGAGGCCCACGATCCCCTGCTCCGCCGCGACCGTGATCGGGATCGTGTGCGAGGCGGAGGTCGCGTTCTCGGCCGTCGTCTTCGAGTGGCGCTCGTACTCGGTCTGGAAGGAGCCCGAGCCGTACCCCTCCAGCGGTCGTTTCGCGAACAGTTCCAAGCCGCCTTCGATCAGCTTCGTGCGCCCGCTGGTGGCGTTGCTGGTCGAGCCGCCGTTGCCCTTCAGGCCGAAGTGCCACCTCGCCGGCGCGGCGAGCGCCACGGCGAGCGCCAGCGCCGCGAGCCCCGCCGCCACGTACAGCGCCCAGCGCACGCTCCAGCGGTACGCCGCCAGCACCGCGAGGCCCAGCAGCAGCGCGGCGATGCTCGACTGCGAAAAGCTCGTCACGAGCCCCGCGAGCAGCCACGCCAGCACGGCCGCCGCGGCGAGCACCTCGCGCCGGCGCCTGGCCCACAGCAGCACGGTCGTCACCGCGATCATCACCAGCGCCAGGAAGCGGCCATAGATGTTGGGGTCGAAGAACAGCGAGTTCACCCGGAAGTAGTTGTCGAACTGATTCGCCGCCACGACCTTCGGGTTCAGGAACAGTTCCTTGCGCGCGTACTCCACGAAGCCGATCCCCGCGAACACGACCGCCAGCGCGACGGCGATCCCCAGGCAGCGCAGCAGCAGCTCGCGCGTCCAGCGCACGTCGCGCAGGAGCAGCAGCAGCAGGCCAAAGGGCACGTAGAAGAAGGCCAGGTTCTCCCCGGCCTTCGCGCGGTCCGTCGAGTACAGCGCCTGAAGCGCGTACAGCACCACCGATGCCAGCAGCAGCCACTCCAGCCGGCCGAAGGCCGGCTCCTCACGGCGGAGCAGCCGCGGCAGCAGATGCGCCAGCACGCCCGCCGCGACGACGAGGTACAGCGGAATCAGCAGGTTCACCGTGCGCCCGTCCGTCGAGATCGGCAGGCGGAACGGCAGCGCCAGCACCGCCAGCAGCGGGAACGCCTGCTGGTTGCGGCGCATGATCGCCACGAGCACCGCGATCGCCAGCGCGGCGCCGGCCGCCGCCCCCGCGACGGCGCCCGCGCTCAGCGACGTCGCCGGCGTGCTCACGGGCGCACCAGCGTGACGTTGCGCGGCGAGAGCACCGAGCGGCGCTGGTCGTGGAGGTACACGCGGACGCGATATTCACCCGCGGGGGCGGGGCCGCCGGTGTTGCGCGGCACGACCAGCCGCCCGCCCGCGGAGGTGGTGGAGCTGGCGTAACGGCGCGCCGTGCCGCGCCGCCCGTTCCAGCGCAGCGAGAGCTGTTTGTAGCGCGCCACCGGCAGATCGCGCACGAGCGTCGCGACCGTGTCGCCGGAGGAGTCGACGATCGTCACCGTGGCTTTGTCCGCCCGCGCGAGCTTGAAGGAGATCCGCTCTTCTTTGATGTGACCGCTCGGAGTCGGGGAGAAGAACGGGGTCAGTTTGAAGGCCTGGACCGCGGTCGGCGTGTGCTTCAGGTGCTGGGTCAGGAAGAACGCGACGAAGCAGGCCGCCACGAGCGCCGCGAACACCGCGCCGGGGAGCCTGCGGTCGAGCGTCGCGCCGCCGTCCCCGCTCCCGGCCCCCGCCGCGGCGGTTGTGCCCCCACCGACCACGCTCTCCCCCCCTGGCCCGCCGGTCAACCGCCCCCGGCCGATCCGTCGCCGCCGCCGAGCGCGAAGCGCTCGACCGTGTCCGAGCGCAGGCCCAGGCGCAGCGTCTCCAGGGAGAGCACGTCGTCCGGGGCGATGTTGCCGAGGTTGCACTCGGTGCCGAAGCGCGTCAGCAACCACACCTGCTGCGGCCGCAAGGGCGCCTCGAAGATCAGCCGCTGCGGATCGACCGCGTGGGCGATCTCGTCGATCAGGCCCGTGCGTGGCTCGCCGTCGGCGCGGTAGATCCCCGCGTTGCCGGACTCGCGCGCCTCGGTGATCACCTTCCAGGCACCGGCCTCGAGGTCCCGTTCGATCTGTTCGACCCAGACGTAGGGAGCCATGATGAAGTCGGCGTCCTTGTTGCCGACCTCCGCCAGCACGACGAACTCGCCCGAGAGGCGTTCGATCAGCTCGCGCTTGCGCTCGGGCTCCAGCGCGATCGTGCCGTCGGAGACCTCCACGTGCCGCAGGCCCAGCTCGCGCAGCCACGCCACCAGGCCGTCGACGCGGCCTTGGCGGATCGCGATCTCCGTCAGCGTGCCGCCGAGCACGACGGGGATTCCGTGCGCCGCGTAGCGCTCCAGCTTCGGCTTCAGGTTCGCGCTCACGAGGGCGGTGCCCCAGCCGAGCTTGACGATGTCCACGCAGGCGCCCGCGACCTCCAGCAGACCGTCCACCTCCGCGACCGACAGGCCGCGATCGATCACGTGCGTCAGACCACCCTCGCGCGGCTTGCTGGAGCGCTCGGGAATGTCGAGGAAGCCGGCTATGGCGTCGTCGCAGCCTTGTCAAGCCCGACGATCACCACGACGCTCGCCGAACCCGCCATCGACGCCACCGTCCCTTCGATCGGCTGCGCCTGCGAGACGCCCAGCGTTCGCGCGACGCGCTGCGCGTCGCCCTTGTGACCGTTCGTGTACTCGACCACCGTCACCTGGTTCGCGCCCGGCGGCTGGCCGTCGAGGGGCGTCGCGCGCGTGTAGCCCCCCTGCTGGAGCTGTTCTGAGACGTGGTGGGCCAGGTTCGCGGTGGTGGTGCCGTTCAGGACCGCGACGTTCAGCGTCGAGGGGCTCGTCGTCGCCGTCGCGGTGACGTGCTTCGCCGTCGTGCCCTGCTGCGTGCGAGTGCTGGTTGGCGTGCTGCTCGCGCCACCCGCCGACTGGCCGGTGGCGGATTTGCCGCCCTTGCCACCGCCGAGCGAGAGCACGATCGCGACGATCACCACGATCGCGACGATCAGGCCGCCGACGACCAGGAACGTCGCGCGGCCGGGTGAGCTGCGCTCGGCGCGATAGCGCCGCACCGGCGGCTCGCCGCTGCCGCCACCCCGCCGGGCGGACCCGGTCCGCGGCGAGACGGGGGCGGCCGCCGAAGCCGGGGCCACGGCGCGGCGTGCCTCGCCGGTGGCGGCGCGGCTCGCGACGACGCCCTCTGCCGCCGCCGCAGCGGCCGCCGCTGCCGGGCGTGCGGGGCTCGGCGGGGCCGGAGGAGCCGGCGGGCGGGCGCTG
>DATJMW010000023.1:0-41411 GCA_035508515.1 Solirubrobacteraceae bacterium | reverse complement strand
GCGGGTGCGCAGGAAGAACTCCCCCGACTCGCGGTCCAGCGTCATGTACCCGAACGGCGCCTGCGCCAGCCAGTCGTGACCCGCCTCGCAGGCCTGCGCACGCACCTTCGCCATCTCCGCGTGAAAGCGCGCCCCGCGCATCTCCGCGTCCGTGTGGTCGAAGCTCGGCAGCTCCAGCTCGCTCACGGCGGTCATCGTCCGCTCATCCTCTCAGTCGCGCCAGCTTCTTGCCCGGGTTCAGCAGGCCCTTCGGGTCGAACGCGCGTTTGATCGCTTCGTGCAGCTCCGCCGCCGCCGCGTCCCACTGCGACGCCAGCAGGCCCGACTTCAGCAGACCGACGCCGTGCTCCGCCGCGACCGACCCTCCCAGCTCCCAGACCAGCTCGAACAGCTCCACCCCAGCGGCCTCAGCCGCCTCCAGCTCCGCCTCCTCACCCGGGTCCACCAGCACCGTCGCGTGCACGTTGCCGTCGCCGCCGTGACCCCACGCGCACGAGCGCAGCCCGTGCCCCGCCGCGATCCGCGCCCACCCCGCCAGGCCCTCCGCGAGCCGCTCCACCGGGAACGCCACGTCCTCGCTCACCTTGCCCCCGCGCACGCCGCCCACCACCCCGTTGAAGCCGTCGCGCCAGCGCCACAGGGCGGCGGCATCCCGCGGCTCCTCGATCCCCAGCGCCTGCACCCCCAGCAGTTCCACGAGCGCCGCTCGATCGCGCTCGACGTCCGCGCGCGAGCCGTCCAGCTCCACCAGCAGCGCGAAGCCCACCCCCGCCGGCAGCTCGCCCGGGTAACCACCCGCCACCAGCTTCAGCGTCTCGCCGTCGATGAAGTCCAGCGCCGCCGGCTCGATCCCCGAGGCCAGCACCTCCAGCATCACCCCGCAGCCCGCCTCGCTCGCACCGTCGGCGTCCGGCAGCGCCACCACCAGCGCCAGCGTCGCCTCCGGCGCCGGCCGCAGCCGCAGGCGCACCGCCGTGATCACGCCCAGCGTGCCCTCCGAGCCGATCAGCAGATCCTTCAGGTCGTAGCCCGCCACGTCCTTGCGCGCCCAGCCCCCCACCTGCACCAGCTCGCCCGGCGCCAGCACCGCCTCCAGGCCCGTCACCCACGCCCCCGTCACCCCGTACTTCAGCGCGTGCGGCCCGCCCGCGTTCGTCGCCACGTTCCCGCCGATCTGCGACTGCTCCGCCGCCCCCGGGTCCGGCCCGAAGAACAGCCCGTTCTCGCGCGCGAGCCGCTGCACCTCGCGCGTCGGCACCCCCGCCTCCGGCCACATCCGCCAGAGCCCCGGCTCCAGCTCCCGCACCGCACGCAGCCGCTCAAGCGACAGCACCACGCCCCCCTCCGTCGGGACCGCGCCACCCAGCAGCCCCGTGCCGCCCCCGCGAGGCACCACCGGCACGTCGTGCTCGTAGCACCAGGAGACCACCGCCGCGACCTCCTCCGCGTTGCCGGGGAGCGCCACTGCCTCCGCGCGACCCTCCAGTCCACGGCGGCGAGCCATGTCTGCGTTGTAGAGCGAGCCCGCCGGCGGCGCCTCGAGCGCGTGCTCGGTCCCAACGATGCGCCCAAGCTCTCGGCTTAGCTGATCGTGCCGCACGGACGCGAGGCTACCGGGGCGGAGTGGCGCTCCGGGTAGCATTTGCAGACCATGGCTGTAAGCGCCAAGCCCCCATCGCACGATCCCGCTGCCACGCACGGGCGCGAGTTCCGCACGCTCTCCGGCGAGCCCGTCCGCGAGCTCTACACCCCCGCCGACCTGCCGCCGGGGATCGGCACCGACCAGGACCCGCTCGGCCGGCCCGGCGCCTACCCCTTCACGCGCGGCATCTACGAGTCCATGTACCGCGGGCGGCTATGGACCATGCGCCAGTTCGCGGGCTTCGGCACCAGCGAGGAGACCAACGAGCGCTTCCTTTACCTGCTCGATCACGGGCAGACCGGCCTCTCCACCGCCTTCGACATGCCCTCGCTGATGGGCCACGACTCCGACCACCCCCGCTCGCTCGGCGAGGTCGGGCGCGAGGGCGTCGCCGTCGACACGCTCGACGACATGCAGACCCTGTTCGGGGGCATCGATCTCGGCGAGGTCTCCGTCTCGATGACGATCAACGCCCCCGCCGCGATCATGCTCGCCTTCTACGTCGCCGCCGCCGAGGCCGGCACCAGCGCCGCGGGGCCCGTCGCCCCCGAGCACCTGTCCGGCACGATCCAGGCCGACATCCTCAAGGAGTACATCGCCCAGAAGGAGTGGTGCTTCCCGATCGACCCCGCCATGCGCCTCTGCGGCGACATGATCGAGTGGTGCACGCGCCACATGCCGCGCTGGCACCCCATCTCGATCTCCGGCTACCACATCCGCGAGGCCGGGGCCACCGCCCAGCAGGAGCTGGCCTTCACGCTGAAGGACGGGCTCACCTACGTCGAGCAGGCCGTCGAGCGCGGGCTCGACGTCGACGACTTCGCCCCGCGCCTGTCCTTCTTCTTCAACGCGCAGATCGACTTCTTCGAGGAGATCGCCAAGTACCGGGCCGCACGGCGCATCTGGGCGCGCGAGCTGAAGGAGACCTTCGGCGCCAAGAACCCCAAGTCCTGGCAGATGCGCTTTCACACCCAGACCGCCGGGGTCAGCCTCACCGCGCAGCAGCCGCTCAACAACATCGTCCGCACCACGATCGAGGCGCTCGCCGGCGTGCTCGGCGGCACGCAGTCGCTGCACACCAACTCCTACGACGAGGCGCTGGCGCTCCCCACCGAGGAGGCCGTCACCGTCGCGCTGCGCACCCAGCAGGTGATCGCGCACGAGACCGGCGTCGCCAGCACCGCCGACCCGCTCGGCGGGGCCTACTTCGTCGAGGCGCTCACCGACGAGATGGAGCGCCACTGCTACGAGTACTTCGCCAAGATCGACGAGCTCGGCGGCATGGTCGAGTCGGTCAAGCGCAACTACCCACAGCGCGAGATCGCCGACGCCGCCTTCGTCCTGCAGCAGGAGATCGACGCCGGCGAGCGCGTCGTCGTCGGCGTCAACCAGTACGTCGCCCGGGACGAAGAGCCGATCCCCACGCTGCGGATCGACCCCGCGCTCGAGCGCAAGCAGGTCGGCCGCCTGCAGGCCGCCCGCGCCGGCCGCGACGGCGCCGCCGTCGAGGCCGCGCTCGCCGTGCTGCGCCAGGATGCCGCCCACCCCGATCGCAACCTGATGGACCCGCTGCTCGCCTGCGCCCGCGCGCACGCCTCCGAGGGCGAGATCATCGAGTCGTTGCAACAGGTGTTCGGCGACTACACCGAGACGCCCGTCTTTTGAGCGTGTTCACAGCTTCGTGAGCCACAACCGGCTGCGCAAGGGCCTCATCCTGGGCGGGATCGTCGTCGCGTGCGGCTGCGCCGCCGCGCTCGCGCTCGCCGCGCATCGCATCAAAGCCGAGCAGGCCGCCTTCAGCGCGCCCACCGCCGCCCGCTGTCAGCCGCGCAACTTCAACACCTCCGCCACGCTGCCCGGCACCAGCCTCAGCGTCTCGCCGCTGCCCGATTCCTACGACGCCTCCTACCGCACGCAGATCAGCCTGCTCGGCGTGCCGGTCTCCTCGCTTTCGGACATCGTCGTCACCGGCTCCGACAGCGGCCGCCACCCCGGCCGGCTGCGCGCCTACTCGCAGGGCGACGGCGCCAGCTTCATGCTCGACAAGCCGCTCTCACAGGGTGAGACCGCCAGCGTCCGCGGCAAGCTCCGCAGCGGCTCGCGCACGCAGCGCTTCTCCTTCCACTTCACCGTCGCCAGCCAGGACGTACTGCCCTACAGCAAACCCTCCAAGCCCTCCGGCCGCGACTACAACGAGAAGCAGCACTTCCACTCGCGCCCCGAACTCGAACCCCCTTCGCTCGTCGTTACCGCGCGCTCGTCCGCCAGCGAAAAGGGAGACATCTTCGCCGCCCCCTACTCCGGCCCCGGCCCGCCCGGGCCGATGATCTTCGACGAAGCCGGGAACCTCGTCTGGTTCCACACGCTGCCCAAGACCGCCTCCGCCGCCACGAACCTGCAGGTGCAGCAGCTCGGCTCACAGCCGGTGCTGACCTGGTGGCAGGGCTACATCCCCCCGCAGGGTTTCGGCCAGGGCGAAGAGATCATCGTCAACGGCAACTACCAGGAGATCGGGCACGTGCGCGCCGGCAACGGCTACTCCGCCGACCTGCACGACTTCAAACTCACCCCGCAGGGCACGGCGCTACTGACGGTCTTCAACCCCGTCGACTGCAACCTCTCCGTCGTCGGCGGCCCCAGCGGCGCCGCCGTCACCGACGCCGTCTTCCAGGAAATCGACCTGCGCACCGGCCTCGTGCGGCGCGAGTGGCACAGCCT
The DNA here is from genome assembly GCA_035508515.1 of Solirubrobacteraceae bacterium. Taxonomy (GTDB): domain Bacteria; phylum Actinomycetota; class Thermoleophilia; order Solirubrobacterales; family Solirubrobacteraceae; genus Palsa-744. The sequence goes on along the minus strand of DATJMW010000023.1, from coordinate 37,051 downwards.
CGACCACGTGCCGATGACCGACTCCTACAGCCTCGCCACGCACTCCAGCAAGAAGTGGCCCTTCGACTACTTCCACATCAACTCCATCGACCAGCGCGCCGACGGCACGACGCTGATCTCGGCGCGCAACACCTGGGCGATGTACCTGCTCAACACCACCACCGGGCGGTTGCAGACCACGATCGGCGGCCACAGCTCCAGCGTGAAGCTCGGCAGCGGCACGCACACCGCCTACCAGCACGACGCCAACACGCTCGCCGACGGAGCCATCAGCGTGTTCGACAACGGCTCGATCCCCAAGGTCCACCCGCAATCGCGCGGGCTCGTGCTCGCGCTCGACCCCCAGAGCGACTCCGCCACCGTCGTCGCGCAGTACGAGCACACCCCCTCGCTGACGTCCGACAGCCAGGGGAACATCCAGCAGCTGGCCAACCAGGACATGTTCGTCGGATGGGGATCGGAGCCATATTTCTCGGAGTACAGCGCCGCCGGGAAGCTCCTGTTCGACGCCCACCTGCACGGCTCCTACCAGTCCTATCGCGCGTACCGCTTCGCCTGGACCGGCGCCCCCGGAGACCTGCCCGCGATCGCCGCGAAGCCCGCGTCGCACGGGCGTGTCACCGTCTACGCGAGCTGGAACGGCGACACGCGCACCGCCACCTGGCGGCTGCTGGCGGGCGGCTCGGCGAAGGCGCTCGCCCCCGTCGCCAGCGCCACGCGGGGCGGCTTCGAGACCGCGATCACGACGCCCGGCGCCGCGCCCTACGTCGCCGTGCAGGCGCTCGACGCCTCCGGCGCCGTGCTCGCCACCTCGCACGCCATCCGCGGCTGACGCAGCCCGCCCCGGAGCCTCGCGGAGTCCTCCAGGCAGGGCTGGTAGGCTTGCCTCGATTGGCGTCAAGGAGGGGTTTTCAGCCTGTGGGCAAGCGGACATGACGACGCGCAGGGCGAACACCAAACCCCGTGGCGGCAAGGCCGCCAAGACGCAGGACGATCCCGGCGCCGACGGTGCCCCGAACGCCAAGGAGCGCACCTCCGGGACACGCGGCGGCAGTCGCGGCGCCCGCTACCGGCGGCTGCCCACCGGAGCGCACGGGCTCACCCGCGAGCAGGTCGAGCAGGACCAGCGCGACCGTCTGCGCTCCGCGATGATCGAGCTGATCGCCGAGCGCGGCTATCCCGCCGTGCGGATCCTCGACCTGACGCAGCTCGCGCACGTCTCGCGCCCCACCTTCTACAACCTCTACACCGACAAGGAAGAGCTGCTCCTCAGCGCCTACGACGACATCGCCGGGCGCACCACCGACCGCGTCGCCGAGGCCTACGGAGAGGGCGGCTCCACCGAGGAGAGCCTGCGGCTCGCGCTACAGACCTTCGCCGAGATCGCCGCCGCCGAGCCCGAGGCGATGACGCTCGCGCTGCTCGGCACCTTCGGCGCCGGCCCGCGCGCGCTGGAGCGGCGCAACCACACGATCGTCGCGCTCGAGCAGCTGGTCACCGCCGGGCGCGCCCACAGCTGGAGCGAGCAGCCGCGCGACCTGACCGCGAAGTTCCTGATCGGAGGCATCCGCGAGGTCGCCGCGACGCGCCTGCGCCAGGGGCGCGCGCACGAGCTGCCCGGGCTCGCCGGCGAGCTGGGCGACTGGGCGATGGCCTACCCGCCCGACCTGCCGCTCGGGCTGGAGGGGCCGCGCCGCGTGCGCCGGCGCGCATCGAGCGAGCCCGACGGCGTCGTCGTGCGCGACGGGCGCGCGCGCGCCGAGCGGCGGCTGCCCAGCGGCCGCCACGACCTCGCCCGTGAGGAGGTCGTCAAAAGCCAGCGCGAACGGATCGTCGACGCCACCGCCGAAATCGTCGCCGAGAAGGGCTTCGCCGGCCTCACCATCCCCGAGATCGCCTCGCGCGCCAACGTCTCGCACGAGACCTTCTACGAGATGTACCCCACCAAGCACGACGCCTTCCTGGGCGCGCAGAAGGTCGGCCTGCACCAGGCTCTGCGCACCACCGCCGACGCCTACGTCGTGCACGGGGTCGCCAGCTGGGCCGAAGGCGTCGCCGCGGGCCTGAACGCCCTGATGGACTTTGTCTGCTCGGAGCCCGCGCACGCGCACCTGACGCTGGTCGACACATTCGGCGCCAGCCCGCAGGCCATCGAGATCCGCGAGCACGCGCTCGCGGACTTCACCGCCTACCTGCAGCCCGGCTTCGAGCACGCCTCCGTCGAGGGCGAGCTGCCCGATGTCGCCGCCGAGGCCGTCGCCGGGGGCATCTGGCAGGTGCTGCACCACTACATCGAGCACAAGCGCCTGGACGAACTCTGCGACGTCTCGCCGCAGCTGGTCTACCTCACGCTCAGCCCCTTCATCGGCCCGGAGGCTGCCGCCGATGCCGCGCGGCAGCCGAGCGCCTCGCCTCGCTCAGAGGCCTAGCCGGGCAGGGGACCCCCGTCGCCGCCGTGGCGCTCGACCCGTCGAGGAAGCGGAACGTCGCCAGGAAGCGGAAGCCCCCCCGCGGGCAGATCCTTGGCAGCACGATCCCGCGCGGCTTGTAGGGCACCACCCGCCCACGGACGCGTTCGTAGTAGGTGAGGTTCTGCGGGCCCAGCGTCGACTTCAGGCGCACCACGCTGACGTTCGGGCCTTCCGGGAAGCCCGGCACCAGCGGAACGTCGATCCCGATCGAGCCGCCGAACGGCGCCGACGCCGGCAACAGCAGGCCCGGCAGCACCAGCTGCGCGATCACCGGCGACTCGCCGTCCGCGTAGAACAGCAGCGCCAGGTGCCCTTCCTTCGTCGGTCCGCGCACGATCTCCACCGTCGCCGGCTCGCGCACGATCGTGCCCCCGATCGGGATCTCCGCCAGCGCTTCGCCCCCGCCCATCCGCGAGTTCGCCGGGCAGCCCGCCGCGCCCTCGAGCTCGAGCGTCTGCGGATCGCACGTCTCGAGCCCCAGCCCGCTGATCGCGATGCCGAGGTTCTGCGGATATCGCAGTTCCACCCCGATCAGCGGCGAGGGGACCAGCTGCCCCTGGGCCGTGATCGTGAATTCGAAGCCGACGCCCGTGTCGCCGCCCAGGCGCTTCGGCACGAACGTCGCCGCCAGCTGGACCGACTGGCTCGCGACCGCCGGCGCCGCGCAGAGCGCCAACCCCAGCGCCAGCGCCAGCGCGCAGCAAAGCCCGAGCCGGCGAACCGGCCCGCGCGGGGCATTCGCGGGGCTCAGTAGGAGAGGCGCCCCGTCGTCTGCACCGTCAGCGCGTAGGTCTTGCGATCGAACACGCCATACAGCCCGGCCTTTCCGTGTGCGTGCGCGTAACGTCCCGTTCCTCCCGTGACCGTCAACGATCCGCGAAAGCTTTCGTAGCGGCCGCTTCCGCTCGGTTTCGCCGACCCGTGACCCTTGATCGAGCCGCCGCTCACGTAGAGCACGAAGCTGCCCGTGAACGACGCTTCGATCAGCAGGTGGGCCTTCATCCGGCCCGGCAGCGCTCCCGTGGCCGAGCCTTCCTCCAGCAGCGTCGCCCCTTCGCTGCCCTTCGCGTTGTAGCGGAGGTGACCCGTGTCCGTGACGCTCAGCGTGCGCGACGCGCGCGCTGAGCTCGTCTTCGCGAACGCCGACGAAGCGCCGATCGCCGCCAGCAGGACGACAGCCGCGATCGCCGCCTGAGCCATGCTGCTCCGGCGTCGATCCCGGCGCGGTTGTGGCATCAACGAAAGCAAACGATTCGCTCATACAATACCGCCCGCCAAGGCTTCGATGCGCAGGTTTCGGCCCATCTCAACGACCCCCGAAGCGCCGCTTTCGGGCCCGGAACACCTCGATGCAGTCCTCGAAGGCGGCACGCGAGAAGTCCGGCCACAGCTCGTCGCGAAACACCAGCTCCGCGTAGGCCGCCTGCCACAGCAGATAGTTCGACAGCCGCCGCTCGGCGCCCGTGCGAATCACCAGGTCCGGGTCGTGCATCTCCGGCGCGTACAGGCACGCGCGGAAGTCCTGCTCGGTCCCGCCCTTGAAACGCGCCGCCGCCTCCACGATCTCCGCGCGCCCACCGTAGTTGAACGCCACGTACAGGTCGAGCCGCCGGTTCTGCGCCGTCAGCCCCTCCGCCCAGCGCATCTGTCCCAGCATGCTCGCCGGCACGCCGTCGCGACGGCCGAGGAAGCGCATCCGCACGCCGCGCTCGTGCAGGCCCGGCGTCTCGCTCGCGATGCGCCCCGTCAGCATCTCGATCAGCTCCGCCACCTCCTGCGGTGGGCGCGACCAGTTCTCGGTCGAGAACGAGAACACCGTCAGCTCGCGCACGCCCAAGCGGATCGCGTCCGCGATCCGCTCCCGCAGCGTGTCGGCCCCCGCCGCGTGGCCCGCGCCCGGCCCCCGGCCGTGGGCGTGCGCCCAGCGGCGATTGCCGTCCGCGATCACCGCCACGTACCGCGGGTGCTCGGCCTCGCGGCTCAGCATCCATCTCGCTGATCGCCGTCGTGCCGAGCTCTCGCCAGCGGGTGGCGGGCCCGCTTCGCCAGGCGCCAGCAGCGCATCACCAGCAGCGTCGGCAGGATCAACGGGCGCAGCTCGCGGTGCAGCCTCGCCACGATCTCCCGCGCCGGCTGCTCCCGCGCCTCCGGCGCCGATGTGTAGTACGCCACCACGCCCAGCAGCGTCATCAGGTGATGGGCCGCGTGCGGCAGCAGCCGCGCCTGCGCCACCGCGCTCGCCGCCACCTCGCCCAGGCGGTCGGCCAGCTGTTCCCGATCGCCGTAGAGCCGCAGCAACCACGGGTCCCCCGTCGCGACGTCGCTGCCGTAGTCGACCAGGCTGTCCAGCATCGTGCTCAGCGCGCTGATCGCCAAGTAGGCCCGGTCGATCGCCTCCGCCTGCTGCTCCGTCGCCTCCTCCGCCGCCGTCGCGATCAGCGCGTGCCCCACCAGCACCGACGCCACCGCCCCCGCCATGTAGTCGCGCCAGCTCGGCAGCCCTAAGGCCGCTCCGCTCTCACACGCCCATCGCTCAAGCTCGTCCTCGCCGAGCCTGGGCTTCGCGTGGGCGCGGATCTGGGCCTCCGCGCAGCGCCGGGCCGCGCGCCTGCCCGCGCTCGCCACCGCCCGCTGCCCCGGCAGCTCCGCCAGCACGACCCGCACCGTCTGCGCCAGCTCCCGCAGGTAGCCGCCGTCGTCCTCGAAGGCCTCCGCCGCCGCGCCCGCCGGCGGCTCCTCGCCATCCCATACCGCCACGAACGGCTCGTACAGCCGCCGCACGCTTTGCAGCGAGGACCCGCCGCGCAGCTCGCCCAGGCCGTCGAGGTAGTCGTAGAGCACCTCGTAGGCGACGATCGCCTCGATCACCCGGGCGCGCCTGCTCGCCGGCGCCAGCGTCGCCAGCGTCGCCGCCACCTCCGCGTTGAAGTGCTCGTGGCGCAGCTTGCCCAGCGCCACCTCGCGCAGGCCCTCGTCCGCGATCGCGCCGGCCCGCAGCGACCAGCGCCGCAGCTCCGAGCGCACCAGCGGCGCCACGCTCGTCCAGTAGCGGGCGTTCGCCAGCACCAGCGTGACGGCGACGCGAATCCCCAGGCCCCGCTCGCACAACGACGAACCCGCCCGCCGGTGGGTTTGCGCCTCGTCCTGAGCGGAGGTCCGGGCGGGCCGTTCGCGCCGTCGCGTGGCCCTCCGCGCGACCTTCCCTCCAAGGCGTGCGCGTTTCCGCTCTCGTATCGATGTCTGCAAGCCGCCCTCGCCTCACTCCTCGAGCGCCAGGCTTGGAGGAACACGCGAGGCGGCCCACCCCGGGAACACCGCCACGAGCAATACCGAGAGCACTACCAGCAGGAAGATCTCAAGCGGCCGGCGGCCGATCGTCCCCGCGGCCACCGGGAAGCCCGAGACGTGCCGCAGGAAGTCGTCGATCACGAACTCGCCGTAGACGCCCGCCAGCGCGCCGGTCAGCGACCCCGCCGCGAGCATCACCGCCACTTCCAGGAAGACCAGCCGTCGCAGGCGCGAGGGCCTCGCGCCCTCCAGGCGCAGCGCCGCCAGCGAGACGCGCCGCTGCCAGATGCTCGAGCCCAGCGCCGCCAGCATCGCGAGGATCGCCGCCAGCAGCAGCAGCGTCGCGATGTCACCCAGCTGCGCGAGGCCTTCGTTCGCCGAGTCGTCGATGCTCTTCGTCCGTTCCCGCCCCGTGAGCACTTCCAGGCCGCTGCCCGGGCCCAGGCTGCGCCTGATCGCCCCGGCCACGCGATCGACATCGCTCCCCGCAGCGACGTCGACGCCCAGCGCCGTCGGCGTCCCCGAATGCCACAGCCGGCTGAAGTCCGCGCTGTCCATCAGGATCGCGCCCGGCGTCCAGCCGAAGTTCGTCGTCGTCGCCGCCACCCTGAACGCGTGCTTGCCGCTCGGCGTCGGGATGCTCAGCGCCCGCCCCACCTGCGCCCCGGCCGCCGCGGCGATCTGCTGGGAGACCGTCATCCATCCCGTGCCGCGCAGCCTGCCCGCCACCTTGCCCGGGGATGTGCCGATCACCTGGTCGTCCAGCAGGCTGGGACGGACCCCCGCGGGCCAGGCGATCACCCACACGCGCCTGTCGCCGATGTCCAGGAAGCCACCCTGGAAGACGTTCACCCGGCGCACGTCGGGGATCGCCGCGATCTTCGCCCGCTCTTCCCCGTCGAACCTGAAGTCGCTCGTGGCCTGGTTGTCGTGCGGGTTCACCAGCCAGATGTCCGCGCCCGCGACGTAGTGGGCGGTGTAGCGGGAGATGCCGCGCAGCAGGTCGTTGCGCGCGCCGCCGAGCGCCACGCTCCCGAACAGCGCCAGCGCGCCCGTCGCCGCGAGCGCCAGCGAGCGCAGCGTCGTCGCCCGCAGCGACGCCAGCGCCAGCGGCAGCAGCGTCATGCGCTCGCGGCGCGCGACGATCGCCTCCGCCGCCGCCATCACGCCCGCGAGCACCACCGGCACCGCGGCGACCGTCCCCAGCGCCAGCAGCAGGCAGGCGGGGATCGCCGTGGAGGGCGACAGCCAGAACAGCAGCGACGCCGCCACGAACAGCCCCACCGCCAGCGCCGCCAGCGAGCGCTGCGCGGCCGAGCCCAGCATGTTGCCCGGCACGCCCTCATCCTGGTAGACCGCGTTCACCGCCCGCCCCGAGCGCATGTCCAGCAGCGGGAACAGCGACGCCAGCAACGTCGCCGCGATCCCCCCTCCCAGCGCCAGCGCCAGCGGGGCGACGCCGATCACCGTGCTCGTGCCCAGCGTGAACGCCTGCGCCAGATACCCCGGCGAGAGATGGAACAGGCTGCGCGAGAGCAGATACCCCCCCCCGACCCCGATCACCGAGGCCAGCACGCCCAGGCACAGCGCCTGGAACACCACCATCTGCATGATCGCCGAGCGGCGGGCGCCCTCCATCCGCAGGCTCGCGATCACCTGGCGGCGCTCCGGGACCGTCAGCAGCATCGCGTTGAACGCGAACAGGAACCCCAGCAGCGCGCTGATCGCCGCGAACAGCGCGCTCGCCTGGTTGCTCGGCACCAGCGCCTGGTGCAGCAGGCGCTGGTCCTGGTCGGCGCGCGCCACGATCAGCTTCCCGCCCGCGATCCGCTGTAGCTGCGCGCGCACGCTCGCTTCCGCCCCCGGTTCGGACTCCACCAGCACGCGCGAGATCCGCCGCGGCAGCCCCGCCAGCTGCTGTAGCTGGCTCGTCGGCATCACCGCCACGCGCGCGTGCGACAGCGCCCCGAACGCTTCCGGGCCCAGCACCGCCGAGACCCTCAGCGGCACCCGCCGCCCGCGCAGGCTCACCTCGACCGTTTGCAGCCGGCTCGGCTTCGAGGAGATGCCCAGCTCTTTCGCCGTCGCCTTGCTGAGCCCGATCGTCCCCGGCGTCAGCGCCGAGATCGGCAGCGAGCGCGCCAGCCCGTTCAGGATCGCCAGCGTCGGGTCGGTGCCCGCCACGTCGACCGTCGCGCTGCTCCCGCCCGGCCCCGCGACCGTCGCCTGCTGCTCCAACAGCGGCGCCGCCTGCGCCACCCCAGGCAGGTGTTTCACCCGCCGCAGCAGCGCTTCGTCGAAGCCTTCGTTCCCGCGCGCCCGCACCTGTAGGTCGGCGGGGCCGATCACCGCGTGGACCACCTGTTCCGTCGAGCCCGAGACGCTCGAGCTCGCGACCAGCGTCGCGAACAGCAGCGCCACCGCGATCGCCACCCCGAGCCCCGCCAGCAGCTCCTGCGCGGCGTTCACCCGCAGCCGGGCCCGGTACAGGTAGACGAGCGCATAGGGCCGCAGCAGGCCGCGCGTGGCGTGCTCCCTCGCCGACGGCGATCCCACTATCAACCCTCGCCGACCCGTGAAGCCAGGGGAGCCTCCGTGATCGCTCGCTCGTCATGCAGACGCCCGTCGCGCAGGGCATAGGAGCGGTCGGCCAGCGCCGCCGCCGAGACGTCGTGCGTCACCAGCAGGACCACCGCCCCCCGCTCGTGCGCCACCGAGCGCAGCAGCTCGACGATCTCGCGGCTGCGCGTGCTGTCGAGGTTCCCCGTCGGCTCGTCCGCCAGCACCAGCTTCGGCTCGCAGGCCAGCGCGCGCGCGATCGCCACGCGCTGACGCTCGCCCCCCGACAGCTGCTCCGGCGTGTGCCCCAGCCGATCGCCCAGGCCCACCCGTTGCAGCCAGGGCAGCACCTGGGCCTGCGCTTCGCGCATCCCCATGCCGCCAAGCATCAGCTTCACCGCCGCGTTCTCGAGCGCCTTCACCCGCGGCAGCAGCGGGAAGCTCTGGTAGATGAAGCCCACGTCCCGCTGCAGGTACTCCGAGCGCTGCTCCTCGTTCATCGCCCCCAGCTCGCGCCCCTCGAAGCGGATCGAGCCCGAGCCCGGCGCCAGCAGGCCGCCGATCAGCAGCAGCAGCGTGCTCTTGCCCGAGCCGCTCGGGCCGGTGATCGCCACCAGCTCTCCGCCCTCGACGCGGAGGCTGACCCCGTCCACGGCTCTCACCTCCTCGCCCGACCCGGTGTAGTGCCTGACGACCGCCTCTAGCTCGAGCGCCCCCATGTTGGCTACTTCACGTGTGCCCGCCCAGATCCCCTCATGCTCTGGCTATTGATTGCCTGCACGGCGGAGCGGTATCACGGCTGCGGTGTCCGGCGCCGCCGAGCCGTTCAGCTCGCCGTCGCTGAGCGTGAGCGCGCGGTCGGCGTCCTCCAGACCCGCCGCGTCGCCGGTGCTCGTCAGCACCGCGATGCCTTCGTTCGCAAGAGAGCGCAGCAGCCCGAACAGGCCGTCGCGGGCGAGCGGATCGACGCCGATCGTGGGCTCGTCGATCACCAGCAGCCGCGGGTCGCGGACGAGCGCGCGGGCGATCGCCACGCGGACGCGCTCCACCGGGTCCAGGTCGCCGCAGCGCGCCGCGATCAGCTTCTTCGCCCCGACCCTGTGCAGAGCGTCCGCCGCGCGGCCCCGCGCCGCCGTGGCAGCGATCCCTCGCGAGAGCTGTCCCAGGACCAGCTGGTCCAGCACGAGCTGCCCCTCGGCCGGCCGGAACGAGGTGCGGCAGTAGCAGACGGCGTCGAGCCCGTGCGTACGCGCCGCGTAGATGTCGCGGCCTTCCAGCAGCACGCAGCCCGTGTCGGGCCGCTCGATTCCCGCCGCCACGCGCATCAGCGTCGAGCGGCCGGAGCGGCGGCGGCCCCACACCGCCACCAGCTCCCCGGCCCCCACCTCGAAGGACACCTCGCGCAACGCGACGCGACTCTGGATCCCGCTCCCGTAGCGCTTGCCGACCTGTTCGAGCGCCAGCAGGCTCATGTGCCCGGCCGACCCCTGAGGGCCTTCAGCTCCCGTGCCGCGATGTCCAGCCACGCGAGCTTCGCGTCCACCGCGAGCCGCCCTTCCTCCGCGGCCAGGCGCGCCGCCAGCCGGCCCGCCTGGTCGAGCTCGGCCTCCAGCTCAGCCGGCAGGCGCGAGGAGCTCACCGCCTCTTTCAGGCAGGCCTCCCTGATCTGGTCGATCAGCGCCAGCGCCACCTCCGGTTCGCGCACGAACACCGACAGCTTGCGGGCCGAGACGCGCGAGCGGCGCCGGTCCTCGCTGACTTCGGCCACCAGCTGGTCCTTGAACGCGGAAATGCCCTCCTCCGTGGCGCGGTAGGTGGGCTTCGGCTGACGCCCCCCACCCGAGCCCGGGACCTCTTCCACCAAGCCGCGCTGCTCCAGCGCCTGAAGCGCCGTGTACGCGTAGGACATGCTGCTCAGGCGCAGCGCCCCACCGTATGCACGCTCGAAGCGCGTCGCCAGCTCGTAGCCGTAGCTCGGACGCTCGATCACCAGGCCGAGCAATGCCCATTGGACCGCCGATTGGAGCGGCTGAGACCGTGCTTGTTCGACGGCCCGGGGCCTCATGTGTGCAGACTATTCGAAACGTAAACGGTGGGAATCATGTGTTTCTCACTCTCATGCAGGATGTAGAACCTTCAACCCTCTGGCTTACAAACCGCTTGCGGCTCGGCAAGCATTCGACGCGATGGAGGCGAGCTTGCATCCGCCGCAGCATGCGGGCAGTCCGGCGCGTTCCGCGCATGCCGGCAGGAGAGGGATGCGGGATCGCTCGCCATCGCGTCTCGCCAGTGGCAGGGAGTGTTCCGGGCACTCGGCCGAGCGCCCGGAGCCTCCTGCCGCAGTAGAGCATCAAACGTCGAGCCGGGGGGCGCGATGCAGCGGGATGCAGCGGGACGGGTAGCCCAGCGGCAGGTCCGGCGCCGCGCCTTCGGCACCGTCGAAGGCCGCAAGCGAACCGGCGTGCTCATGGTCGTCACGCCCGCCATCGCCTCCTACCTCAGGCGCGGGCTGCTCACCGAGATCGGATTCGCCTCCGATCGTCTCTCACAACTGACCCTTGGCGGCGAGGTCACCGACGAGCACGCGTGCCAAGCGGCGCTCTGGATGATCGACGCCGCGCGCGACGTGCTCACCAAGATCGGCTACACCGATCCCGGGAAGCCGTTCGGCGTCACGCTTTCCAGCGAAGACTCGCCTTTCGTCGTGTACAGGGCGCTGAAGGCGCAGCTTGCCGCCGCCGTCACGCGGGCGCAGGACGAAGCCGCCGAAGGAAGGATCGGACGCGCGAGGGTTGACAGCGAGCTGACTGCGGTGGTCAGCTCGCTTCGCGCGTACATCAGCCGCTCGCCGCTGGCGCGGCGCGAAGCGCGCATGTCCGGCTCGCCCGGCGACGAGCGGATCATCGCCAGCCACGCCGGGCGCAGCGCCCGCCGCAGCTGAGCCCCGCGCTCAGTCCTCGCCCAGCGCCGAGGCGCCCAGCACCACGGCCGCGACCGCCGTGCCGCTCACCAGCGCGCTCGTCAGCTTCGGCAGATACCCCCTGCGGCCACCTGCGACGCCCGCCGCCGCGTCGGCCACGTCACAGGCCAGGCCCGCCAGCAGCCACTGCCGCCGCGCCTCCCCCTCCGAGCTCAGCGCCCCCCATGCCAGCGCCACGTCCCGCGCCCCAAATCCTTCTCGTCACCGCCGTCGCCTTCACGTCACCGCCGTCGGCTCCGGACGCTCGCTCGGCAGCCAGGCGCGCCCGAAGCTGACCTGCATCGCCGCTCCCCCTCCCGGCGCGTTGCCCGCGCGCGCATAGCCCCCGTGCGCCTCCGCCGCCTGGCGCACGATCGCCAGCCCCAGGCCCGAGCCCGGCAGCTTGCGCGCGCTCTCGGAGCGGTAGAAGCGCTCGAACACCTGCGCCAGGTCGTCCTCCGAGAAGCCCGGGCCGTGGTCGCGCACGCTCAGCACCCCGTCGCGCAGCGTCACCTCCACCGTCGCCCCCGCCGGGCTCCACTTGCGCGCGTTGTCCAGCAGGTTCGAGACCGCGCGGTTGATGCGGTCGGCTTCGCCCCGCACCACCGCCGGCTGCAGGTCCAGCTCGAAGCGCAGCTCGCCCCGGCGCCGGGTCCGCTCCACCGCTTCCGCCACCAGCTCGTCCAGGCGCACGTCCTCGCGCTCCGACGGCGCCCGCGACCCCCGCGCCAGCTCCACCACGTCGCCCACCAGCGCCGTCAGCTCGTCCAGCTCCTCCACGATGTCCTCGCGCAGGCGGCGCTGCTCCGCCGGCGGTAGCCGCGCCGCCTCCTCCAGCGTCTGGATGTTCGCCCGCAGCGAGGCGATCGGCGTGCGCAGCTCGTGGCTCGCGTCCGCGATCAGCTGGCGCTGCGCCTGCAGCGAGCGCTCCAGCGCGTCCAGCGTCGTGTTGAAGCTCGTCGCCAGGCGCTCCAGCTCCTCTCCGCCTCCCACGTCCAGGCGCTCCGACAGGTCCAGCTCGCCCGCCAGCGACTCCGTGCGGCGCGTGAAGCGCCCGATCGGAGCCAGCGCCGTGCGCGCCACCAGCGCCCCCAGCAGCGCCGCCAGCGCGATCCCCGACACGCCCACGATCAGCAGGATCAACACGATCCTGTGCAGCTCGTGGTCCACCTCCGTCAGCGGGCGCGCGATCATCACCGCGCCGCGGGTGCTCGCCGCCGGGACCGTGGCTCGCGCGGTTTCGCCCGCGGTTGTGCCCAAGCCGGCGGTTGCGCCCGGTCCCGCCGTTGCGCCCTCAGCGCCGCCGCTCGAAGTAGCGCCCGAAGCGCTACCGCCCGCTCCCGCGCCGGCGCCTGCGCCCGGCGTGCCGAGCGTGTACACGCGCAGATGCGTGCCCCGGACCGTGCGGTCTTCCAGGGCGCTGCCGTGGCCGCTCGCCGCGATCCGCCGCTCCGTCGCGTTCGGCTGGATCTGGGGGGTCGACCCCTGCCCGCCCGGCGCCTTCACTTCGCCCCCCGCCGAGACGAACTGGATGTAGCCCGCCGCGCCGCCGAAGCGGCCCGGCTGCACGAAGCGCGGCAGCGGGCCTTTGTCCTCGCCGCCGTGCGTGCGCAGCAGCAGGGGCACGCCCGCCGGGAAGGCGCCCCCCTGGGGCTGCGGGCCCACGAACTCCTGCGCTCGCTGCCGCAGCGACTCGTCGATCTGCCCACGCAGGTCCGAGCGCACCGCCAGGTAGATCGCCACCGCCGCCGCCAGCACCGCCAGCGCGACCGCCGCGGCGCCCACCGCCGCGATCCGCAGGCGCAGGCTCACGGCTCGCGCAGCACGTAGCCGACCCCGCGCACCGTGTGGATCAGTTCGCGCGCCCCGATCTCCTGGAGCTTGCGGCGCAGATAGCCCACGTAGACCCGCAGCGCGTTCGACGCCGCGCCGAAGTCATAGCCCCAGACGCGGTCGTAGATCACGCTGTGCGGCAGCACCTGGCGCGGGTTGCGCAGGAACAGCTCCAGCAGCTGGTACTCCGTGCGCGTCAGCTCCGCCACCTGCTCGCCGACGCTCGCGCCGTGCCGCGAGCGGTCCAGCTTCACCTCCGCGAACGACAGCTCGTCCGGATCGCCGTCGGGACCGCTGCGGCGCAGCAGCGCCCGCAGGCGCGCCTTCAGCTCGTCGACGTCGAACGGCTTCACCAGGTAGTCGTCCGCCCCCGCGTCCAGGCCCGCCACCCGGTCGGAGACCTCCACCCGCGCCGTCAGCATCAGGATCGGCACGCGGTTGCCCAGGCGGCGCAGGCGCTCGCACACTTCCAGCCCGTCCACGTCCGGCATCCCGATGTCCAGCACCACCGCGTCCGGCACCGACTGGACCACCGACTCGATCGCCTCCGCGCCCCCCTCCGCCGTCTGCACCTCGTAGCCCGCCAGCGTCAGCACCCGTCGCAGCGCGTCGCGCACCGCGCGGTCGTCGTCCACCACCAGAACCTTCATCTTCCGATTGTTGCGCACGGCCCGCGCGTAGCCCCGCGCTCGCCGGGCACTCCTACGATGCTCTTAGGCGCCGGTTCGGGCTAGGCGGGCCGCACGTCGAGCACGACCTTGCCCGTGGCGCGGCGCTCGTCGATCGCGTGCAGCGCCTCGGCCGCCCGCTCCAGCGGGAAGCGCGCCCCCACGATCGGCCTGACGTAGCCGTCGTCGATCATCTTCTCGATCGCCTCGCCGATCTCGCGGTTGATCTCGGGCTTGGCCATCACGAACGCGCCCCAGCCCGCGCCGATCACCTCGGTGTTGTTCAGCAGCAGCCGGTTCACTTTCACCTCGGGGATCGAGCCGCCCGTGAAGCCCACCACCACGAGCCGCCCCGTCTCGCGCAGCGAGCGCAGGCTGTCCGTGAAGCGGTCTCCCCCCACGGGGTCCAGCACCATGTCGACGCCGCCGCCCGACAGCTCCTTCACCTCGTCCTTCCAGTTCTCGCCCAGCAGCACGACGTGGTCGGCGCCGGCGTCCTTCGCGACTTCGGCCTTCTGCTCCGTCGAGACCAGCGCGATCGTGCTCGCGCCCAGCGCCTTCGCCACCTGCAGCACCGCCGTGCCGACGCCGCCCGCGGCGCCGTGCACCAGCACGCTCTCGCCCGCCGCCAGGCGCCCGCGCGTCACGAGGCAGAAGTAGGCCGTGTGGTAGTTGAGGATCAGGCTCGCCCCCTGGGCGAAGTCCAGCGCCTCCGGCAGCGGGAAGGTGAAGTAGTCCGGGGCCACCGCCGTCTCCGCGAAGCCCCCCAGCGCGCAGAAGGCCGCGACGCGGTCGCCCGGCTTCACCTGCGCCTCCTCCGGCGCGCTGCGCACGATCCCCGCCACCTCGCTGCCCGGGACGAACGGGACCGGGGGTTTGACTTGATACATCCCCCGTGTTTGCAAGACCTCCGGGAACGACACCCCGGCAGCGTGGACCTCGACCAACACGCCACGGCCCGGGGTCAGCATGTGCGAGGGCTCCGGCTCATCCAGCTCGACCAGCCGCAGCGACGTGTCCGGGCCGGTTTCCTCCACGATCTGGATCGCGCGCACGGTGCGATTATGTCTGAAACGTCAAAAGGGGAGTCGGGTCATGGCGAAGGTGCTTTGCGTTCTCTACGAGGATCCCGCCACGGGATATCCACCGTCCTACGCGCGCGAGGGGGTGCCGAAGGTCGAGCGCTACTTCGACGGGCAGACCGCGCCCACGCCGCAGGGGCTTGACTTTACGCCGGGGGAGCTCGTCGGCTGCGTGTCGGGTGAGCTGGGGCTGCGCGCCTTCCTGGAGGGGCTCGGGCACGAGCTGGTCGTCACCTCCGACAAGGACGGCCCCGACTCCGTCTTCGAGCGCGAGCTGCCCGACGCCGAGGTCGTGATCTCACAGCCCTTCTGGCCCGCCTATCTGACCAGCGAGCGGATCGCCAAGGCGCCGCAACTGAAGCTCGCCCTCACCGCGGGGATCGGCTCCGACCACGTCGACCTGCAAGCCGCCATCGAGCGCGGGATCACCGTCGCCGAGGTGACCTACTCCAACAGCATCAGCGTCGCCGAGCACGTCGTGATGATGATCCTGGCGCTCGTGCGCAACTACATCCCCATGTACCAGAACGTCGTGCAGGGCGGCTGGGACATCGCCGAGATCGTCTCGCGCTCCTACGACCTCGAGGGCATGCAGGTCGGCACCGTCGCCGCCGGCCGGATCGGCTCCGCCGTGCTGCGCAGGCTGAAGCCCTTCGAGGTCGGGCTGCACTACACCGACCGCCACCGGCTGCCCGCCGAGACCGAGCGGGAGCTGGGGCTCACCTTCCACGAGAACGTCGAGTCGATGGTCGAGGTCTGCGACGTCGTGACGATCAACGCGCCGCTGCACCCCGAGACGGAGAACCTGTTCGACGAGGCGCTGCTCTCCAGGATGAAGCGCGGCGCCTACCTGATCAACACCGCCCGCGGCAAGATCTGCGATCGCGAGGCCGTCGCCGGCGCCTGCGAGAGCGGCCGGCTCGCCGGCTACGCCGGCGACGTCTGGTTCCCCCAGCCCGCGCCCAGGGACCACCCCTGGCGCTCGATGCCGCATCACGGGATGACGCCGCACACCTCCGGCACCAGCCTGTCCGCGCAGGCGCGCTACGCCGCGGGCACGCGCGAGATCCTGGAGTGCCACTTCGCCGGGCGGCCGATCCGCGAGGAGTACCTGATCGTCGACGGCGGCGCGCTCGCCGGGGCCGGCGCCCATGCCTACAGCGAGGGCGACGCCACCGGCGGCTCCGACGAGGCCGCGAAGTTCAGCGCGGGCTGAAACACCGCGCAGGACCCGTCGTCACAGACAACCGCACCGCCGTGGCGCAGATGCGCCGCGGCGCCGCGGGGGCCCGCCAGCAGCGCGGCCTTCGCCCTGATCTCCGCCTCCAGCGCCGAGGGCGCCAGCGCCGTCGCCTGGACCACGCCCGTGAAGGCCGGCGCGCCCGTCGCCGGGTCCAGCAGGTGGTGCGCCGGGCGCCCGTCGCCACCCAGCCAGCTGCGCTTCGTGATCCCGCTCGTCGCCACCGCCCCCGCGCTCAGCGCGAACGTGTGCAGCGCGCTGCCGTCGAACGGGCTCTCCACTCCGATCGCCCGCGGCAGCCCCGCGCCGCCGCCCAGCGCCAGGTCGCCCGCGCAGTCCACCGCGTAGGCCGCATGCCCTGCCAGCCGTTCGCCCAGCACGTCCGCGAACAGGCCCTTCGCCAGGCCGCCGCCGTCGATCCGCAAACCCGGGGGCCTCGTCACCGTGCCCCGGTCGAGGTCCGCCCTCACCTCGCGCCAGCGCCCGCGCCCGCTCGCGCGCGCCGGCCTGCGTGGCGGCGCCAGCGCCAGCGCCAATGCCGGCGGCAGCGGCGTCTTCGACAGATCCTCCGCGTAGCCCGCGATCTCGATCTCCTCCGCCAGCGTCGCGTCCACCAGGCCGCCCGACAGCTCGCCCGCGGCGCGCACCGCCGCCGCCAAGCGCACCAGCAGCTCGCTTGCCGGAACCTCCGCGCGGCGGTCCTCGTTCAGCAGCGACAGCTCGCTGTCCGGGATGAAGCGCGAGAAGCGCGCGTGCCAGTCTTCGAGCGAGCTGCGCGCCGCGCGCACGGCCTCAGCCGCCGAGCGCAGGCCGTCGTCGCCGCTCACCAGCACCGAGCAGCGGCCGCCGAAGCAGGCGAAGCGCTCCACCTGCTCGCCCGTGCCGAGCAGCTGCGTCACGACTGCGAGCTAGTCATCGGAGACACTTCGCTCGACTGTGTCGATTCTTCGGCGCCGGATTCGCTCGATTCCCCGCTCGCCGATTCAGTGGTCGCAGATTCGCTCGATTCCCCGCTCGCCGATTCGGTGGTCGCAGGTTCGCTCGGTTCCTGCGTCGCCGATTCGCTCGCGGAGCTGGCTTCGCCGGACTTCGCCGACTTCGCGCTGGAGGTGCCCGTCGCGGAGGAGCGGCGTTCGGTCGTCGTGGTGTTCGTCTTCGAGGCCGCCGACAGCGCCGGGTCGTGCCCGGAGGCCAGCTGCACCGCCACGATCAGGAACACCGTCACGAACAGCGCTCCCGCGGCCGCCGCGACCGAGCGCCTGATCCGCCGTGCGCGCCTGCGCAGCTCGGCGCGCCGGCCCGCCGCGAGCGCCCTGGCCTCGCGCGGGCTCATGGCAGCGCTCCGATCCGCCCCTGCTCGTCGAGGCGCTGGACCTCCGGGCGACGGGCATCCGCGGGGACGGGGAGCCTCGTCGCGGACCGCGCCGCCGCGGCCTTCGTGGCCCGCACGGCGAGCAGCGCCAGCGCCGGCAGCGCCACGATCGTCACCATCGCCAGGAACCATGCCTGGCCCGCGTCGCTGCCCTCGCCCAGCGAGTGCGCCAGGCCCAGCACCCAGGCCAGCGCCGTGAAGCGATGCAGCACGCGCCAGCGCTGCACGCCGATCCTTGCGCGGGCGTAGTAGGAGAGGCCGAGCGCGAGCATCATCCAGAACGCGACGATCCCCGCGCTCGTCCAGAAGGTCTGGTAGCCGCTGAGGAACGGCACCGTGAGCTCGCCAAGGCTCGGGTGCAGGAAGCCGTCGCCCAGCAGCGTCAGCACGTGCACCAGCAGCGCCGCGATCGTCGCGAGCGACAGCGCCTCGTGCGTCACGCGCAGATCCGCGGCGCGGCCCTTGACCAGGCGCAGGCCACTCGTCAGGCCCACGCACACCGACACGCTCGACAGCAGCAGCGCCGCGCTGCCCGCCGCCCGGCTGGCGATCCAGTAGAGGTGGGGTGCCACCGCAGTCGCCTCGATGCCCATCGGGTGCAAGCTCATGGCGGCAGTATCAGCCGCGCGCCTTAGTGCTCGGTGTAGCCAACCTCAGAGTCTTCTTAGGAAGGGAGCTCGCTTTCGCGAGCTTGCGAAGGGTTGGCGGGTGCGCGGGAAGCGTGCTCTAGCGAGCGACCAGCGGCTGCGCGCGGGCGTCGGCCAGCGCCCAGGTCAGCGCGCCCATCGCCGCCGCCACAAGCAGCACCGCGGGCCAGGCGCCGACGGCTTTCGCCAGCAGGTGCGAGCCCGCGAACGCCACGAGCCCCGCGGCGCCGAGCATCGCGGCCGTCCGCGCGTCGTTGCGGCGCGCCCACTCGCGCAGGCACCACAGCCCGCCCGCCGCCAGCACGACGCCGCCCAGGGGGCGCGAGCCGCTGGCCGAAGCGACGGCGTAGCCCGCGATCAGCGAGCCCGCCGCGAGCGGTGCGGTCGGCAGCGTGGGCATCGCCCGAGTATCGCAGCGCCGCATCGCCCCGGCGCCGGCGGTGGCGAGCGGGAGCCCCGGCGCCGCCCGCTCGTCCTTTGGCCGGGCGAGCGGGCGCATATATGCCAGATGGCAGATGTACTGCGCCAGGCGCCGCCGTAGCTTCGCCTAACTGCCGGCCATCGGGGCCGGCCCGGCCTGGAGGTGAAGACGTGTCCACGCGAGCAGTGACCGCCTACGCAGCGCTCGGGACCGCGCTGCTGTACCTGATCAGCGTCCCGATCGGCTCCTTCGCCGACGCGCCCGAAATCGGCGCCTCGGGCGCCGCGGTGCTGAGCTTCTTCGCCGCGCATCGCAGCGGCGTGCTTGCGGCCAGCGTGCTGAACGGGATCGCATGGTGCGCACTGATGCCGCTGACGTTCGCCGGGCTGTGGCAGCTGTTGCGCGCCCGGGCCGGCACCGCGAGCGCGGTAGCGCTGATCTGCGCCGCGGTCGAGTCCGCGCTGATCGGCGTGGCGCTCGTGTTCGGGATCGTCGGCGCCTACGAGTCGCCGCAGCTCGCGCCCGGCATCGCCCGGGTGTTCGGCGACGCCTTCAACCTCGCGACCAGCGCCTCGGCGTGGCCGACGGTCCCCTGCGCGCTCGCGCTCGCGTTCGCCTGGCGCGCCTACGACCGCTCCTCGCGCGTCGTACCCGGGCTGGCGCTGCTGGCGGCGGCGCTGCACACGATCGCGTCGGTCGGGTTCGCCCGTTCGGGGACGCTCTCGCCCAGCTCGATCCCCGCGCTGGCGCCGATCTCGTTCGCGCTGCTGATGGCGGCCATCGGCGTGACGCTGCTGCGCCGCGCGCCGCTCGCCGCAAGCACGGGGGAGGCCGCGACGGCGGCCGCCGTGTCGGCATGACACGATCCGCCGACGGCCTGGCGCTCGCCCGGCCGAACATCTGGGGTGGTGCCTTGGCGGGGATCGCACAGGACGGAGAGACGACGTTTGCGCTGCCGGCCGGCACCGTCACGTTCCTGCTGACCGACATCGAGGGCTCGACCCGGCTGTGGGAGGCCCACCCCGCGGAGATGGCGCAGGCGGTGCCGGCGCACTACGCGCTGCTCGCCGACGCCGTCGGCCGCCACGGCGGCGTGCGGCCCGTCGAACAGGGCGAGGGCGACAGCGTCGTCGCCGCCTTCTCGCGGGCGTCGGACGCCGTCGCCGCGGCGCTGGACGCACAGCGCGCGCTGGCGGCGGCGGAGTGGCCCGGCGGCGTGCGGCTGCGGGTGCGGATCGCGCTGCACACCGCGGAGGCGCAGCTGCGCGACGAAGGCAACTACTTCGGCGTCGCCCTCAGCCGCTGCGCGCGGCTGCGGGCGATCGCGCACGGTGGGCAGACGCTGCTCTCGCGCGCCGTGCACGACCTGGTGCTCGACCGGATGCCCGCGGGGGCCGAGCTGCTGGACCTCGGGACGCACCGGCTGCGCGACCTCGGGCGTCCGGAGCACGTGTTCCTGCTGGGCCACCCCGACCTGCCCGACGACGCCGGGCCGCCGGCGTCGCTCGACGCGCTGCCGAACAACCTGCCCGAGCAGCTCACGAGCTTCGTGGGGCGCGAGCGCGAGCTGGAGGAGATCGCCGCCGCGCTGGTTGGCACGCGGATGCTGACGCTGACCGGCGCGGGCGGCTGCGGCAAGACGCGGCTGGCGGCGCAGACCGCCGCCGACGCGCTCGACCGCTTCTCCGGCGGCGCCTGGTGGGTCGAGCTGGCGCCGCTGTCGGACCCGCAGGCGGTCGGCCCGACCCTGGGCGAGGCGATCGGCGTGATGCCGCTGGCGGGGCAGAGCTCGCTGGATGCCGTCATCGCCCACCTCGCCGGCTCGCAGGCGCTGGTCGTGCTCGACAACTGCGAGCACCTGCTCGACGCGTGTGCCGAGACCGCGGAAGCGCTGCTGCGCGGCTGTCCGGGCGTCGTCGTGCTCGCCACCAGCCGCGCCCCGCTCGGCGTCGAGGGCGAGACGCACTGGCGCGTGCCGTCGCTGTCGCTGCCGAACGAGGTCGAGGCCGAGCAGATCGAGGCCGTGGCGCAGTCCGACGCCGTGCGCCTGTTCATCGAGCGCGCGCTGAAGGTGCGCCCGAACTTCCGCGTCGACGCCGGCAACGCCCCGGCGATCGCGCAGATCTGCCACGACCTCGACGGCATCCCGCTCGCGATCGAGCTCGCCGCCGCGCGCGTGCGGGTGCTGGGCGTCGAGCAGATCGCCGCCGGCCTGGGCGACCGCTTCCGGCTGCTGACCGGCGGCGCGCGCTCGGCGATGCCGCGTCAGCAGACGCTGCGCGCCTCGGTCGACTGGAGCCACGAGCTGCTGGAGGAACCCGAGCAGGTGCTGCTGCGCCGGCTTGCCGTGTTCGCCGGCGGGTGGACGCTCGACGCCGCGGAGGAGGTCTGCGCCGACGAGCCGCTGGAGCCGATGGGAATCCTCGACCTGCTCACCTCGCTGCTCGACAAGTCGCTGGCGATCGCCGACGAGCAGGGTGGCGAGGTGCGCTACCGGCTGCTTGAGACCGTGCGCCAGTACGCGCTCGACCGGCTCGGGCAGCAGCTCGAGGAGGCGCGCGAGCTGCGCGAGCGCCACTGCGACTTCTACCTGGCGCGCGCCGAGCAGATCGCCCCGCACCTCCAGGACGCCGACCAGCGCCTGTGGCTGGACGCCCTCGACGTCGAGGCCGCCAACCTCGCCGCCGCGCTCGACCACGCGGTCGCGACGGGCGAGGGCGGGGGCCGCGCGCTGCGGATGTGCGCCGCGCTCACCGTCTGGTGGAAGCTGCGCGGGCGCTTCGCGCTGGCCGACTCGGCCTACGTGCGCGCGCTCGACGCCGCCGGGGAGCAGCCCTCGGCGCTGCGCGCGCGGGTGCTGTGGGCGCGTGGCTACCTGCTCACCTACGGAGGGCGCTTCGAGGAGGCGATCGCCGCGGAGCTGGCGGCGCTCGAGATCGCCGAAGGGCTCGGCGAGAAGTCGACCGCGGCCCGCGCGCTCGACGTGCTGGGCACGATGCAGATCTGGCCCGATCCCTCCGGCGGCCGCGAGGGGCTGGAACGGGCGCGCACGCTGGCGCGTGAGAGCGGCGACGAGTGGTGCTTCGTGGACGCCACGCAGATCCTCGGCTACGGCCTGTTGATGCAGGCCCACGCGGGGGCGGAGGCGATGTTCGAGGAGGCGCTGCCGATCATCGAACGCACCGGCTACGCCGAGTTCGCCGCCTGGCACTGGGCGGGCGTGGCGATCGCCCGCCACATCGTCGGGCGCTTCGAGGAGGCGCTCGAGCTGTACGAGCGGGCGATCGAGGTCGCCCGCGCCGTGGGCGAGCCCGTCAGCGCCGGCATCGCCCACGGCTACCGCGCGATGGTGCTGGCCGACCGCGGCGAGGCCGGGCAGGCGCTCGCCGACCTGGGCCCCGCGATGGAGCGCGCGGTCACGGCCGCGGCCGGCATGGCGATCCCCTCGATGTACTTCTCCACGCTGTATGCGCGCGCCGCGGCGGGCGAGCTGCGAGAGGTGTGCGCGCCGCTGCGCGAGTTCGTCGACTCGGGTGCGGGCAGCAGCGTCCAGGGCATGGCCTACGCGCTGACGCTGCTCGCACGCGCCGAGCTGGCGCTCGGCGAGCACGCTGCCGCCTCAGAGGACGCCGCGCGCGCCCGGGAGATCGCCGAAGGGACGCTGGACAACCCGCTGATGCGCACGACCGCCGCCAACCTGCTCGCCGCCGCCGCGCTGGCCCGGGGTGAGCCGGCCCAGGCCGAGCGGCACGCGCACACGGCGCTGGGCGAAGCGGTCGAGCAGGACATCCGCCCGCAGATTCCCGTCGCGCTCGACGTGCTCGCGGGCGCGGCGGCCGCGCTCGAAAGCTGGGAGGAGGCCGCGCGCATCCTTGGCGCGGCCGAGCGCCTGCGCGAAGAGCTGACGCTGGCGCGCTGGGCCTCCGAGCAGGCGATCGTCGAACAGCTGCGGGAGCGGTTGGGGGGCGAGCTCGGCGAGCGCGAGCTGGCCGAGACGGTCGAGGAGGGCCGGGCGATGAGCACCGAGAACGCGCTCGGCTGGCTGCGCCGCGCCCGCGGCGCCCGTAAGCGGCCCGCCGGCGGCTGGGAGTCGCTGACGCCGACCGAGCTGCAGGTCGCCGAGCTGGCCGCGGAGGGGCTGACGAACCCCGAGATCGGCGAGCGCATGTTCATCGCCCGCGGCACCGTGAAGATCCACCTCTCGCACGTCTACGCGAAGCTCGAGGTGCGCAACCGCTCCGAGCTGGCGGCGCTCGTCTCGCGCCGCACCGCCGTCTAGCGATCGCTCTCCAGCCGGTGCAGCGCCATTTGGTCGAAGGCGGCGCCCCGCGGCGGGGCGCTCGCTTCGCCGGGCAGCTCCACGTGCAGCGCCGTGGCCGCGTCGAGCCTGGCCGACCCCTCGACCAGCGTGAAGCTGAGCACGTGGCCGCCGCGCGTGCGCGTCTCGTCGGCGAAGTGCAGGTGCGCGCCCGCCATCTCGATCCCGTCCAGCGCGTCGGGGAAGCAGAAGCCCACCATCGTCCCCGCCACGTCCCGCAGCACGCTGACGTGCTGCTGGGAGATCGCCTCTGCCAGCGGTTTGTACGGAGGGCGCTGGCGCGGGACCGAGCGCACGTGCAGCTCCGAGAAGCGACCGTCGATGCGGATCGCCGTCGGGCGCCCGGCAGCGGTCAACTGCTCGCCGAGCGCCGCTTCGAGCTGCGACTCATCGAGCGGCCCGCTCAGCGCGACCGGCTTGCCCGGCGAGAACGGGACGACGACGGCATAGGGCGTCTTTGCCGTGTGCGCCGGTCGTTCCAGCGTGCAGTCCAGGCGCGCCTTGAACGCCTCCCCTTCGAGCACGATCAGCTCGCCGTCGAGGCCGTCCAGCGTGCCGAGACCGAGGTCGCCGTGCTCCAGCAGCTCGGCGAGGGTGACGTCGCCGTCATAGCCACCCTCCAGCAGCGCCCGCACCGTCGAGGTCTGGAACAGCTCGTGCGCGGGGCGGCCGGCGTGCAGCTCGGCGTGGCGCAGCAGCTCGACCTCGAGCGCGCCGAGCAGCTCGTGCTCGCTCATCCGAGCGGGCGCCGCGGTCGTCGCCTCACGCCGCCGAGGCGGCGCCCGCGGCCTCCGGCTTGCGCGCGCGAAAGCGGAACGAGCTGCCGCCCTCGCGTATCTCGAGCTCGGCGAGCCCTGCGGCCTGCAGCCGCGCGGGCAGCCCGTCGGGCGCGATCGGGACGAGGATGTCGCCGACGTGCAGCAGCCGGAACAGCCTGCCGGTGCCGAGGCTGTCGGTGCCGGCGAACACGCCTCCCGGCCGCAGCACCCGCGCCGCCTCCGCCAGCAGCCTGTCCTGCGCCGCTGGCGTCGGCAGGTGGTGGAGCATCGTGAAGCAGACCACCGCCGAGAAGCGCCCGTCGGCGAAGGGCATCGCGGTCGCGTCGCCCTGCACGACCTCGACGCGCTCGGACAGCTCGCGGCGCAGGCGCGCGCAATAGCCCTCGTCGAGCTCCAGCACCGTCAGCTGCCCGGGGCGCTTCGCCAGCACCTTCGTCGTCGCCCCGAACCCCGGCCCGATCTCCAGCACGTCCTCGCCCAGCTCCAGCTCCGACAGGCCCCACGGCAACAGCTCGCGCTCGACGGTGCGGCCCCACCAGCGCGAAGAGCAGATGACGCCGTGCAGCCGGTTCATCTCAAGGGAGGGTAGCCACCTCGGCGTGGTCATGACCGGGGCGGGCGTCGTCCTCGCGCAGCTTCAGCGCCACGGCGCCGATCACGATCGCGCCGCCGAGCACGGTCGCGACCGTCGGGTGTTCGGAGGTCCCCAGCCAGCCCCAGACCGCGCCGAGCACCGACTCCAGCAGCAGGATCAGGCCCATCGCCGCGGCCGGGATCAGGCGCGCGCCCATCGTGAAGAAGACGAGCCCGAAGCCCTGCTGGCCGAGGCCCAGCAGCGCGAGCCAGCCGGCGTCGGCGGCGTGCAGCTGGCCCACGTGCACGAACGGCAGCCCGAAGACGATCAGCAGCAGCTGTGCCGCGCCGGTGGCGGGCGTCATCGAGACGTGCCGGTGCCGGCGCGCGACGACGATCACCACCGCGAACGACAGCGGCGAGAGGAACGCCATCAGCTCGCCCAGCGCGTTGCCGCCTTTCGGGATGCCGACCATCACGGCGATCCCGACGACCGCCAGCGCCATTGCCAGCCAGGTGCGGCGCGAGAGCGGCTCATGCAGCGCCCAGAAGGCGAACAGGCCCGCGAGGATCGGGGTCGTCGCCTGGATCACCAGCACGTGCGCGACGCTGGTGTGGTTCAGCGCGACGATGAACGTCGCCGAGGCCGCGGCGATCCCCGCCGCCACCAGCAGACCCGCGACGCTGGCGACCGAGCGCACCGCCGCGCGCAGCCCGACCCGTTCGCCGAGCAGCACGAACCCCAGCACCGCGACGAACGCGAACATCGCGCGCCCCACGATCTGATCCGCGGCGCCGGCGGAGACCTGGCGCTGGAGGATGCCGCCCGTCGACCAGGCGAGCGCCGCCGCCAGCGCGTAGGCCTGGCCGCGGCGCTGGCTTGCGTGGGCGTGAACAGTCGGGTCGCCATGGGCGGTGGATGCCATGACTGCAAGCTACTACCGCAACTTCGTCAACCGAACATCGGGCGAAATATCGAACGGGAGCGACCCTGTATCGGGTCGCTCTTCTATTTATCGCCGCCGTCGTGGAGCGGGCCCCGGCCCGCCCGCTCCGCTCCGGGCGCTTCAGGCGTGCGGCTAGTGCGCTCGGCGGCTCTGGACTTTCGAGTGCCCCGCGACGGTGTTCGGCGCGTCGGTGACTTCGCCCGAGTTGCCCGTCACGAGGAGCGTCTTCGCGATCGTGTTGCCGGTCACCGTGGTCCCGCCCTCGCCGCCGGTGACCGACAGCTTGCCGCCGATCGTCTCGCCGATCACCTTCTGGCCGCCGGTGTCGCCCGCGAGCACGACGCCGTGCGCGAATTTGCCGGCCGCGCAGCCTTCGCCGTCGCCCAGCACGACCTGGCCGCTGGAGCCGGTGATCTTCACGGCGCCTTCGACCGTTGAGCCGCAGATCCGCAGCACCGTGGCGCCGCTGGATTTGATCGCCTTCGTGGTCGCGCCGTTTACGTCCAGCGCGCCGCCGGACTGCACTTCAACCGCCTTCGCGACCGCGCCCGGCGCCAGTTCGACGGCCTGGCCCGATTTCACGACGAGCTTGCCTTTGACGGTGCCGGTGATCACCTGGCTGTGGACGACCTGCGTCGTGCAGGACGCCGTCGTGCTGAGGCCGACGTTGTCGGTGGCGGTCCGTTCGATCGTGACCGGACCCGCTTTCGAGGTGTCGATTCCGACCGTGCCGCTCGGGTCGCTCGCCAGGCCCGACTGGGCGTCGGACGCCGTCACCGTCGCGCTCGCGCTCTGACCCACGTCGACGCTCGCGGGACAGTCGATCTCGATGCTCGGCGGCGTGCGGTCCACGACCACCGGCGAGGAGGCCGCGGACGGTTCGCTTTCGCCGCCGCTGCCGGTGGCGATCACGCGGTAGGCCCAGGTGCCTTCGGCCTCGGGGTTCCCGCTCGTGAAGGCGAATTCGGTCGCGGTCAGACCGGAGGCGACCGTGCTCCAGCCGCCTTCAGCGTTCTCGTGCTGGAGCGTGTACGTGACGCCCGCGGTGCTCGACGCTTCCCAGGAGAGGGTGAATTCGCCCTGGTTGGGGGTCGAGCCCGCGCTCAGCTGCGGCGTGCCGGGCGCGGCGGGAGGCGGCGGCGCAGGCAGCGAGATCGCGAACACGCGCCCGATGTCCTTCTGCAGCGGCCCGGGCATGCCCGTCTTCGAGGTCAGGCCGTCGGCGTACCAGACGCTGTCGCCGTTGTCCTCCAGCAGTTCGACCGTCGAGCCGTCGGCGATCGGTTCGGGCACCGAGACGATGTCCTCCCAGGCGCCTTCGTCGACGGGTGGCAGCGGCGTTTTCACGAGCACCGGCTGATCGGCCGGGTTGCCGTCCCACTCATAGAGGGCGAAGGACGAGTTCGAGGCGTCGGGGCTACCGGCGATCGCGAGGTATTCGCCGGCGGCGTTCCTGCGCAGCTCGCGCAGGCCGAGATCGCCGAGGTCCCACTGAAGCGCGGAGCCGAACGTCGCTTTCGTCGAGCCGGGGTTGCCGTTCGTGACGAGCGAAGAGAAGTTCGTCACCGGGATCAGCAGCGCGTCGTTGCGGTTGTTCGGCGGCTCCAGCGGCGCGCGGAAGGCGATGTAGGCCGTACTCGTCGAACCCGGCGCGAACTCCAGGCCCTCGGCGTTGAAGCCGTCGGTCTGCTTCGGTTCTTTGCCTGCCGCGGCCGAGTTGGCGAGGCCGAGCGGGTTGCCGTTGGCTTCGTCCCATTCGACGATGTCCTCGCGCAGGTGCTTGTAGCTGCCGAGATACGTCAGTTCGGTGTTTGCGCCAGAGCCGGTGATCGTCGCCGCGAACACGATGTCGCGGGCCGGTTCCGGGTTGCCGCTGTTTTTGTTCGCCATCGAGCCGAGCCAGTAGAGCGTGTTGCCCGAGCGCGCCGAGGACTCGATGTCGATTTCGGCGGCGCCGTTCGGCAGCGATTTCGTGAAGTCGAACGTCTTCACGGGCTCGCCCGAGCTGCGCTCGTGGTAGAGGCGCAGGATGTTGTTCTCGTCGTCGCCGACGACCATGTACCCGCCGCCGACATCGATCGCCGTCGAGCCGTTGCCGGCGCCCGCGTAGTAGCGGTCGGAAGCATCGCCCTGGTTGGCGGAGAGGCCGTAGTCGATCGTGGTCGAGGCTTCGCCGCCTTCGGGGGCTTTGACCGTCAGCGTGATCGTCGAGTGACCGACGGTGCTACCGGGCGTGACGGTCAGCGTGCGCGTGGCGCCACTGCCGCTGACTTCCACGGTTGGCGCGACGCTCGTGTTCGAGCTGCTTGCCGTGACCGTCAGTTCGCCGGGTTCGACGCCTTCGTCTGAGACTTTCAGGCTCAGCGTCGGGTTCGTCGGGTCGCCGATCGCCGCGGGCAGAGCCGATTCCGCGGGCGTGATCGTCGGCGCCGGAGGCGGCGGCGTGCCGCCCGAGCCGAACGTCGTGCCCGGCGTGAAGGCGACGCCGCGGAAGGCCTCGCCCGAGGGGGCGGTGGCGATCTGCGTCGCGGAGCCCGCCAGCGTGCCGCCGACGCCGCTGGCGTCGGTGATCTTGTAGAGGATGCCGCCTTCGCCGGAGGCGCCGCTGGTCGTGGCGTAGATCGTCACGGTGCCGTTCGTGTCGTCGGCGGTGACGCCGGTGACGGCCGAGACCGCGACCGAGCCCTGTTTGACCCATTTCCCGCTGACGAGGCCGTACTTGACGATCGCGCCGGCGCCGTTGTCGGCGACGTACATCGTGTCCGGCGCGGAGCCGAGGCCGAGCGTCACCATGCTGAACGCGTACGGCTCGCTGGGAGCGGTCGCGAACGGCAGGTTCGTCGTCGTCGTGGCCGCCGTCGGCAGGCCGGCGCCGACGGTGGAGATCGAGTTGCCTTCCTTCGTGGGGTCCGCGGAGGCGTACAGCTGCCCGCCGAAGATCGCCACGGCACGCGCGTTCTCCTCGCTCGTGCTCATCAGCGTCGAGGTCGTCGCGCCGAGCGTCGCGTAGTGCACGCCGCCGGTCGTTTTTTTGCCGGCGCCGCTCCACCAGAACTCTTTGCCGTCGTTGCTCGTGGCGCCGCGCGCGTTGTTTTCGTTGCCGGCGTCCGTAAGCGCGGTGGTCGTGTTGACTTCGCCGCCGGCGCTGACGCGGGCGAGCGTGCGCGCCGTACCCGGGTTGGCGGTTTCGGCGACTTTGCTCGTGCCGACCGCGGCGTCGTAGCCCGTGGCGATCAGGTATTCGCCGTTCGCCGACAGCGTCAGCAGGCCCTCAGAGCTGCCGGAGCCGCTCGCGGTCAGGCGGTGGTTCGGGGCGCTCGTCGTCGTCGGCAGCGCGATCGATTCGACCAGTTTGCCGGTGCCGTCGTACTCGTCGAAGAACACCGGCACCGCAGAGCTACCAAGGCTGCCGCCGTTGCCGACGCGGTAGATGACGACGTCGCCGGGCGTGAGCGTCGCGCTGGCCTGCGCCGCCGCGAGGCAACCCAGGGCGGTGAGGCAAGCTGCGAGCGCGAGCAGCAGCGAGCGAATGCGACCGCGAGCGGTCAAGGCAGTTTCCATCCTCGGCACGGCAACCGTCCCTCCGTAGAAGTTGAAGTCGACAGCGGCCCCCGACCCCGGCCGCAGCTGGCGGCAAAGCTAAGGCGCCCCGCCTGCGAGGGCGTGTCCTAGCTGTTAAGGACTCGTTGCCAGCTGGTGAACGGGGCGGCGCGGGCTCAGAGCGGCCTGGCGAGCCCGATCGCCACGTGGAAGGGCATCTCCGCGGGCGTCTGACCCGCGCGCATCGTGGCCTCCGCCTTCGCCAGCAGCTCGCCGCGCTCGCCGCCGGGCATCGCCGCCACCCAGCTGAAGGACTCGATGTGGTCGCGCAGGCGCTCGGGGCTCACGGGCCGGCTGGCGGTGACGCGGATCTCGCGCGGCTCGCTCCAGGCGCCGCTGTCGCGCAGCGCCTGCTGCCAGGGCGGCCCCTCGAACTGCGGGTGCTCCGGGCGCAGCGCGCCGAGCATCGAGCCGAGCTCGCCCGCCCAGCTCGCGCCGCTCCAGTCGGGGATCGTCGTCAGCACCGCGAGCCCACCGGCGCCGGCGCGCAGCACGCGGTGCATCTCCGCGAACGCCGCGGCGTGGTCGAACCAGTGGATCGCGTCGGCGACCGTGACCGCGTCGAGCGAGGCGTCCGGCAGCGGGATTCGCTCCGCGAATCCATCGAGCACCCGCTCGGCGCCCGCGATCCCGATCAGCTTCTCGCGCAGCGGCGCCTGCGGCTCGACCGCGACGACGTCGAGCCCCGCGGCGAGCAGCGCGCGCGTGAGCTTGCCGGTGCCCGCGGCGAGGTCGAGCACGCGCGCGCCCGGCGCGAGGCCCAGCTCCGCCGCGAGCGCGCCCACCGCGGCGGGCGGGTACTCCGGGCGGCCGCGCTCGTAGGCGTCGGCGACCGCGGCGAAGTTCTCGGCCAGCGGGTGCAGCGGCATCGGCTGAACCTAGCGAAGCCGCGAGGGCTCAGCCGTCGTCGAGCACGCCGATGCCGAGCTCCGCCGCCCATACCGTCGCCAGCTCGACGATGTAGGGAAGTTCGAGGTCGGCGCCGCGCAGGCCGGCGACGCCCTGCAGGCCGGCGAGGTCGCTGCGGCGGAACTCGCAGCGCTCGAGCCGCGCGCCGCGGAAGTCCGCGCGGGCCAGCTCGCAGCCGTGGAAGCGCACGTCGGTCAGGCGCGCTTCGAGGAAGTCGCTCTGCGCGAGCAGGCAGTCCTCGAACGTGACGCGCGCCAGCTCGCAGACGGCGAAGGACGCGAGGTCGACGCGGCAGCCGCGGAACGTCACGTCGCTGAGCTTCGCCTCCGTCAGGATCGTGCCGGTCAGACGGCCGTCGAGCAGCGCGGTCCGCTCCAGGCGCGCGCGGGGCGCCTGCAGGTTCGCGAGGTTGCAGCCGCGCAGCTCGCAGTTGCTCAGCCACAGTTGCTCGAGCTCCGCACCCGAGATGTCGACCGCGGACAGGCGCGACGCTTTGATGGCGACGTCCTTCGCGACCTCGCCCGCCAGCGAGGCCGACGTCAGCTCGATCTCCGCGAAGCTCGCCTCCGGTTCGAGCGCGACGGCCTCGACGGCGTTCCGCTCCCCCGGCAGCTCGGGCGGCGTGGGCAGGCGATCGGCGCCGGGCACGGCACAAGCCAAGCAGAACCGTCGCTAGCGCGGCTCGGCCGGTTGCCCGTCATCGTCGCCGCGGCCGAGCGGGCGCTGGGACCAGGCGACGTCGTGCCAGGAACCGAGCTTGTAGCCGATCCGCCGGTAGACGCCCACGGCCTGGAAGCCCAGCGCGCGGTGCAGCCCCTCGCTCGCCTCGTTCGGCAGCGTCATCCCCGCGACCGCCGTGCGGTAGCCGCGCTCGGCCAGGCGCTCGAACAACGCCTCGTAGAGCGCGCGGCCGCCGCCGGTGCGGCGCCTGCCGGGCTCCAGGTAGACGCTCACTTCGCACGACCAGCGATACGCGGGGCGCGCGGCGAAGCGCCCGCCGTAGGCGTAGCCCACGACGCGCCCCTCGTGCTCCAGCACGAGCCACGCGTGCGCGCCGTTGGCGGCCTCGATCCGCCGCGCCATCTCCGCCGGCGCCGGCGGCTCGGTCTCGAACGTGATCGCGGTGCCGGTGACGTATGGGCCGTAGATCGCCGCGCAGGCCGCGGCGTCCGCCGGGGTGGCCGGGCGAACCCGCATGGGAGTCTCCTGCCGCGAACGCGCCATGCCCGCGCGTCAGGCCAGGCGCGCCTGGGTGTTGACGTCGACGCGCCCGTCGAAGTAGCGCGCCAGCACCACGTGGAAGACGGAGCCTTCGGGGCTGACGCGCGCGAACAGCGTCATCGAGGAGCGCAGCTTCATCGCGTCGGTGGAGCCGAACACGTCCTCGGCGCTGGTCGTGCGCAGCTCGGCGACGACCCGCGTGCATTCGACCAGGCGTGCCCCCAGCACGGGGTGCTCCAAGTACGCGCGCGCCTCCTCCAGCGAGGAGATCGCGTAGCGCCGCGACATCGGGCTCTGTCCCAGGCCCTGCAGCTGCGGGAACACGAACCACATCCAGTGGCTGCGCTTGCGACCCGCGCGCAGCTCCCCGACGGCGCGCTCGTAGGTCTCGTCCTGCGCCTGCGCGAGCTCGAAGCGTGCCAGTGCGAACGCGTCGCCCATCCGTGTAACAGAGGCTACCGGGGGTAGAATCGAAGTCGATGCCTCCGATTGCCCTCGTGGCACAGGAGATCCGCGCATGAAGGTCGCGCTCGTAGCGGTGCTGGCCGCCGTGGCGGCCCTGTTCGCCGCGAGCATGCTCGGGGTCGCGGTGGCCGAAGCCCCGACGGTCACCTCGCTGCGCACGGTCGCCGTCGAGGGCGTGGGGATCGAGCCGATCGCGCAGGGCGCCAACGCCGCGACCGCCACGGGCGTCTACCGCCAGGCGATGGCCGCCGCCGTCACCGATGGCCAGGCCAAGGCCGAATTCCTCACCGGCAAGGTCGGCGCGACGCTCGGCAACGCGCAGACGATCACCGAGGACGGAGGCGGGATCGAATGCTCCTCCGGCGGCTCGGAAGGGTGGGAGGAATACGAAGGCGAACAGCCGGACTTCGGCAGCGCCCGCAGCGCGACCGACGTGCTCGGCAAGAGCGAAGGGACCGCCGCCGGAGCGGTCACCGGGGTCTCCCCTTCGGAGGAATCGAGCGCGACGGAGCGCAGGCACCGCAAGCACAAGAAGGGCAAGCGCAAGGCCGCTCACAAGTCATCTGTGGTGCTCGCGGGCTGCCGGCTCACGGCGCAGGTCTCGCTCGTCTACGTGATCGGCTGAGCGGCGCGCGGCGGGACGCGAGCCCGGCGCTGCGCCGCCCCGGCAGTCGCCGGAGCAGCGCGCACCGCCAGGTGACGAACCTGCGCTACGGCGCGATCGGCAGCAGCACGTTCGACGGGTGCTGCGGATCGTGCAACAGCGTGATCGTTCCGCCCAGCTCCTGGCCGAGGTCCGGCAGCGGCGTGAGCGTGCTCGGCGTGTCGGCGGTGCCGATCGTCAGCCGCAGCCGGTCGCCGGCCTTGACGATCGCGGAGGTCGGATAGATCTCGACGTCGTATTCGGTCGCTTCGCCCGGGGTCACGGCCTGCTGGCTTTCCTTCGTGTACGGATGCCAGGGGCGGATCATCAGGTGTTTCGGCCCGTAGGTCGAGAGCGCCGGGTCGACGGCGCGCTGGCTCGCGAGCAGGTAGCCCGCGGTGATCTGGTTGGAGGCGCCGGAGGGTTCGACCTCGCTGAGCACGGCGATCAGCGTCGCGTCGGTCGTGCTCAGCTTCGCCCACAGGTTCGCGCTGATCATCCCGGCGACCTTCGTCGCGGACTGCATCGGCGCGCTCGTGTACGTGAGCGAGGTCGCCTCGTAGGTCTGGTTGTTCGTGTCGCAGAACGGGTTCGAGGCCGCGCCGGCGGTCCACTGCGCGGTCATCCGCGAGCAGGGGCTCGAAGCCGGCAGCAGCGGCTCGGTCTCGCCGGCTTCGCCCGCGGGCGGCGCCGCCGGCCCGAGCGAGCCGTCGTGCAGCGAGACCGCGCTCGACCCAGAGGCGGTGCCGTTCAGGTACATGCGCTGGTACTTCGTCTTCGGCAGCGGCCAGCGTTTGAAGTGTTCCCAGTGTTCGCCGCCGATCGAGTAGACGTTCACCTTCGGCGTCTTCTGCACGCCGTTCTTCGCTTTCAGCAGCCAGTGGCTGAACCACTCCTGCTTGAGGTTCGGATCTTCCATCGCGGGGCCCTGGGTGACGTGATAGTGCGGCGACATGATCAGCACCCGGTCGCGGGAGTTCTTCAGCGATTCCCACAGCAGCGGCTCGCCGCGCTGGAACAGGTCCCACCAGCCGCCCTGGATCACCGTCGGCACCGTGATCTGGGAGATGCGCGTGATCGGCGAGCGCAGCCGGTAGAAGGGGCCGTCGTAGGAGGCTTCTTCGCCCATCGTCGTCGCCAGCAGCTTGCCGACGCTGAATTCGGCGTTGCCGAAGAGGTGTTCGAGATAGATCGTCGCGGCTTCCTGCGGGTTCGCGCTCAGCGAGGAGGGCGGCAGGTCCGACAGGCCCGTGACGAGGCCGAGCCACAGCGGCATGAAGCCCGAGTCCAGCGCGCCGCCCTGGAAGGTCACGTCGCGGTAGGCGTCCGCCATCGGGATGTCCGCCCAGATCGCCTGCACCGCCCGCGGCTTGCCTTCCGCAACGCGCGCCGCGTCGGCCTCGGCGATCAGCAGCGAGGTGATGCCCATGTAGGACTCGCCCGTCGTCGCGACGCCCTGGTTCGACCACGGCTGCGCCTGAATCCAGTCGAGCACTTCCTTGTAGTCGTCCTGGGTGCGCTGGCCCCACGATTCCCACTTGCCGCCGCTGGCGCCGGTGCCGCGGTCGTCGATCACCATCACGGCAAAGCCTTTTTCGGTGAGGCCCGGTTCGTCGCCGGCGATGCCGGAGGAGCCGGAGCCTTCGCAGTCCTGGCCCGTGGGGTTGCCGGCGTCCTTGTTGTAGCCCGTGGCCGTCAGGACCGTCGGGTAGTGGCCGGTGCTCGCGGGCAGGTAGACGTTCGCGCGCAGCACGACCCCGTCGCTCATCGTGATCGGGACGTTGCACATGCTCACCGCCGCCTGCGCGCTCGACGCCGCGAGCGCGAGCAGCAGCGCCACCGTCGCGAGCGCTCCGAACGTCAGCTTGCGCGCACGCCCGCGCGCCGTGCCTTCACCACCACCGTGGATGCCCACTTGCCCCGCCTCGCTTTCACCCGCTGATGCGCCCCCGCTCCCCGGGGAGGCGCCGTGCGGGCTTGCTACCCGGGCGCGGCGAGAATCAAACGCCGCGCCCGGCTCCCGGCGCTACTGCGGGCGGCGGTAGACCGTCACGACCGCGGCGCCGCCAAGGCCGATGTTGTGCTGAAGCGCGACGTTCGCGCCGTCGACCTGGCGGGCGTCGGCTTCGCCGCGCAGTTGCCAGGTCAGTTCGCTGCACTGCGCCAGGCCCGTGGCGCCGAGCGGGTGGCCCTTGGAGATGAGCCCGCCGGACGGGTTCACGACGGGGCCGTCGCCGCCGTAGGTCGTGGCCTGGGCTTCGACCAGCTTGTGGCCCTCGCCCTCGGCGGCGAGGCCCAGCGCCTCGTAGGTGATCAGCTCGTTCGCGGAGAAGCAGTCGTGCAGCTCGACCACGTCGACCTCGCCGACCTCGACCTGCGCCTCGGCCAGTGCGCGCTCGGCGGCGGTGCGGCTCATGTCGGCGCCGACGACCGCGATCGCGGACTTCGCCTCGAAGGTGCTCGACAGGTCGGTGACCATCGACTGGCCCGCGATCTCGATCGCCTGCCCCCACAGGTCGTGCTCGTCGACGAAGCGCTCGGAGACCACGACCGCCGCGGCGCTGCCGTCGGAGGTCGGCGAGCACTGGAGCTTCGTCAGCGGCGCGTAGATCTCCTTCGCGGCCTGGATGTCCTCGATCGTGTACTCGTCCTGGAACTGCGCGTAGGGGTTGTTCACGGAGTGCTTGTGGTTCTTGTAGCCGATCCAGGCGTAGTGCTCGGGCTTGGAGCCGTAGCGCTCCATGTGCTCGCGGCCCGCGGCGCCGAACATCTGCGGCGCCGGCGGCGCGTTCTCCCACTCGCGCAGCTCCAGCAGCGCGCCGACGTGCTTGTCCATCGGGTTCGTGCGGTCGGTGAACTTCACCCCCAGCGAGCCCAGCTCCATCTTCTCGAAGCCCAGCGCCAGCGCACACTCGACCAGCCCGCCCTTGACGGCCTGGCGCGCGAGGTACAGCGCGCTGGACCCCGTCGAGCAGTTGTTGTTCACGTTCACGACCGGGATGCCCGTGAGGCCCAGTCCGTAGATCGCCCGCTGCCCGGCGGTCGAGTCGCCGTAGCAGTAGCCCACGAAGGCCTGCTCGACCTGCTCGTAGGAGACGCCCGCGTCCGCCAGCGCCTTGCTCCCGGCCTCCTGCGCCCAGTCGGGGTAGTCGCCCTCCTTCGTCCCGGGCTTCTCGAACTTCGTCATGCCTACGCCGATCACAAACGTGCGGGCCATCTCGTCTCTCCGTTCTCTGCCCCGGTTCAGGCCGGCCGCGGGCCGGGTCCCGATCGGTGCGGTTTGGGTGCGCGTTCGCGCAGCGTAGACGAAGTTTGGCCAGGCAGCCAGTCCGGTGCCGCCGGCGCTCGCCGCCAGGCCGCCGCTGCCTGCGAGGCGGGTCGCAGTAGGCTCAACACGTGCCCGCGCCGTGGCCCGACGTCTCCTACGAGCAGTGGAGCGATACCTGCGACACGCTGCATGCCCACACGCAGGTGCTGGGCAAACTCGCGGCCGCGCTGGCGCCGCCGGAGCCGCAGTTGCAGCACGCCGCGCTGCGCCTGACGGCACGCGGCTGGGAGACCGCGCCGCTGCCGGCGCCCGACGGCTCGGGGAGCTTCGTCGCGGCGCTCGACCTGCACGCGCACGAGGCGGTCGTGGAACACAGCGGCGGCGCCCCGGCGCGGCGCATCCCGCTGACGCCCGACCGGCCCGTCGCCGAGGTCACGCGGGCGCTGCTGGGCGCGGTGCGCGAGCTGGCGGGCGAGGTGCAACTGGCGCTGGCGCCGCAGGAGGTCTCCTGGAGCGTCGCGCTCGACGAGGACTACGAGCACGCGCGCTACGACGCCGCCCGCGTCGAGGACTACTTCGCCGCGGCGACGCAGGCGGCGCTGGTGCTCGGCGCGTTCCGCGCCCCCTACCGCGGGCGCTCGACCCCCGTGAACGCCTGGTGGGGCTCCTTCGACCTCGCGGTGAGCCTGTTCTCGGGGCGGCCCGCCGACCCGCCGGCGGACGACTTCATCATGCGCAACGCGATGGACGCGCAGGAGATCGCGCTCGGCTGGTGGCCCGGCGACGGGCGCTACGGTCGCGCGGCTTTCTACGCCTACGCGCATCCGTCGGTTCCCGGCTTCGCGGAGAGCGAGCTGGAGCCCGCGGCCGCGCGCTGGGATGCCGCGCTGGGCGAGTACGTGCTCGACTGGGACGACGTGCGCGCCGCCGCCGACCCGCACGCGTTCGCACTCGAGTTCGCGCGCTCGGCCTATCGCCACGCCTGCTCGGTCTGCGACTGGGATCGCACGCTCGCGGGCAGCGGCGAAGGTGTGCCGCCGCCCGTGAGCTGAGCGTCTAGGAGATGCCGTCGGCTTTCATCGCGCTGACGAGCAGTTTCGACTCTTCGGACATGCCTTTTTCGTTCGGGTGCACCGAGAAGGCGTCCGATTCCGGCAGCACCGGTTCGACCCAGCGGACGCTGGAGGACTTGCAGGCGTCGTGCCCGATGCTGGGGTTGTACGTGTCGACGTAGACCGCGCCGTTCGCGGCGGCCTGGCCGGCGAGCATCGCGTTCAGTTCCTTCTCGACGTTGTTCAGGTACGCGGTGTCGCCGGTCGTCAGCGGCACCGTCGGCCAGCAGTTGCCCGACTGCGGCAGGATGTCGGGGTAGCCGACGACCAGCACCTTCGCCGCGGGCGAGAGCACGTGGATCTGGTGCAGCGCGGCGCCGACCACCGGCCCGTCGGCTTTGATCTCTTCAGAGAGTTTGTTGCCGTACGTCGCTTTGCAGGGCGTCCCGAACGGGAACACCAGATCCTCCGCGCCGCAGGTCTCCAGCGTGCCCAGGAACAGGCCGTTGTCGTTGCCGCCGATGCCCACCGTGACGACGCCGGTCGAGGTGCTCAGCGCGTTGAACTGCGGCGGCTGATCGGAGTGCTGCGCTTCGGTGAAGTCGGCGGTGGTGGCGCCGCTACAGCTGACGTCGGTCAGCTTGAGGCTGAGAGCGCTGGCCGTGTCGGCCGGGTAGTCGTTGGTGGACCGGTCGCACCCGCCGGCCGTCTGCGTGGGGATGACAGGCCCCGAAGT
>DATJMW010000022.1:0-45535 GCA_035508515.1 Solirubrobacteraceae bacterium | reverse complement strand
CGAGCCGACGAGCCTGCCGCCGGCGTACACCTTCTGACCGTTCGCGTTTCCTGGGAAGGCGAGCTGACCGAAGCCGGTGATCGCCAGCGGGAAGACGATCCCGAGCAGCAGCGTGAACAGCAGCATCGCGAGCACGGACGTGAGGACTTCGCGGCGCATCAGTAGAGGTGTCCCGTCAGGCCCTGCACGACCGGGCCGAGCAGCAGGGCGGGGAAGAAGGTCAGCGCGCCGACGAGCACGATCACGCCGATCAGCAGCACCGAGAAGGTGACGTTGTCGGTGCGCATCGTGCCCAGGCCCGCGGGCGTGACCCGCTTGCCGGCGAGCGCGCCGGCGACGGCGAGCGCGAACAGGATCGGCGCGTAGCGCGCGAGCAGCATGTCGAAGCCGCCGAGCAGGTCCGCGAAAGTCACCCCGTGCGCGCCGAGGTTGCCTGCGTTCGGCTGCACGTAGCCGGTGTAGCCGGCGAAGGCGGAGCCGTTGTTGTTCGCCTGGGAGAGGTAGGCGTAGAAGGTCTCGGAGAAGCCCTGCGGCCCCTTGCCGACGTCTGCGATCGAGGCGCGGCCGGCTTTCGTGGCGGTGCCCATCGCGGTGCAGAACAGCGCGGCGAGCGGCGTGACGAGGATGCCGAGTCCCGCGAGCTTGATCTCCCTGGCCTCGAGCTTCTTGCCGAGCCACTCGGGCGTGCGTCCCACCATCAGCCCGCCGATGAAGACGGCGAGCAGCACGTACAGGAGGATCGAGTAGAGCCCGGTGCCGACGCCGCCGAAGATCACCTCGCTGGCGGACAGGTTGGCGAACGGAACCGCGCCGCCGATTCCGGTGAAGGACTCCAGCGCGCTGTTGACCGCGCCGCAGGAGGTGACGGTGGTGACGACGTCGAACAGCGCCGAGCCCGCGATCCCGAAGCGCTGCTCCTTGCCTTCCATGTTGCCGCCGCCCGAGCCGGCGATCGCGTGGGTGTGCAGGCCCGCGGCGTGCTGCGCGGGCGAGCCGTGCGCCTCAGCCACATAGGCGGCGATCGCGGCGCCGAGGAACATGAACATCACCACGCCGTAGATCGCGTAGCCCTGACGCCGGTTGTTGGTCATCCGCCCGTAGGTGAAGATCAGCGCCGCGGGGACGATCAACACGAGCAGCATCTCGAACAGGTTGGTGAAGCCGTTGGGGTTCTCGAACGGGTGCGCGGAGTTGACGTTGAAGAAACCGCCGCCGTTGGTGCCGAGCAGCTTGATCGCCTCCTGCGAGGCGACGGGCCCCTGCGCGATCGTCTGCGACGCGCCGCCGAGCGTGTGCACGGTCAGGTAGTGCGCGAAGTTCTGGATCACGCCCTGCGACATCAGGACGACCGCCCCGATCAGGCTGATCGGCAGCAGCACGTAGAGCACGGTGCGCACGATGTCCTGCCAGAAGTTGCCGAGCCCTTTGCCGCTGCGGGCGACGATCCCGCGGATCAGCGCGACGGCGACGACGATGCCGACGCCGGCGGAGAGCCAGTTCTGCACGGCGAGGCCCGCCATCTGGCTGAAGTAGCTGAGCGTGGTCTCGCCGGCGTAGTACTGCCAGTTGGTGTTCGTGACGAACGAGGAGACGGTGTTGAAAGTGACGTTCCAGGTGCCGGAGTGAAAGCCCGAGGGGTTCAGACCGGTGAAGTTCCACAGCGTCTGCGTGCGCAGGATGAGATAAAGCAGCAGCCACCCCGCGAGCGAGAAGATCAACAGGCTCTTCGCATACGACTTCCAGTCCTGCTGTCGCGTCTCATCGACGCGCATCGCGCGGTAGAGGAACCGCTCCGGCCCGCCGAGCAGCGGCGAGAGGAAGACCCGCCGCCCGCTGTACACGTTCGCCATGTAGCTGCCGAGCGGCAGCGCGAGCAGCGTGAGGATCGCGGCGAACAGGAAGATCGTCAGCCAGCCGGTGAGGGTCATGCTTCGCAGGGCCTCCCGCCCCGCGCCCCGATTGCGACGATCGCCCTCCGGGCGCTCGTCATCGGATGTTCACTCCTCATAGCTTCTCTCCGCGGATGAGCGCGTAAAAGAGGTAAGCGACGATCAGCACCGAGACGACGAGGCCGAACAGGTCCGCGGCGCTCATATGCGGTCCACCCCCTCGATCGTCAGCAGCAGTAGCGCGAAGGTGAGAAGCCCGAGAATCACTGCCAAGACGTCCATAGCCGTCACTATGGGCGCGCGGGCATCACGGCCGCATAACGAAGCGCGGCGCGCGCATAACGATTTCGTGTCGCGGCGCGGAGCGGTTAGCCGGACTCGACGAGCGCCTGATGGTCGAGCGTCATGAAGGCGGCGGCGACGCCGGGGTCGAACTGGCTGCCGGCACAGCGCGAGATCTCCTCCAAGGCCTCCTCGACGGTGCGCGCGGGCCGATAAGGACGGTCGTGGGTCATCGCGTCGAAGGCGTCGGCCACCGCGACGATCCTGCCGACGAGCGGGATCGCGTCGCCCTTCATGCCGGCGGGGTAACCGCCGCCGTCCCAGCGCTCGTGGTGGGTGAAGGCGATCGCGGTCGCCATCCGCAGGACGGGCGCGCGACTGTGGCAAAGGATGCGCCCTCCGATCGAGGTGTGCGTCTTCATCACCTCGAACTCCTGCCGGGTCAGCGCTTCCGGCTTCAGCAGGATGCTGTCGGGGATGCCGATCTTGCCGACATCGTGCAGCGGCGCGGCGCGGCGGAGCGTCCAGACGAAGTTCTCGTCGCGTCCCATCGCCCGGGCGACCAGCTCGCAGGCGCGCCCGACGCGTTCGGTGTGGCGGTTGGTGTCGTCGTCGCGGTACTCGCTGACGAGCGCCAGGCGCTTGAGGTCCTCCGAGCGCGCGTCGCGCAGCTCGGCGAGCGTCGTGCGCAGCTGGGTAATGTCGCTGAACGACGCAACCGCCGCATAGGGCTTACGCCTGTCGCCGTCGGTCAGCGGCGTCGTGTTCACGGACAGCCAGCGTGTGGGCACGCCGGGGCGCTCGATCCCCAGGACGACGCCCATCTGCGGCTCGCCGGTGCGCAGCGCGACGATCGTCGGGTAATCGCTGACCTCGACGGGCGAGCCGTCCTCGCGGACGACGGACCACTTGACGAAGTCGGGCGAGCCGGCGGAGATTTCCTCGGTGCTCAGGCCCAGGATGCGCTCGACGCTCTTGTTGAAGGCGACAATACTGCCGTCGCGCTCCTGCATGAACACGCCCTCGTTCAGCGCTTCGACGACGGTGTGGTAGCGCTGCTCGCTCTCGCGCAACGCGCGTTCGGCGTCGCGCTGGCGGCTGAGGTCGCGGAACAGGCCGACGGCTCCGGCGGGGCCGCCGCGATCGCCGGCGACGACGGTGAGCGAGAGCAGCACGTCCAGGACGCGTCCGCTCTTGGCGCGCCGCTGGGTCTCCAGCCGCTCGACCCGTTCGCCGCGCAGGACGCGGTCGAGCACCTCGCTGGGCTCGTCCTCCCGCGGCCCGGGAGAGAGCAGCGAGATGTGCTGCCCGCTCGCTTCGTCCGCCGAGTAGCCGAACAGCCTTTCGGCGCCGTTTCCCCAGCTGGTGATGATGCCCTTCGCGGTGACGGCGATCACGGCGTCGCTGGCCGTTTCCACGAGCCGCGTCAGCTCGAGCGCGCGCGTCAGCTCGACGGGGGTGCCGGTCGGCTCGGGGTCGCGCTTGCGCCAGCTTGGCATCCGCCGGCGGCGCGGCTTGCCGGTCCTGGGCTGCGGCGGTGCGCCGCCGCCCGCCCCGGGGGCGTTGCCCGTGCCCGGCCCGGCGGCGTTGCCGGCGCCCGGCCCGGCGGCGTTGCCGATGCCCGGTCCGGCGGCGTTGCCGATGCCCGGCCGCTCGTCCCCGGCGCCCGCCTCCGTGGTCCCGGAACCGGCCTCTGCCGGCACGGGTTGACTGTTGGAAACAATAGGAGCCACTGCCTCGATATCGGTCCTCGGCCCCCGGCCTTGAGCTGTCTGCGAGAAGACGCACCAACCTTTTAGGGATGTTGCATTTGCAAGCAGGCCTAGATCGGCACTATGAAGCCAAATCCGGCCTATCGGGACGGGCTAGACGGAAAACCGATAGCCGACGCCGGGGTCGGTGACCACGTAACGCGGGCCTGCCGCACCCTCGGGCTCGATCTTCGCGCGCAGCCGCGCGATGTGCGTGCGCAGCGGCTGGATGTCGTCGACGTACTCGGGGCCCCACACCTCGGTGATCAGCTTGCGATGCGTCATCAGCCGGCCGCGGTTGCGCAGCAGCACGCGCAGCAGCTCGAACTCGATCGGGGTCAGGTGCACGGGCTCGCCATCGCGCAGCACGACGCGCCCCGCCAGGTCGACCTCCAGCCCCTCGACGGCGATCCGCGGCTCCTGCTCGGCGGGCGCGGCGCGGCGCAGCGCCGCCTGGAGCCGCGCGACCAGCTCGCGCGCGCCGAACGGCTTGGTGATGTAGTCGTCGGCGCCGGCCTCGAGCGCGCGCACCTTCTGCTCCTCCTCGCCCAGCGCCGACAGCACGAGGATCGGCATCTCGCTCCACTCGCGCAGGCGCCGCGTGACCTCGACGCCGTCGCCGTCGGGCAGCACGAGGTCGACGATCGCGGCCTCGGGCGGGCGCAGCGCCGCGAGATCCAGCGCCTGCGAAGCGGTCTCGGCCGGCACGGCCTCGAACCCCGCCTCGCGCAGCACGACCTTCAGGGCGCGCACGATCTGCGACTCGTCGTCGACCACGAGCACGCGCACGGGCGGCCCCTCCACGGCGCTCAAGCGCCCTGCCCCACGGCCTGTGGCGAGACGGACTCGCGCTCGATCCGCTCGTGCTCGCGGAGCGGCAGCTCGAACACGAAGGACGCTCCCTGGCCCGGCAAGGACTCCACGTGCACGGTGCCGCCGCTGGCCTCGGTGAAGCCACGCGCGATCGCGAGCCCCAGGCCGGAGCCGCGGTGGCCGCCGGCGGGCGTGCCGGCGCGGTAGAAGGGCTCGAACACGCGCTCCAGCTGCGCGGGCGGGATGCCGGGGCCGCGATCGACCACGCGCACGATCACGCGCGCGCCCTTCGCGCGCTGACCGCCCGCGTCGGGGCGGCGAGCGGGGTCGCGGTGAGCGCCGGCGTCATGCTCCTCGCCGGCGTCACGACGCTCACCGTCGCGCGCGAGCCCCCGCACGGCCCGCGCTCGTACCGAGACGGGATGCCCGCCGGAGTGGCGGCGCGCGTTCTCGAGCACGTTCACGAAGGCCCGCTCCATCTGCACGGGGTCGACGCTCACCAGCGGCAGCTCGGGGTCGATCGAGAGGCTGAACTCCTCCGGGCGCGCGCCCAGCTCGGCGAGCGCCGCGCGGATCAGCTCCTCGACGGAGGTCCAGTCGCGCCGCGGCTCCGCGGCTCCGGCTTCCAGGCGCGACAGGTCGAGCAGGTTGTCGACCAGACGCGAGAGGCGCATCGCCTCCTCGAGGATCACGGTCGCGAGCTCGGTGCGCTCCTGCTCGGACAGCCGGGGGGAACCAAGCGCCTCGCCCGCCGTG
The DNA here is from genome assembly GCA_035508515.1 of Solirubrobacteraceae bacterium. GTDB lineage: Bacteria > Actinomycetota > Thermoleophilia > Solirubrobacterales > Solirubrobacteraceae > Palsa-744. The sequence goes on along the minus strand of DATJMW010000022.1, from coordinate 40,044 downwards.
GAGATCGCCGTCAGCGGCGAGCGCAGGTCGTGGGAGACCGCCCGCAGCAGCGCGGTCTTCACGGTGTCGGCACGCCGCAGGGCGGCGGTCTCCACGACGTCTCCCAGCAGCCCCTCCCGTTCGAGCGCCGCGCTCAGCAGCGCCTCGAGCGCGGGCGCGACGCGCTCCTGCAACCTGCGCAGGCTCACCTCCGAAGTGTCGGCGCCCACGAGCAGCGTGCCCAGCCGCCGGGTGCCGTCGCGCAGCGGGAACGCGATCGTGCGCTCGTCCCCCTCCAGGGCCTCCATCGAGATCGCGGCCGAGCTCAGCTCGAGCGCCTGCGCGAGACGCGCCGCGGCGGTCGGCAGCGCGCTCGCGAGGTCGTCGCCGCGCAGCAGCAGGCGCGCCATCTCCGCGGCGAGGTCGGCCTCGCGCCGGCGCGCCTCGGCGTCACGCGCGCGGGCGCGCGTGACCTCGGCGAGCGAGCTGGCGAAGCCGGCGACGATCAGGAACGCCACGAGCGCCACCCAGTTGCTCGACTGTTTGATCGTGAAGCGCCCCACGGGGTCGATGTGGAAGTAGTTCAGCGCCGCCGCGCTGGCGACGGCCGTGGCCACGCCGAGCCAGCCGCCCCAGGTGATCGAGATGACGAGCACCGCGGGCAGGTAGACGACCGACAGCGAGACGACTGGCGCGACGTGCTTGAGCGGGAAGACCAGCAGCGTGCACAGTGCCACCGAGACCGCGGCCACGACCAGCCCCACGCGGCGCGGGGGCGGCGCGGGGGCCAGCAGGAAGCCGAACCACGAAGACATCGCCACCCAAGCGTAATGGCGGCGTTGCCGGGAATGACGTCGCCACGTCTACGACTTCCGTCTGTGCGCCGCTACGCACGTCAAGCGCGCGGGTATAGCCACCGAGCCGAAACACAGGACCACCCGATGAGAGTCAACCGATCGATCTTCGCGAGTGCAGTCGCGCTGCTGGTGTGTGCGCTCGGCCCGTCGCCCGCCCAGGCGGAAGGCCCTTTGCCGCTGAGCCCCGCGGCCTACGAAGCCAGCCACGTCTGCGCGGTGCCGCCACCCGGCTACTCCGGCTGCATGGCCCTGCGGCTCGTCCCGGACGACCCCTCGGCGATCCCGGGCACGGAGACGACGCCGCAGACGATCGAACACACCGAACCGCTTAAAGGGGCGCTGACGCCGGCGATGCTGACCGGCGCCTACGGCGTCTCGGGCGCGGCGCCGCCGAGCACGCAGACGATCGCGCTGGTCGACGCCTACGACGACGCGACGATCGCCGCCGACCTCGAAACGTTCTCGAAACAGTACGGGCTGCCCGCCTGCAACGAAGCCAACGGCTGCTTCCGCAAGGTGAACCAGAACGGCAAACCCGGGAACCTGCCGCCCTCCAGCGGGGCGAAAGAACGCGCCTGGGCACAGGAGATCGCGCTCGACGTGGAGACCACCCACGCGGTCTGCCCGGCTTGCAGGATCGTGCTGGTCGAGGCGAAGACGAATGCGAACCTGAACCTCTTCGAAGCAGAGGAAACAGCCGTCGCGCTGGGCGCGCAGGAGATCTCCAATTCGTGGGGCGGCCCGGAGGCGACCGCCGACAGCGCGTCGTTCAACCACCCCGGGATCGTGATCACCGCCTCCTCGGGCGACTTCGGCTACCTCGACTGGACCTCCGGCAAACCCGCCGAATACGCCAACTACCCCGCGAGCAGCCCGCACGTGATCGCGGTCGGGGGCACGCGCCTGAAAGTGACCCCGGCGAAGTCCTGGGAAAGCGAGACGGTGTGGAACGACGGCGGCGCCAGCAACGGCCAGCTCGAAGGCGCCGGCGCGAGCGGCGGTGGGTGCAGCGGTCACTTCGCGGCGGACAGCTGGCAATTGGGGGTGCCGGACTGGACCTCGGTGGGCTGCGGCGGCGCGCGGTCGGTGACGGACATCTCCGCCGTGGGCGACCCGTACACGGGCGTCTCGATCTACAACTCGACCGAATCGCCCGAAGGCGAAAAGGGCTGGACCTCGATCGGCGGCACGAGCGCCTCCTCGCCGATCGTCGCCTCGATCTTCGCGCTCGCGGGAGGCGCACAGGGTTACGCCTACCCGGCCCAGATGCTGTACGAAAACGCACAGCAGAACCCCGCCTCGCTGCACGACGTCACCGTCGGCTCCAACGGCGAATGCCTGAAGAAGTTCCACGAAAAAACGGGAGCCTCGGGGTGCACGACCGCCGAACAGGCGACGAGCTGCGCGGCGCAGCTGAGATGCCTGGCGGCGCCGGGCTACGACGGGCCGAGCGGGCTCGGCACGCCGAACGGGCTGGCGGCCTTCAGGCCGCCGGGTACCAGCGAAGGAGGCCAGGCGACGGTGACCGGGGCGCCCGAAGCACCATCGCCCGCGGCGACGGAACCGCCCCCGACGGGCACGAGCTCGCCGGGCGCGAGCGACGGCCGGCCAAGCGTGGCGCCCGCGATCTCCGGCCTGAAGCTGACGCACGCGGCGATCGCGGCGCTGCGCAAACGCGCGCGCGCCGCCAACAAGCTGGGCTTCGCCTTCTCGCTGAACGTTCCCGCGCGCGTACGCGTGACGCTCGCGCGGCGTGTGCGCGTTCACGGGCGCATGCGCTGGCGCACCGTTTCCACCTCGTCCAGCTTCAGCGCAGCCGGCGGCGCACAGACCCGTCAACTGGGCGGCCGTGCGGTGCTGCCGCGCGGGCGCTACGTGCTGACGGTCGCAGCGGAACACGGAGGATCGAAGTCGATCGTCTTCCAGATCGGCTAGCCCGGCCGCCGGTCCTCGCCGCGGGCGCGCTGCATGAGCGCTCCCGGCGCTTGTGAGCGGCGCTACTCGGGGCTAGCTTGGCCCGTCGATGCCGAAGCACTTCCGCCCGATACTCGCGCTCCTGCTCGCCGCCGCGGCCACCGCGGCGCTCGTCTCCGTGGCCGCCGGCTCGACGCCGGGCGCGCTCGAAGGCAAGATCGGCGCGACGCAGGAAAAGGAAGGCCAGGTGCGGGCGGGGATCCATGCGGACAGCCACCAGATCGCGGGCTTCCAGGGCAACATCGACGACCTCCAGACGCGACTGGACGCGCTCGAATCCAGCCTTACCGTGGAGCAGAACCTGCTCGACGGGATCCGCTCGCAGCTGAGCGTCGCGCGTACGCGCCTGGCCGCGCTTCAGGTGCAGCTGGCGCACGACCGCAAGGTGCTCGTGGCCCAGGTGGTCGCCGCCTACGAGTCGCCGCCCCCGGACATCGCGACCGTGATCCTGGAGGCGCACGGCTTCGCGGACCTGATCGAGCGCGTGGACGACCTGCGCGCGATCTCGCGCGAGAACGCCGCCGCGACGCAGCACGTCGCCGAAACCCAGAAGTCCGTCACGGTCGAAGCCGCGCACCTCGCTCAGCTCGAGACCACCCACGCACAGGAGACGCGTGCCGTGCAGGTGCAGCGCGACGAGGTCGCCGAACTGCACCTGGCCCTGGTCAAGCGTCAGCTGGAGTTCGTCCGCGCGCGTGACAGGAAGAGCGGCGAGCTGGAAGAACTCGAATCGCACAAGCACTCGCTCGAACACGAGCTGTCGCACGTGCAGCAGCGCGAACTCGAAGCCTCGGGGGTCACCTACTCGGGGCCGATCGGAGAATTCAACGGCACTCCCGAAGGCGACTACGGCTTCTTCCCGGCCGCCGGCACGAACTACAGCGTCGGCGAGGAGCCGACGCTCGCCGAACACCTCAACACGCTCGGCAAGGCGCTGCACCTGCATCTGATCGGCATCTCGGGCTACCGCTCGCCGCAGCACTCCGTCGAGGTCGGCGGCTTCGCCGACGACCCGCACACCCGCGGGGAAGCCTCCGACACCCCCGGCGTCGAGGGCGTGCCGCAGTCGACGCTCGCCCAGTTCGGCCTGATCCGGCCGTTCCCGGGCGCGGCCGAGGCCGACCACATCCAGCTGCTCGGCAGCAAATACTGAGCCGGCGCAGGTTGCCTGGGCCTAAGAAAGAAGCACCAGCACCGCTACGACCGCGATCGCCAGCAGGGTCGCCAAGACGGGGTGCACGGCCCACCACGGGATACTTCCCGGCCAAGCCGTGACTAGCTTCGCTGGACGCTTTGGCACATCGTCGATCTCCAGCGGCAGTTCGACTCGCTCTCGCAGCGCTTCGAGGGCCGCCTCGTCCCAAGCCGCGAGATTTAGCCCAAGCTTCACACGCTCCGCCTCCTCCACGATCATCCACAGTCTCGAACTGCGTTCGGTAACCCCACCCCAAAGCACTTCAGCTCGCACCACTCGAGAGGCGTGGGTGTGCACCTTCAACGCACGAATGCCCAATAGTCCCGAGAACAGCAGCTGGCCGTCTTGAAGCGCGAGACTGGTGCGCCGCCTTAGCAGCGTCCAAGCACCGAAGGCACTCGTCCCCACAACCATCGCCAGGCCGAGCACGATGAATCGCGCCGCGCCGTGAAATCGCAACGAGTACAGCGCGCTCGCAGCTACCCACATGCAGGCGGAGGCCAATCGAGGGGTGTCCAGCAGCGCAGAGTTTCGCCGTGGCCGCACGACCATGTCCGGCTTATTCACAGCCATGCAGAATAGTGTGGTCTCTTTTAGTCGTGCCGCTGTGTGACACTTCAGCAACCGGCACCCAGCGCTACACCTTCGGCAAGTGGAGCACCGTAGCCCGCCGCAGAGAGCAGCGACCCGTAGGTCTTCGCGTACGCACCGAGCTCGGCATTGCCGATTAGACCCTCGAATGCCTCTCCACCCACGCCAGCCCCAAGCGCGAGAGAGTCGAATACTACGGCCGCGGGTGACCCGGTACCCGTGGCTGCATTGTAAGTATCCGCAGCTGTCGCCACTCCACCAGCAACCAAAGAGACCGAACCGACAGCGCCGCAAGCAGCCTCACCAACAACTGTTGGAGCAGCGACCACGGCGCACCCTGCCGCTATGACGCTTGTGACCGTCGCGATACCACCAGCAACCTGTCCGATTGTGGAAACCACTTCGGACGTGGACGGCGTTCCGGGTATCCCGAAAAGAAGACCACTGGGATCAACGAGTCCCTCTGGATCAGCGTTTGCGTATGTATACGGCTGAAGCGTCAGTGGCGAGAGAGGATCACGAGAAACGAACTGCGCCGTCGCCGGATCATATGTACGCGCACGCAGGTAAACGAGGCCCGTATCCGCGCTCGTGTACTCCCCGTCGTACCCGAGCACCGAAGTCGCCGAGCCGGTGCCTCCGAGCTTGTTGCCGCAGGCGTCGAAAGTGATCGTTCCCGCGACCGTGCCGGCGGCTCCGGTGATCATCCGCGTGGAGCCCTGCTGGTCGTGGTGCAGGTACTGGGCCGTTTCGCCCGAGACCTGCTCGATCGGCAGGCCGGCGGGGCCGTAGAGGAAAACGCTCGTGCCGTCGCCCAGGAGCAGCGGCAGCGACTCGGCCACGTCCCAGGTCATGTAGCTAGTCGACCCCGAGATCGTCTGCGAGGCGCGCAGACCGTCGCCGTCGTAGCCATAGGAGTCTTCGATCGCAGCGACTTCGCCTTCGTGCGGGCGCGCCACCGAGGTCAGATCGCCAGCCTGGTCATAGCCGTAGCTCGTCGCGGGCCCGGTCGCGGGTTTCGTTTTCGTGCGCTGGCCCAGTTCGTCAAAGGAGTAGGTAGCGACCGTCGCTTTTTTGGCTTCGGATTTTTCGAGCTGGTCGGCAGCGTCGTAGGCGTAGGCGTTGCCCCCGATCGTCGTCGCGTTGTCCGCGGCGTCGTAGCCATATTTGATCCCGGCGCCTTTTGAGAGGCGGCCGTCTTCGTCGTAGGAGAAGGCAGGTTTTTCTTCCCCGGGCAGGCCTTTGGTGGTGGCTTTCAGGACCTGGAGGTCTTTGTTGCGCGTGTATTCGATCGAGGCGAGGACTTCTTCGCCTTTCTTCATCGTCACCGATTCCATCGCACCGTCGGCTTCGTAGGCGTACTGGTCGGCGTCCGAGGTGCCGGCGGGGAAGGTCGTGCTCGTCTGCTCGGAGTCGGCGTCGTAGCCGAATTTCGTCGTGTGTTCGAGCCAGTCGGTAACGCTCTGCAGGCGGCCGGCTTTGTCGAAGGTCCGCAGGACGGCTTTGGCCCCGGGGTAGGTGATCTTCGTCAGCTCGCCGTCAAGGTCGTATTCGTAGCCGACTGCCTCGCCGTGACCGTCCTTGCTTTCGATCAGGCGATCGAGCTGGTCATAGACGTATTCGCTTGAGCCCGTGCCATCGACCATCTTCGTGCGGTTTCCGTCTGCGTCGTATTCGTATTTGACATCCGGGGTCGCTTCGCTTGAGTAGTCGATTTCGGTCAGGCGATTGGCCGGATCGTATGTGTATTTCCTCGTGCGTTTCGCGGCGTCGGTGAGCTTCTTGAGATTGCCCGCGGCGTCGTATTCCTGGAGCTTCTTGCGACCCAGCGGGTCTTCTACTTCGGTGACCTCGCCAAGGGCGTTTCGTTTGTATTTCGTTGAGTGTTTGTTGCCGTCGATCTGTGCAATGACCCGGCCTTCGCTGTCGTATTCGGTTTCGCTCGTCCCGCTCGGCTGTTTGTCAGCCGTGGGCTCGTCATCTGCGTCGTAGCTGTAGCTCGTGACGTTGCCGAGCGGATCGGTTTCCGATTCGAGATTGCCGTTCGCGTCGTATTTGTATTTCGTTTCGTGTTTGAGCGCATCGGTGACCTTGACCGGGCGCTCCTGGGCGTCGCGTTCGACGCTCGTGGTGAATTTTGATTCTTTGGCCCCGGTCACGTGGCCACGCGGGCTGACCGTCGAGGTCACCTCAGAATCGGCGTCGTAGCCCCAGGTCCGCTCGTCGCCTTCTGGATCTATTTCGGCGGTGCGATCGCCGTAGGAGTCGTATTCGTATTTGGAAGTCCTTTTGAGCGAGTCTTCTGAGCTTTCGAGGTCACCGTTTGCGGCGTATTTAAACTTGGTTACCTGTGTTTCGCCACCCGGCGCCCGGCGTGAGAGTTCGGTCGCGTTTCCGTGGCCGTCGCGTTCGACCGTGGTCGTCTCCAGGCGCGGGCTGGTCAGCGAGGTCGTCTCGTGCTTGGCGTTGTAGGTCCACTCGCGCGTGTCCCCATCGGCGTTCTGTTCGCCGGTCAAGTCGCCGGCTTCGTCGTATTCGTAGGTTGTGCGGTGGCCGTTCGGGTCGGTGGCGCCCACCAGCTCACCCGCTCCGTCGTAGTCGTAGCTGCTCGTCGATTCCGCTTCGGTCCCGTGCGCTCGACTCACGCTCGTAGGCTCGTCCAGATCGTTGAACTTCTCGATGGTGACCGAGCCGTTCGGCTCCGTGATCTTCGTTTCCGGCGCGCTTTCGCTGCCTTTGTATTCCCATTCGCGTTTCCGCGAGAGCGCATCGGTTTGCTTGATGACGCGGCCCGAGCCGTCGTATTCGTTCACGACCGCGTGCCCTTTCGCGTCGGTCTGTTTCGTCAACTCGTGCGAGGAGTCGTATTTGAATTGCCAGCGCGGGCTTTCTTCGCCGGGCTCGGTCACGCTCGCCAGGTTGCCCCCTTCGTAGGCGTATTTGACCACGTGTCCCATCGGGTCTTTCGCCGATTCGATCTCGCCTTCGCCGTTGTAGGCGAGCGTGATTTTGCGCCCGGCAGAGTCGGTGATCGTTTCCAGATTCCCGCTCCCGTAGGCCATCGTCAGCGCGTTGCCGTTGCGATCCGTCTCGCTTAAAAGCCGGCCGGAGCCGTTGAAGCGCAGCGTGGTCTGATCTGGCAGCGTGTAGACGTATTCGGAGCCTTCGTGGGCAAGCGTCGCCTGAACCAGTGCGCCAAGGGGCTTCAATTGACCTTCGGTGGGCACGAACCTGACGACGCTGGCATCGTCTTCCGTGACAGTCACCATCCCCGATTCCGCATTGACTTGCAGATGAGTGCTGTATGAGCTCGTCCAGCCGTAGCCGAACGGACCGGGTTCACTCTGTTCCCTCGCCAGCTGCGAGTTGTAGGTGCGCGCGAGCCGCAGCGCAGGACCGCGGCCGCCGACCGACAGGTCTGACTGCGTCTCCATCTCGTTCCCGTTGGCGCAGTTCACGGGTTTGCCCGAGAAGCAGCTGTGTTTGCGGGGCACCCCCCCTTCGCGAGGCACGGGGCCCAGCGGGTTCGGCCCGAGCGGCCCCGAGATCGCCCAGTCGACGAGGGCCCTCAGCGGGCCTCCCCGTTCCAGGGCTGCCGTGACCGCCGCGATGACGGCCGCTTCCCCAGGGTCGGTCGCGGAGTGCGTTTCGACGTTCTTGGTGCCGGGGCCTTCGAGATGCTGGTGTTCCCAGTCAACGACTGGCCTGAAACGGAAGCGCGAGCGGTAGATCGACGCATACATCGGGACTTCGGGCACTTCTTTGCCGATTTCTTCCCCACACTGATTCCAATGGAAGTCAGTGCGGACCCAGCCGCCGTACACGCGCGGGTCCTGGAGGAACGGCGCGCACGGACCCGCTGGTTTAACGACTTCCTTGACGTACTCGGAGACGTCTTCGCCGAGCCCGATGCAACCCTCGAGAAGCCAGCTGTTGCGGGCGGCGATTGGTTTTTCGAAAGCACTGACCCCCACAGATTCGCCTTCGAGGCGGAGGTTCGCCGTGGATTCCCCGCCGCAGAGGCCGGCCGGCGCCGTGGGGCCAACTATCTCCATCCACTTCCGCCCTGCTTCGCTGGATCCGTTGTTGATTTCCCATCCGACGCGGAGAGGAGTCGACGCCAGCGCCACACCGCCCAACTGCGAGCGCAGGCTTTCAAGCGTGCCCCACATCCCTAGACCCATCTCGAGACGCGCGATCTCGTCCCACAAGCCTTCTTCTTCACCCGCGCTGCCTGGATGTTCGGCCGCTGCGGCCCACAGCGCGTTGCAGACTGCTTCGCAGGGCAGCGGATCTTTTACCGCGCTGGTGCGGTAAGCCCACTGGACGATTTCGGGCAGATGGGCCGTCTCGGCTTCGGTGAGTTCCGCGGATGCGGCCGCCGGGCGGGCCACGGCAGCCAGCGCGACGAGCACAAACAGAAGCCCGAGCAGTTTCCAGCGCGCTTGGCTCATGCGCTGGCCGTTGTGCACGACCGCCGTCGCTCTCTGCATCGTCATCCCCTTCGCTCGCCAGTGCGAGTCCAGCCTACATCCCCCTAAAGGGAATCGTCGCATCTGTCTGAATGCTTTATCGCACTTTGCAGGAACCGCGTGAGCGCTGCTCGGCGACCCGGGATCGAGTCAGGAGAGGTCGCTCGGAATCGAGCTAACTCGCAGCGGGGGCGAGCTGCGCGGGCGCTCCGTACGCCGCGAGCACCGCCGGCAGCTCGACGCTCCCGTCCTGCTGCTGCCCGTTCTCCAGCAGCGCCACGAGCGTGCGGCCGACCGCGACGGCGGTGCCGTTAAGCGTGTGCGGCGCGCGCGTGCCCTTCTGGCCCTCGCTGCGCATGCGGATGTTCAGGCGCCGCGCCTGGTAGTCGGTCGTGTTCGAGCACGAGGTCAGCTCCCGGTACTGCGCCTGCGCCGGAAGCCACGCCTCGCAGTCGTACTTCTTCGCCGCCGAGTTGCCGAGATCGTTGACGGCGATGTTCACCACGCGGTAGGGCAGCTCCAGCTCGCGCAGGATCTCCTCCTCGATCGAGAGGATGCGCTCGTGCTCCTCCGCCGAGTCCTCCGGCGCGACGAAGCTGAACATCTCCACCTTCTCGAACTGGTGCACGCGGATGATCCCGCGCGTGTCCTTGCCTGCCGCGCCCGCCTCGCGGCGGAAGCACGGAGAGAAGCCCGCGTAGCGCAGCGGCAGCGAATCGCCCTCGATGATCTCTTCGTCGTGCAGCGAGGCCAGCGCCACCTCAGAGGTGCCGACCAGGAACAGTTCGTCCTCCGGCAGGCTGTAGATCTGCTGCTCGGTGTCCGGCAAAAAACCCGTCCCGTACAGCGCCCGCTCGCGCACCAGCACCGGCGGGATCACCGGTTCGAAGCCCTTGCCCCGCAGCTTTTGCAGCACCCAGCCGACGAGCGCCAGCTCCACCATCACCAGCTCGCCGCGCAGATAGGCAAAGCGCGAGCCCGACAGGTTCGCGGCGTGGTCCATGTCGATCATCCGCCCCGCCAGCGCCAGATGGTCCTTCGGCTCGAAGCCGAGCTGACGCGGCTCGCCGACACGGCGCAGCTCCTCGTCCTCGGGGCCGTCCGCCGCGCTGGGGTCCGGCAGGTTCGGCAGGCGCGCCAGCAGCTCGTCCAGGCGCTCCTTCGCGCCCGCTGCCTGCTCGCCCAGCCGCTTGACCTCCGCGCTCAGCGCCTGCATCTGCTCGCGCAGCTCCGGCGCCTCCTCGCCACGCGCCTTCGCGGCGCCGAACTCCTGCGAGCGCGCCTTCTGCTCGGCGCGCAGCGCCTCGGCCGAAGTCGTCGCCGTGCGCCACTGCTCGTCGGCCGCGAGCAGCTGCTCGACCACCGCCCGCAGCTCCGGGTCGCGCCGCGCCAGCGCGTCCGCGACGCCGCCGGGGTCATCCCTGATGCGCTTGAGGTCCAGCACGCCTCGCGCCCCCGCGGCGCTCTATTTCGTGGAGAGCGTGATCGGCGTGGAAGGCGCCTTCTGCGCCTGGCTGCCCGAGTACTTCGCGAGGAAGTTCGCGATCGCCTTCGCGTCGTCGCCCAGCACGATGTTCTCCGGCATGATCGCGCCCGAGAAGCCGCCGTTGCGGATCGCGTAGAGAACCTGTTCGACGTTCTCCTTGCGGATGTTGAAGTTCGGCCCGCTCGTCTTCACGCGGTCCTTGATGCTCGTCGCCGAGCCCTGCGCGCCGACGACCGACAGCGTGTGGCAGCCCGAGCAGTGTTCGCGGAACAGCACCGCGCCCCGGTAGTACGGGCTGTCCTTCGCGACGCTGACCCCCTGCGAGCCGCACGCGCTGAGCGCGAGCGCCGCCACGAGCAGGGCCGCCAGCGGGGCGGCGATCTTCGCGCTGAGCCTCATGCAGTGGCGGAATATATAGCTCGGGCGGGCATCCAGCCCGCCCCGCCGATGAGGAGCGCCGCCCTCCTGGCGTCGTTGACCGGGCCTTCGGCCCTCTTGGGCTCAGAACCCGTGGGCCGTGCCCGCGGCCCTCAGCGCCAGGAACACCACCACCAGCGCCGACAGCGCCATGATCCCGATCTCGCGGCGGACGATCTCGCGTACGACCGCGCGCTGGTCGGGCTCCGCCAGCGCGCCGACCGCCTGCGCGTCCGGCAGCCCGCGCTGGTCGAGGATCGTCTGCGCCGAGGCCACGCGAAGCTGCTCCGCCACGAAGCTGACCGCCAGCGGCAGCAGCGCGTACAGGTAGAAGAGGTGGTCCGTCGAGTAGTTGCCCGCCGCCGCCAGCGAGCCCACCGCGACCGCAAGCACGAGCCCCGCCCCCTGGCTCGCTCGTAGAAGCGTCCAGAAGCCGCGCGCCGCGCGCTCGCCCGGGCCGCCGTCGTACCACAGCCAGCCACCCCACAGGCCCGCCAGCGCCGCCAGCGCCGCGACCGCGATCGAGCCTGCGACCACCGCCTGGGTCATGCGCGCGAGCCGAGCCGCCGGCGGGCTCCGTACGAGTCGCCGGGCAGGCGATGGCGGGGCGATTCCGCGGTGCCCCCGACGGGCCTTCGACGACCCCTCGTGACACTTGTTTCTAGCCGAGAATTCGAGCCGATTGCCACTATGTAACACATTGCCACAAGGGTGATATAACAGCGCTCGGTGCTACGAAGCTATCTCCCGGCGATCGTATTCCTGATCCTTGGTGGTGCCGTTGGCGGCATCTTCGTAGTGCTCAACTCCTACATCGGGCCGCGCCGCAAGACGCCGCACAAGCAGGACCCCTACGAGTGCGGTCTGCCCTCCGAGGTCCAGCGCGGGATGCGCTTCGGGATCAGCTTCTACCTGATCGCGATGCTGTTCATCTTGTTCGACATCGAGGTCGCGTTCCTCTATCCGATCGCCGTCGAGCTGCGCGCCTTCGGCGGCTTCGCCCTCGCCGAGACCATCGTCTTCATCGTGCTGCTGTTCGTCGCCTTCGTCTACGTCTGGCGCAGAGGGGCACTCGAGTGGAAGTGAAACGCGATCCGGCGGCGCTGCGGGTAAACGAGCTGAACGCGCATCAGCTGCTGCGCGGCGGCGAGCTCGAGGGCGCCAATCGCCCCGCCCGGCTTGAGGGCGAGGAGCTCGAACAGTACGTCGAAGAGCGCGTGCTGCTGACCACGCTCGACAAAACCGTCGCCTGGGCGCGATCCAACTCGTTCTTCCCGCTCGGCTTCGGGCTGGCGTGCTGCGCGATGGAGCAGTTCCACGCCGCCGGCCCCCGCATGGACATCGCACGCTTCGGCTTCGAGGCCTTCCGCGCCTCGCCGCGCCAGGCCGACCTGATCATCCTCGCCGGCCGGGTGTCGATCAAGATGGCGCCGATCATCCGCAAGCTCTACGACCAGATGCTCGAGCCGAAGTGGGCGATCTCGATGGGCGCCTGCTGCAGCTCGATGGGCGTCTTCAACAACTACGCGCTCGTGCCCGCCGACAAGTTCATGCCCGTCGACCTGCACGTGCCCGGCTGCCCGCCGCGCCCCGAGGCGTTGATGCACGGCATCCTCAAGCTGCGCAAGCTCGTGCAGGACGACCCCGACATGGGCTGGCGCGACCGCTACGACGCCCGCGGTACCGAGGAGGCTCCCGCGGATGCCCGCTAGCCGGCCCCCGACCCGGCGAAGGCGCCTGAATGCCTGACGCCACCGGGCTGGAGCTGCTCGCCCAGGAGTTGGGCGAGGCGACGCTCAGGACGGTGTACTTCCGCGAACGGGCGACGTTGGAAGTCGATTCCGCGCAGATCCGCTCGGCGCTCGAGCAGTTGCGCGCGAAGGGCTACACGTTTCTCGCGAGCCTGCACGGCGTCGACCACTACCCCGAGGAGCCGCGCCTTGGCGTCGTCTACGAGTTGCTCGACATGAGCCGCGTCGACCGCGTGACCGTCAAGATCCGCGTCCCCGCCGACGCCCCGAACGTCGAGTCCGTCACCGCGGACTGGCCCACCGCCGATCACCAGGAGCGCGAGGTCTACGACATGTTCGGGGTCGTCTTCGAGGGCCACCCCGACCTGCGCCGGATCCTGATGCCCGAGGACTACGAGGGCCACCCGCAGCGTCGCGACTTCCCCGTCGGCGGCGAACCCGTGATCTTCACGCGCAACGAGCGCAAATGGCTGGAGGCGCGCGAGTGACCCCGCCCGAGCCGACGCTCTCGGAGTACCGCCGCCGCGAGCAGAGCGTCACGCTCTCGCCGCTGGAAGAGCCAAGCGAGTTCCAGGACGGCGGCCCCGACACGACGCAGGAGCTGCTGACGCTCAACTTCGGCCCGCACCACCCCGCCACGCACGGGGTGCTGCGCCTGCTCGTGACGCTCCAGGGCGAGATCGTGCGAGACGTCAAACCCGTCATCGGCTACGTGCACACGGGGATCGAGAAGACCGCCGAGGACAAGGCCTACTGGAAGGTGATCCCCGTCATCGAGCGGATGGACTACCTGTCCTACTACTTCAACTCGATGGCCTACTGCGGCGCCGTCGAGACGCTGCTCGAAGTCGACGTGCCCGCGCGCGGGCAGTACCTGCGCGTGATCCACCTGGAGCTCAACCGGATCGCCTCGCACCTGATCTGGCTCGGCACCAGCGCGCTGGACCTGGGCGCCGTCTCGATCTTCCTCTACTGCCTGCGCGAGCGCGAACTGATCCTCGACCTGTTCGAGATGTCCTCCGGCGCTCGCATGCACACGCGCTACTTCCAGGTCGGCGGCGTGATCGAGGACATCCCCTCCGGCTTCGAGCGCAAGGTGCGCGAGTTCCTGAAGGTGATGCCCGAGCGCGCCGACGAGTACGGGGCGATCCTCAACTCCAACCAGATCGTGCTCGAGCGCCTGCGCGGCACCTGCCCGCTCGACGCCGAGACGCTGCTCTCACTCGGCGTCACCGGGCCTCTGCTGCGCGCCGCCGGCAACCCGTGGGATCTCCGCAAGGCCGCCCCCTACAGCTCCTACGGCGACTTCGACTTCAAGATCCCCGTCGGCACCGTGGGCGACAACTACGACCGCTTCGCCGTGCGCCTCGCCGAGATCTACGAGTCCGTGAAGATCATCGAGCAGGCCATCGACGGGCTGCCCGAAGGGCCGCACATCACCGAGGACCGCAAGGTCGCGCTGCCCCCGCGACACGAGCTCGCGACCTCGATGGAGGCGCTGATCCACCACTTCAAGCTCGTCACCGAGGGCTTCCGCGTGCCGCAGGGAGAGGTTTACAACGCCATCGAGAGCCCCCGGGGTGAGCTGGGCTGCTTCGTGCGCTCCGACGGCAGCTCCAAGCCAGCCCGCGTGCACATGCGCGACCCGAGCTTCGTCAACCTGCAGGCGCTCTCGCACATGGTCGAGGGCGCCTACATCGCCGACATGATCGCCACCGTCGCCATGCTCGACCCGATCCTCGGGGGGATCGACCGATGAGCGCCGTCCCCCGCCTTCCCGGCGGCACCCGCGCCTCCGGCTGGGACGAGCCCGCCGATTTGAACAAGGACCCCGCGCTGATCCCCGACCCCGCGACGACCGAGGTCCCCGCGGAGCTGCGCAAGACGATCGAGGAGGCGATGGCGCGCTATCCCGAGCGTCACTCCGCGGCGATCCCCGCGCTGCACGCCGCCCAGGAGCTGCACGGCTGGTGCTCGCCGGAGGCCATCGAGCAGGTCGCCTGCGTGATGCGCGTCACCCCCGCCTACCTGGACTCTGTCGCCAGCTTCTACGACATGCTCGAGAAGCAGCCCGTCGGCAGGCACAGCATCTACGTCTGCACGAACATCTCCTGCTCGCTGCGGGGCGCCGACGCGCTGCTCGCCGCCGTGCAGGAGCAGGCCGGCGAGGACCCCGACTTCAACGTCCGCGCCTTCGAGTGCCTCGGCGCCTGCGACATCGCGCCCATGGCCTCTGTCGACGGCGTCTACGTCGGGCCGCTGAAGGACGAGGACGTGCCGCAGCTGCTCGACGACGCCCGCGCCGGCCGTCCCGTGCTGCCCGAGAAGCAGCTCGCCACGCGCCTCGTCGCCGACCCCAACGCGAACTCCAAGGAGTTCCCGCGCCACGCGCCCGAGGAGGGCAAGCCGTGAGCGAGCTGCTGCTGTTCAAGGACATCGACGAGCCGGGGCTCAACACGCTGTCCGTCTACGAAGCCCGCGGCGGCTACTCCTCGCTGCGCAAGGCCCTGGAGATGACGCCCGAGCAGGTGCTCCAGCAGCTCGAAGCCTCCGGCCTGCGCGGCCGTGGCGGCGCCGGCTTCCAGATGGGCAAGAAGGTCTCCTTCCTGCCACAGGGCTCGATGAGCAAGTACCTCGTCTGCAACGCCGACGAGTCCGAGCCCGGCACCTTCAAGGACCGCGAGCTGATGCAGAAGTGCCCCCACATGCTGATCGAGGGGATCGCCATCGCCGCCTACGCCGCCGGTGCCGACCGCTCGTTCGTCTACATCCGTGGCGAGTACGTCCTGCAGGCCGACGTGCTCGACGCCGCGCTCGCGGAAGCGCGCCAAGCCGGCTATATCGGCGATCGAGTGCTCGACACAGAGCACTCGCTGAGCCTCGTCATCCATCGCGGTGCAGGCGCGTACATCTGCGGCGAGGAGACGGGTCTGCTCGACTCTTTGGAGGGCAAGCGCGGCAACCCGCGCCTGAAGCCGCCGTTCCCCGCCAACCAGGGTCTCTACAAAGGCCCCACGCTCATCAACAACGTCGAGACGCTCTCCACCGTGCCCACCATCATCGCCATGGGCGGCGAGCAGTACGCCAAGCTCGGCACCGAGACCTCCACCGGCACCAAGCTCGTCAGCGTCTCCGGTCACGTCCAGCGCCCCGGCAACTACGAGATCGAACTCGGCATCCCGTCTCGGGAGATCATCTACGGCCTGGCCGGGGGGCCGCCCGAGGGTCACGAGATCAAGTGCTGGTTCCCCGGCGGCAGCTCCTCGCCCGTGCTGCTGCCCGACGACCTCGACGTCCCCTACGACTTCGATTCCATGGCCAAAGCCGGCTCGATGCTCGGCTCCGGGGCTGTCATCGTCGTCGACGACTTCACCCCCATCGTCGACCTCGCCCTGAAGGTCGCCAAGTTCTATCGCCACGAGTCCTGCGGCAAGTGCACCCCCTGCCGCGAGGGCACCAACTGGACCGTGAAGATGCTCGAACGGATCGACTCCGGCGAGGCGACCCCCATGGACCTCGACATCATGGCCTCCGTCCAGGACCACATCATCGGCAACTGCCTCTGCGTCCTGGGCGACGCCATGGCGATGCCGATCGGCTCCATGATCGCCAAGTTCCGCGGCGAGTTCGAGCAGCACATCGAGCAGGCACGGGCACGCGAAGAGGCGGCGCTCGTCGGCGCGGCCTCCGGTGGAGGCGCGCACTGATGCCGCGGCCCGAACCCAACACCATCACCTTCACGATCGACGGCCGCGAGGTGCAGGCGCCCGAGAACTCGATGCTCGTCGACGCCGCCAAGCACGGCGACGTCGAGATCCCCGTCTTCTGTTACGAGCCCAAACTCGGCAACCCCGTCGGCGCCTGCCGCATGTGCCTCGTCGAAGTCGAGGGCATCGGCAAGCTCCAGACCGGCTGCTCGACCCCCGTCAAGGACGGCATGGTCGTGCACACGCAGTCCGAGCGCGTCAAGGAGGCGCAGCGCTCCGTCGTCGAGTTCCTGCTCATCAACCACCCGCTCGACTGCCCCGTCTGCGACAAGGGCGGCGAGTGCCCGCTGCAGGACATCAGCTTCGGTTGGGGCGGCGGCATCTCGCGCTTCATCGAGCCCAAGCGCCACTTCGTCAAGCCGCTGGAGCTCTCGCCCAAGATCGCCATCGACCGCGAGCGCTGCATCCTCTGCTACCGCTGCGTGCGCTTCTCCCAGGAGATCTCCGAGGACTACCAGCTCGTGCTGCTCGAGCGCGGGGCGCACTCCTTCGTCTCCACCTTCGACGGGCACCCATACGTCGCGCCCTTCAGCGGCAACATCATCGAGCTCTGCCCCGTCGGAGCGCTCACCTCGCGCTCCTACCGCTTTCGCGCGCGCCCGTGGGACATCGAGGACGCCGGCACCGTTTGCACCCTGTGCCCCGCCCAGTGCAACGTCAAGCTCACCGTCCGCGACGAGCGCGTCATGCGCGTGCTCTCGCGCGAGCACTCCGAGGTCGACGACGGCTGGCTCTGCGACCACGGGCGCTTCGCCTACCCCGAGCTGGCCCAGGGCACCGCTGCCACGAGCCAGAACGGCAGCGGCCCTGCGGTTCGCGTCGGCATGCGCGTCAGCCAGCCGCTCTTGCGCGACGGCGGCGAGCTGCGTCCCGTCTCCTGGGAGCGCGCGCTCACCGAGGCGAGCGCCGCGCTGAAGCGGGCGGGCGCGCAGACCGCCGCTCTCGCCGGCTCAGGCGTCTCCAACGAGGAGGGCATGCTGCTCGCGCGCCTCATGCGCGACGGGCTCGGCTCGCCGCACGTCGACTCGCGCGTGCACGGCGCGCTGCCGCTCGACCTGCTCCAGGCGCTCAGCGACCCCGCCCTCCAGGCCAGGGTCTCCGATCTCGAGTTCGCGCACTCGGTGCTGCTGCTCGACTGCGACCCGCTGCAGGACGCGCCGATCCTCGACCTGCGCCTGCGCAAGGGGGTGCGCCGCCACGGGCTGACGCTGGAGCGCGTCGCGGGCGGAGACCTGGACGCGCTGCGCGAGACCGCGAAGCGCCTGCACGAGCACGGCGAGGAGGTCGTCATCGTCTGGGGCGAGCGCTTCGCCGCCGGCCCCGACGGCGCCGAGCGCGTGCGCGCGCTGCTGGAGCTTGCCGGCGAGCTGAAGCTCGCCGAGACCGAGGGCGCCGGCCTGCTCGAAATTCCCGCCACCTCCAACGGCCGCGGGCTGCGCGAGGTGGGCGTCTTGCCGAACGGCGCCCCCGGCCTGCGACCGGCATCCGGCGAGGGCGGCAAGGACGCGAGCGCGATCGCGCTCGCACTGGCCGCGGGCGAGCTGAGCGCGCTGTACCTGATGCAGGCCGATCCGCTCGACCCTGCCGACCCCTTCTCCGCCAGCGCCGGGGAGGGCGCCTGGGCCGGGGCGTGCGAGCGCGCCAGCACGATCGTCGCCCATGCCACGCTGCTCTCGCCCGGCCTCTACGAGCACGCGAACGTCATCTTCCCCGCGGAGTCCTACGCCGAGAAGGAGGGCACCGTCACGCACCCCGACGGGCGCATCCAGCGCGTCCGCCAAGCCGCCGCACGCGCCGGATCGACGCAGCCGGGATGGGCCGTGCTCGGGCAACTCGGAGAGCTGCTGGGCTTCGACGCCGGCGTGCTCGGTGAGCGCTCGGCCTCGCAGCAGGTGTTCGACTCCGTTGCCTTCTACCGTGGGCTGACGCTGGAGGAGATCGGCGGCCGCGGCGTGCGCTGGCAGGAGCGTCACCGCGATGGCGACGCCGGCCACGAGGAGGCCTCGAAGGGCTCGGCTCCCCATCCGCACGCCTTCGCCGGAGCCGAAGCCGAGGAGCACCCCGCCGGCAACGAGGGGGACGGATCGTGACGACGACGCAGCTGTCCGTCGTCGGCTACTTCGAGCCCTGGTGGATCCAGATCATCAAGGCGATCGTGATCTTCGCCGTCGGATTGCAGCTCGTGCCGGTCGTGCTGCTCGCCGAGCGCAAGCTGCTCGGCCGCTTCCAGGCCCGCTACGGCCCCAACCGCGTCGGTCCCTACGGCGCGCTGCAGCCGCTCGCCGACATCGTGAAGCTGCTGACGAAGGAGCAGTTCCGCCCGACGACCTCGATCGGCTTCCTGTTCGCGCTCGCGCCCACGATCTCGATCCTCACCGCGGTCGCCGCGTTCGCGCTGATCCCCTTCGGCAACGTGCAGGACATCTTCGGCACGAAGGTCGGGCTGTATGGAGTGGACGTCTCGATCGGCCCGCTCTACCTGTTCTCGTTTGGCGCCGTCGCCTTCTACGGGATCATGCTCGGCGGCTGGTCCTCCGGCTCGAAGTACTCGTTCCTGGGTTCGATGCGCGCCGCCGCGCAGCTGATCTCCTACGAGGTCTCCCAGGGCCTCGCGCTGCTCGGCGTGATCTTCTCGGCACAGACGCTCTCGCTCACCGGGATCGTCACCGCCCAGAAAGGCATGTGGTACATCGTGCCGCAGTTCTTCGGCTTCCTGATCTTCCTCACCGCCAGCTTCGCCGAGACCAACCGCGCGCCATTCGACCTGACCGAGGCCGACGCCGAGCTCGTCGGCGGCTACAACACCGAGTACGGCGGCGGGCGCTTCGCCTCCTACTACTTCGCCGAGTACCTGAACGTGCTCGTCGTCTCCGGCATCGTCACCACCGTCTTCCTTGGCGGCTGGCTGCTGCCGTTCGGCATCCACCCGCCCGGCTGGCTCGACCCCTTCATCGTGCTCGGGAAGATGAGCCTGTTCACCTTCCTGTTCATCTGGGTGCGCGCCACGCTGCCGCGCCTGCGCTACGACCAGCTGATGAGCTTCGGCTGGAAGATCCTGCTGCCGCTCGCGACGCTCAACGCGCTCGTGACCGCCGTGCTCGTGGTGGTGACGCACTGATGGCCAGCGAGCCGACGACGACGCCGGACGCGGGCACGGCCAGCCTGAACGTGACCGCCTGGAACCCCGGCGAGGACGTGATCGTCGTCAAGCGGACGCCCCCGCCCGGGGCCGCCCGCAGCATCTGGCGGACGTTCGGCGAGACCGCGCGCGGGCTGATCACGACCTTCGGGCGCTTCCGCGAAACGCCCGTCACAGTGCAATATCCAGAGGAGAAGACGCCCGTCTTCCCGCGCTTCCGCGGCCGCCACAAGCTGCATCGCTTCGAGGACTCGGGCCTCGAGAAGTGCGTCGGCTGCTCGCTCTGCGCCGCCGCCTGCCCCGCCGACTGCATCCGCGTCGTCGCCGCCGAGAACACCCCCGAGCACCGCGTCTCCGCCGGCGAGCGCTACGCCGAGGTCTACGAGATCAACCTGTCCCGCTGCATCTTCTGCGGCTACTGCGAGATCGCGTGCCCGTTCGACGCGATCACCATGGGTCACGACTACGAGCTCTCCGACTACGACCGCACCGACCTGATCTTCACCAAGGAGATGCTGCTCGCCGAGCCGCTGGAGCGCACTCCGCTGAGGAACGAGGACGAGTGAGGGCGGGGGCATGAGCCAAGTCCTCTTCTTCATCGCGGCGATCGGGGTGATCTCCGGCGCCGTCGGCGTCGTGATGCTGCGCAACCCCTTCTACGCCGTGCTCGCGCTCGTCGCCCACCTGTTGTCGCTGGCGGTGCTGTTCCTGCTGCTGCGCTCGGAGTTCGTCGCCGCGATCCAGGTCGTGATCTACGCCGGTGCCGTGATGGTGCTGTACGTGTTCGTCGTCGCCTACGTCGGCGATCAGTCGGAGCCGCTCGGCGAGCGCCTGCGCAATCCAGGGAGCGTCGGCGCGCAGCTGCGGCTCGGCGGCGTCGTGCTCGCCGGGGCGCTCGCGGTCGAGCTGCTGATCGCGCTGCTCGGCACCGGGCTGGAGGCGATCGACGGCAAGGGCGCCGGCTACAGCCCCGGCCCCGAAGCGTTCGGCACTCCCGCGTACATCGGCAAGCTGCTGCTCACGCGTTTCCTGCTCGCGTTCGAGGTCGCGTCGTTCCTGCTTTTGATGGCCGCCGTCGGCGGCGTCGTTTTGGCGCGTCGCCGTCAAGGCCTGGATGAGGACGACCAGCAGGACGTGCTGACGCCGCTGAACCTCTTGCGTCCGAAGTCGACCGGGACCATGGCTGAGGGAATCGGCAAGAGATGAGCATCGCCTGGTACCTGGCGGTCTCCGCGATCGTCTTCTCGCTCGGCGCCGTCGGCGTCATCACGCGACGCAACCCGCTCGTCGTGCTGCTCTGCCTGGAGCTGATGCTCAACGGCGGCAACCTCGCGCTGATCGCCTTCTCGCGCATGTGGGGCAACGGCGACGGGCAGATCCTCGCGATCGTCGTCATGACCGTCGCCGCTTGCGAGGTCTGCATCGGGCTCGGCATGATCGTCGCGCTGTACCGGCGCAAGCTGCCGATCGATGTCGACGAGCTGCGGGAGCTCCAGGGATGAGAAGCATGCATGCCGGCGCCGGATCGGCGTCCTCGGTCGCTCGCGTGCAAAGCACGCCACGCTCCCTGCGTCCTTGCCCGGCTTGGCCTGCAGGCTTCTCATCGGGCTGGTGGAAACCGTGACCGCCACGACCTACGGCTGGCTCGTGCTGGCGTTCCCGCTCGCGGGGACGATCGGGATCGGGCTCGGCTACCGCAAGCTGCCCGGCCGCAGCGCCGGCTGGATCGGCACCGGCGCGATCTTCCTCTCGTTCCTCGCCGCGCTCGGCGCGCTGATCGCGATGGAGGGCCACGGCGAGCACCACCGCCAGATGGTCTCCTCGCTGTGGAGCTACGCCTCCACCGTCGGGGTAAACGCGCAGATGTCGATCCTCGTCGACCCGCTATCGGTGTTCATGATCCTGATCGTCAGCGGCGTCTCGACGCTGATCCACCTCTACTCGATCTCCTATCTGACCGAAGACCGCGGCTTCGCCCGCTACTTCGCCTACCTGAACTTCTTCGTCTTCTCGATGCTGCTACTCGTGCTGGCGGGCAACTTCGTGCTGCTGATCGCGGGCTGGGCCTTCGTCGGCGCCGCCTCCTACCTCCTGATCTCCTTCTGGTACCGGCGCAAAACCGCCACGGCGGCGGGGATCAAGGCGTTCGTGATCAACGTCGTCGGCGACGTCGGGCTCGTGCTGGGGACGTACTTCATCTTCAAGCACACCGGCACGCTCGACTTCCTGGGCACGTTCCACGCCGCCGCCGCCGGCGCCTTCGGCCACGGATCGAGCGGCGACGGCGACCTCGTCGCCGGTTGCCTGCTGCTGCTCGTGGGCGCCTTCGCGAAGTCGGCGCAGATCCCGCTGCACACATGGCTGCCCGACGCGATGGAAGGCCCCACGCCCGTAAGCGCGCTGATCCACGCCGCGACGATGGTGACCGCCGGCGTGTACCTGATCGCGCGCATGCACCCGCTGTTCGAACTGGCGCCCGCCGCCGAGGACGTCGGCGCGATCGTCGGCGCGCTGACGCTGCTGATCGCCGGCACGATCGCCGTCACGCAGACCGACATCAAGCGCGTGATCGCCTACTCGACCATGTCGCAGATCGGCTACATGATCATGGGCGTGTCCGTCGGCGCCTACGCCGCGGGCCTGTTCCACCTGATGACGCACGCCTTCTTCAAGGCGCTGCTGTTCATGGGCGCGGGCTCGATCATCGGCGCGATGGCCGGCGAGCAGTCGCTCAACAAGATGGGCGGCTTTCGCAAGGCGATGCCCTTCACCTACGGCTGCTTCATCGTCGGCGGGCTCGCACTATCGGGCCTGCCCCCCTTCTCGGGCTTCTTCTCCAAGGACGAGATCCTGCTCGTCACCGGCGAGCGCGGCGGCTGGCACTGGGCGCTGTACGTCATCGGCTACCTCGGCGCGCTGCTGACCGCCGTCTACACCTTCCGGATGATCTTCCGCGCCTTCCACGGCGAGCCCGTGCCAGAGGCCCGCGAGCTGGAAGAAGGCCACCTGCACCACGCGGAGGAGGCGCGCAACCCCGCCGACGGCGAGGTCGAGGACACCGACGTCGGCTTCCCGGGGCCGTTCCACACGATCGCCGAGCGCGCGCTGCCGATGCGCGTCGCGATGAGCCTGCTCGCGATCGGGGCCCTCGGCGCCGGCTTCGTGCAGATCCCCAAGGTCGACTTCGTGATCGACGACTTCCTGAAGCCAAGCTTCATCGGCTCCAAGCTGTACGAGACGCACACGCGCAACGGCCTGATGGTGTTCGGGATCGTGCTCGGCACGCTGCTCGGCCTCGCCGGCATCGCGATCGCCTACCGCGTGTGGGTCGCGCGGCCCGGGACCGCCGAGCGCGCGCGCGAGCGGCTGCGCCCGCTGTACGAGCTGTTCGTGAACAAGTGGTGGTTCGACGAGCTGATCGGCGCCCTGATAGTGCGCCCGTTCGCGGCGTTCGGGAGCTTCGCGAAGGGCACGTTCGAGCGCGTGTTCGTCGACGAGACGCTCGTCGGCGGCACCACCGGCATCGTGCGGATCGGGTCCGCCGCCGTGCGCGCCGCGCAGAGCGGGTTCGTGCGCTACTACGCCGCGCTGCTCGTGCTCGGGCTCGCCGGCGTTGGCTTCTACTTCCTGTTGCAGACGTGAGCAGCTGATGCCACCGCTTTCGATCATGCTCTGGCTGCCCGCCGTCGCGGGACTGCTCGGGGCGACCCTGTCCTGGCTGGCACGACGGACCGGCGTCGCCGAGCCCGTGCAGCTGCCCGCGGGCGAGACGAGCCGGGTCGGCGCGCCGTTCTCGCGCCTGAGCACCTCCGGCGGCCTCGCGCTGCTCGGCGCGCTCGCGACGCTCGGCCTCGCGATCGGCTACATCGCCGACTACTCGCCCGGCCACCAC
Organism: Solirubrobacteraceae bacterium; assembly: GCA_035508515.1. Classification (GTDB taxonomy): domain Bacteria; phylum Actinomycetota; class Thermoleophilia; order Solirubrobacterales; family Solirubrobacteraceae; genus Palsa-744. The sequence goes on along the minus strand of DATJMW010000022.1, from coordinate 16,524 downwards.
GGGCTCGCGCACGTCACCGACGTCGTCTGGATCAAGGAACTCGGGATCCACTACAAGCTCGGCGTCGACGGGCTGAACGTGTTCATGGTCGGGCTCACCGCGCTGCTGTTCGCCGTCGCCGTGATCGCCGCGAACCTGCGCGAATGGGAGCGCCCGCGCCTCTTCTACTTCAACTTCATGCTCGCGGAGTCCGCCGTGCTCGGCGCGCTCCTCGCACAGGACCTCGCGCTGTTCGTCGCCTTCTTCGACCTGATGCTGATCCCCTTCTACTTCCTGATCGGCGCCTGGGGGCGCGAACCCGGTCGCGTGAAAGCCACGATCAAGCTCGTGATCTACACGCTCGTCGGCTCGCTGCTGATGCTCGCCGCCGCCGTCGCGACCGGCGTGCTCGCCGCGCAGCACGGTGGCGGGCACATCACGTTCGTGCTGTCCTCGCTTCAGAACTCCGTCCCGCTTGGCCTCTCGCGTGGCTCGCAGGACTGGATCTTCCTGTTCTTCGCCGCGGCCTTCCTCGTGAAGATGCCCGCCTTCCCGCTGCACGGCTGGATGCCCGACGGCTACAAGGCGATGCCGATCGAGGTGCTGATGGTCTTCAGCGGCGTGCTCTCGAAGATCGGCGCCTACGGCTTCCTGCGGATCGTGCTGCCGCTGTTCCCCCAGGCCGCCGCCCACTTCCAGACGCTGATGCTGCTGATCGCGCTGGCCTCGATCCTGTACGGGTCGGTCGTCGCCTTCACGCAGACCGACGCGCGGCTGATCGCCGGGTACTCCTCGATCGCGCAGCTCGGCTTCATCACGCTCGGGATCTTCTCGCTGAGCCCGCAGGGCGCCCAGGGCGCGCTCCTGCAGATGGTCAACCACGGCCTCGTCGTCGCGCCGCTGCTGTTCATCGTCGGGCTGCTTGCGCAGCGTGCCGGCGGCTCGGAGGACGTGCGCGAGATGGGCGGGATCGCCTTCCGCGCGCCGGTGCTCGCGAGCGTCTTTTTGATCGTCGCGCTCGCGACGCTCGCGATCCCCGGCTCCTCGAACTTCGTCGGCGAGTTCCTGATCCTGCTCGGCGTCTTCAAAGCCAAGCTCGCGATCGCGATCGTCGCCTTCGCCGGCGTCGTGCTCGCGAGCGTCTACGCGCTGCGGCTGTTCATCCGCGCGATGCACAACCGCGTCGGCGCGCACGTCGACTCGCGCGAGCTGAGCTTCAGCGACGGGCTCGTGCTCGTGCCCGTCGTCGCCGTGATCCTGTTCATGGCGCTGTACCCGCAGCTGGCGCTGCGCCGCAGCGAAGGGTCCGTGAAGACCGCTGTGCAGGGCGCGGAGATGTTCGCCAACTACCCGCTCACCGCGAGCGGCCCCAAGCGTTGCCCCTCCGCGGTGACGCAGCGGCTTGAAAACATCTACTGCGAAGGGCCCACCGGACCTGAAAAGGGGCCGGGCGGCAAGACCTACTCCTCCGAAATCTCGGTGAGGACACGATGATCGTCGCGGCCACCGCCCATCTGAAAGGCCCGCACGTCGACTTCGCGGCGCTGTCGCCGCTGATCGCGCTGCTCGGCGGCGCGACGATCGTGCTGCTCGCGGGCCTGATCCGCACGCGCGCGGTGCGCGCCCACGTCGTGCCGCTGCTGACGCTGGCCGCGCTCGGCGCCGCCGCCGGGCTGACGATCTGGCAGTGGGGCGCGGAGAAGTCGATCGTCTCCGGGGCGCTGCGGATCGACGACCTGTCGCTGGCGCTGAACTTCGTGCTGCTCGCCGGCGGCGCGTTCGCGGTGCTGCTCGCCTGGCGCTCGCAGGCGGCCAGCGAAGCCGGGCACGGCGAGTTCTGCGCGCTGCTGCTGACCTCGATCGGCGGCATGTCGCTGCTCGCCGCGGCGCAGAACACCGTCACGCTGTTCGTGGGCCTGGAGCTGCTGTCGATCCCGCTGTACGTGCTGTGCGCCACCGAACTGCGCCGCGAGCACTCGCTGGAGTCGGGGCTGAAGTACCTAATCGTCGGCGCCGTCGGCTCCGCGACGCTGCTGTACGGGCTGGCGATGATCTACGGCGCCACCGGCGCCACGGACTTCGGCGCGATCGCGAACGCGCTCTCCAGCGGCAACCTGGCGAGCGACCCGCTCACGCTCACCGGCGTCGCGCTGTGCGTCGTCGGGCTCTGCTTCAAGGCCTCGGTGGCGCCGTTTCACCAGTGGACGCCCGACGTCTACGAGGGCGCCCCCACGCCGGTCACGGCGTTCATGGCCGTGGCGACGAAGGCCGCCGCGCTCGGCGTGTTCCTGCGCTTCTTCGACGTGGCGCTGATCGGCACGCAGAACGTCTGGGGACCCGCGCTCGCGGTGCTCGCCACCATCACGATCCTCGTCGGCAACGTCGGCGCGCTCGGCCAGTCCTCGGTCAAGCGGATGCTCGCCTACTCCTCGGTCGCGCAGGCCGGCTACATGCTCGCCGGCGTCGTCGTCTCCACCCAGCTCGGCGTGCGCGCCACGGTCTTCTACCTCGCGGTCTACGTGTTCATGAACATGGCCGCCTTCGCCGTGATCGTCGCGCGCGAACGCGAAACCACGCGCGGCGACTCGATCCAGGCGCTCACCGGGCTCGGCCGCGAGCGGCCGTGGCTCGCGTGGCCGATGACGATCTCGATGCTGGCGCTCGCCGGAATCCCCGCGACCGCAGGCTTCACCGGGAAGTTCTATTTGATCGACGCCGCCGTCTCCGGCGGCTACACGTGGCTCGGCGTCGCGATCGTCGTCGGCTCGATGATCTCGCTCGGCTACTACCTGCCGGTGATCGCCGCGATCTGGATGCGCAGGGCGCCGGCCGGGGAGACCGGGCCGACCGCGACGGCGCCCGTGGTGGAGGCTCCAGGGCCCGGCGGCCTGCCGGCGCTGGCGGGTGGCTCGCCGGAGCTGGACGAGCCCGCCCCCGAGCCCGCTGCGACGCGCCCGCAGCTCGAGGTCGCGCTCGTCGCGCTGCTCGCCGCCGGCGGGACTATCTTCTTCGGGATCGTGCCGCAGCCCTTGTTCGACCTCGTACACCACGCCGGCAGCGCGCTCGGCGGCCTGTTCTGAGCCGATGAGCGAGGTCGGCGGCAACTTCGGCGTGCTGCTCGACATCGACGGGGTCCTCTACGTCGGCGACGAGCCGATCGCCGGCGCGCACGACGCGCTTCAGCAGTTGCGCGCGCAGAGCGCGGGGCTGCGGCTCGTCACCAACACAACCTCCCGCTCGCGCCGCGAGGTCGCCGAGCACCTACAGCGGCTCGGGTTCGAGACCTCGATCGAGGAGATCCTCACGCCCGCCGCGATGGCGGTGCGCCACTGCGAAGAGCGCGGCCACTCCTCGGTCGAGCTGATCGTCAGCGACGGGCTGCGCGAGGACCTCGCCGCGCTCGGCTCGGCGCCCGAGAGCGAGCGCGGCGGCGGGCGCCCCGACGCTCCCGTCGACGCGATCGTGCTCGGCGACGTCGGCGACCGCTTCGACGCGCAGCTGCTCAACCACGCATTCCGCCTGATGATCGACGGCGCCGAGCTGGTGGCGCTCCAGCACAACCGCTACTGGCGCCGCGGCGACGGCATGGCGCTCGACGTCGGCGCCTACGCCGCGGCGCTGGAGTACGCCACGCGCCACGAGGCCGTCGTCGTCGGCAAGCCCTCGCAGGACTTCTTCGCCTCCGCGCTGGCCGAGATGGAGCTGGAGCACGCGGTGATGGTCGGCGACGACGTCGAGGCCGACGTCGGCGGGGCGATGGCCGCGGGCCTCCCCGGGGTGCTCGTGCGGACCGGGAAGTTCAGGCAGGACGCGCTGCCGCAGGAAGTCACGCCCACCGCGATCGTCGACTCGATCGCGGACGTGCCCGGGCTGCTTGCCCGGATGCTGCCTGGCTGAGGCGTGGCGCGCGGCGCGGCGCGGCGCGGCGTGGCGCCCGCCGCGGCGTGGCACCCACGCTCAGTCCTCCGGCGCGTAGCGGCCGACCAGCGCGTGGTCAGGCTGAGGCGCGACGAAACGCCACCCTCGCGCAGCCCGACCCTTGGGCATTCTTCGTTTATTCCTCACAAGTATGGGTAGAAAGATGCTCTAACTGGCCGGGGCGAGCTCAGCGGGGAGCTCGGCGGCTGCCCACACCCATCGAACTGCCGAGACAGGAGAGCACCGTGGAGAAGACAATGGACCGGCGGGCTTTCATCAAGGGCGCCGCCGCCGCGAGCGGCGGCCTGCTCGCGCCCAGCCTGCTGACGCCGGTCGCGAAGGCCGCGGCGAAATCGCAGCGTCGGCCGAACATCCTCGTGATCGTCGTCGACGAGATGCGCGTACCACGATGGTTCCCGGACCAGGCGACGCTCGACGCGCTGCTGCCGAACCTCGCACGGATCCGCAACCGCGCGACCTCCTTCGAGAACCACTACACCGCCGCGAACATGTGCGTCGCGGCGCGCGGCACGTTGCTGACGGGGCTGTACGGGCACCAGACCGGCTGCATGCTGACGAAGGCGATCGCCGACAGCAGCACGCTCAGCCCCAAATTCCCGACCTGGGGGACGATGCTGCGCCAGCACGGCTACAGGACCAGCTGGTGGGGCAAGTGGCACCTCGGCCCCGTGCCCGACAAGACCGAAGGCGGTCTGGAGGAATACGGCTTCGACGGCGGCACCTATCCCTCGCCGAACGGGAACCCCGAGCAGGGCAAAGAAAAGGACCCAGAGATCGTCAACCAGTTCCTCGGATGGCTCGACGGCGTCTCCGGCCACAAGCCCTGGTGCACGACCGTCTCGCTCGTGAACCCGCACGACATCAACTGGTGGCCGCGGTTCACCACGGCAGACGAAGTAACGCAATCGGCCGACTACCGCTTCACCGGTAGCCCCGGCAACGTCGAGACCGCGGCGCAGCTGAAAGCCAACAAGCCGCGGCTGCAGACTGCCCTGGAGCAGACGATCGCGGCGGCGAGCGGTCCCGTGCCGAACGAAGGCGGCCCGCTCGAAGAAGCAAGCTGGGCTCAGAACCGCACGATGTACCTGCTCTACCAGCAGGAGGTCGACGCGCAGATCGGGCGCGTGCTCGACGCGCTCCACGCGCGGCCCGACGTCGAGCAGAACACCGTCGTGATCTTCACCGCCGACCACGGCGAGTACGCGGGCTCGCACGGCCTGCGCGCGAAGGGCGGCGGCGCCTACGACGAGGCGATCCACGTGCCGCTCTACATCTACGACCCGCGCGGCCAGCTCTCCAACGGCGCCAGCACGCGAAGCCAGCTCACCTCCAGCGTCGACTTCACGCCGCTGCTGCTGACGATCGCCTACGGCTCTTCGAGCTGGCGCTCGAAGAAGCGCCTCTCACACCTGGCCTCGCGAGCCGACATCGCGCAGATCGCCGCCAACCCCGCGGCGGCGGGGCGGCCCTGGATCGCCCATACGACCGACGAGACGACCGTCGAGGAGCTGTCCTACACCTACAGCTTCGCCAACGAAGCGCCGCACCATGTCGCGGCGGTGCAGACACCGGCGGCCAAGTACGCCGTCTACTCGCCGTGGAAGGACGGGACGATCGAAGTCGACACCTCAGACCAGGACTTCGAGCTCTACGACTACTCCACCGGCGACGGTCAACTCGAGCTGGACAACATCGCCGGCGCCGGGTCGAAGCTGCGGGAAGACATGTCGTCGCTGCTGCAAAACCAGGTGATTCCCAACGAGGTGCGGGCGCCGCTGCCGAAGCATCTGAAGGCGGCGCAGGAAGAGGGGCTGGCGGACTTTTATGCGCGGACGGCGGAAACCGGGGTGTAGAGGATGCGCTGAGCGCTCCGAGCGACGGCCACGTCGCTAGCTCTCCGCGGCGACACGGCGGCGCTTTTGCTTCTCGCGCAACGGCCTGATCGAACCGCTCAACGCGGACACCAGCGCGTCGGCGTCAGCCGCCCCGGTAACGAGCACGCCACGCGCATCGTGCAGGTTGCGAGCCTGACCGCCGCGACGCCCCAGGTAGTCGTATGACGTCAGCACCACGATGCGGTCGTCGCTCACCAGCGCACAGGGTCCGGAATTGACCGTGCCGACCGTGAGCCCGGGGTGCTTGTCGGCAAGCTCGCGCAAGGAGTCGAGCAGGACGGTGTCACAACCGTCCGGATCCCGCGTTTTGCTGATCCAGGCAAGCGTGACCTGCACGCCGCGCTGCAAACAGGCCTCGATCGCCTCCAGAAACTGCTCCCCCACGACCGCCGTTCGCAGCTCGCGGCCGATTATGAGCAGCCGCCGTTCGCTGTGCGCCAGGGCGATCTGCATGGGATCGGAGTGCTCGTACGGCGCGAGCGCGCGCGTGCCCGTCACCTCGTTCGCCTTCAGCAGGCGATCGATCGCGCGACGATCGCTCGGCAGCCCTTTGTCCCCGACGCCAAGGCGGCGGGCAAGGCCGGCGCGGGCAAAGGCCTGCTCGTGCTCGTCGCTGATGCGTCCGTCGACCACCAGGCTCACCTGCACGTCGGTGGCGCCCTCGCGCTCGTAGACCAGCGCGGTCGCCGGGCGGAACATCCGGAAGCGCCGCTCGATGCCGCCGATGTCCAGGAGGTCGAACATCTCCGCGCGGCGATCGGCGAGCTGGCGCAGCAGCTCCTCGATCGTCCCGAGCTGGTCGCGCATCTCCTCCGCGGTGGGAGCCGTGGAGGGAGACGGCGGGATCTCGCGGATGCCGAGCGCGCGTATGTCGCGCGGCTCCAGCGATCCCGACAACGGCGCCACCGGCCGGCGCAGCAACCCATCCCACTCGATCTCGACCGTGCGGACCTCGGATTTGATCAGGACGCACTCACGCAGCAGCTCGGTGCCCGAATGCGTCAAAGCGAGGTCGTTCCCCCGCCATGCCACCAACTCCCCCTCCAGCAGGCCCACCGTCGTCGCCTCCATCAGCTGATCGCCGAGCCCAAGGAAGGCGCCTATGTCAGCCCGGTTGGAGATACCGGCCCTGATCGTTCGCAGCACGTACTCGTCGATCGCGCCGATGCGCTTTCGCGCCAGCACGCGCACCCGCGTGCGAATACGCCAGTAGGGCAGCGCCACGTTCGTCGCGGCGGCCAGCGTCCATCCGGCACGAGCGTCCGCGAAGCGCCTGGCGACGTCGGGCTCGACCTCCTCGCGCTCGATCTCCGGGCCACGATCGCTCATCGGGCGTCCATCGACTCTCTGGACGCCGAACGAGGCGTGCCCTCGCTTGTCCGGACGGCGCTCACAGCGCGGCTTCTTCCAAAGCGCAGTCCTCGGGATGGTCCTCGATGTGCTCGAGCACCTCTGCCAGCGGATTCTCGTTGCCTTTGGTCGTCGCGAGATGATCGCCGACGATCACCAACAGGTCTTTGCCACGCGAGAGGGCGACGTTCAGACGCCGGCGCTCGGCGAGGAAGCCGATGCGGCCCAACGGGTTCGAGCGCGTCACCGAGTAGATCGTCACGTCGGACTCGCGGCCCTGAAACGCGTCGATCGTGCTGACGGTAACCGCGATTGCGCGCCAGGTGGATTCGTCGTCGGCGAGCAGGCGCTCGAGCTCGGACACCTGGGCGCTGTAGCCCGAGAGCACCGCCACCTCCAGCTCGCGGCCATCGCCGTGGGCGAAGCCGGCGGCACTGGCGAGGAAGTCGAGTCGCCCGAGCAGCTTGCGGATGTATCGAGCCTCGTACGGATTGCTGAGCGATCCGTCGCGGTCCACCTCGCCTCGTTTGCCGGACCTTGCCGTCGTGTGCCAGACGACGGGCCGCGCCGCGACCGGCGGACGCAGCCACGCCGGCGGTTCGCGCTCGTGCGAGACCAGCTTGTTGTCGTAGAAGACCTCGCTGATCAGCCTGCCGATGGCCGGGAGCATCCGGTACTGCTCGGTGAGCTCCTTTACGCAGTCGCGCGGCAAACCGGTGCGCAGATCGTCGAACAGCGTTCGTTTCAGGTCCTCGACCGTCAGCGTGTGGTCCTTCAGCAGCGCCGCGTCGCGCAACGCCTCGTCGATGAACGGCGGCAGCTGCCGGTGGTCGCCGACGAGCACCCATCGCTGCGCGCGCGCCATCGGCACGAGCAGCTCGGTCGAAGTCGCCTTCGATGCCTCGTCGATGATGCAAAGGTCGTAGGAGGCCGTCTCCGCTCCGGGGACGGCTGCATATCCGACACACGTCGCGGCGACCAGCTGGGCGCGCATCAGGGCGGCGGCCTCGAACTCGCGACTCCGTCCGATGCGAGCGTGCCATTCGCCCAGCAGCGAGAGCAGCTGCTTGCCGGTCTGCATGTCCCCGTCGGCATCGGCCACCTCGACCTCGGCCCGGGCGCGCAACTCCTCGACGGGCAGCTGTGTAAGCGCACGAGCGTCGTCGGCTTGTCCCAGTTCCACGAGCCTCGCAGCCAGGCGCTCGGCGTCATCGCCCAGAGCGCCAAGGCGCTCGCGGAGATCGTCCACCGCTTCGGTCAGCACGAACAGCGACTCGACCGAGGTGCTGTCGGGATTCGCCTGCCTCGTCGTGCGCGCCTCGACCAGACGCTGCTCGGCTTCGGTGCGCTCGCGCGCAAGCCGTGCGCGCTCGGCCCGCACCGCCGCCAGCTCCTCGAAGCGAACCGCGGTCTCGATCGTGCTGACGTCGAGGTTGCGCGCCGCGGCCCAGTTGCGCAGCCAGGCCCTGCCGGCACGGATGCCCTCGCGCCGCCACTCCTCGATCTGGGCGCCCATGAGGAGGTCCTTGGCTCCCTCCGCGACCCGCGTCTCGCCGGGACGAGCGATGCGCAGCATGCGGATATCGTGATCGGCGATCCGCTCGAGCACGTTGTCGAGCGCCGCGTGCGTCTGGGAGCCGAGCAGAATCCGCATCGTCGGGCGAGCGGCCAGCTCCGCGAGGATCAACTCGGTGATGAAGGTCGTCTTGCCGGTTCCCGGCGGGCCCTCCACCACCAGCATGTCCTCGCTTCCAAGCGCGGCGCAGACTGCGGCGCGCTTGGTCTCGTCGAGGTCTTCGCGCACGAAGGAGACGCCCTGCACCGCACGCGGCGTCCTGGCCGACTCGGGCAGCACGAGCAGATCGAGCATCGCCGGGCGATGTGCGCGTCCGTACTGCACCGCGTCCAGCGCCTGCTCCTGCCGGCGCAGGGCGACCCTGCTCGGGCGCGTATCGATGTGCAGGCGCCCATGGGCGGGAACCTGCTCGGGGCGTCCCAGAGCGAGGCTTCCGCGAAAGGCGCGCCCGTCGCGCGAGGCGACCGCCATCACCAGCGGGATTTCCTCCTCGTTCACGATCGCCAGCCGGCGAGCTTCCATGAGCGCATCGCTCGGGTCGTCGCCGAGCCTCAGCTCGATTTCACTTCCGTCCAGCAGGTGGGCGCTCGTATAGGCCCACGGCAGCTCGAGACCCTTCAGCACGGCGCGCCCGGCCGCCAGGGTGCGCCGCCAGACCGGCAGCGCGCCGAGACGGCGCTCGGCCAATTCCGCGGCCCGCAGATCGGCCAGCGTCTCGTGCGCGCTTCGCTCGATTTTCGCAAGCAGCTCAGGCTGGCCTGAACCCAGAAGACGGTCGAGCATGAACCTGGCCGGGCCCTCGACCCTGTGGCCACGCTCCATCTCGCGTTCGACGAGCGACCACGGCAGGCGCCAAGCGTTGTGGACGAGCAGGTGACTGCGATCGGCGGCCAGCTGCGCGTGCAGCTTCAGTTCGCCGCCATAGATCGTGAAGTGCCCGTCGCGCGGGGTGCCGTCTTCGAAGCTGCCGTCCATCGGCTGCATCGCCATGCCGGCGGCCAGCTCTTCGGCCGCTGTCGCCGGGGCGTCCTGCTTATTGCGAAGCTCGAAAGCGTCGGCGATGCACGCGGCGGCTTTGCCGCGCAGCACGAACGGAACGGGTGGCCTCTGCGGATCGCTCGACGGTTCCGCGCGTTCGAGCCGGGCCAGCAGCGCGCCCGCGTCCGGCGGCCTGTCCCGCGGCTCGCCGCTGAGCGCGGATTCGAGGATCTCGCGCACCTGCCTGTTGCACTCGAGCGTCGACAGCGCTTCGTCGAGAATCTCGTAAGGGTCGGCATCCGCCACATGCGGATCGGCGCCTGCGACGGCCAGCACCGACATCGCGGCGAACCCGTACACGTCGCGCTGAAAGTTGTAGCGCTCGTCCTCGTAGTCGCGCGGCGCATACGGCGGCGTCTGGTGCGCCCGCAGCGTCGCGCCGAGGCTCACGTCGTCGGTCAGCTTCGCGATGCCGAAGTCGGCCAGCCTCGGCTCACCTTCGGGTCCGAGCATGACGTTTGCGGGCTTGATGTCGCGATGCGCTACATCTTCGTCGTGCGCGTACGCGAGCGCCCGTAGGATCGGCCGGCCATAGCGCTGCCACCACGTCTGCCACGTCATCCCCCCGGTGTCGGCCAGCACGCTCCTGAGATCGTGCTCGAGCCAGTCGAACACGAAGTAGCGCTCACCTGTATCCCGGTCGCGGCCACCGTCGATCAGTTCGACGATGCCCTCGTGACGCAGCTTCATCAACGTGCGCTGCTCACGCTCGAACAGCAACGCCGCGACCTTCTGATCGCCGTTGAGAGTGGCGGACACGACCTTGACCGCGACCGCGGTTTCGATCGCGTCGGTGAGGTCCTTCGCGCGGTACACCCGCGCCGAGCCACCGCTGCGCGCCTCGGCGGGCAGTGCCCAACGACCATCCAGAATCCGGGCACGGTCTTTCAAGATCTGGAACTGATCCACTAACAGCACATCGGCACTTGCTGCAAGGACCTTAGCTCACGAGCGCTCCTGACCTACTCGGCCCGCCCCTGATAAAGCCCCTGATCCGGTATCCGCCGGATCTTCGTCAGCTTGGGCTCGGAGAACCCCGCCTCCGCGAAGAACCCGGCCAGCTCTCCCGGGCTGTACAAGTCGGCCCCGGACGTGAGATGGAAGAACAGCCCCAGCGTCGCTGCGGTGGCGCTCTCCCGTCCGCCGTCGGCCCGAAACATGTCGAGCACCGCGATCGTGGCGCCCGGCTTCAGCGCCGCCCTGATCCGCTTCAGCACGGTGACGATCTGCTCGCCGGAGAGGTGGTGGATGATGTCGAACAGCAGCGCGCCGTCGTAGGGGCCGCCAAGGTCTGACTCGAACATGTCGCCGTCGCGGTGCTCGACGCGATCGGACATCCCGGCCTTCGCGACGATCGCACGCCCGACGCGCGCGCTGCCGGGGAGGTCGAGCACCGTCGCGTGCAAGCCCTCGTGGCGTTTGCACAGCGCCGCGGAGAACCAGCCGTGCGCCCCGGCGACGTCGAGCAGCGCGGTGGGCCGCGCCGGCAGCTCGATCGCCTTGGCGACTTCGTCCGCGGACAGCCGCGCCAGCTCGTACTGGCCGGTGATGTAGAGCCGCCAGTACTCCTCCTCCTCGGCGGGCTCGCGATGGATCTCGAAGCTGCCGCCGTCGCGCACGATCCGCTCGAGGTCGCCGTACCACTCCCAGTAGGTGGCGGTGTGCTCCAGGAACGTGCCGATGTAGTTGTCCGACTCGGGATCGAGCCACTTGCGCGAGCGTTTTGCGATCGAGAACGTGTGCCCGTCCTGTTCGAGCATCCCCAGCGCGGCGAGGTTCTCGCAGAGCATGCGGGTGCCCGCGACCTGCAGCTCCAGCTCCTCGGCGACGCGTCCCGCGGTCGCGGGACCCCGGAGCAGCCTGCCAAAGACGCCGAGCCGCTGTGCGACTCCGATCACGCGCCCGGAGGTCATACCCAGGAACGCGTATCCCGCGGGCAGCGGCACCAGGTTCGCCCGCAGCGCCAACCGCTCCAGCAGGTTGTCGGGTGCCGGTACGAAGCGCATGCGAGGGGCAGCCTATCCGGACACGACCGGCGCAGGCAAAGGACCCCGAAGCGTCTTCGGCGGGGCTTGAAGCTACAGGCGCCCTGAGGCCTCGGCGGCCGCCTCGGCCTGCGCGAGCTGGCGCTCGACCAGCTCCAGCCCGGCGTCCCAGAAGCCGGGGTCGGCGAGGTCGATGCCGACGATCCGTCCCAGCTCCTCAGGGCTTTTCGAGCCTCCCGCGGCGAGCAGCTCCAGATAGCGCGGCACGAGCTCGGCGCCCTCCTGCTCGTAGCGCTCGTACACCGACAGCGCCAGTAGCTGCCCGTAGGCGTAGGCGTAGACGTAGCCGGGCGTGCCGATGAAGTGCGGGATGTAGGACCACCAGGAGCGGTAGCCCTCGGTGACCTCGACCGAGTCGCCCAGCAGCTCGGCCTGGCTTTCGGCCCACAGCTCGCCGAAGCGCTCGACCGACAGCTCGCCCTGCTCGCGGCGGGCGGTGTGGACGAGATCCTCGAAGCGGTTCATCGCCACCTGGCGGAAGACCGTGGCGATCGTGTCCTCCAGGTTCTCGGCCAGCAGCGCCAGGCGCGAGGCGGGCGCGGAGTCTTCGGCCAGTAGCCGCTCGAACACGATCGTCTCGCCGAACACCGAAGCCGTCTCCGCGAGCGTCAACGGCGTGCTCTGGTGAAAGATCCCCTGCTTCGCCGCGAGCGCGAAGTGCACGCCGTGGCCGAGCTCGTGCGCGAGCGTCAGCACGTCGCGGCGCTGCGAGGTGTAGTTGAGCAGCACGTAGGGCTCCACCGACGGCACCGCAGAGGCGCAGAAGGCGCCGCCGCGCTTCGCGGGCCGCACCGGCGCGTCGATGCGGCGATCCTCGAAGAACGCCCCTGCGACGGCGCCCAGCTCGGGTGAGAAGGACGAGTAGCAGTCGAGCACGATCTCGCGCGCCTGCGCGAAGCTGAACGTCGCCTCGTCGGCGGCGATCGAGGCCATCCGGTCGTAGTCCGCCAGCCGCTCGACGCCCAGCAGCTTCGCCTTCAGCCGGTACCACCGGCGCGGGATCTCATAGCGCGCCCGCACCGCCTCGATCAGGGCCTGCACCGACTCGTCGCTGGCCTCGTTGGCGAGGTTGCGCGCCGCGAGCCAATGCGGGTAGCGGCGCAGGCGGTCGTCGACGCCCTTGTCGGCCAGCAGCGTGTTGAACAGGAAAGCGCGCGTGCGCAGGCCCGGGGCGAGCGCCTCCGTCACCGCCTCCGCGGCGACGCGCCGCGTCTCGCGGTCCGGCAGCGCCAAGCGGCTGAGCGCCACGTCGAGCGCGACCTCCTCCTCCCCGGGCAGCGCCACCTTGATCGCGGAGGTCAGCTCTTCGAACAGCCGCGTCCAGGCGCTTGAGCCGGTGAGCGACTTCTCCGCGAGGATCTTCTCCTCGGGCTCGGTGAGCAGGTGCTCGCGATAGCGGCGCACGTTGCGCAGGTGATGGCGGCAGAAGTCCAGGCCGTCGCCCGCCAGCAGCTCCTCGGCGCGCGCGTCCTCCAGCGCGGCCCACTCCAGGTCGAAGAACAGCAGCGTCGTCTCGATGGCGGTCGCGCGCTCCTGCGCGAGCTGCATCAGCGCGCCTGTCGCCGGGTCGGCGGTGTCGGTGGCGAAGCGAAGCATGGCGTAGCTGCCCGCGAGGCCGACCAGCTCGTGGATCGCCCCGAGCTCCTCCATCGCCTCGCGCAACCCGGCGGCGTCCAGCCCGCCGAGCTTGCCGGCGTAGCGCTCGGAGAACGCCTGCGCGCGCGCGAGCGCCTCGCCCAGGCGCGGCTCGACGCCGTCGGCCCCCTCGCCGCCGACTAGCGGTTCGAGGTCCCAGGCGGTCGCCTCCAGCTCGGTGTCGGTGGACTCGGGAGCGGCCATCCTCGCCAGCAGCTTAGCCGCGGCTACTCCGTGGCGAGCGCGCCCAGCACCTCGAGCCGCGCGGCACGTCGCGCCGGCAGCTGGGCGGCGAGCAGCCCCGCGACCGCGGCGATCACCAGCAGCACGATCAGCGTGCCGACCGGGATCGTGAGCAGATAGCCGGTGCCCGACAGCGGCCAGGCGGCGACGATGATCGCGGCGACGAGCCCGATCACGAGGCCGAACACGCCGCCGATCAGGGCGGTGATCACCGACTCGTAGCGGATCATCTGGCGCACCTGCCGCCTCGAGGTGCCGATCGCCCGCATCATTCCCAGCTCGTGGGTGCGCTCGTAGATCGAGAGGATCAAGGTGTTGACGATCCCGAACAGCGAGACGATCACCGACAGCGCGAGCAGCACGTAGATCAGCGCGAGCACGGTGTTGATCTGTTCTGACTGTTCTTTGCGGAACTGGGTCGAGGTCCGCGACCGGGCCTGGGGAAACTGCGCGTCGAGCAGCCGATCGACCGCCGGCTGGACCTGCGCGTTGCTGGCGCCCGGGGCGTAAGTGACGAAGTCGAGGGCGTCTTCACGCAGCCCGAAGGCCGAGTCGGCGAGCGTTCGTGTGATCGTCATGTCCTGGAGCAGCCCGAACGTTTCTTTGACGATTCCGACCACGCGCAACGACACGGCCCTGCTGGTCGGCGTCAACACCGAGATCGTCTGACCGACCTTCAGGTGGTGGCTTTTGGCGAAGTCCTTCTTGACGATCACGGTGCCGTCGGTCAGCGACGAGAGCGGAACGCTCTTCCCCTTCACCCATTCGATGTGGTAGACGCTCGCGAACGTGCTCGGTTCGACGGCCGTGACCACCGAGTTGTCCTTCGACCCCTTCAGGCGGCCGACGGCGAACGCGAGCGGCGTCGCGCTCGCGACCCCGGGAACTTTCTGGACGGCCTGGATGACGCCCGTGGGAATGCCGTGTTCTTCGCTGCCCTGTGAGTTCTCGAGGATCAGGTCGCCGGCGAAGGAGCGGCTGACGGTGTGATTGATCGTCGCCTTCACGCCGGCGGCGAAGACCGAGATGAAGGCGACGAGCGCGATCCCGATCGTCAGCGCGGCGGCCGTCACCATCGTGCGCCCCGGCTGGCGGATCGTGTTCTCGCGCGCGAGGCGGCCCGTGATCCCGCGCCAGGTGACGAGCACGCCGATCGCCCGCGCCATCGCCGGCACGACGCGGTAGCGCTTTTCCGGGCGCTCGCCGCCGCGCCGCAGGCGCACCCACAGCCTCACGCTGCGCGCCACCCAGAATATGAGCACTATCAGCCCCAGCCCGCGGAGCAGGGCCCCGACGGCGAGGGCGATAACGAGACCCACGAGGAAGCGGATGATCAGGAATTTGCGCGTCGGCAGCGGGCGCGGGATCTCGACCCCCTCGCGCAGCGCCGCGATCGGCGGCACGCGCGTCGCCCGCAGCGCAGAAGGCAACCCGGCGAGCACGGTGACGACGATCCCGACGAGCAGCGAGACGACGATCGTGCGCGTCTCCAGGACGGTGCCGTTGTCGGGGACGTCGGCGCCGAACAGCTTGAAGAGCTGGTCGAGCGCGGGCGCGAGGCCGATGCCGGCGAACAGGCCCAGCACCGCGCCGAAGACGCCAAGCAGCAGCCCTTCGCCGATCACGGTCTGCATGATCTGCTGCCGGGAGGCGCCGATCGTCCGCAGCAGCCCGAATTCGCGCGTGCGCTGCGCGATGGTG
The DNA here is from genome assembly GCA_035508515.1 of Solirubrobacteraceae bacterium. Taxonomy (GTDB): domain Bacteria; phylum Actinomycetota; class Thermoleophilia; order Solirubrobacterales; family Solirubrobacteraceae; genus Palsa-744. The sequence continues at coordinate 1,123 of DATJMW010000022.1, read as the reverse complement.
ATCGAGAACGTGTTGAAGATGATCAAGGCGCCGACGGCGAGCGAGACGTAGGCGAACACGAGCAGGAACGTGCGCAGGAAACTGAGGTTTTCTTCCAGGTCGGAGGTGTTCTTTTCGGCCTGCTGAGCGCCGGTGCGCACGTCGACGGTGCGCGGCAGCTCGGCGCGGATTCGTGCCCGCAGCTGTTCGTCGGAAACGCCGGGCGCGGCGGCGACGTCGATCTGGTCGTAGCGGCCGGGCGCGCCGACGACGCGCTGCGCCTCGGCCAGCGTGAGCAGCGCCACCCCCGCGCCGCCGAAGGATTCGCCACCACCGAACTTGACGATGCCGACGACGGTGTACCGCGTAGCGGCGGCGCGGCCCGCGACGAGGATCTGCTGCCCGAGCTTCACGTTCGAGCGTTCGGCGGTCGCCTGGTCGAGCGCGACTTCGTCGGGCCGGGAGGGCAGGTGTCCCTTGACCGGCTTGAAGGACTCGAAGCGCGGCGGCACGACCGCGGAGATGAACCCCGGCGCGTGGCCGCTCGTCAGGCGTTTGCGTTTCGTGTCGAGGAACGTCCCTTCGGTGAAGATCCCACCCGCGGCCTGCTCGACTCCGGGCGTCGAGCGCACGCTCGCGAGCATCGCTTCAGTGACCGGCGAGGTCTGCGACTGCGCGCGGTTGCCCAGCGCCTGCGAGGGGCTGACGACGACGGAGTCGTTCTTCGTGGCCGACTTGAAGATCCCCGCGAACGACTGGTTGATCGTGTCGGTGAGGATGTATGTGCCCGCCATCAGCGCGACGCCCAGCGCGATCGCGATGCCGGTCAACGCGACGCGCAGCTTGCGCTGCAAGAAGCCGCGGAATATCAGCCGCGTCATCTCACCCGATCGACTTCATCAGGTCGAGCGCCTCGTCGGTCGTGACGGCCGGGCTGTCGTGCACGATGCGCCCGTCCGCCAGCACCAGCAGGCGGTCGGCGAAGGAGGCGGCGTGGGCGTCGTGCGTCACCATCACGACCGTCTGCTGGAAGTCGTCCACCGCGTGCCTGAGCAGACCCAGCACGTCGTCGGTCGCCTTCGAGTCGAGGTTGCCGGTGGGCTCGTCGGCGAACACCACCGCCGGGCGCGACACCAGCGCGCGG
>DATJMW010000021.1:0-211724 GCA_035508515.1 Solirubrobacteraceae bacterium | reverse complement strand
AACGAGCGCGACGGCTCGATGCGCGGCTGTGTCCCCGACGACGCGCTGCGGCGGCTGTCGGCGCTGCGCGCCGCCTTCGACCCCGGGCAGATGCTCGTGGCGCCGCATCTGCCCCCCGCGCCCGGGGAGCCGAGCTGAGGCGCGGGCGCGGAAGGACGGCGCTAGCCTTGCGATCCATGCCGGGCCACGACGCCAAGCGCCAAGCCTTCCGCGCCCTGCACGACGGCGGTTGCTTTGCGATCCCCAACCCGTGGGACCGGGGCAGCGCCGTCGCCTTGGCGCAGCTCGGCTTCCCGGCGCTCGCGACGACCAGCGCCGGCTTCGGGTTCTCGCGCGCGCTGCCCGACACGCCCGACGCGCTCGGCCTCGACGCGGTGCTGGAGCACGTCGCGGAGATCGTCGCCGCCGTCGAGCTGCCGGTGAACGCCGACTTCCAGGCCGGTTATGCCGCCAGCGCCGATGGCGTCGCCGAGAACGTGCGCCGCTGCGCCGAGACCGGGGTTGCGGGCCTGTCGATCGAGGACGCCACCGTCGCCGGCGGGACCAGCGCGCTGTTCGAGGCGGCTGAGGCAGTCGAGCGGATCGCCGCCGCCCGCGAGGCGATCGACGCCGACGGGAGCGGCGTGCTGCTGACGGCGCGCGCGGAGTGCTTTCTCACCGGCCACCCCGAGCCGCTGGAGGAGTCGATCCGTCGCCTGAGCGCCTACGGCGAGGCCGGGGCCGACGTGCTGTTCGCCCCCGGCGTACGCGAGCGGGACGACATCGCCGCGATCGTGCAGGCCGTCGCCCCGAAGCCGGTGAACGTCCTGATCAGCGCCGACAGCGGCCTGCGGATGGGCGACCTCACCGAGCTGGGCGTGCGCCGCGTGAGCGTCGGCTCCGCCCTCTCGCGCGTGGCGTGGGGAGCGTTTCTGCGCGCGGCGCGGACGCTTGCCGATGACGGGAGCTTCGCCGGGCTCGACGGCGCAGCGGACTTCGCCGAGCTGAAGGCGATGTTCGCCGCTCCGTGAGCGGGCTCACCGTCTACGAAAAGCCGACTTGCAGCACCTGCCGCAAGCTGCGCGCCCTGCTCGACGAGCGGGGTCTCGAGTACGAGTCGATCGACTACCACGTGACCGGGGTCGCCGAAGACGAGCTGCGCGAGCTGCTGCGCAAGGCGGGGTGCGGCCCGCGCGAGGTGCTGCGGATGCGCGAGCCGCTGGTCGCGGAGCTCGGACTGGACGACCCCGGCGTGCCGGACGACGAGCTGATCGCACAGATGAGCGCGCATCCGGCGCTGATTCAGCGGCCGATCGTCGTACGCGGGGAGCGGGCGCTGCTGGCGCGGCCGGTGGAGCGGGCGCTCGAGCTGCTCTAGCCTCGCTCCTTGGCCTAACTTTCCACTAGACCGAATCGAACCTACCATCGGGACCGATCTGCTGTAGGATCGCCGCCGTGAGGACTGGGGGGTCCGCAGATGGGGCGACCGGTGGCCGAACGAAAGGTAAGGCGGAGCGCCTGCCGCGGGCGGTCTCTTTTCGCCATGCCGTATCGGTCTGCTTTGCACTGGTAGCGCTGTTCTTGGTGGCGGCACCGCCGGTCCAAGCGGCGACGCCTGCGGCTACGAGCGCTCGGGGCGGGACAAGTGCTCCGGGAACAAGCGCCCCGGGCGCGGCAAGTGCTCGGGGCGTGGCAAGTGCTCGGGGCGTGGCAAGTGCTCGGGGCGCAACCAGCGCTCGGGGCGGGACCTCCCTCATGGACCCTCCGGCGGCGGCCTTCGAGAAGAGGTCGACGACGGGTACGGCCTCGCGCGCGCACCGCTCGCACCGGCGAAGGCCTCGCACGGTCGTGCACGTGCGCAAGTGGAAGCTCAGGGGACATGGCATAACCGTGAGCCGGAGCAACGCCCGTCTGGTCTCTGTCGGGCCCAGCGGCTTCGTGCTGGCGCTCAGCCGGCACGCACCTCGGCCTGCGGTAGGCGCCGGACTGGCGGCGAAGCCGCTTCCCGGACTGCCACAGGGAGGGGTTGGGATCGTCGCCTCCGTGACCCACGGCTCCGGCCACACGAAGGTGGCGGTCCGCCCGGCGCCTCTCGGCAAGGTCTTCAGCGTGCTGCAGGTTCAAGCCAGCGGATACCTTGGCGAAGCCCACGCGCAGGCTTCCTCCAGTGGCCCGCGCGGCCACGCCGCGGGCCTCGGCCCGCTCCAGCCGAGCTTCAAATGCAGCGGCCCGGGCGCGAGCCCGCACGTCGACGTCGACCTGACACAGCTGCGCTACACGATGAGCATCGACGTCCCGGACTCCGTCCAGGTCTTCATCGGCGGCCCGGTCAATTTCGGCGTCGGCTTTGACTTCAGCTCGGCGATCACCTGCACGGCGGCGCTTACCGCACATGTTCCGATCGGCGACACCGGGCTTTTTCTCGACATCGGCCCCGAACTCACGCTCAAGTCGGGGGGAGCCGCGAGCGCCGGTTTCACCTGGACCCCGCGCATTACTTTCGCCTTCTTCCGCAGCCGCTTCGGCGGCGATACGGACATCCACGAACTGAAGAGCTCCGGCAAGTTCGGCATCACGGGATCAGATGAAGTGAGCTTGAAGCTCGCGCTCAAAGTCGCGGTCGCGGCGTTCGACCGAGTCGGAGTGGAAGGCACGATCGGGCCGAGCCTGAAGGCAAAGACGGAAGCCGTCTCCGGGCAGCTCTGCCGTGTTCTCGAAGGATCGGCCGATGCCGACCTCGACGCTTTTGCGCACATCTGGTTCACGGACTGGACCTTCGAGCTCGCGCACCTCACCTTCTGGCATGCACAGCTCTCGCGGACATGCGTCACCGCGCCGGCGCCTCCGCCACCACCGCCGCCCCCTCCCCCACCACCGCCGCCTCCGCCTTCGAACACCCTGGTCTACGACGGCAACACCGCCGGCAATGCGTTCAACGACGACACCAGCTTCCAAGACTGGGAAGCGGCCACGGGCAAGAGCGTCGAAGTGCAGTCCTCGCTTCCCGCGAACCTGTCGGGTTACCGGTGCGTGGTCTTCGACCTCAACGAAACGGTCGACGAACCCGAAACCGAAGCGGCTCGCCGCTACCTCGCCGGAGGAGGCACCCTGCTGCTGCTCGGCGAGCACGAAGGGTTCGGCTTCTCCTCCGCCGACTTCGCGTTCAACGCGCTCGCGCAGCAGCTGGGGTCGGGGATCGAAATCGACGATGACTCACTGGATGCCGAACCGTCGACCACCTTCGAAATCGAACCGTCGGCGCTCACCACAGGCGTCGGCGTGCTCGGATACAACTGGACATCGAGCCTGACGGTGCCGCCCGGCGCCGAAACGCTCGCGCGGACGGGCTTTGAGAGCTCTCCGTTCCTGGCCTCCCAGGCGCTCGGCGGCGGCCGGCTCGTCGTCTCGGGCGATTCGAACATGTTCTCCGACAACAACGAAGGCGCCTACGACTTCGACGACAACGGGCAGCTCGTCCGCAACCTGTGCGGGTGAGAGCCGGCGACACGCCTCGCGACATTTCGGCGGCATAGCCGGTCCAGGGCACCATAGGATTTGGTCGTGCCCTTCACGCTCAAGAACCTCAAGCGGGACTTGGACGACGTCGGGGCCAACTTCGACGGCGCGCCGGGCCTTGAGTTCCGGATGGGGACCTTCGCGCTCGGGCTCGAACGCTCCGGCTTGACCTACCAGCGCGTCCCGCCCGGCTATCGCTTTCCCTACGGCCACACGCACAAGGCGCAGGAGGAGGTGTACGTGGTCGTGCGCGGGAGCGGGCGGATGAAGCTCGACGAGGAGATCGTCGAGCTGAAGGAGTGGGACGCGGTGCGCGTCCCACCCGGTACGTGGCGGGGCTATGAGGCGGGGCCGGAGGGCCTCGAGCTCATCGTCGTCGGCGCACCCCACCTGGGCGAGAGCCCGCGCGAGGACGTCGAAGGCCGGCGCGACTGGTGGGCCGACTGAACGTCAGGCGGCCGTGGCGGTCGTGGGCGTCACGCAGCCGTGGCGTTGGGCGGCCGTGGGCGTCGGGCAGCCGCGGCGCCGGCTGCTCTGGATCGAGCAGGCGCCGCGGCTCGGCGAGATGCCGTCAGGAGCCTTCGTTCACGAACGCCTGGTAGGGCCGGCAGGGCTCGTTGCGGAGGCTCGGGCAGGGCGGCAGGCCCGTGGGCACGCTGACGCCCGGCACGATCGGGAGCGTGAGGTCGGCGGGCATCCCGGGACCGAACGCAATCGACACTTTGGCCGTGCCGCCTTCCGGACGTGTCTCCGCGAACGACCACACGGGCTGACTGCCGTTCGGCGCGGAGATCGTGACCCTGATGCGCGAGCCCGCCCGGTAGGCGTGCCCCTCGAAGTACAGCGGGATCGTCACCGGGACGAATTCCCCGGCCGGCATCGGCTGCACGTCGGAGGCCAGGAACGTCGGGATCGGCGTCACCGCGTCGGGGGTCTCCTTGAACATGTTTTCCGAGGTGGTGGCGAGCTTGCGCTCGCTCGCGCGGATCCAGCCGTTCTGGACGAAGGTCTCGTTGCCGTCCGGGCGCACCTCGCTGACCGTCGCCTGTAGGTCGACGTCGGGGGTCGAGGACTTCACCCAGAGGTTGACGGCACCGCCGCCGATCGCCGTGGTGTCGGCGCTCAGTGGCGCGGACACGTAGGACACGGCGGACCCCGACGGAGGCTGCACCCAGTTCCACTGCCACTGGGACGCGACGCCCCACAACCCACCCGGGCCCGCGCCGCCGGTGTAGTCGGTCAGCGGCGTGGCGCTTGCGTTGGAGGTGTAGGAGTCGGTCCCGCCGGACGTCGGCGGTTCTTCGTCGAGCGCGCCTTCCGGCCCCAGGTACCACGACCGGGCGGTCGTGCCGGGGATCGGGAAGGACGAGAAGGACTGTTCGAACCCGGGGTAAGGATTGCCGGGCGTCGTCGTGCCGCCGGCCGGCGCGGTTCCCGCCCCGTTGTCGAACAGCACCCGAACCTGCGGGAGCGCCGTGAAGGCCGACAGCGCTTCCGCGTACTTCGGCTTTTCCTGGATCGGGTCCGTCGGCAGCGTCACGTGGTCTTCCGAGGGAAGACCCAGCGCAGCCTGGTAGACGGTGGGCGCCGCGGCACGCAGGATGCCCCTGTTTTCGATCGGAGCCTGACGTGCGACGAACAGCTCGAGGAAGTCGTCCAGCCTGTTGAGCGTGTAGGGATCGAGCGAGTCGATGTGCGCGCCGTTCGTGAACGTGAACCACTTGCGTTCGGTGCCGGTGAAGTGCTCCGCCAGATCGGCGCAGTGCCCGCCGGTCTGCTCGTCCTGCCACTGGCACGCCATGAACGTCGGAACGTCGATGTTGTGGACGAACGAGACCGGGTCCAGCGGGTCGGCGACGGGAGGGTTGTACGTCGCGTTTTCCCTGACTTCCGTCAGCAGGTTCGTCGCCTCTTCGTGCAGATCCTGGTTGTCCGCACAGGTCTGGTCGCCTTTCTGAATCTGTTCGTAGGCCCAGTGCTCGCCGGTGGTCGGGCCGGCTGGCTCGGCGTCGAACTGACGGTCTTCGGCCCAGGGCACGGCGAAGCCGGTGTTGAGGATGCCGCCGGCGTAGAGCGTCGTCGCCGTCGCGTCGATCACCGACAGCGGCGCGATGGCCGCGAGGTGGGGCGGGCGGAGCTGGGCCGCGAAGAGCTGGCTGATGCCGCCGTAGGAGACCCCGAACATCCCCACTTTGTGGTGGAGCACCCACGGCTGGTGGGCGATCGTCTCGATCACGTCGTAGGCGTCGAGGTTCTGTAGCGGTTCGAAGTAGTTGAAGGCGCCGCCGGAGCAGCCGGTGCCGCGCATGTTCACGTCGACCACCGCAAAGCCAAGCTCGTTGGCCACCGCGGCGAGACCGCTTTCCGGGCCCGCGGGGTTCGCGTAGCCGTAGCCCGAGTATTCGATCAGCGTCGGGACCGCGCCTTTGTGCTTGGTCGAGGGGAAGGCCGGCGGGTGGACGTCGATCGCCAGCTGGGTGCCGTCACGCGTCGTCAGATACGTGTAGCCGCTGTTAGGGATCGACTGCTTGTAGGTTTCGCGATTCCACGTCTTCGCCTTCTGCGTGTGGACGACGATCGGCCCGGCTTCTTCGCCGGTTTCCACGAGCTTGACGCGGTAGTGCTTTTCGGGCGCGACGTCGCGGAACAGCAGCCCGCCGAGCGAGTCCGCGCTCCGCGTCGATACCGTTTCGCCCTTCTTCCCCAGAAGCGAGACCTGGGCGCCCGGGGCCAGGCCGGTGATGTACACCTGTTCGACGCTCCCGTGCGCGCTGAAGGCCGAAGCCGTCGCAGCGGTCGCGAGCCACGCCGCGAGAGCCATCGCCACGGCGATCGTGCCCAGCAGCGTCCGGCGTCGCGACGCACGGACCGCCTCCGAGCGATGATCACCGACACCTCCCACGACAGAGCGACCGTCACCAAACTGCTCAGCGCACATCAGCACCCTCCCCATTCGAGCGTCCCCCGTAGCCTCCTGACCGCATAACAGTAAACACAAAATCGTCTGGTGCACAACCCAACCTGTGTCCCAGTCGTGTCCCGGTCGCCTCTCGCGCGCGAGCGGGCGGCTGAACCTGCGCCGCTACCCGGTCACGCCGGCTGCCACAGCTCGATCCGATTGCCTTCGGGATCGGCGATCCAGGCGAAGCGACCGACGCCCTCCATGACCTGGACGTCCCGGGCGATCTCGACGCCCTTGTCTCGCAGTTGCGCGAGCATCGCATCCAGGTCGCCGACCCGGAAGTTGAGCATCACCTGCTGGGCCTGGGAGCCGAAGTAGTCGGTCCCGGACTCGAACGCCGCGAACACCGTCGGCCCGGCCTCCTGATGCCACAGGCCGTTCTCGTCGGCGTCCACCCCGAGGCAGTCGCGATACCAGGCGCTCAGGGCCGCGGGGTCGGCAGCCCTAACGAAGTACCCGCCGATTCCGAGCACGCGTTGCATGGCTCCATCTTTCCAGCCGGCCATCGCGGTCGCGAGCACCCGGCCCGGTAGCGCTTCGCTAACGCGCCGAGCCGATCACTCGGGGTCCGACGCGCCGCCGTTGTCGACCAACTGAGCGATCTCCACGAACTCGATCGTGGGCTCGACGCCGTACAGACGGGTCACGCGCTCGCGCATCTCCTCCGAGAAGAAGGCCCTGGCGGCATCCGGCGAAGCCCACACGTAGAAGTTCACGGCGCGCTGCCGCGCGTCATCGATCGTGAAGACCTTGAACCTCAACCCGGGCATGCCCTCAAACGCCCCGCGGGCGTTCTCGGCGACCGAGACCACGCGGGCGCGATCGAAGTCGCCGTCGTACCGGAACGTGACGCTCACGCCGATCATCGCGTTCTCTTCCGCAGATGCAGCGCGAGCCCGTGGCCCGCTCTCAACGATGCCCATGGGAACTCCTTTCGCCGCCCGCGGCGCCGACTGCCGGCGCGGATTCAGCGGCCCGGTCAGAGCCGGGGTCGAAGTACCGGGCGCAGCCGTAGACGAGCGGCCTGACGATCGTCGGCATGCCCCGCCACGTCGCTTCGCTGACGTCGAGCTGGAAGCCGCAAGCCGCCATCATCGTCACCGTCTGCTGATTGCACCGGCAGCCGTTGGCGAAGCGACGCCATGGCGTCGCCAGCAGCTCCTGCAGGAACGTGCCAACCCGCGAGGTGGCCCGGACGTGCTCGATGAACAGCAGCCGGCCGCCAGGTGCGAGCACACGGGCGATCTCGCGCAACGCGAGCTCCGGCGTGTCGACCGTGCACAGCACGAGCGTCGAGACGACCGTGTCGACGGTGCCGTCGGCAAACGGGAGTCGTTCCGCAGGGGCGTCGATCACCGACGCCTCCGGCCTCAGGCGCGCCGCTTGGCGTTCGAGACGCGCGCGCATCGCCGCGTCCGGCTCGGCGAGCACGAGCCGCTCGAGTCCTCGCGGGTAGTGGGGCAGGTTCAACCCGGTACCGCTGCCGATGTCGAGCGTCAGCCCGCGTGCGTTCGCGAGCAGCTCGCCGCGACGAGCGCGAAAGCCCCGGCGCTCCGCGAACCACAGGAACGGGTCGTAGATTCGCGCCGAGATGCGAGCCCACGGGGTCGGGGTCGTGCGGGAGAAGCTCGCCGGAGTTTGGGTTGGGCTTTGCATGTGGTTTGTGCTTTGGATGTGGTCTGTGCTTTGCGTCTGAGTCGTGTTTTGCATGGTCACGACGGTATGTGCCGCGTCCTGGTTCTACATCCCCTCCCGCGGCCATCTTCCGCATGGCCCGCCGGGGCCATGGACTGGGCCGGGACGAGCTCCCCACTCAGATCAGGCCGAGCCGCGCGGCCTCCGCGACCGCCGCGGCCGCCGAGCCTCGCGACAGCTTCGCCCGGATGTTCGCCATGTGGCGGTGCACGGTATGCGGGCTCACGACGAGCCGCGCCGCGATGTCCCGCTCGGTCATTCCCTCGGCGACGAGCGACAGCACCTCTTTCTCGCGCGGCGAAAGCACGGCTGGTGGCGCCATCTCGTCGACGTGCGTGTCTTGCACGTCCGTGCTGCCCAATCCCGTTCGCAGTGCGTGAACCACGCCGAGCCCGTCTCCCAACCAGGGAAAATGGGCACTGCCGTCGAGCGACACGAGGCTCGCCCCCCTGATTCCCGCCGCGAGTTGACGGCCGAGCTCGTAGGGGATCGCCCGGTCCGCGCGCCGGTGGACGATGACGGTGGGTGCTCGCACCGACTCGAGCTGCTCCCGCACATCGGTGTCGTAGACGTGTTCGAGGAGCGCCGCGGCCGTCTCGGCATCGCACGACTCCTGCTGTGCCTGTACGAACCGGCGCCGCTCGGCACCACCCTCCTCACCAAGGAAGACGTCGGCGAGCAGACGCGATCCGAGCCCCCAATGCGAGCGTACGGCCCCGATGACCGCCGTCCGCACATCCGGGGGTGCGATGGCCGATCCGTCGGCGTATGCCCCGTACAGCATCAGCTGCTCGACGCGCTCGGGAAAGCGCGCCGCGAAAGCGATCGCCGCGCAACCTCCGGAGGAGCCGCCGAACAGCGTCGCGCGCTCACATCCAAGCTCGTCGAGCATCCGGCCGAGCAGCTCCACCTCCGTGTCGATCGTCAGCGATTCGGGTGAATCGTCTCGGCCCGAGAGCCCCACGCCCGGCCGGTCGTAGCGCACGAGCCCGTAGCCCTTTCCCAAGGCCTCGAAGAAGCTGCGGAAGCCCGGGTGCTGCCAATCGTGCTCGATGTGGCTGACCCACCAGGCGGCGACGACCAGCGGCGGCCCGTCTCCGTTGACCGCGTAAGCAACCCGCCGGCCGGCCCAGGGAAAGAACCGGATGCCGCGTTCCGGGGTCATGACCGCCTGAGGCTAGCCGAGATTTTCAACACCAGTGGAGAGGCCATACGCTCGCAACCCCGGCACCGTCAGCGCATCGACGCTCAACCTGTCGCCATGAGCAGAGAGGACCGTAAGTCGCACAGGCCCCGTGGTCTTCTATACGCCTCGGTGCGCGCAGCCCAGCCGCGATCCCCGAGCGGCCGACCCGGGGGCCCGATCGCTCGGACCCCCGGAATCCTGTCAGTCGCGGGCGAGCCCAGCGACCGGAACAACCTGCTCGTCGGGGTCGATTGCGCCCAGCTGCTTGATCGTCCTCACGGCACCGCCCTGCACCTGGCCGATGAACATGTTCATACGGACGTGGTGCTGCCCGGGGACCATTTCGGCGGGGCCACCGGGACCGACGGCGACCTTGGCGTGGTCGAGCGCCTCGACGACGGAGGTCTGGTCGAGCGAGCCGGCCTCAAGAACTGCGGTCTCCCACAGCCTCATTCCGCGGTACATCCCGGAGCATGCGCCGCCGCCCGTGAACATCGCGCCGCCGGGATAGCGCGTGTTATAGCGATCGAGCAGCTCCCGGCTGAAGGGATCCTCCGAATCCCGGTAGTAGTCCAGGCAGCTGTACAGGCCTTCCACCTGCTCTGCGGGGACGAGGTTCAGGCAGTTCTCGTCGAAGTAGGTGCAGACGAGATGCCCGCCCCGCTTGCTGAAGCCCGCTTCGTGCAGTTGCTGGAAAAACGGGACGACGGCTGGAGGAACGATCGTATTGAAGACCACTTCGGCACCGCCGGAGATGATCTTCTCGATCGCCTCGCCGTAGTCGGTGTGGTCGAGGGGGTAGTAGTCCTCCTCGACGATCTCACCGCCTGCCGCCGTCACGATCTCACGAACCTTCTCGTTCATGATCCGCGGCCAGATGTAGTCGGCGGAGGGAAGTGCCCAGCGCTTGGCGCCGGTCTCCTGGATCAGCCACGGGATCAGCGGGTCGACCTGCTGCGCCGGGACTGGCCCGGTGCAGAAGATCAGCGGGTCGCACTCCTGACCCTCGTACTGCTCGGGGTAGATGTAGAGCGTCCTCCCCTCCGTGACGGCAGCCGCCTTGATCGCCTGCCGGGTCGAGCTGAGGATGCCACCGAAGATCACGTCGACACCCACCTCCTGCACGAGCTTGCGGGCGCAGGATTCGGCGGCCTCATCCGTCGTCTCGCTGTCCTCGATGTGTAGCTCGATGTGACGGCCGAGCAGGCCCTCAGCCGCGTTGATCTCGTCGACGACCATCCGCGCGACGTTGGCATCGGCGATGCCCATGAACGACATCGGACCGGTCAGGTCCGCGACGATGCCGACCTTGACGGGTCGTCCGGGTGAAGCAGTCGATGCTCCCATGACATTCCTCCGTTCAGTTGGTCGGTTGGTCAGGCGTCGAAACTTCCGCCGCGCTCGGCGACCTGGGGACGGCCCCTGTGGCCGGCCTCCTGCATGATCGGCGGGACCTCCGGGTCGGAAGCGAACGCCTGCCAGCCCTCGGCGTCCCAGTCGAACAGGACCCAGACGCGGTTCTCGTCGTTGGGGTCACGGAACACCTGCGCTCCCTTGGAGCCGTGCTGGCGGCGCTTCTCGGCGCCCTTGGTCGAGAAGATCCGCTCGAAGCGCTCGAAGTCCTCGACGGTGGTGGTTGCAAGAAACATCTTTGCCTCCCGTAGCTGCTCGGCGCCGCGGTCCGGTGCCGATGTCGAGGCGAGTATCTGCGCGGCCCACCCCGGGCCACATCGGGCGAATTCCCTATGCGGCGTGGACGAGCTCGTGCTCGAAGGCCCACATCGTCGCGGCTGCGCGTGTACGGACGCCAGCCTTCTCGTAGATGTGCTGGACGTGATGTCCGACGGTCTTCACGGAGATCCCAAGGGCGTCGGCGATCGCCTGGTTGGAAGCGCCGCGGACGAGGGCGAGGAGCACCTCGAGCTCGCGCGGCGTGAGGCCCGCAGGCAGCTCGCGCGGACGCTTTGAGACGCGATGACCCGCCGCGGCGAGCACGGCGTTGACAGCTTTCTGCTCGAGACGTCCCTCGGCCGCGTCGCGCAGCAGCTCGGCCTCGGCGGACGAAGCATCGAGCGCCGGCCTATGCGGGCGAGCTTCGCGCATCGCGACGTAGCAGTCGGCCGCGGCGAGGATGCAAGCCGCCGGATCGAGGTCGGGCGAGCGCGCCCCCCGGTGGTAGCCGGAGCCGTCGCAACGCTCGTGATGGGCACCCGCCATCCGGCCGACCCGCGCGAGTGCCGGGGACTGGGCGAAGGCCCGTTCGGTGTAGTGGGCGTGGAGTCGAACCCGCTCCCACTCGCCGAAGGCGAGCGCGGCGGGCTTCTCCCAGATCGAGTTCGGCACGCCAACGCGCCCGAGATCGTGGGCGAGCGCCGCGCGACGGACGAGCGTGACCGCCTCCTCGTCGAAGCCGGCACGCCAGGCGGCCGCCTCTGCGAGATCGGCGACGGCGATGGAGTGTTCGCGCAGCCACGGCGTCTTCAGGCCGGTGATCGCGGCTATCGCGGCGAACCCCGCGTCGATCGCCTCGCCGTGCAGCCAGACAGGCGGCGAAGGCTCGATCGCAAGCGCGTAGTCCCACATCTGCGTGTCGTCGAGCTCGGCGAGCATCGCAGCGAGGTTCGCGACGGCCAGCTCCGCCAGACGCGGCTCGTAGGCTGCGCCGGAGCGCTCTTGAAGAACCGCGCATGCCCGCTCCATGCCCGCAGCGGAGATGAACAGCGAAGCGTCCTTGGCGACGTGCAGCAGGCGGATCGACAGCGGGATCTCCTCGCCGGCGGCGCCGGGTAGGCCAAGCCCGTCCCATCTGGCGAAGACATATCCCAGAGCCTCCTCGATACTCGGGCGCAGGCCCAACCAGACAGCGAACCGCTGCGCGACCTCGCACATCGTTTCCAGCGATTCGCGCGCCCGCGGACCAGCCTGCTCGATCGCCTGTTCGAGCATCTTCGCGCGAACCTCCGGTGGTCGGCCGAGCCCGACGAAGGCGCGGTAGAACTCGAGTACCTCGTCCGGCTTGGTGGGATCGATCAGGTAGAAGGCGGCCCGGTGGGCGATGTCGTCACCGAACAGCTGCCCCGCCTCATGCCCGTTCGACGTGCAGCCGGACGCGTGGAGCAGAGCTACGTAATACGTGTCCGCGAGCTCCTCAGCCGAGGCCCCGGCGAGCTCACCAAGGCGGACCGCCAGGACCGCGGAGCGAACGGCGTGCTCCAGCGGCTGCCCCGTCCCCAGGTCGGTCGCGACAGACAGCGCCGCCACGAGCTCCGCGGCGCGGAGCGGCTGCTCAGCGCTACCGCCGCGCGCGGCGGTAGGCACCGCGCCGGATGCCTCCGTCATCCCCCAAGCCCCATCGTGCGATCCTAATCGACACGATCGGTGGGCATGCTCCGCGGCGTTGCGCAACGTCAGATGAGCGTGGCGTTCATGTCGGGATGCCGGGAGGCCCGAGGATCTCCAGGCCGTGCTCCGCAGCAGCCTTCAACACGGGGGCCATGTCCGGTGGCGCCGTCGGAGCCGGCGGGATCTCCGGCGATGTCGCCGTGACGGCCAGCGCGCGGACGAAGCCCTCGAAGCCGGCCGGCTCGGTCACGAGCAAGAAGCGAGCCCGCTCGGAGCTGACGATGAAGGTGTGCGGAACGTCGCGAGGCCCGAACACGAAGGCCCCGGCGCCGGCCACGACCGTCTCCCCCCCGACCCAGATCGTCAACTCGCCCTCGAGGACGTAGAACCACTCATCCTCGTTGTGATGGACGTGGAGCGGCGAGCCGCCACCTCGCGGGGCGAGCTGCTCGGTGACAAGGACGCGATTGCCCGTATCCGATCCGTCGGCCTTGATCGTTGTCAGCCCTCCGAAGAACCAGAGGTGCTCTCCGTCGCCGGCCTGCCGAGCGACTGGCGTGACGGTGCTTTGCGAAGCGGTCATAGCGGAACCTCCACATCGTTGCTGTCCATGCGCTGACGGTAGATCGCCGGCCCGCCGCCAACCATCCCCCGCGTAGGGGGATCTTTTTGCAGCGCATGGGACACTGGCGACATGGAGTGGTCGCCTGAGCGCCTGGTAGAGGAGATCGACCTCCTCGGCTCACGCGGACTACCGCGCGAGGAGTTCTTCGCTGAGCTCTCCCTGCGCCTACGGAAGGTCATCGACAACGATGCCAGCTGCTGGCACACGCTTGATCCCTACACCCACCTGATGACCAGTGACTCGCCCCGCGAGCTGATCGACCATGGCATCTTCGCGGCCGACGAGGCGCCGGCCGCCGGCGAGCTGCTACTCCGCAGCGAGTACCTTGTCGAGGACGTCAACACCTTCGCGGGCCTCGCGGCACAGCGGACCCACGTCGGGATCCTCGATCACGCCACACGCGGAGCGCCCGACTCCAGCGCGCGGTATCGCGACCTGCTGCTGCCGGCCGATATCCCCCACGAGCTGCGTGCCGCGTTCGTGACCCGGGGTCGCGTCTGGGGCGCAGTCCACATCGCCCGCCGCGCGGCGAGCGGCCCGTTCGAGAAACGGGACGCCGACGCGCTGTCCCGCGTCGTCTCGTCGATCGCCCGCGGCATCCGCGCCTCGCTGCGATTCGACGCTGCCCGCCGCGAGACAGGCGTCGAAGCGCCCGGGCTCGTCGTCTTGGGCCCAGGCGACGAGATCGAGCTCATCACACCGCCCGCGCGCGAGCTGCTGGCCTCGATCCGACCCGACGATGCGGGCCACACGGACGAGACCGTGGCAACGCCGGTGCTCGCGCTTGCGGCGTTCGCGCGCAACGCGCCCGACGGAGACCTCGGGAGCGGCAACGTGGTTACCGTCCCCGGCAGGAACGGGTGGATCACCTTGCACGCCTCGTTGCCAAAGTCCGACGGCGACAGGCGCGTCGCAGTGGTCCTCGAGCGAGCCGGCGGCGCGCGCTCGGCCACGCTCATGCTCGAGACCTTTGGAGCGACCGCACGCGAGCGAGAGGTCGCAACGTTGATCGCTCGCGGGCTCTCTCGGGCGGAGGTCGCCGAGACCCTGGTGCTCTCACCGCACACCGTTGAGGATCACGTCAAGAGCCTCTACGAGAAGGTCGGCGTCGCCTCACGCCAGGAGCTCGTCGCGCGAGTGTTCCTGGATGAGTATCTCCCTGAGGTGGCGCAGCAGACGCCGCTCACGTCGCACGGGCGCTTCGATCGCGAGTAGCGCGCCCGGCTGCGGCCCCTGCGAGGCCGGAACCCGGGAGAAGTGGACTCTAGGGGGCAATCTCAAAACCGTGAGGCCAGGGTCGAGACTTTGCGGCTGGCGCTCTTGGAGGCGAAACGAGACAGGAGCTAGCGTCCTTACTCGCCTTCTCGGTAGCCCAAGACAACATCCGGATCATCGGGATTGCGCGGAAAGTCGCCCTCTAAGACGGAGAGCAGATGCGTGAGCCACTGCTCCGTTCCGATTTCTTCGATCAGGCGGGCATTTGCCTGGATCCACTCGGCTTTCGAGATAGCGCAATCCGAGCTACGGGAGCTTGCGCAGACTCGCCGCCGGACTCGACCTCACGACCTCCGAGCTGATCACCCGCGCCGAGACGAACGAAGCTGGGTAGCTGCGATCAGAGGCGGCGCTCGCGCCGACCACCGCCCTGGTGTGCGCCCCGCATCACGGCGCGCGTCTCGGGCACAAGCTATTAGCCGAAGAGGGCCCCGGCTCCATACGTTGACCACGCAGTCGCCCCAATGCCCTCCGAATAGGACAAGGAGCGGTTCACGCCGGCGATGCGCGCCGGGCTCCACGAGGTCGTCCGTCTCAATCTAAGTTTCTACGTCAGCGCTACGTCGTCGATAGGACCTGGCCGGTCTTTAATTGACAAAGGGCGGTCCGCCTCACCGTCTGCTTGACTGTCGCCGCTCTGCCCAACCTTTCGGGGTCGTCCGAACGGTTGATATCGCCACTGCGAGCCATATCCGCCCGTGGCACGGGGCCAGCATCAGACTTACCCGGTGCAGGCTCGCCAATACACGACAACGTCAACGGGGGTACTGTGAAAAACCCGCAACGCTGGCCGCTTCGAGTCTCGCGCGGGGGGTGCCGTAGGTTTGGCCTCGCCCTGCTCGCGGTAGGAAGCCTGGTCGCCGCAAGTGCATCGCCAGCACTCGCGTGCTCAAAAACAGAACACTGTTACGCAATCGTTGAATACAGCATGAATGAAGCGAAAGGTGAAGCAGCCTACGGCGCATACGCCAACATGGAGCTGTTTTACGGAAGAACGCCTTGGTACTACAAAGGCGATCGTCAAAACGGCGAGTTCTGGGTGGATATGAATGAAACCAACACTCGCTGGATAGAGGGCGGCGCGTACGTCGGCTACTACGGTCTAAATAATTCCGGCTCACCCTTTTACAGCGAAACCACCCCGAACTACTTCTACGCTCGCTCGTATGGTCCGGAAACCTATGCCGAGTTTGACTACCCGGGAATTGGACCTGCATATGGCGCTTGGTACGGCCTATACATAGCGGAGCAAGGTGTCGCTAACGGGAACTGGTGTGTGCAGTGGGCGTGGGACCCATCGCCCACTGCTTGCTACAACGCCTTTCCGAAAAAGTCCGAGCAACTTCAGACTGGCTTGGAGTACGTCACGACCCCAGGCACTGGAGCGGAATTCAACGGCCGCAGCGTCGGTTGGACTGAGTGGAATAACTGGACCTGGCATGAAGGCTGGTATGGGGCCTATGCCAAAGCTCACGTGAGATACGACGGCTCGCCGCTGTGCATCGTTGCCCCGGCTCCTGGTTACACCTACGGTTCGGTCGCGTTTTCCGACCCGGGATGCTGAAAGGAACATGACCAAAATGAAACCCAACATCAAGAGAAAGTGGCCTTTCGGCGTTGTCCTGCTTTGCGCACTCGTTGCCCTCGGGATCACCGCGAACGCAGTGTTTGGCGGCACGACACAGCCGACGCAGCCGGCCGAACCGGCAGGAGAAGTGCAGGCTACACCTCCGGCTACAGGCTACGTCCAGAGCGGGCCGCGCTTGACCCAGACGCAGATCGAGGAAGTCGCGCAGCAGGAAGCAGCGAGAGCTGGAGACGCAACGCCCGGTGACGCTACCGATAAGGCGACGATGACGACCGTCAACACGAGCTTGCAGGCGGCGGCGGAAGCGGCTCCGCATACGACGGCGATACACGCCTCGTCTCCTGGCATGGAAGCGCTCCTGAAAAGCGAAGTGGTCGTGGTCGTCATGCACGGACAGTTCAGGTTCAGCAGCGCCCCGGTGCCGAAGGGCGCCCCAGCGCCCACCGGCACGGTCATGACCCTCACGATCGACTCGCACTCTGGTTGGGTCGATCAGCGGGAACTGACGACCAGCGAAGCACCTGGCCTCAAGGCGCTCGGCACACCAGCACTGGCGGAGGTTGCGGGCTAGACCTAGATGCGGCAATATGTGGATCGTTGCAGCTACTTGGGACTGCGGCGATCCACAAGCCCGCATCACGATGCGCGAGGAAAGTTATGACCGGACGAGTCAGACAGCGGATTACGGCGGTAGCACTGGTGGCTGGATTGGTGTGCCTCGTGCTCGCAAGCCAGCCTTGGAACGCTGCGGCGCTCAGTCGCCATATACCCCGTCGCTCGGCGCTGGTCATGGGAGTCGTCATGGAAGCTGGCGGCCCGCCTCGCCCGAAGGAAAGTGACCGACTTACCTACGCCACGGTCGAGGTACGCGGAGCCCGCGGCCGACTGATCACGACGGTTCATGCAACCCCGGCCGGCTTCAGGCTTCGACTCCTACCCGGTCGCTACGATTTTTCTGTGAACAACGGGTCCAGCGCGGTACTTGCATGTAAACCGGTCGCGGTGCTCGCAAAGGCTCACACTGCGACTCGGGTACGTGTTTGGACCGGGTGTTCGGAGTCTTAGCTTAGCTCACGGCTACAGGCGCCTTCAGCCTGTTCACACCAGGAGCGCACCTTCGCAACGAAGTCGGGTCCAAGAGCACTGCTCCGTCTTCCCCAGCGCGCGTACATCAACATGGTGTCGATGTAGCGTTGCTCGTTAGGGAACTCTTGCTTGAGAGTCCGCAGTCCCGCGATGACGTCGGCCGGTGCGGACCACCATAGGCGAAGGACGCCAAGTATACGAACCGTACCGACCACCGCGCATTCAGCAGTTGCCGTCTCTGCGGTAGCAGCACTGTCTGAGTAGCTCCTCACCGCTAGATGCGTGGGTTTCGCACACGTTGACCACTCGCTAACCGCAGCCCTAGCTTTGCGGGCTCCCGATGCCGCCGACCGTCGGCCGCAGGATAAGGAGCGGTACCGGCGCGGCGATGGGCACCAGGCTTCAGGAGGTCGTTGGCCAAAACCTGCGCGCCTACCGCCTCGCGCATGGTCTCAGCCAAGAAGCGCTCGCCGACGAGCTGGAGAGAAACTGCCGCCGAGCGCAGCGTGATCGTCCAGAAGGACACTGAGCGCTATCGCCAGAGCATCAAGAAGCTCGAAGCCAACCAGGCCCGGTTGGTCCAGCTCTCCTACTACGGGCTGGTCTCCGACGAGGTGCTAGCCAAGGAGCAGCAACGACTCGAATCCGAGAAGCATCAAAGCCAGCAGATGCTGGAAGCCGTGGAAGTTCAGGCACTCGATGTCGAGTCGGCGCTGGAGACGGCGCTGGCCAAGACCAAAACCCCCCACGCGACGTACCTGGCGAGCGATCCGCTGGAGCGGCGTCTGCTCAATCAGGCGTTCTTCAAGCGGATACTCGTCGGCGAGGAGGGGCAGGTGCTCGGTACGAGCCTGACACCCGTCTACGCAGCCCTCAGTAGCTGGGAGCCTCAGCTCGGCCTGCCATCTGGCAAAGCCAGCTGGGGCCGGAGAAGCGCAAACCCCGGCCCCGCTGCTTCAGGCCAGGGTTTACACGTCTTACCTATGGTGGAGAGGGCCGTACGTTGCGCAAACCCCGTAGCGGTCAAAGCGCCGTCGTTGTCCGCTACATAGCATCGCGAGCTAAGAGGCGTGCGTCTATTCCCCTCCGAGATGCCACGAGTAGGATCCGGTCCCGAAGTCGACGCGGCCGGTATAGCGGTAGCCGTAGACGCTGCCGCCGCCAGCCCGCGTGACGGCTACGCATTTGAAGGCTTCCCGCGCGGGCCTGTGCGCGTTGGCGAGGCCGCGTCCGACCGGGTCGCAAACGGTGCGGATGATCGAGTCCTTCAGCATCCCCGCTTTGACGGCTCCTCGCGCTTCCGTCGAGATTGCAGCCTCGAGCCGTTGCACGAGCACGCCACCTGGCGCGGCGCCGGAGCGGCTGGCCGTCACCGCCATAGACGGTGCTGGTTGTGGAGACTCAGCCCCCGGACGAGCCGCAATGTACACGACGGCCAACAGTGCCACGAGCAGCAGTCCCAGCAGCGCTCGCGCGAGCCACTCCGCCGAAGCGCGCATCATCGCAACCTTCCAGCGAGCGATCCGCATGTTCCGACCGATGGCGTGCAGCAACTCCGCGGCTCGCTCGGTCTGGGCCTGGCTGACGTCCTGGCTAGCCCTCTTTAGGAGGTCCCTGTCTGTGGGGACGAACCACACGTGCACCTTGGTCGACGCAAGCGTCGCCCGGTAAGCGCAGAGCACGAATGCGAGCGTCACGAAGGCCAGCACGACACCGAGGCCGAGACGCCAGCCGACGCCGTGGATCTTGGAAGGGTCGATCAGCAACGCGGATCCTGTCAGGGCGAGGCTCGCCGCAATGGCCGATGACCCTTGCAGCGTGGTCGCCCGTCGCTCGGCTCCGTCGATCCGGTCCTGCATCCGATCGAACGCTGCCTGCGCCTCGGACAGGATCGCC
Organism: Solirubrobacteraceae bacterium; assembly: GCA_035508515.1. Lineage (GTDB taxonomy): Bacteria > Actinomycetota > Thermoleophilia > Solirubrobacterales > Solirubrobacteraceae > Palsa-744. The sequence continues at coordinate 192,574 of DATJMW010000021.1, read as the reverse complement.
TGCGCACGTTCGGGGTCCGTCGTAGTGAGCTGCGCCTTGAGCTCGTCGAGCGCCTCCGGGAAGTCGGTCTTGTCGTCGACCTTCAAGGAGAAGCTGTTCCACTTGTCAACGACCCAGGTCACGGGCGAGGTCATTTCGCGAGCAGCAGGTCCGCGAGTCGCGAGCGGAGCGGCACCTCACACCGCTGCTCAAGCCATGCCCACTGACCGTTGGGGTTGTTCTCGAGGAAGACCAGCTCGCCCTCCATCGTCTCCAGGAGGTCAATCGCCCCGAACAGGCACCCGAAGCGGCTGACGAGCCCGCGACAGCGGGCCGCTGCCTCCGGGTCCAGCTGCATCGGCTCGTGCGCGAGTTCAGCTGGATCCACGCGACGGAAGTCGACGCGTGCGCGCGGGTCCCGCTGGCTGTCGATTCGCACGGGCAGCACGCTGTCGCCGATGACGGTCACGCGAATGTCTGCGGTCTTGTGAATCAGCTCCTGGAAGACATAGGGCTCGGCGCCAAGTCGATCGAGCGCATCGCTGTCGGTGATCTCGCTCGTGAAAAACAGCTCGTCGTAGCCGTCCCGCCTGATTCGCCCCTGACGAACCGGCTTCACGATCGCGCCGTCTCGAGCATTGGCGACGAGCTCGCGGGCAGCGTCCGGGTCGTTCGTGATGACCGTCTGCGGAACCCGAAAGCCGAGCTCCCGTGCGGCTTCGAGCTGGGCAGACTTGAGTGATGCAGCGCGGTTCTGGTCTGGATGGTTGACCCAGACTCCTCGTATTGTGCGCAACACCGCATCGAGCGCCTCCATCGCCTCGTCGCGTGCCCATTCGGCGCGTGGCTGCTCATAGCGAGCGTCGAGGCTTGGCGGCACCGGACGGCGGTACCAGACGGCCGTGACGTCCGAGAGGGCCAGCTCCCGATCACTCAGTCGAAGTGTCGCACCGGCCTCGGGTGACCAGCGCAAGGTGACCTCGGCTGGGTAGTCCTCGGTGTTGAACCGCACGAACGGCGCATCGCGCCGATGCAACTCGCCGATCAGCCAGTCAGCAGTGAGATCGCGCCGGTTCGTGACGATCAGGAGCACGTCGGTGAACGTCTCGCGCGCTCAGGACCAGAGATCGTGCTCTTCGGTCGCAAACGTCTGCGTCTCGGTGCCTGGCCGCGAGGGAGGGGCCCAATCGTCGCTCTCGGGCGCGGCTTCCGTCCTGGTGCTGAGGCCCGCCGCAGCCCAGACGTCATGCTCGGGCTTGGCCTCCGTGATCGTAGAGTTTTGCCAGTCGTCTGCCTCGCCTGTGGCTCTTGTAATCGTGGCAGTCCCCGCCGTAGCTACGGCCTCCACCAGCGGCCGACCATCGGCAAGCACCGTCAGCTTGCGAGCCTCATCGTAGGCTGGCTGAGTCGAAGGCGGATCTGCGGGCGAACTCGCCCTCACAAGGAACGACTCTGCAAAGAACCCAGCCATCCCAACCCCCGGATTCGCGTACTTGGATTCAACGAGTATAGGGAGCGCCGGATCTTGGCTCATCCGTGGAGCACCGCAGCGACTTTCGCCCTCTCCGGTGTGCGACATTCGTAGCGGCAAGCGTCTCCTTGATGCCCTTCCACCTCCGTTGCGCCGTGCGACGTTCCGGCCGGGTGCTGGCTACGCAGCCTTCGCGGCTGGAATCCCGAGCAGCTCCCGCACGCGCTCGGCCGATACGCCGAGCACCGCCGCGAGCACCGCATCGTCTGCCACCTCGATGTCAGCCCGGCTCGTGAGCCCGGCTTCCGCCAGCGCCAGATACTGAGCCCTACTAAGCCGCTCACCGCATAGCGCCCCGAGATCCACGAGGTCCGCCGGGATCCCGAGTTGCAGCCGCAGCAGCAGCTCGGACTCAAGCTCCGTGAGGTCTGTCCCGTGCACGAACTCGACGACCCGCAGCGCGGTGGGGAGCAGATCCACCGTGCGGCTGATCGCGCCACGCACCGGCCCGTCAATCGTATTCGCGGGTTGGTGGCGCGTCAGCAGCGCCTCGATCCGCTGGCGCGGCACGCCGTCGGCCCACAGTACACAGCCGACGGCGCGCTTCGCGCGCGCGGCCACCTTGACGCCGTCGCGATGGTTGCGGAGCGCTTCGTATACACCATGGGCGATACCTAGCCGCGCAAGCTCCCCGAGCCAGGAAGCGGCCTCCTTTCGCCACCCGCGCGTGTTCACAGGCATGTACACGTCCTCTAGCTCAGCGGTCACCTGCACGAGCGCGAGCGCGGAAACGGCATCGGTGAACCCGGGGGCGCTGCGCGCAACGCGCGCGAGCCGCACGATCGTCTCCACGGCGACGCCTGCCTCGCCCGCGAACTGACCCAGCGGCAACAGCCCGTAGTTCCCCGCCTCGTCGCGCTCCACCATCTCGAGTTGCTCCAGTTCCGCGAGCCGCGCCCGAAGCTCATTCGCGTCCCACGCCCACTCTCCCTGCGCGGCACGTCTCTGGAACACACCCCACGAGTTCTCAAGAAACGCGATCAGCTCATTCTCTGACATCTGCCCCGCCATCCCGGGCCCCCCGACGGTCGCCAGGGCCCTGAGGATCAGGGCCCGCGGGTCGGTGTCCAGGAACCGCGACCTCAGATCCTCCGGGCTACCCGTCACATACCGGTCCCATGCGACGTGCTCGCTGCGGGGATTCGGCGCGATGATCACCGAGCGACCGCGCTCAGTGAACCCGAGCCGACCGGCCCGGCCGACCATGTTCTTGTACTCCGCGACCGTGTACAGCGTCCCGTTCCACCACGCAGTCTCGACCACAACCACCGTCGAGGCGGGCGTATTCACGCCCATTGCGAGCGTGCTCGTGGCCACCAGCACGCGCAACTCGCGTTCGCGGAACGCGTCCTCGAGCACGAGCCGCTCCTCTCGGCTGAGCTCCGAATTGTGAAACGCCACACCGCGGCCGAGCACCTGCCGCAACACACCCGAGGTCACTGACGGGTCACCCTCCGGCATCACCTGAAGCGCAGAGTCGCAGGCCGCCAGCCCCAGGCTGCTGGCCAGGTATCTCGCGCAGCCGACGGTCGCGCCCTTCGTGTTACGGAACACGATCACCTGCTCGCCCTCGGCCACGAGCCTCGCCACCAGAGGGATGATCCAGTCCTGTCCGCTGCCACGGCCGTACTGGGGGGTGATAAACGGCTCGGTGTATTCCTCATCACCGTCCGTGGCCCGCCAGCGGAACGAGCCGTCCGCCCTGATCACGCCCTCATCGAGCGGCACGGGGCGCTGCTCGTGGCGCAGCAGTCGCCCACTGATCCAGCGCTCCAGGCCTCCGGTGTCGCCAATCACCGCCGACAGCGCGATCACCTGCGGCTCGATTCCAGCGTTGCGACGCACTCGCAGCAACGTGAGCAGGAACTCGAGGTTCGTACCGCGGTTCTCATCCGCGAGCATCTGAGCCTCGTCGACCACCACCGTTCCTACGCCGTCGAGCAGATGCGGCGCCGCGAGGAACAGCGCCGTCGCCTTCTCGTACGTCATCAGGCAGACGTCGTACTGCCCACGCATGAGCGCATCGTTGTCGTCCGTGAAGTCGCCGGTGGCTCGGATCGTGCGGATCCCAAACGGGTCGTACTTGCGCGCGAACTCTTGGTGCTTGTCGTTCACGAGCGCCTTCAGCGGCAGCAGGAACAGCGCACGCTGTCCGCGCAGCGTCCCCTTCAGCGCCGCAAGCTCGCCGATCAGCGTCTTCCCGGACGATGTCGGCGCCGTTACGAGTAGATGCTGAGAATCGAGCAGCCCGTAGTTATTGATCGCGCTGCGCTGCAGCTCGTTCAAAGAAGGTACGTCCAGCCGCCACGCCTGCAGAAGCTCCTCGGGGAAGCCGTGCGCGGCCAGGGAGGAGATCTCAGTGCTCACCGGCTCGGGGGAGTCCTCGGGGAATGCGGCTGACCACGTCTCGCCGCGGCGCATCACCGGCCAGGAGAGCTCGCCGTCGAGCTGCCCACGGAGCGTGGGCTGCTGCGCGCGTCCGCCCGCGGCGGCCGTGTCGATCACGCGCCGAGTTACATGGGCCATCAGTCGAAGAACAGGCATGCGTTCGCTTTCGGCGACCTCGGGCACGCCCTGCAGCGACTCGATCAGGTGGTGCGTGAGTAGGCCATGGCGAAGACGGGCGTACTCCCAGGCAGGTTGTGTCGCCGTCGAGGCCGTGAGAATTAGGCGGCCGTCACCGGCCATCTCGGCAAGCACGCGCTCCTCGGAGTCAAGGGTCCGCGGCGTCGCCTCGAGCGTTAGGACCTTCGCTCCCATCTCGCCCGAGAAGCAGCAATCCAGGATGCAGACGAGGTGCCGCGCGGGGATCGCGGAAAACCACCCCGTAAGCTGGGCGAGCGGGACCGCGCTAGTGGCTAGATCCTCAACGCGTGCGTCATGGGTAACCAGCTCGTGCGTCTCGCTGCCGTGCCCGGAGAAGGTGATCACGACGACGTCCTGCTCGTCGCAGCCAGCGAGACGAGCGAACTGCCGTTCGAGCGCCTCGCGCGTGACGGCCGCGCCCGTAAGCAGTTCGCATTCGCCGGCGAGCGTGTCGGCGAACAACGCGTGCAGCGCCGTTGCATCAGCCTCGGCAAAGCGCAGCTCATTGATCGCCGGGGAGGCGTACCTGTTCACGCCCATGAAGAGCCCGTGGAAGGAACCGGTGTTGGTCATCCTCCTAGGATGGCGCTTCGCGCGGCCGGTTCGGGCTTGCGAACAGTAGATCTTGCCGAGCAATATGAACGGCGCCCAGATGAACGTGCTCTCGTCTTCGCCGCGCGTCCCCAGCATTGCCAGGCGAAGCGTGAATCGTGGGGACCATGGAACGGGTGCATTCGATCTGGTGCCTGCCGCCGCGAGCAGCTTGTGCGATCGAGCGATCGGCTGACGACTCGGCTTGAGATCCCACCCAGGTTCTGCTCTGCTCTGCCGCCAATCGACACCAAGCGGCCGGGACGAGGCGCGTCAACGCCCGCCCCGGCCTGTGGACACCGAAGGACTAGCTTCGATGCCACGCCCGAACCGTAGCTCCTGACCACGGCCCGGTCGTGCTCGCCTGCGCCCCCTTCGGTGCCGCACCGAAAGGAGCAGCAATGAGCGGGACGTGCACCATCCTTGACGAGCAGACAGCGGCGGACCTCGGCATCAGAACCGAGAAGCGCGCGCTGAGCTTGCTGCTTGAAGACCGCCTGCCGTGGTCTGTCGCCGAGCTGACCCGTGAGCTTGGCGCGTCGACTGACGAGGACAACACCGTCGATGCAATCACTGCGCTGGCAGGTGCCGGGCTGATCCATCGCATCGGCGAGTTCGTCTTCCCGAGCCATGCTGCTCGTCGCGCGGACGAGATCTACGGCGGAGCGCTGTAGTCATGCGCGAGAGGAAACCGATCAGCCCCGCACAGCGAGCCCTCGGCATGGCGATACGCGCCGAGCGCGTGAAGGCCGCCTACAGCCAGGAACGCTTCGCCCGCCACGCCGGGATCGACCGCGCCTACTACGGCGCAGTCGAGCGCGGCGAGTTCAACTTGCGCTTCTCAACGCTCGTGCGGGTTGCTTCTGGCCTCGGCGTCGGTCCCGGGGCTATCTGCACCTCGGCGGAAGCGATCGAGCGGGAGATGGGCGAAGAAACGTAGACGTCGCCGGGCGCGAGACACAACGCGCTTCGCCAGCTCGCGCTCGGCAAAAAACTCGCGTGCTCCTGTGCCCTAGAGGGTCGGAAAACGACCTTTCCTAGATGAAAGGCGATGAATGCACCCGCACGCGAGACCGACACTCTGCACCTGGCGACCCCGAGGAGGAGCCGCCTCTCCCCCGCGATGCAGCGCGAGGCCACGGCGCTCCTAGCGTCTCTGCTGCTCGACGCCGCCCGGCAGCGTCGTGCCCGCTCTGCCTTGCACGTCGTGCCAGTCGCCCCTCCGGTCGATCCTCCGCCCGCTGCGCCGATCACTCCTCTGCTTAGGAGAGGAGACCCGCGCAGGCGAGAAATCGCAGCAAATCTCAGAGATCGGCGGCGTGAACCGAACCCCGACAACAGAGGAGGCAGTTAGAAGTTGAAGGAGATCGTGCGCCCCAGGCGGCTCGGAGTCGAGGACATGCTGCGCTTGGCTTCGCACTTGACCGAGCGTGACAGACGTATCGCCAAGGACTGCTTCGAGTTCCGCGTGCTGACGAGCAGCCAGATCACTCGCCTCTACTTCAGCGGGGCAAGAACGGCTACCGCTCGCTTGGAGGTGCTCTACGGGCTACGCGTGCTCGATCGCTTCCGCCCCTCTCTGCCGATGGGTGAAGGCAGCGCGCCCTACCACTGGATACTCGATGAGGCAGGCGCGCTGATCGTAGCCGACCACCTGGGCCTTGATCGTGACGAGCTTGGCTGGCAGCACTCGGTCGCCGCGAGCATCGCCACGAGTCAGAAGCTCCGCCATCACGTCGAGGTCAACGAGCTGTTCACTCGGCTCTCGGTAGAAGCGAGCGCAGCCGGAGGCGAGCTGTCTGAGTGGTACGGCGAGCGAAGCTGCTCGCAGATGTTCTCGGGCAAGGTGATCCCAGATGGCTACGGCGTGCTGGCGCTCCCCGGTCGCGCGAAGCTCCACCTCCTGATCGAGCTTGACCGCGCCAGCGAGCCGAGCGCACGGCTGCGAAAGAAGGCTGCGGACTACGAGCGCCACCTGCCCTACAGCGCCCTGCGTGAGCGCGACGTGACCGTGCTTTTGCTCGTCCCGAGCGCGAGGCGCGCGCAGACGGCGGCGGCAGCAGTTGCCGAGAGCGCCGCGCCGATCGTCGTCGCCCCTTGGAGCGGCGGGTCCCCGGACTCGGCGCTCGCGACCGTGCTCGATGCGGTAGCGCCTCATCTACGCGCGTCCTCGACGGCGAGCGGTTGAGATCCGGCGTGGGTTCTGCTCTGCTCGCAAGCTCTCTCGATCAACACCCGGAGCCGACGCCATGACGCGCGTGTGCCTCTACACCCGCATCTCGACCGACGAGGAGAACCAGCCGACCTCGCTGACCTCCCAGCGCGAACGCCTGGAGGCTTTCTGCAAGGTGCAGGAGGGCTGGCGGATCGTCGCCCGCCACGAAGACCGCTCCACGGGCACGAAGCTCGACCGGCCCGGCCTGCAAGCGGCGCTCGACATGGCACGCGAGGGCAGGGTGGATCAGCTGCTCGTCTACCGCATCGACCGCCTGTCTCGCAAGGTGCGCCAGCTTGCGAGCATCGCCGAGGAGCTCGACAAGCTCGACGTGTCCCTGCGCTCGGCTACCGAGCCCTTCGACACCGGCTCACCGGCGGGCCGGATGATGCTTCAGATGCTCGGTGTCTTCGCGGAGTTCGAGCACGCGACGATCGTCGATCGGATCACGGCAGGGATCGAGCGCCGCGCCAAGGAAGGGCGCTGGTATAGCGGCAGACCGCCGTTTGGCTACTCACTCAGCGACGGGCAGCTCTTACCCGATCCAATCGCCGCGCCCGTCGTGGGGCGCATCTTCTCCCTCTACGTCGGCGAGCGACTTGGCACGATCGCGATCGCAAATCGTCTGCGGGAGGAGCACGCGCCAGCGCCGGGAGCAGGCTGGGGCCACCCGGCCGTGCATCGCGCGCTGACGAACCCGACCTATCTGGGACGCATCCGCTGGCGCGGGCAGGACTTCGACTCGACGCACGAGCCGCTCATCGAGCGCGAGACCTTCGAACAGGCCCAAGCCATCCTCGCCGAGCGTGGCATCGACATCTCGCGCCGCCGTGGAAACCGCTCGGACTTCCTGCTCTCCGGGGTGATCCGCTGTGGGCGCTGCGGGCGTGCCTACATCGGCATGTCCGCGCGCGGTAAAGGTGGCATCTACCACTACTACGCCTGCACCGCCCGTCAGAAGTACGGCCCGAAGGCCTGCAGCGCGGAACGGCTCTCCCGGCAAAAGCTTGAGGACGCGGTACTAAGACAGCTCACGGGCATGTACCGCGATGGCGCGCTGATCCGCGACGCGCTCTCCAGCGCCCGCGAGCAGGCCCGGGAGGAGCGGCCATCGCTCGATGAGCGCCGCCGCTCGATCGAGGCCGAGATCACACGCACCGCGCGATCGAGCGAGCGCTACTTCGAGGCCTTCGAGCAGGGACGGCTGTCGCCCGAGCGCTGCGAGCAGCGCCTCGCTGGGCTGCAAGAGCGACTTGAGGAGCTACACGAGCAGCAAGAGGAGCTTGCCAGCGAAGCCCCCAACGCCATGCCGGAGCCGACCGCGGCCGACCTCAAGGCAGTTGCCGACCGGCTCGACCGGGTCATCGCCTCGGGCGAGCCCGAGAAGACCAAGGCGCTGCTTCGGCTGCTGATCGCGGAACTGCGTGTCAACAGTAACGTGGAGATCCAGCCGACCTACAACGTCCTGACGCCTGGGCGCTTGCCCACGGCCGGGGTTTGCGCAACGTCAGGAAAAGTGGAGACGGTGGGAATCGAACCCACGTCCGCAATCGCGTGAGACTGGCTTCTACGAGCGTAGCCGGCGATCTGATCTCGCCCCTCGCTAGCCTCGCCGGCCGGGTTGCGAGGGGCCAGCCTCATGAGATGTCCCCGACTTGGCTGAGGCGGACCTCACCGGGTGAGCCTGCTTTCTGATTCCGGCCTTCCCCGCCACAGGCGAGCGGGGCCCGGAACCTCACGGCTTAGCTATTGACTAAGCGGCGAGGGCGTACTCGTGAGAGTCCGCACTTATGGTTTTCCCGGGTGTTTTACGAGGCCGCCCGGGACCTCGACTCGCGACCACCCCCACGGAACCGACCACGTCGAAGCCTGTCGTCCCCGTTGGATGTTGCCCACCGAGTCTAGCTTGGGGACGGCGCGTAGCCCAAGTCTGCGCGCCGGGCGCGGCTCCGACCCACCACCCCCCACGAATCGCCTGGCCTGGGAGAATCAAGCCATGGACGACGCGATCGGCCGCTACCGCCAGGCATCGGAGAGCAACGACCTGGAGTCGCTGCTCGCGACGCTCGCGCCCGACGCCGAGCTGCACTCGCCGATCTCGCGGCGGATGGTGATCCGCGGCGGCAAGGACCTTCGCGTCCTGTTCGGCGCGGTCTACGGGAGCCTGCGCGGGCTGCGCTGGAGCAGCGAAGTCCGCGACGGCGCAACGACCGTCGTACTCGGCAGCGGGCGGATCGGGCCCTTCCGGATCGACGACGCGATGGTCTTCGAGCTGGCGCCCGACGGCCGCATCCAGCGCATCAGGCCGCACCTTCGCCCCTGGCTCGCGCTCACGTTCTTCGCGCTCGTGCTCGCCCCGAAGGTCGGTCGCCACCCCGGCGTCGTGCTGCGCGCTCTGCGCGGCTGAACATTCGCGCCAAGCCGACCGCGACGAGACAGCGCGCCGGCACCGCCTCCCGGCGAGGCCTCCCGGCGAGCCGCGCATACCCTCCGGCCCGTCCGGCCCGTTAACGAAAGCGACGCGGTCCCGGGCCGCTTGAGGAACCCGCTCCGGCCTGGCCCGAAGGCCCTTCCTTCGCTGGTGGCGCGGCCTCACACCTCAGTGGCCTCGCTCTTTGCGGCTCGGTTCCGCGTCTGGATTCAAACTAGCTCCGCCCCCCTGAACGCGCAAGACCCCACGCCCCGTTCACCCCGCAGTTTCCAGAAAAAAGTCGGAACCAAATCAGCCAAACCGACCGGCCCCCGGCGAAAGTGCTGTAGCGCCCCCGGCGAAAGTGCTGTAGCGCGGCGACGCGCCGATCGTTAGGAGCCGCTTATCGCCGCTGCCACAATGCAACACATGGACAGCGGCTATCCGTCACTGCGGCCGCCCGCGCCGGCGCTGCCATCTCCGGAGAGCGCATCGCCCCCGCCATCCCTGCCGCGAGAAGACCCGTTCGGGCGCAAGGCGCCGTCCAGCCACACGGGCGACCTGCGCAAGCGCATCGGCAGCGCGCTCGCGGCGCTCGCCGCCTTGATCGCGAAGTTCTTCTCCGCGATCAAGGGCGTGCTGATCCTGCTACCGAAGGTCAAGCTCTTGGGGACCGCCGGCACGGCCCTCGCTTCCGTGGTGGTCTACTCGCTCTTCTTCGGGTGGCCCTTCGCGCTCGGCCTCGTCGTCCTGCTGTTCGTGCACGAGATGGGGCACGTGTTCCAGCTGCGCCGCGAAGGCATCAAGGCCAGCGCCCCGATGTTCATCCCGGGCCTCGGCGCGGTCGTGATGATGAAGGCGATGCCCGACGATGCCGCCGCCGAGGCGCGCGTCGGCCTTGCAGGCCCGGTCGTGGGTTCGATCGGAGCCGCCCTGTGCCTCGCCCTCGCGGAAGCGACGCACAGTGACCTGCTGCGCGCGCTCGCGTGGGTCGGCTTTTTCATCAACCTGATCAACCTCATCCCCGTCGTCCCATTCGACGGCGGTCGCGCCATGGCCGCGATGGCTCCCGCGATGTGGTTCGTCGGGCTCGGCGCGATGGTCGCGCTGTTCCTGCTCAGCTGGAATCCGTTCCTGCTGATCTTCGGCCTGCTCGGGGGGATGGAAACCCGGCGGCGCTGGAAGCTCCGTGGCACACGATCGATCGAGCAGGCCGCTTACTACCGCGTATCGCCGCGCACGCGCCTGCTCGTGGGCGCCGTGTACGTCGGCTTGATCGTCGCGCTCGTCGTGGGCATGGAGCACGCCTACGTCCTCTCCTCCGGCGGGCACACCTTCGGCCGCTGGTAGCTCGGCGTCGCGCTTGGGCCAGTCGTCGCGCGCCGGTCAGCGCCGCGCTTCGCGCACCGCGCGTTCCATGTCGCGCTTGGTCTCCCGCGTCCTGATCGTCTGGCGCTTGTCGTAGAGGTCCTTGCCGCGCGCGAGCGCCACCTCCACCTTCGCGTGCGGCCCCGAGAAGTAGATCCGCGTCGGCACCAGCGTCAGCCCCCGCTCGGCGGCGCGCGCCGCCAGGCGGTCCAGCTCGCGGCGGTGCAGCAGCAGCTTGCGCGGCCGCTCGGGGTCGTGGTTTTCGCGCGAGGCCGGCGCATAAGGCGGGATGTGCACGGAGTGCAGCCACAACTCGCCGTCGCGGATCGCCGCGTAGCCGTCCTTCAGCTGGGCGCCCGATGCCCGTAGCGCCTTCACCTCCGTCCCCTCCAGCACGATCCCGCACTCGAGCCTGTCCAACAGCTCGTAGCGGTAGGAAGCGTAGCGGTTCGAGGCGACGTCGCCCGCACCGACCTTGCGCTTTCCCTTGCCCTTCGCCATCGCCCGAGCCTAGCTGTCCGAAGCGTCGGCGATGGCCGGGGTCAGGTCCACCCGCCCACGCGGCGCGTCGACTCGTGCGACCCGCACGCTGACAGCATCCCCCAGGCGCAATGTCGTACCGGTGCGCTCGCCCCGCAGGACCGTCCCCTCCTCGTTGAGCTCCCACCAGTCGCGCTCGCCCTCCGGCGTGTGCAGCTCGCGCGCGGGCAAAAGCCCTTCGTAAACCGCGTCGCCACCCTCTCCCGGCGGGCCGAAGGCGACGAACGCACCCGCGGAGATCGCGCCTACGACTTCGCCCGCGAACTCCTGCTGCCAGGCCCCCTCGTACAGACGGCGCTCCAGGTCGAAGCAGGCCGCGACGTCGTCGGCGTCGCGCTCGACCTTCATCGCGTCGCGCTCGCGTTCAGAGGCCCACGCGCCGAGCTCCGGCAACTCGGATCCCCGCGGCGCCCGCTCGCCCCCGCCCACGGCCGCGAGCAGCGCGCGGTGGCAGACGAGGTCCGGGTAGCGGCGGATCGGTGAGGTGAAGTGGCAGTAGTGCTGCGCGCGCAGGCCCGCATGACCGAGGTTGCGCGGTGAGTAGTAGGCCTGCTTGAGCGAGCGCAGCACCAGCGCGTTCAGCGCCCGCCGACCCTGTCCCCGCCGGCTCAGCACGTGCCGCTCGACTCGCTGGGAGATCTCGCCGAGCAGCTCCGCCGCCTGCGTCGAGGACATGCGCTCCGGCAACGCCGGCGTCGGCACCTCGAGGCTCGCGAGCTGCGCCACGAGCCGCTCCACGCGCTCGGCTTCGGGACGCTCGTGCACGCGATACAGGCACGGCACCTTCTGTCGCGCGAGCAGCCCGGCGACGGCTTCGTTCGCAGCGATCATCAGGTGCTCGATCAGGCGGTGGGACTCGGTCTGCGCGCGAGCGTGGATCTCCGCGACGTTCCCCTGCTCGTCGAACACGAACTCCGGCTCCTGGGCCTCCACCGCGAGCGCGCCACGCCGTTCGCGCTCGGACCCCAGCGCCCCAGCGGCGGCGCGGGCCGCTTCGAGGGGCTCCTTCCACGGCGCCTGCGCCCGCTCCTCACCCGCGAAGACCCGGTCCACCCGCTCGTAGTCCAGGCGCTCGTCGGAGCGAATCACCGAGCGATAGAACGACGCGCTACGCACTTCGGCGCCGCTGAGCACCAGCTCTGTCGTGACCGCGAGCCGCTCGCGCTGTGGCACCAGCGAGCACGCGTCGTTCGAGAGCGCCTGCGGGAGCATCGGCTCGACCGCGCCCGGGACGTACACGCTCGTCGCCCGCTTCAGCGCCTCGGCGTCGACCGCCGACCCCTCCGGCACGTACGCGCTCACGTCGGCGATGTGCACCCACACGCGAACGGCCTCGCCGGGCTCGACCCGCGCGGAGATCGCATCGTCGAAGTCGCGCGCGCTGAGAGGGTCGATCGTGAACGTCGGCAGGTCCGTCAGGTCCTTGCGCTGCGCGAGGTCACCGCGCACGTCCAAGCCGCGGTCCCGCGCCCGCCTGGCCTCGCGTTCGACATGGTGCTCGAAGCGCCTGGCCAGGCCCCGTTCGCGCATCAGCGACTCGATCGCCGAGCGCGCCGTCTGGCGCGCGTGCGGCGGCCATACGGTCCGCGACTCGCGTCCCCCGCCGCGCCGCGCGCGGGGGTGGCGTGGGCTCACTTGACTTTCGCCGCGAGCGTGTCGAGCGCCACGTCCAGGCCGTGGTTGCTGTCGACCCCGTGGCGGACCCGCACTTCCGGGGTGATCCCCGCGCCCTGCTTGACGCCTCCCCCGCCGAGGTTGCGGCCGTTCGGAGTGAAGTACTCGCCGACGGTGATGTCGAGCGCACCGCCGTTCGACAGCGGCTCCTCCTCCTGGAAGACGCCCTTGCCGAAAGTGTGCGTGCCGACGACCGTGGCGCGGTGGTGGTCCTGCAACGCGGCCGTGACGATCTCCGCGGCGGAGGCGGTGTTCGCGTCGACAAGCACCGTCATCGGGAACGCGGGCCTGATCGCGTCGCCTTCCGCGATCAGCGTCTCGCTCGGCTGCGAGCGCCCGCGCGTGGAGACGATCGTGCCACGTTCGATGAAGATGCTCGCGATCAGACGGGCCTCCTCGACGAGGCCGCCGCCGTTCGCACGCAGATCCAGCACGATCCCGCGCGCGCCCTTGTGCAGCTCGCGCTCGACGGCTTCGCGCACTTCGCCGTGCGCACCCGGGCTGAACGTCGCGAGCGCCACGACGCCGAGCTTCGTGCCACGCACCGACTTCGTCAGCGAGGCGACGACCGGCTCGGCGATCGTCGCCCGCGTCAGCGTCAGCGTGTTCACGGCGAGGTGCCCGTCACGGCGCTGCTCGACGCCGAGCTTCACATCGGTCCCCGGCGGCCCCTTGATCAGCGCGATCGCCTTGTCGGCGGGCACGCCGGCGAGCTTGCGCCCGTTCACTTCGACGATCTGATCGCCCTCGCGCATCGCGGCGCGGGCCGCGGGCGAGCCGTCGAAGACCTTCGCCACGACGAGCCCGCGCCTACTCGGCGAGACCGACACGCCGATGCCCGTGAAGCTGGGCGGCGAGTTGAATTCGCGGAACTCCTTCGGCGTCAGGTAGTGCGAGAAGCGGTCGCCAAGGCTCGCGACCGCGCCGGCGATCGAGCCGTTTGAGAGCTGGCCCTTCGAAACGGGCCGGTAGTAGTCGCTCGAGATCCTGTCGATCGCTTCGCCGACCACGCGGGTGTCGTCGTGGGCCACGAACGCCGAACGCGCGAAGCTCGGCAGGTCTTCGGGGTGGCCGCCGAGGTAGACGCCGAGCACCAGCAGCACCGGCAGCGCGATCGCGAGCACCGCCAGCAGCGGCTGTCGTCGTCTGGGCGGCATCGCCCCCTCAGACTACGGGTCAGACCTTGAGGAAGCGCCGCAGCGAGATGCCCGAGCCCGCGGCCGAGACGGCTATCGCGGCGCCCATCAGGATCGCGATCAACAGCGGGAAGGCGATCATGTCCGGCTGGGAGATCAGCTTCACGGTGTTCGCCAGCGGATCGACCAGCGTCACCTTCGCGAGCGCCAGCAGACCCACCGCCGCGGCGCCCCCCACCGCCCCGAGGAACAGCCCCTCCAGCACGAACGGCCAGCGGATGAACCAGTCGGTGGCTCCGACCAGCTTCATCACCTCGACCTCGCGCCGGCGCGAGAACAGCGACAGGCGGATCGTGTTCGAGATCAGCAGGATCGAGGCGATCACGAGCAGCGCCGCCAGCAGCGCCATCGTGATCTTGATCACGCGCGTCGCCGACAGGATCTGGTTCGTTTGGGCCTGGCGGTTCTGTACCGCCGCGATCGCCGTGTCGGTGACCAGGCGCGTACCGAGCGGGCTGGACTGGTCGAGCTCCGCGCGCACGAGCGCAGAGTTCTCGGGCTTGTCGGGCGTGATGCGGAAGATGTCCGGCAGCGGGTTGTAGCCGATCAGCGCGAACGCCTCCGGGTTGCGCTTGCGCTCCTGCTGGTAGCCCTGCTGCTTGGAGACGAACTCGATGCTCTTCACGTGCGGGGCGCGTTGCAGCTCGCCACGCACGCGGGCGACTTCGGCGGCGCTGGCGCTCGTCGTCAGGTCGACGTCGACCAGCACCCGCCCGCGCACGTCGTTCGCCGCGCCGTTCGTTGCCTCGACCACCGGGATGAACACGCCCAGCACCAGCGTCGTCACGAGCACCGAGGCCAGCGCCGCGAAGCTCGGCAGCGCGTTGCGCTTGATCGAGCGGTACGACTCTTTCAGGAAGAAGCCCGGCCTCATCGGCGCGCGCTCAGCTCGTTTCCCGTTTGAGCCGCTCGCCCAGCTCGTCGGTGTTCTCCTCGCGGGCGCCGTACAGGCCCGAGGCCTCGTCGCGCACGATCCGCCCGCGCTTCAGCTCGATCACGCGCCGGCGCATGCGGTCGACCATCTCGTTGTCGTGCGAGGCGATCAGCACCGTCGTGCCCGCGCGGTTGATCCGGTAGAGCAGCTGCATGATCCCGATCGAGGTCTCGGGGTCGAGGTTGCCGGTCGGCTCGTCCGCCAGCAGCAGCGGCGGGTGGCTCGCGAACGCACGCGCCACCGCGACGCGCTGCTGCTCGCCGCCGGAGAGCTGGTGCGGGTAGTTGTGCAGCTTCGTGGAGAGCCCCGTCAGGCGCAGGATGTCCGGCAGCGTGGCGCGGATCTGCTTGCGCGAGGCGCCCGTCACCTGCAACGCGTAGGCGATGTTGTCGTACACCGTGCGCGTCGGCAGCAGCTTGAAGTCCTGGAACACCACCCCGACGTTGCGCCGGTAGTAGGGCACCTTCTTGTGCTCGATCTCAGACAGGTCGCGGCCGGCGACGCGGATGCGCCCGTCGGTCGGCTCCAGCTCCTTGATCAGCAGGCGCATGATCGTCGACTTCCCCGAGCCGGTCGGCCCCACGAGGAACACCATCTCCTGACGGCGGATCGCGAACGTGGCGCGCTCGAGGCCGACGCCGCCGACGCCGTAGAGCTTGGAGACGCCGCGGAACTCGACGACCACGTCGCGCGGGTCGGGCAGCGGCGGCGCCGGGCGTCGCGACTGCGGCTGCGCGCCGCGGGGGTGGGCGGCGTCGCGGTGGGACTGGCCGTGCTCGCCGCGACGGCGCTCGCGCCCGGGCGGCGGCAGGTCGCGCACGCGCCGCTCGCGGCTCGGCGGCGTCTGGGCCCGTCCCGTCGCCACTTCGGCGCGCGCGTTCGCGGCCGTGGCTGATCCCTTCTCCAGCTTCGGCATGGCCCGTGACGGTAGCGAGCACGACCCCCTCCGGAAGCAATTGCCCCTGCATGCAAGGGGTTTTGCAGGTTGCGGCTATCGTGGGCTCCGCGATGGCCGAGATCGAGACGAGCACCGTCGAAGCAAACGGGCTGCCGATCCACAGGATCGCGCTGCCCGGGACGCGTGCGCTGACCGTGCTGGTGGCGTTCGACGCCGGTGCCCGCAACGAGCGCCCCGAGGAGAACGGGATGGCCCACTTCCTCGAGCACCTCGTGTTCAAGGGTGGCGAGAAGTACCCGCACTACAGCGACGTCAACGAGACCGCCGAGCGGCTCGGCGGCGTCCTGAACGCCTACACCAGCCACGACCTCGTCGCCTTCCACATCACGGTACGCGCCGAGAGCGCGCCCGCGGCGATCGACCTGCTCTCGGACTTCGTGGGCCGCCCCCGGATCGACGCCGAGGAGCTCGACCGCGAGCGCGGCGTCGTGATCCAGGAGATCAACCGCGCCTACGACCAGCCCTCGATGGTCGCGGAGTACCTGATCGACCGGGCCGCCTTCGGCGATCACCCGCTCGGGCGCACGGTGCTCGGCCCCGAGGAGAACCTGCGCAGCTTCACGCGCGAGGGCATCGTCGCCTTCCGCGAGCGCCGCTGGGCCGGCGCGAGCGGCGGTGCGTTCCTCGTCGGCAACGTCGAGCACCTGCCCGGCGACGCCGAGCTGCAGGAGCTGTTCGGGCGCTTCCCGGCGCTGCCGGCCCCGCCGTCGTATGACCCCGCCCCGGGGTTCGCGCCCGAGAAGCTGGTCGAGCAGCGCGACACGAACCAGTCGCACCTGCGGATGATCTACCGGCCCGAGGTTGCGGTCGCCGACGTCAAGCAGCGCGCCGCGCTGTCGATCTACTCGACGCTGCTCGGCGGGTCGATGGGCTCGCGCCTGTTCGACGAGATCCGCGAGAAGCGTGGGCTCTGCTACTCGGTCTACTCGCTCGCCCACGCCTTCGCCGACGTGCCGATCCTCCAGCTCGGCTCGGGCCTGGAGTCCAGCAAGTGCATCGAGGCCTACACCCGCATGCGCGAGATCGTGGACGAACTGCGCGACGACGGCCCCACCGAGGAGGAGGTGCAGCGCGCGCGGGCGTACTCCGCCGGCCGGCTCGTGCTCTCCTTCGAGAACACGAACGCCGTCGCCCGCTACGCCGCCAACCAGCAGATCGTCTTCGGCGAGCCGATCGACCCCGACAAGGCGATCGCCGCGCTCGACGCCGTCACCTTCGACGAGGTGCGCGAGGTCGCGGCGGGCGTCGCGGACAACCTTGCGGTCGCCTGCGTGGGGCCGCACTCGGTCGAGGAGTTCTAGGCCGCGGGGTCAAGCGCCCCGAGGCGCTGGTACCGAGGCGAGTCGGGACCCGCCATCTCCCCGAGCCAGCGCAGCGCCTCCGCGAAGTCGAGTGAGCGGGTCTCGGCCATCGCCTCGATGTCCGCCCAGTCCTTCGTGCGGTCGAACATCGCCTTGAACACGGCGAGTCCCGTGCAGTCGAGCACGGGAATCGTGCGCCCCTCGAATGGAACGTGCCTGATGTGCGCCTCGACGCGATCGTGAAAGGGCAGCACGCTCAGGAACAGGTCCACCGGGGTGATCCCCCAGCGCAGCCTGACCTGGCCG
Source organism: Solirubrobacteraceae bacterium (assembly GCA_035508515.1). GTDB lineage: Bacteria > Actinomycetota > Thermoleophilia > Solirubrobacterales > Solirubrobacteraceae > Palsa-744. The sequence goes on along the minus strand of DATJMW010000021.1, from coordinate 174,985 downwards.
TCGCGTTCGGCCTGCTCGAGCTGGGCGCCGCTGAACTCGACGCCGTCCGGCATCGCCGCGAACACGTCCCGGGCACGCTCGGGACCGACAAAGACGTTGACGTCGACGTCGCGCGTGCCGCGTGGCTCGAAGATGCAATAACCGAGCGCGATGGCGCCACCTATCGCATGCGGAATGCCGGCGGCGTCGAGCCCGTCGTGCACGGCGAGGAGCTGATCGCCCAGCTCACTCACGAGCGCAACCTGATCAGTGGCGGGTACTCGAGCTCGCCACGACCCTTGAAGGGCAGCGAGCCCGCAAGGTCCAGAACCTTCGAGAGGACCTCCCCGGCATGCTCCAACCCGGCGTCACCATTCGCCGGGGCGATCTCCAATTGCAGTCCGGCCCCGCGCGCTATCCGCGTCAGCGCCGCCACAGACGGCTGGCGTCGGCCGTGTGCATAGGCGCTGAGCACGGACCTGTCCAATCCTGCTCGTCGCGCCAGCTCCGCCTGCTTCAGGCCGCTACGGCGACCTATCTCCGCGATGAGCTGGGCAGCGGTCCCGTCGTGTTGCGTACTCATATTGCATATGCTAGCGCAAACGCCAACATATTTGTTTAAATGTGGACGTATACGTCCACTCTATCCGATCGCCACCATCCGGTCGATCGGCACCCGCGCCCGCTCGGCGACCTCCCGCGGCACGCGCACCTCGAACTTCATCTCCGCCAGCGCGTCGCGCAGCTTGCGCAGCGTGATCATCTTCATGTAGACGCAGGCGGCGCGCGGGTTCGCGGGGATGAACTCGACGTCGGGCGCAGCCATCTGCAACGGGTAGAGCATCCCGGTCTCGGTCGCGACGATCGCCTCGCGGACCCTGCCGGGGCCGCCGTTCTCGTGGGCGGCCTGCGCGGAGCCATCGAAGCCCGGTTCCTCGAGCTGCCCGTCGATCTCGCCCGCGCCGGCGTCGCCTGCGTCCCCCCTCGCCGCCGACTCGGCCCCCTCCGCGTAGCGCAGCATGCCTCCCGTCGAGAGCATGTGCACGCCCTCGCCTGAGATGTCGCCCGCGGCCACGTACTCCATCACCTGCGTCGTGCAGCCGCACTCGGGGTGGATCAGGAAGTCGGCGCCGGGGTGCGCCGCGCGCGTGGCCTCGATGTCCGCGGGACGGATGCCGGCGTGCACGTGGCACTCCCCGTCCCAGACGTGCATCCGTTTGCCGAGCTCCTTCTCGACGTAGGCCCCCAGCCACATGTCCGGGCCGAACAGGACCTCCGTCTCGGGGCCGTGCGTCTCGTAGATGTGGCGGACCACGTCGACGGCGTTCGCCGAGGTGCAGCAGTAGTCGGTCAGCGCCTTGACCTCCGCGGTCGTGTTCACGTACATCACGACGACCCCTCCGGGATGCTGCGCCCGCCAGTCGGCGAGCTGCGCGGCGTCGATCGAGGCCGCCAGCGAGCAGCCGGCGTCGAGGTCGGGGATCAGCACCGTCTTCTCCGGGCACAGGATCGAGGCGGTCTCCGCCATGAAGTGCACGCCGCAGAAGGCGATCACCTCTGCCTCGCTCGCCGCCGCCTGGCGCGAGAGCCCAAGCGAGTCGCCGACGTAGTCGGCCACGTCCTGCACCTCCGGCACCTGGTAGTTGTGCGCGAGGATCACCGCCTTGCGCTGCGCCGCCAGCGCCCGGACCTCGTCCTTCAGCGAGTCGATCTCCGCGGGCGAGAGGTGCTCCTGCACGCCCGCGGCCGCCTCGAGCGTCGGCGCCATCGGCAGCTCCATGAGCCCATTCTATGAACGCGGTGCCGAGCCCGGCAGCCCGGCGGGCTCGCGCTCCTGCGGCCAGGCGATCGTGTGCACGTTGCGATCGGCGTCGGCCAGCTCGGGGCTGTCGCCGTCGATCACCCGCGCGCGGTAGTCGACCGACGCCACGAACTCCGCATAGCCGTCCTTCGTGTCGTGCAGCTCGACCAGCAGCAGCGGCCGCGTCGAGCGCAGCGTCTCGCCCATGCCCTGCACGACGATCAGCTCGGCGCCCTCGACGTCGATCTTCACGAGGTCCGGAACGCGGCCCCCCTCGCGGGTCACGAACTCGTCGAGCGTCACGGTCTGCACGGTGATCTCGCCCTCCTCCGGCCCGTGGTCCTCGACTTTCGTCGCGCCCTCCACGTTCAACGAGTGAAACGCCGACCAGGGCGAGACGAACATCTCCGCAGTGCCCGTCGAGGAGGACAGCGCCTTCTCGACGATCGTCACGTTGCGCAGCCCGTTCAACGCCACGTTGTGGCGGAGCGTCTGCAGGTTCTCGGGAATCGGCTCGAACGCGTAGACGTGACCGTCCGGGCCGACCAGGCGCGAGCAGAGGATCGTGAAGAAGCCGATGTTCGCGCCGACGTCGTAGACCACCTGCCCCGGCTTGACGAGGCCCGCCAGCGCCTGCTGCACCTCCGGCTCGGCGTCGCCGGTCAGGTAGCGCAGGAACGAGCCACCCAGGTTCAGGCGCACGCCCGCCATGCGCCCGCGCAGGACGGGGATGTCGCGGTAGCGCAGGGGCCTCGTCGCGGCGACCACGAGCCTACGGGCGGGCTCGCTGGAGTGCTGGAAGCGGGAGGCCACGCGCCACAGGCCCTGCCACGCAGCCTTTCCCAGCCGCGCCACAGCGCCGCCGCTCCCCTCCCTGGTTGCGCCCGGCCCCGTCACGGGCCGGGATGATATATCGACGCCGAGAGGCTCTAGGCGGCAAGCTCCAGCAGCAGCGACAGGTCGAGCGCGGGAGCGGAGTGCGTAAGCGCCCCCATCGACACGAAGTCGACCCCCGTCTCGGCGACGGCGCGCAGCGTCGCCAGCGTCACGCCGCCGCTCGCCTGCAGCTTCGCGCGGCCCGCCACCTGCGCGACCGCGGCGCGCAGCTGCGCCTCGTCCATGTTGTCCAGCAGCAGCCGCGGCGCGCCCGCCGCAAGCGCCTGCTCGATCTCCTCCGGGTCGCGCACCTCGATCTCCAGCGTGCCCGCCAGCTCCGGCGCGGCCTCGCGCGCGCGGGCGACCGCCGCGGCGATCCCGCCCGCCGCGGCAATGTGGTTCTCCTTGATCAGGATCGCATCGAACAGGCCAACGCGATAATTCGTCGCGCCCCCCGCCGCGACCGCCGCCTTCTCCAGCATCCGCAGGCCCGGCGTGGTCTTTCGGGTATCGAGCACCCTCACGCCCGTGCCCTCGACTGCGCGCGCCGCGCGCGCCGAGATCGTCGCGACGCCGGAGAGGTGCGCGAGGAAGTTCAGCACCGTGCGCTCAGCGGTCAGCAGCGCGCGGGCGCGGCCCTCGATCGTCATCACCTGGCCGCCCTGCTCGCGCCAGACTCCCTCCTCCACCAGCCGCTCGACGCGCACCTCCTCGTCCAGCAGCTCGAACGCCGTCTGCGCCGCGTCGAGGCCGTAGATCGAGCCGGGGGCCTTCTGCGTGATCGTCGCCCGGGCGTGGGCATCCGCCGCCACGGTCGCCTCCGTCGTCACGTCGCCCGAGCCCACGTCCTCCGCGATCGCTCGCCGCACCAGCCCCACGAGGTCGTCCGCGCCCGCGACCGAGGCCGTGCCGCGCTCCATCGCTACGCCTTCGTCGTCGCCGCCGACAGCAGATACGCGCGGACGAAGCCGTCGAGGTCTCCGTCGAGCACGCGCTGCACGTCGCCCATCTCGTGGCCCGTGCGGTGGTCCTTGACCATCGAGTAGGGGTGCATCACGTAGGAGCGTATCTGCGAGCCGAAGTTCACGTCCTGGGCCTCGCCCTTCTCGCGCGCGATCTCTTCCTGGCGCTCGCGCTCGCGCTGCTCCAGCAGCTTCGCCAGCAGCATCGCCATCGCCGTCGCGCGGTTCGAGGACTGCGAGCGCTCGTTCTGGCACTGGACCACGATCCCGCTCGGACGGTGCGTGATCCGCACCGCGGAGTCGGTCTTGTTGACGTGCTGGCCACCAGCGCCCGAGGCGCGGTAGGTGTCGACCTGCAGGTCGTCCTCGTTGATCTCGATCTCGCCCGTGTCCTTGACCACCGGCGCCACCTCGACCCCCGCGAAGCTCGTCTGGCGGCGGTGCGCGGAGTCGAACGGCGACAGGCGCACCAGCCGGTGCACGCCGCGCTCGGCGCCGAACAGCCCGTAGGCGTTCTCGCCCGACACGCGGAACGTCGCCGACTTGATCCCCGCTTCCTCGCCGGGGCTCACCTCCAGCAGCTCGACCTGGAAGCCGCGGCTCTCAGCCCAGCGCATCTCCATCCGCAGCACCATCTCCGCCCAGTCCTGGGCGTCGGTCCCGCCGGCGCCGGCGTTCACGCTGACGAGCGCGTCGCCGGCGTCGTACTCGCCCGAGAACAGCCGCTGCTCCTCGAGCTCCGCCAGGCGCTCCTCGACCGAGGCGATCTGCTCGTCCACCTCCGCTTGCAGCGACTGCTCCTCAGCCGCCATCTCCACCAGCGCGTCGAGGTCCTCGACGTCGCTCTGGAGCGCATCGAACTGCTCCAGGCGCCTGCTCGTGCGGGCGTGCTCGCCCGACACCGACGCCGCGCGCTCGGCGTCGTCCCAGAAGCCGCCGTCCCCCATCTCGGTCTCGAGCGCCGCCACGCGCTCCCGCAGCGAAGCCGGGTCAAAGATAGTCCGCGAGCAGTTTCATCTGCTCCCGGATCGAGGCCAGCCGCTCAGGCGTCGACTCGCTGGGGGCGGTGGTGGCCACGCCTCCACGCTATCACCCGTATCTTCCGCCAATGGCCGCAGAAACCCCCGCCGCGCTGCTCGCCGCCTTTCTCGCCGCCGTCAACGCCCGCGACATCGACGCCGCCGTCGAGCTGTGGCGCGAGGACGCCGCGATCGTGCAGCTCGACGGCGAGGTGCTGCGGGGGCGCGAGGCCATCGCCGGCGCGCTGCGGACGATGGTCGACAATCGCATCGAGATCGACACCGAGGTCTCGGGCATCGTCGAGACCGGCGAAGTAGCGCTCGTCACCGGGACGCTCACGCTCAGCGGCGCCAACGGCGACGGAGCCGACGGCCGCTTCGTCACCCGCAGCAGCTCGATCGTGATCTACAGGCGCGACGAGCAGGGCTGGCGCATCGCGCTCGACGCGCCGTGGGGGCTATCGCCGCCTGCGGCGTGATGCCCGACGGCGCTTTACGCGAGCGTAGAAGCTACGCGCCGGCCTCCTCGCCGAACCACCCCACGAATTCCAGAAGGTCGCCGAACAGCTCGAGCACCGGACCTCAGGCGCCGTGGCACTTCTTGAACTTCTTGCCACTGCCGCACCAGCAGGGGTCGTTGCGCCCGACCTGGTGCTCGTCGTCGACGACGCGTTGCTCCACGGAGGGCATCACTTCTTCCCCGGGGCCGAGTTCCCCGAAGCCGCCCGGCGCCGCCGGAGCGCTGCCGGCCGCCGCGGCAGCGGCGGCCATCGCCCCGGCCCCGACGCCGCTTTCGGCGCCCCCGCCCGAGTAGGAGACCCGGCCCGAGCGCGTGGAGCTGCCCGCCGCGGCGAAGCTCGGCGGCGGCTCGCCGCCGCCGTTTTCGCCCTCGACGTTGACTTCGACGTTGAAGATCATCCGCGCGAAGTCGGTCCAGACGCTGTTCATCAGGTCGCCGAACAGCGTGAAGGCCTCGTTCTTGTAGGCGACCAGCGGGTCGACCTGGGCGAAGCCGCGCAGGTGGATGCCCTCGCGCAGGTAGTCCATGTCGAACAGGTGCTCGCGCCAGCGTTCGTCGATGATCTGGAGCAGCAGGAAGCGCTCCAGCGCACCCATCAGCTCGTCGCCCAGCGCCTGCTCGCGCGCGTCGTAGCGCTCCATCGCCATCTCGGTGACCCGCTCGGTCAGCACCATGCGGTCGACGCGGTCGGGGTTCATGTCCTCTTCGCCGAAGTCGAGCGGGAAGAACTGGCCCAGCGCCGTGAACATGCCGTCGAGGTCCCAGTCCTCCATGAAGTCGCCCGGGGTGTACTGGTCGATCGTGCGCTCGATCACGTTGCCCACCTCGCGCCGGGCCTCCTCGCCGATGCTCTTGCCTTCCAGCACCTCGTCGCGGTAGGCGTAGATCACGCGGCGCTGCTCGTTCATCACGTCGTCGTACTCGAGCACGCGCTTGCGGATCAGGAAGTTCTGCTCCTCGACCTTCTTCTGGGCTTTCTCGATCTGCTTGGAGAGCATCCCGGCCTCGATCGGTTCCTCGTTGCCCTGCTCGTCGGTGCCGCCGAGTTTGTCGAGGATCCGGTAGATGCGGTCGCCCGCGAACAGGCGCACGAGGTCGTCCTCGGCGGACAGGAAGAAGCGGCTCTCACCCGGGTCGCCCTGGCGCCCCGCGCGGCCGCGCAGCTGGTTGTCGATGCGCCGCGATTCGTGGCGCTCGGTGCCGCAGATGAACAGGCCGCCCGCGGCCATCACGTGCTCGCGCTGCTCGTCCACCTTGCGCTCCAGCTCCGGCAGCACCTGCTGCAGGCGGCTGTCGTAGTCCTCCGCCTCGCGGTCGACGCCCTGCCGCGCCAGCTCCTGGTGGGCCAGGTGCTCGGCGTTGCCGCCGAGCTTGATGTCGACGCCGCGGCCCGCCATGTTCGTCGCGATCGTCACCGCGCCCGGCTGGCCGGCCTCCGCGACGATCTCGGCCTCGCGCGCGGCGTGCTCGGGCTTCGCGTTCAGCACCGTGTGCTTGACGCCGCTCTTCGTCAGGCGGTCGCCCAGCAGCTCCGAGACCTCGACCGAGATCGTCCCCACCAGCACCGGCTGCCCGTTCTCGTGACGCGCCTTGATCTCGTCGATCACCGCGTGCCACTTGCCCTCCTTGGTCTTGTAGATCTGGTCGTTGCGGTCCTGGCGAACCATCTCCTTGTTCGTCGGCACCTGCACGACAGGCAGCTCGTAGATCTTCATGAACTCCGTGGCCTCCGTCAGCGCCGTGCCCGTCATCCCCGCGAGCTTGTCGTAGAGGCGGAAGAAGTTCTGGTAGGTGATCGTCGCGAGCGTCTGGTTCTCCTCCTGGATCGGGACGCTCTCCTTCGCCTCGACCGCCTGGTGCAGGCCCTCCGACCAGCGGCGGCCGTCGAGGATGCGACCCGTGAACTCGTCGATGATCTTCACCTCGCCGTCGATCACCGCGTAGTCGACGTCCCGCTTGTAGAGCGCCTCCGCGCGCAGCGCCTGGATCAGGTGGTTGACGAGGTGGCCGTTCTCGGCGCGGTAGAGGTGGTCGATCCCGAGGAACTTCTCCGCCTTCGCGACGCCCTGCTCGGTGATCGCGACGGTTTTCTGCTTCTCGTCGATCTCGTAGTCGAACTCGGCGACGAACGACTTCTTCGTGCGCGGGTCCATCCCCTCGGGCGTCTTGCCGGGCGTCAGGCGCGGGGCGAGCTGGGCGAACCGCACGTACAGATCGGCCGCCTGCTCGGGCGCGCCCGAGATGATCAGCGGCGTGCGCGCCTCGTCGATCAGGATGTTGTCGACCTCGTCCACGATCGCGAACGGGTGGCCGCGCTGGGTCTTTTCCGCCAGGTCCGTCGCCATGTTGTCGCGCAGGTAGTCGAAGCCGAACTCCGAGTTCGTGCCGTAGACGACGTCGCAGGCGTAGGCAGCGTGCTTCTCCTCCGGCGGCTGCATGTTTTCCAGGACGCCGACGCTGACGCCTAGCGCCTCGTAGATCGGGCTCATCCATTCGGCGTCGCGGCGGGCGAGGTAGTCGTTCACCGTCACGACGTGCACGCCCTTGCGCTCGGGTCGCTCGCCCTCGGGGGTCTCGACGCCCTCGCGCACCGCGAGCGAGTTCAGCACGACGGCGAGCGTCGCGGTGAGCGTCTTGCCCTCGCCGGTCTTCATCTCCGCGATCTGGCCGTCGTGCAGCGCCATCGCCCCCACGAGCTGCACGTCGAAGTGGCGCATCTCCATCTTGCGCTTGCCGGTCTCGCGCACGATCGCGAAGCACTCCGGCAGCAGCGCGTCGAGCGACTCGCCCTCCGCGGCGCGGTCGCGGAGGGCGTCCATCCGCTCGCGCAGCTCGGCGTCGGAGTCGTGTTCGAGCTCGGGCTCGAAGGCGTTGATCAGCGCGACGCGCTTCTGGTATTCCTTGAACTTCTTCGCCTCGCCGACGTTCAGCGCGCGATCTAGCAGGGAGGGCATGGGCCAAGCATAGCCTTCCCGCGCAGGCTCTTGAGGCGCTTGCGCGACCTCAGCCGAAGCTCTGCGTCACCGCCTTGCCCTTGCCGTGGCAGTCCGCCAGCGTGACCGTCAGCGGGCCGTCGGTGCTGACGTGCAGTTGCGCCTTGCAGTCGACTTTCGCGCGTGCCGCGTCGATCGTCACGTGCGAGACGTTGCTCGCCGTGATCTGGAGCGCGTCCTGCGCCGGTTCGCCCGGCGCAGCGCCCCAGGCCTTGCTCTGGCTCGTGTAGGGAATCGCCGGGATCTGCCCGCCCGTCAGCGCGCCGGCGCCGTGCTGTGTTTCCTGCGGCGGCGGATCGCCGTGGCCGAAGGCCTGCGAGCGGACGTCGACCGTCCCCAGCGGCGCCGAGCCGCTCGCTTCGCGCAGCCCCACGTCGTAGACCCAGTAGGCGTGGCCCGCGGCAGTGCCGTCGGCCGCGAAGTCCATCGTCGGGTTGTAGACGTACGTCACGTGCGCCGGATCGCGATCGATCGTTTCCGTCCCCAGGAACTGGGCCGCGGGGGCGTATTCGTCGTTCAGCGCCAGCGTCAGGTGCTCGCCCGCCTGGAACTGGTCGAACTCGTAGCGGTAGCCGAGGTCGTCGAAGGCTTTCACCTGTTCGAGCACGCCCGCGATCGGCACCAGCTCGTCGGTGGTCTCGTCCCAGATCAGGAACGGCACGTTGCGCACCGAGCCGAGCATCCGCTCCGTCAGCGACTGGTTCCCGCCCGGCTGCGGTTCCGCCGGCGGCACCCAGATGCCCAAGCCGGGCGGCCCCACGGTCGGCTGCGCCCGCGCGAACAGGTCCGGGAACTGGCTTGTGAACTTGTAGGTGCCGTAGCCGCCCATCGAGTAGCCCGCAATGTCCGTGAAGGCGGGGTTCAGGTGGTAGTGGGCCGCGACGTCGGCCCACACTTCGAAGGTGTCGGCGCCCGCGTGGTCGTAGTACCAGCCGTCCGGGCCGCGGCCAGAGGGGGTGAAGACGATCGAGCCCGATCCGCGGTTCGCGAACTCGGACTGGTTCTTCGAGCCCGAGAATTGGTTGTAGTTCGCCGACAGCGAGTGCAAGAGCAGCGTCGTCCCCCAGCCCGCGCCCGGCTCCGCGCCGCTCGGCACGTAGATCGCATATGGCAGCAGCTGCCCGCGCATCTCGCCGATGCATTCCGCCGAGCTGCCGCAGCCGCCGGTGGCGTAGTCGGCGCCCTGGCCGTCGGAGAAGTGCGAGGCGAGGATCCGGTCGAAGGCGCCGCTCTGGGGCACGCCCGTTGGCTGCCCCGGCATGTCGTCGTTCGCCTTCGCCTTCAGCTTCGCAAAGTCGACTTCCGCGTGGAACTGGCTGATGTCGCCGCTCGCCAAGGCCTGCGCCTGTGCGGATTCGCGCCAGTAGGAAGGGTTCGTCTCGCTCTGCGGCCCCGGTGTGCCCGGCATCGGCTCCTGCGCGTTGAAGCGGAACGCCACGTCGAAAAACGCCGGCGGGGCCGGGTTCGCCCCGGCGCCCCCGGGCTGCGTTGCGCTGGCGACGGCGCCCGGCAGCAGGTAGCTGTTCGCGGCGGCGTTCCACAGGCCCACGCCCGCGGCGAGGCGGACCGTCGAGCTGCCGGGGTCCCACTCGCTGTGCGGGACTTCCACCGTGATCTGGCGGCGCGCCAGGTCGACGCTCACGCTCGGCGCCGGGCCCGGGACTTCGGCGCCGCTCGCGGCGTCGGTCAGCGTCGCGCTTTCGCCGTGGACCGTGAGGAAGTACTGCGCCGGCGCGCTGACGTTCGCGCCGAAGGGGAACGGGTGGCTTTCGCCTTCTTTGCCGCCGATCGCGATCGCCGTCGCGACGAGGTTCGGGTCTTCGAGCGTGTTCAGCGTGATCCGGAAGGCCGTCGCTTTGCCCTTCGGGCGCACGCGCAGCTCGATCAGGTTCGCGGCGTTCTCGTCATAGCCCGGCCCCGTCGGGTAGGTGTAGGTGCCGTCGGGTTCGGAGAAGGTGTCGCCGCCCGAGGAGTCGCCCCCCGGCGAGATCATCGGGTTCGTGGGATCGACCGTCTCCTTCGCGCCGTGGTCGTCGTAGACGTAGCCCTGGTAGAGGAACTCGCCGTGCCGGTAGGCGCTCGCGCCCGAGATCAGGATCGGGCTGGCGTGCCAGCCGCTGCCCTTGGCGTTTTCCAGCTGCGGCGCTTGCGCCGGCGGCTCGTACAGCACCGGCGGACCCGGCCGCGGTGCCGTGCCCTCCTGCGCCGGGAGCGAGCTCGAAACCTGCTTCGCCTGCGCGGCGCCCGCGCAGGCGAGCGCGAGCAGCAACGACATCAGCGCGACCTTCGACCACGACCACAGCACGGCGCCACCCCGGCGACTTGACCCCACGATGCCCCTCCATATGAGACAACCGAACGCGGCTGTCTCTACCCGTAGGCCGCCGACGGTAAACGCGCGGCCGCGGGACGCTGCGTGAAGACGGCGTGAGACGGGCGACCCCTACGTCGCGGGCAACCCCATCTCCGCGGCGGCTTCCATCGCGGCGGCGCGGCGATTCGCGGCGTTGGCCCGCGCCTCGCGTCGGTGGGTGCGCTTCTCGCGGTGGCGCTTGACCTGGCGGGCGAGCTCGTCGACGATCAGGTTCAGCGAGTGCCGCATCTCGTGCGAGCTGTCGCGCGCCCGCAGCGTCGTGCCCTTCAGGTAGAGCGTCGCCTCCGCGACGTGGCAGTCCGGGACGCGCGGGTTGCGCTCCTCGAAGAACTCGATCTCCACGCGCGCGAACTCGGAGACCTGCTTGGCGACCTTGTCCAGCCGGCGTATCGCGTGCTCGCGAAGCTCGTCGGTGACCGGAACGTTGCGACCCTTGATGTCAATCTGCATCGAGGCTCCTTTGGTCGGTTCTGTTGCGCCTGCCGTTGATGCTACGCCCGCCCCTGGCGGATGTCCATCGCGTTACCCGATTTCGATCGTTCGTCCACCTCGACGCCGGTGCGAGAATCAGCGGCGATGAGCGAAAGTCTCCGCGCCGTGAGCGCGAACCTCACCTGGACGCTGGAGCCCGGCGTGCTGATCGGCGTGACGCTCGTCGGCGGCGCCTACGTGCGGCGCTGGTGGCGGGTGCGAAACGGCGACACCCCCCGTCCCGCGGTCGACGCCCCCGTCTGGCGCCTGTGCTGCTTCCTGGGCGCGCTGCTGTTCACGCTCGCGGCGCTGGTCTCGCCCATCGACGCGCTCGCTGACCAGCTGTTCTTCATGCACATGATCCAGCACGTGCTGCTGCTGGACGTCGCGCCGATCCTCGCGATCCTCGGCTTCACGAAGGTGATCCTGCGCCCGCTGACACGCGCGATCAACGACTTCGAGCGCCGCGCCGGCGTGATCGCGAGCCCCGCCTTCGCCGTCGTCCTCTACATCGGGGTGATCTGGCTCTGGCACATCCCCGCCGCCTACGACGAGGCGCTGCGCCACCCGGTCGTCCACGTCACCGAGCACGTCACCTTCCTGATCGCGGGTTCGCTCTACTGGTGGCACCTGCTCTCGCCGATCCGCGCGCGTCTGCGCCTCGGCGGGCTGGGGCCGATCGCCTACATGGGCTCCACGAAGCTGTTCGTCGGCGCGCTCGGCATGGGCCTCGCCTTCGCCCCCGAAGCGCTCTACGGCTTCTACGTCCACCACGGTCGCGTCTGGGGCCTGTCCGCCCACGACGACCAGTCGATCGCCGGGATCATCATGGCGGTGGAGCAGTCGCTCGTGATGGGCGTCGCGCTCGTCGTGCTGTTCGTGCGCGCGCTCGCGGAGTCAGAGCGCGAGCAACAGCGGCGCGAGCGCTACGAGGTCCTTCGGTAGGAGCAGAGAACGCCCCTCCGGGGGCGTTCTCCATATCGATCGAATCTTGTTATGCTGACAACTGTCACGGTACCCCACTTCCGTGACAGGGCTCGCCTCAGGGCGAGCCCGCGCGTTTAAGGCTCTGCAGGATGCCGCCGTGGCCGGCGATCGCCCCGATCAGGATCGACCCCGCCGCCACCTCGGTGCCCGGGAACAGGATGCTCTCGCGCAGCTGCGCGCCATCGCCCAGCTTCGCCCCGTCGCCCAGCACCACCGGCCCCATCAGCCGCACGTTCGCCCCCAGCTGCACGCCGCGCCCGATCCAGGCCGAGCCGTCGACCTCGGTGTCATCGCGCAGCGGCGAGTTCCCCACGACCGTCACCCCCGGGCGCAGCTCCTCCCCCTGGGCCTGCAGGTGCAGCTCGCCGTGCAGCGCGTCGAAGGTTCCCTGGCGCAGCTCCGCCAGCGAGCCCACGTCGTTCCAGTACTCCCCGATCTCGTGGATGTAGAACGGCACGTCGTTCTCCAGCAGCGCCGGGAACACGTCTTTCGCCCAGTCCACGAACGGCCGGTCCGGGAAGTAGTCGAAGATCCGCGGGTCGAACATGTAGATGCCGCAGTTGCCCAGGTCCGACAGCGCCTCCTCCGGCTCCGGCTTCTCCTGGAAGCCCGTGATCCGCCCGTCGCGGTCGTGCAGCACCACGCCGTACTCGCGCGTGTCCGGCACGCGCTTGACCGCCAGCGTCGCCACGCCGCCCGACTCGCGGTGGCGCTCGGCGAACGCCGTCAGGTCGATGTCCGTCAGCGCGTCGCCCGAGATCACCAGGAACGGCTCCTCGCCGAAGAAGTCCGCGCAGTTGCGCACCCCGCCCGCCGTGCCCAGCAGCTCCTCCTCGAAGCGGTAGGAGATCCGCTCGCCGAAGTGCTCTTCGATCGACTCCGGGAAGTAGTGCAGGTTCGCCACCACGCCCTCGAACTCATGGCGCTCCACCAAGTCGACGATGTGCTCCATCACCGGCCGGTCCAGCACCGGCACCATCGGCTTCGTGATCTCGTAGGTCAGGGGGCGCAGGCGGGTTCCAAGGCCCGCCGCCAGGACCATTGCCTTCATGGCGTCCATCCTTTCAATTCGACCGGGAGGAGCGCCTTCACCCCGGGGTGCACCAGAGGGCGCCGGCCGAGCGCGCTGCCCGACCGGCGGCTTCCCTGGCCTAGTACCTGTAGTGGTCGGGCTTGTAGGGGCCCTCGACGGGGACGCCGATGTAGGCGGCCTGCTCGTCGCTGAGCTTCGTCAGCCTCACCCCGAGCGCGTCGAGGTGCAGCCGTGCGACCTTCTCGTCGAGGTGCTTCGGCAGCACGTAGACCTTCTTCTCGTACTCGTCGTTCTTCGTGAACAGCTCGATCTGGGCGATCGTCTGGTTCGAGAAGGAGTTGCTCATCACGAAGCTCGGGTGCCCCGTGGCATTGCCCAGGTTCAGCAGCCGCCCCTCGGAGAGCATGATGATCGCGTGGCCGTCGGGGAACACCCACTTGTCGACCTGCGGCTTGATGTTCACGCGCTCGATCCCTGGGACGCGGCCGAGCCCAGCGATATCGATCTCGTTGTCGAAGTGGCCGATGTTGCCCACGATCGCCTGGTGCTTCATCCGGCCCATGTCCGCGGCCGTGATGATGTCCTTGTTGCCCGTGGTCGTGATGAAGATGTCGGCGATCTCCAGCACGTCGTCGAGCGTCTTGACCTCGTAGCCCTGCATCGCCGCCTGTAGCGCGCAGATCGGGTCGATCTCCGTGACGATCACGCGCGCGCCCTGGCCGCGCAGCGATTCCGCGCAGCCCTTGCCGACGTCGCCGAAGCCGCAGACCACCGCGACCTTGCCGCCGATCATCACGTCCGTCGCGCGGTTGATCCCGTCGATCAGCGAGTGGCGGCAGCCGTAGAGGTTGTCGAACTTCGACTTCGTCACCGAATCGTTGACGTTGATCGCCGGGAACAGCAGTTCGCCGTTCTCGACCATCTGGTAGAGGCGGTGCACGCCGGTCGTCGTCTCCTCCGTGACGCCTTTGATGCCTTCGCCGATCCGCGTCCAGCGCTGCGGGTCCTCGCCCAGCGTGCGCTGCAGCAGCGACAGGATCACGCCGAACTCCTCGGAGTCCGCGCCCGCCGGGTCCGGCACCGCGCCGGCCTTCTCGTACTCGGTGCCCTTGTGCACCAGCAGCGTCGCGTCACCGCCGTCGTCCAGGATCATGTTCGGGCCCTCGCCGCCGGGCCAGCAGAGCACCTGCTCGGTGCACCACCAGTACTCCTCCAGCGTCTCGCCCTTCCAGGCGAAGACCGGCACGCCCTGCGGGTCCTCGGTCGTGCCCTCGGGGCCGACCGCCACCGCCGCGGCGGCGTGGTCCTGCGTGGAGAAGATGTTGCAGCTGCACCAGCGCACCTCGGCGCCGAGCGCGGTCAGCGTCTCGATCAGCACCGCGGTCTGGATCGTCATGTGCAGCGAGCCGGTGATCCGCGCGCCCTTCAGCGGCTGCGCGTCGGCGTACTCGGCCCGGATCGCCATCAGGCCCGGCATCTCGTGCTCGGCCAGCGTGATCTCCTTGCGGCCGAAGTCCGCCAGCGAGAGGTCCGCGACCTTGAAGTCGGTGCCCGTGGCGGTGGGAGTGGTCGTAGCTGCCATCAGGAAGCCTCCTGTGGTTCAGGTGAGCGCCCTTGCTACAGAGGGAGGCCGAGCGTGGCGGAGCTTCGAGGCCCGTCGCAGCGCTCCTCGGCCTGTCACGAAGGTATCACAAGGTCTGGGCGGCGCCCAGGGCTTCGGCCGTCCGTGCCCGGAACCGCCTAGCGCTGCTCCAGCGCGACCTTCAGCTCGTCGATCACCTTCACCGGCCCGGGGTCCACGCCGCGCAGCGCCGCCAGGTAGATCGAGACCAGGTCGCCCAGCAGCACGAGCGAGATCACGCGCTCGATCGTCGTCTGCCCCCGCGTCTCCAGGCGGAAGGACGCCACGGCGTTCGCGGAGATCATCTGCTCGGTCAGGTCCATCCGCGCCTTCACGCGCGGGTGCGCGTCGGAGTCGTCCAGGAACACCGCCGAGAAGCGTCCCACGTCCTGGGCGCCCTCCCAGCCGACGATCTCGTTGTGGTCCAGCTCCGGCAGTTCGTGGCTGAACGCCGGCTGCTTGGCGTTCTCGTTGATCTGCGTCTTCCAGCGATAGGCGATCGGCGAGGTCAGGCCCGCCCCGGCGATCACCGGCGTCGTCCCGGACAGGCCGCGGGCGATTTCCTTCGCCAGCGAGTCCTCCGGCGCGTCGGGGCCCCACTCCGCGACGAGGTGCTCCGAATGCGAAGCCGCGACGTCGATCTCGGAGTTCATCCGCGGCCCGGCGCCGCACAGGGCCGCGACCTCCAGCGCCGCGACCGTCATGTAGGCGACCGCCGCGCGCGGCTGGAAGCCGCCCGGCAGCGGGATCACCGGCACGCCGTCGGCGCGGGCCATCTCCGCGAGGCGTCCGCCCGTCGTCGTCACGACCCGCCGCGCCCCCAGCGCGCCCGCCGACTCGTAGCAGGCGAGCGTCTCCTCGGTGTCGCCCGAGTAGCTGGCGCACAGCACCATCGTGTCCGGCGTCGTCCACGGCGGCAGCCCGTAGGCGCGCGTCACGAAGATCGGGCGCGTCGCGTGGTCGGAGAGCGCCGCGCGCGCCAGCGCGCCGCCGATCGCCGAGCCGCCCATGCCCGCGACCACGAGGCCCGCGGAGGTGTCCCAGTCCTCCATGATCGCCGACTCCACGCGCCACAGCGCGTCGCGCAGGTGCTCGGGCAGGCCGAGCACGTCGTCGAGCTGGCCGGTGCTGTCGACCCGCGCGATCGCCTCGCGCGAGAGCTCCTGCACTGCCGGGGTGGCGCTGGCTGCGCCTTCGCTCATCTGCCGCTCGCTTCCTGTCGACTTTCGCCAAGACCCGCCTGCGGCGGGCGCTCGGCCCCGCGGGCGCTACGCGCCGGAGCTTACCGGCAGCGGCCCTGGAGCAGAGCCGCGCCGCCGCCCCCGCCCGTCAGGCGTGGCTGCCGTTGCGGACCGCGGCCGCGACGCCGTCGCGGCCGCCACCGCCCGCGCCGTTGGCGGCACCGGCGCCGTTCGGCCCGCCGTCCGCGACGAGCCGTTCCAGCGCCGCCGAGAGCTGGCCGCAGATGACCTCCGGCGCGAACAGCCGTTCCGCCTCCGCGCGGGCGAGCGAGCGCATCTGCTCCGGCTGCGCGCGGACGCGGTCCAGCATCTGTTCGATCGCCCTCGCCATCCCCTCGACGTCGCCGGGCTGAAGGCGCTGGGCGACGGTCGCCTCGACCCCCTCGGTCGAACCGACCTCCGTCGTCGCGACGATCGGCACGCCGCAGGCAAGCCCCTCCAGCACCGCCATCGGGCAGGGGTCGAACTTGCTCGCCAGCAGCATCATGTCGCTGTTCGCGTACTCCGCCGGCATGTCGCCGTGGGCGACCCGGCCCGCGTATTCGGCCGTCTCGCCGGGCAGGTCCTCGAGCAGCTTCGTGTAGTCCGACCACAGGCTCGCGCCGCCTACGACCCGCAGCCGCACCCGCACCCCGCGGTCGCGCAGCAGCTTCGCGATCTCGACCACGTCCTCGAGGCCCTTGCGCACCGAGACGCGCACCGGCACCAGCACGATCGGCGGCTCGCCGGGCGGCTTGGCGGCGTTGAAGGCGAAGCGCTCCAGGCAAACCGGGTTCGGCACGACGGCGGTCGAGCCGCGGGGGAAGTCGTAGTCCTCGACGAGGTGGTCGCGGAACACGCGGCTGATGCACACCAGCAGGCTCGCGCGGCGGATCATCACCCGCTGCAACTGCGCGCGCAGGAACAGGATCGCCGCGACGACGAAGAAGACGTAGCGCGGCTGGCAGCGGAAGCTCAGCTCGCGCTCGGCGATCAGGCAGCGCAGCTCGCTGGCGCTCTCGGTGTCGGGGCGGACCACCAGCGGCGCCGAGCGCAGCACGCTCGAAGGCACCCCCACCGACTCGATCCACTGGTTCTGGTAGATCAGGTCGTAGGGCCGCTCGCGGTGGCGGCGGGCGATCTCGCGCCGCAGCCGCAGCGAGGACAGCGCGCGCGAGGACAGCCCGCTCGCGAAGGTCCCGACCGGGAGCTTGTTGTACCAGCGGTTTCCCTTGAGCTTGCTGGAGCCCCACGTGACGGTCAGGTTCCCGTGCGCCGCGATCCGCGCCGGCAGCTGGTGCCCCGCGCCCGGGAAGTAGCAGTCGATCTCATGGCCTTCGCGCGCGAGGCCGTCCAGCAGATCGCGGACGACGCCAGGCGCCCCCCCGGCCTCCTCCATCGGGGCCCCCCCGAGCCACGCGATGCGAAGCGTCATCGTCTCTTTCTATCAAGCATCGGGTGCGAGTCCATTCGCGGCGACGGGGCGGCAGCGTCCATGTCCGTTGCGGCGAATGTTCGCAGCTAGAAGGCGATCGCGCCATCGGGGATCGAGACCCCCGGGAAGATGCGGGCGCCGTTGGCGATCGTGTTCTCGGCCCCGACGCTGACGCCCTCACCCAGCACGGCTTTGCCCGAGATCGTCGTGCGCGCGCCGACCCGCGCGCCCGCCGCGACGATGCAGTCGCGCAGCACGGCGCCCTCGCCGATCTCTGCTCCCTTCAGCACCACCGCGCGCTCGATGGTCGCCCCGGCGCCGACCGACACGTC
The DNA here is from genome assembly GCA_035508515.1 of Solirubrobacteraceae bacterium. Classification (GTDB taxonomy): domain Bacteria; phylum Actinomycetota; class Thermoleophilia; order Solirubrobacterales; family Solirubrobacteraceae; genus Palsa-744. The sequence continues at coordinate 157,362 of DATJMW010000021.1, read as the reverse complement.
TTCGCCCAGCACCACGAGGCTGCCGACCTGCGCGCCCGCCGCGACGCGCACGCCGCGCTCGATCACCGCCGGCGGGATCGCGCGCCCCTTCACCTCCGCGCCGGGGTCCACCGCGAGCCAGTCCGAGCCCAGGCGCTCGGCCAGCGCCGTCTGGACGTTGCCCTCGATGATGTCGAACGTGCCCTGCAGGTAGCGCTCGGGCGTGCCGATGTCCAGCCAGTAGCTGTCCGCCGGGAAGCCGTAGAGGCCGTTGCCGATCAAGAGCGGCCAGACCTCGCGCTCGATCGAGACGTTGCGGTCGGGCGGGATTTTCTCGAGGATCGAGCGCTCCAGCACGTAGGCGCCCGCGCTGATCAGGTTCGTGTCGATCGCGTCGGCGCTCGGCTTCTCCAGGAAGTCCCGCACCGAGTTGTCCCCATGCAGGTGCACGAGCCCGTAGGCGCTGGGGTCCGCGACCGGCACCAGCGCCAGCGTCGCCGTCGCGCCCGTGCGCTCGTGCTGGGCGATCTGGGCCGTCAGGTCGATGTCCGTGAGCACGTCGCCGTTCAGCATCAGGAAGCGCTCCTCGAGCATCGACTCCGCGAACTTCAGCGCCCCCGCGGTGCCGCGCGGGTCGGGCTCCTCCACGAAGCGCAGCCGGATGCCCAGCCCGGAGCCGTCGCCGAGCACGTTGCGCACGCTCGTCGCCAGGAAGCCGCAGGACATGATCACGTCGTCGATCTCGTGCCGCCGCAGCCACTCCAGCATGTAGGAGATGAAGGGCCGGTCGACCAGCGGCACCACTGGCTTCGGGACCGACGAGGTCAGCGGGCGCAGGCGCGTGCCTTCGCCGCCGACGAGAATCACCGCCTGCATCAGGCGATCATGCGCCGGCGCGATCCCCGGCCCGGCGCGTCACGCGGCGCCGGTCGCCGCGCCCGACGCCCTCGTACAGCAGGCCCGCCGCGCACACGGCTTCGGGGTCGAGCGCGTTGCGCCCATCGATCACGAGGCGGCCGGCCATCGCGGCGGCGACCTCCGACCAGTCCAGCTCCAGGAACTCCGGCCACTCCGTGACCAGCACGACCGCGTCGGCACCCTTCGCCGCCTCCAGCGGCGAGCCCGCGAAGTCGATGCCGCTGACGACCTTGCGCGCCTGCTCCTCGGCGATGGGGTCGTAGGCGACGACGTCGGCGCCGTCGGCGTTCAGACGCGCCGAGAGCACCAGCGAGGAGGCCTCGCGCATGTCGTCGGTGTTCGGCTTGAACGCCAGCCCGAACAGCGCCACGCGCTTGCCGACGAGCCCGCCCAGGTGCTTCTGCAGCTTGCCGATCACGCGCCGCTTCTGCAGTTCGTTGACCTCGATCACGCTGGTCAGGAGCTGGAAGTGGTAGCCGGAGTTGCCCGCGAGCTGCTTGAGCGCGTCGACGTCCTTCGGGAAGCAGCTGCCGCCGAAGCCGATCCCCGCCTGCAGGAACTTCGGCCCGATGCGGTCGTCAAGGCCCATCCCGCGGGCGACCTCCACGACGTCGGCGCCGGTCTCCTCGCAGACGTTCGCGATCTCGTTGATGAACGAGATCTTCGTCGCGAGGAACGCGTTCGATGCGAGCTTCACCATCTCGGCGCTGGCGATGTCCGTGCGCACCAGCGGCGCGTCCAGCGGCGCGTACAGCTCCGCGACCGCGTCGCCCGCCCAGTCGCCGGTGTCGCCGATCACGACCCTGTCGGGGTGCAGGAAGTCCTTCACCGCCGAGCCCTCCTTCAGGAACTCGGGGCAGGAGACGTAGGCGAGCCCGCCCTTGCCCTGCTCCTCGAACATCCGCTTCACCGCGACGCCCGTGCCCGCGGGAACCGTCGACTTCATCACCAGCGCGTGGTCGTCGGAGGCGGGGATCGCGCCGATCACCGCGTTCACCGCGGACAGGTCCGCGTCGCCGGAGTAGGTGGGCGGCGTGCCGACCGCGACGAACAGCAGGCGCGCGTGCTCCAGCGCCTCCGAGAGGTCGGTCGAGAAGTGCATGCGCTCCGTGTTCCTGCGCAGCAGCTCCTCGAGGCCCGGCTCGTAGATCGGCACCTCGCCCGCGCGCAGGCGCTCGATCTTCGCGGCGTCGATGTCCACGCACCACACGTCGCTGCCCAGCTCCGCGAAGCCCGCGGCCGTCACCAGGCCGACGTAGCCGGTTCCGATCACTCCTATCGGGGCGCGTGCTGCGGTCATGAGGCAGGGAAGGCTAGCGGTCGGTCAGGGCGGGTTCGTTACCGGGGCGCGTTTCCGCGTGGCGTTTGCGCGCGGTGATGGCAATTGCCATCACCGGGACTCATCCGGCGATACGGAACACCGGGTGCTTCGCCGCCTCGGCGCGCAGCTGCTCGTCGCTGGAATCGGGCCCGACCCCGTCGAAGAACACGCCCACCTCCGCCTTCCAGCGCTTCAGGTAGGCGCGCAGGATCGGGACCTTCACGTCCTCGTCGGTCAGCTCCGCGGCGGTGAACGCCTCCCCGCGGCGCCCCAGCAGCAGCTTGCCCTCGCCCGCGGCGCGCAGGTTGCGCACCCACTGCGTCTCCCCGCGCGGGGCCACGAGGTAGCGCGTGCCGTCGATCGTCAGCAGGTTCACCGGCGTGCGCCGCGGCTCCCCGCTCTTGCGCCCGCGCACCTCCAGTACCCGCGAGCCCCAGACGCTGAGGCCAAGGCCCATCAGCAGGTTCAGGAAGCGGTTGAAGACGTTCGTCGTGAACCAGCCCGGCTGCTTGCGCGCGAAGTGGGCCGCGGCGGCGTTGCCGGACGGGGCGGCGTTGCCGGACGGGGCGCTGGGGTCGGCCACGTGCGGAGCCTAGCGCCCCGGGAGCGCTAGGACTCGCCGACGGCGAGGAAGGCTTCGTAGCGGCGGATGTCGCGCTGGGCGCGGGCCTGCTGCTCGGTCCCGACCTCGGCCTGCTCCGCCGCCTGCTGCGCCTCTTTCAGACGCGTCTGGAACGTCTGGCGGTCGAGCTTCTCCGGGGCGATCGCCTCCTCGACCAGCACCAGCGCACGGTTTTCGGCGAACTGGAGATAGCCCTCCGCCTGGGCGAAGCGCACGATCTCGCCCTCCGAGCGGTACAGGCGCAGCTCGGTCGGTTCGAGCATCGCCAGCACCGGCTCGTGGTTCGCCAGCACACCGATCGAGCCGACCGCCGTGCGCGTGGAGAGCATCTCGATCTCCTCGGAGAAGACCTCGCCCTCGGGCGTTAGAACTTCGGCTTGGAACTTCGTGCGGCTCATTTGGTCTTCGCAGCCTCCACGACCTGCTCGATCGTCCCCTTCAGGAAGAAGGCCGACTCCGGCACGTCGTCGTGCTTGCCCTGGATGATCTCGTCGAAGCCGCGGATCGTCTCGGCGATCGGCACGTAGGCGCCGGGGGTGCCGGTGAACTGCTCGGCGACGAAGAAGGGCTGGGACAGGAAGCGCTCGATCTTGCGGGCGCGCTGCACCGTCAGCTTGTCCTCGTCGGAGAGCTCGTCGATCCCCAGGATCGCGATGATGTCCTGGAGCTCCTTGTAGCGCTGGAGGATCTCCTTGACTTCGTTCGCGACGCGGAAGTGGTCCTCGCCCAGGATGTCGGCCTTGAGGATCGTCGAGGTCGAGTCGAGCGGGTCCACCGCGGGGTAGATGCCTTTCTCGGAGATCGCGCGCGACAGCACCGTCGTCGCGTTGAGGTGCGCGAACACCGACGCCGGCGCCGGGTCGGTGAGGTCGTCGGCGGGCACGTAGATCGCCTGCACCGATGTGACCGAGCCCTCGCGCGTGGAGGTGATGCGCTCCTGCAGGCCGCCCATCTCGGTCTCCAGCGTCGGCTGGTAGCCCACCTGCGAGGGCATGCGCCCCAGCAGCGCCGAGACCTCCGAGCCCGCCTGCACGAAGCGGAAGATGTTGTCCACGAACAGCAGCACGTCCTGGCCCTGGTCGCGGAAGTATTCGGCCATCGTCAGGCCCGAGAGCGCGACGCGCATGCGGGCGCCGGGGGGCTCGTTCATCTGCCCGAAGACGAGCATCGTCTTGTCGAGCACGCCCGACTCCTTCATCTCCAGCCACAGGTCGTTGCCCTCGCGCGAGCGCTCGCCCACGCCGCAGAACGCCGACAGGCCTCCGTGCTCCTTGGCGAGGTTGTGGATGAGCTCCTGGATCAGCACCGTCTTGCCGACGCCGGCGCCGCCGAACAGCCCGACCTTGCCGCCCTTGGCGTAGGGCGCCAGCAGGTCGATCACCTTGATGCCGGTCTCGAACATCTCGGTCGTCGGCGTCAGGTCCTCGACGCGCGGTGCGTCCTGGTGGATGCCGCGCCGCGGCGTGTCCTTCGGCAGCTCCTCGCCCAGGTCGATCGGCTCGCCGAGCAGATTGAAGATGCGTCCCAGCGTCGCCTCGCCGACCGGCACCGTGATCGGGGCGCCGGTGTCGATCACCTCGAGGCCGCGGGCGAGGCCGTCGGTGGTGTCCATCGCCACCGCGCGCACGCGGTCGTCGCCGAGGTGCTGCTGCACCTCGCAGACCAGCAGCTCGTCCTCGGCGCCGGGGCTGATCCCCTCGCCCTCCTCCTCTTTCGATGCCGCCGTGCGCGCGATCGTGATCGCGTGGTTGATCTCGGGCAGGCGGTCGGGGAACACGGCCTCGATCACGACGCCCTGGATCTCCTCGATGCGCCCGACGTTCGTGCCGTTGGCGCCGTTCGTGCTCTGCGGGGTGGCTGTGCTGGCCTCCATGTGCTCTCGCTTTCCTCTCGTCTAAGTCGTGTGGTCGTGTCGGGCCTGGGCGAGCCCTCTAGTTCAGTCCCTCGGCCCCCGCGACGACCTCCATGATCTCCTGCGTGATCTCGGCCTGGCGGACGCGGTTCATCTGCAGCGTCAAGTCGGTGATGATCTCCCCCGCGTTGTCGGACGCGCTGCGCATCGCGGTCATCTGCGCGCCGAAGAAGCCCGCCGCGGACTCCACGAGCGCGCGGTAGATCGAGATCTCGACGTAGTCGGGGACCAGGCGCTTGAGGATCTCCTCGGGGTCGGGCTCGTAGGACACGAGCGGGGCACACAACCGGGACGGTTGGGTCGGGCCGCCCTGCCCGCCGGGCTCGCCGCCTGCTCCCTGCTCGTCCTCGCCGGGCTCCTCGGTGGCGATCGTGGCCTGGGAGATCGGCAGCAGCGTCTCGCGCGTGACTTCCTGGGTCAGCGGCGAGATGTAGGCGTTGTAGACGATCTCGACGCGGTCGAGCCGGCCGTCGACGTAGGCGGTGATCAGGTCGTCGGCGATCGAGCGCGCGTCGGCGTAGGCGGGTTTGTCGGCGAAGCCCGTGTAGCTGCCGCCCAGCTCGCGCCCGCGGAACGTCAGCGAGGACACGCCGCGCCGGCCCGTGGCGTACCAGGCCAGCTGCTTGCCCTCGTCGCCGTACTCGTCGCCGATCCGCACGCCGGCGCGGATGATCTGCGAGTTGAAGCCGCCCGCGAGGCCGCGGTCGCCGGTGACGAGCAGCAGCCCGACCCGGTCGATCGACTCGTGCTCGGAGAGCACCGGCAGCCGCGTCGCCTCCGCGCCCGCGGCCTTCGCCGCCTGGCGCGTCATGCGCCGGAGCGCGTCGGCGTACGGGCGCAGCGCCGCGATCCGCTGCTCGGCGCGGCGCAGGCGCGCCGCGGCGACCATCTCCATCGCACGCGTGATCTTCTGGATGTTCTTCACCGAGGAGATCCGGTCCTTGACGTCGCGCTGTGAGGCCATGACTGTGTCCGTGCGCTCGCGCTAGGCGGCGGCGGGCTGCTCCTCGCGCGAGCCCTCGTCGCTGCGCAGCGGCGCGTCCTCGTCGAGCGGCAGGCCCTCCTCGTCGAGGTCGTAGCCGAAGTCCTCCGCGAACGCCCGCACCGCCTCGTCGACGGCCTTCTGTGTCCCCTCCGACCAGTCGCCGCTGTTGATCTTCTCGCGCACCTCTTTGTGCTGGGAGTGCATCCGTTCGGTCAGCTCGGTCAGGAACTCGCTCACGCGCTCGACCTTCAGCCGGTCGAGGTAGCCGTTCGTGGCGGCGAAGATCTGCACCACCTGGTCCTCGACCGCCAGCGGCTCGCGCTCTTTCTGGTTCAGCGTCGCCACCAGGCGTTCGCCGCGCGCCAGCGTCTTCTGCGTGTCGGCGTCGAGGTCGGAGCCGAACTGCGCGAACGCCTCCAGGTCGCGGTACTGCGAGAGCTCGAGCTTGATCCGGCCCGCGACCTTCTTCATCGGGCCGATCTGGGCGTTGCCTCCCACGCGCGAGACCGAGATGCCGACGTTGATCGCCGGTCGCACGCCGGAGTTGAACAGCGCCGACTCCAGGAAGATCTGGCCGTCGGTGATCGAGATCACGTTCGTGGGGATGTAGGCCGAGACGTCGCCCGCCTGGGTCTCGATGATCGGCAGCGAGGTCAGCGAGCCGCCGCCGAGGTCGTCGTTCAGCTTGACCGCGCGCTCCAAGAGGCGCGAGTGCAGGTAGAAGACGTCGCCGGGGTAAGCCTCGCGGCCCGGCGGGCGGCGCAGCAGCAGCGACATCTGGCGGTAGGCGTAAGCGTGCTTGGTCAGGTCGTCGTAGACCGTCAGCGCGTGCTTGCCGTTGTAGAGGAAGTACTCGCCCATCGCGCAGCCCGCGTAGGGGGCCATGAACTTGATCGGGGCCGCCTCGTCGGCGGGGGCCGCGACGATGATCGTGTTCTCCAGCGCGCCGTGTTCGTCGAGCGTCTGCGCCAGCGAGACGACCGTCGACATGCGCTGGCCGATCGCGACGTAGACCGAGACCACGCCCGAGTCCTTGTTGTTGATGATCGCGTCGATCGCGATCGCCGTCTTGCCCGTCTGGCGGTCGCCGATGATCAGCTCTCGCTGGCCACGGCCGATCGGGATCATCGCGTCGATCGCCTTCAGGCCGATCTGCAGCGGTTCGGTCACCGGCTGGCGCTGCACGACGCCGGGCGCCTTGAACTCGGCGGGGCGGCGTTCGGCGATCTGGATCTCGCCCTTGCCGTCGAGCGGGCGCCCCAGCGGGTCGACGATCCGCCCCAGCAGGCCCTCGCCGACGGGGATGTCGAGCAGGCGGCCCGTGCGGCGCACGGTGTCGCCCTCGGAGACGTGCTCCCACTCGCCGAACAACACCGCGCCGACGTTGTCGGACTCGAGGTTCAGCGCGAGGCCCGTGACGCCGTGCGGCAGTTCCAGCAGCTCGAAGGACATGCAGTTCTCGAGGCCGTGCAGGCGGGCGATGCCGTCGGCGACCGACAGCACCGTGCCGACCTCCGTCAGCTCGGCGCGGCCTTCGTCCAGGCCCTCGATGCGGCTCTTCAGGATGCTCGTGATCTCGTCAGGATTGATCTGCATGGTTCTAAGCGGCTCCTTGGGCAACGTGCCTGCGCAGCTGCTCCAGTCGGTTGCGAATTGAGGCATCGAGGATCGAGTTGCCGACCCTCAGCACGATGCCGCCGAGGATGTCGGGGTCGACGTGCGCGGCGAGCTTCACCTTGCGCCCGGCGCGCTCGCCGATGCTCTTGCCGAGGCTCCGGGTCGTCTCCTCGTCGAGCGCGATCGCGCTCGTGATCTCGACCGGCAGCAGCTCGTTCTCCTGCTCCCACAGGCGCTCGTACTGCTGGCGCGCGCGGAAGATCACCGGCATGCGGTGGTTTTCGATCAGCAGCTTCAGGAAGTTCAGGAACGTCTCGTCGGCGCCGTCGAGCATGCGCTCCAGGCCCGCCTGCTTCTCCTTCGTGGAGAAGTAGGGCGAGAAGAAGAACACCGCCAGTTCGCGGTTGGAGTCCAGCGCGTCGGCGAACTGACCCAGCTGCTCGCGCAGCTCATCCAGCTTGCCCTGGTCGCGCGCGACCTCGAACAGCGAGCGGGCGTAGACCTCGGCGAGCTCGTCCATCAGTTGTTCGCGGCTCCCGAGCTGATCGATGAGAAGTCGAGCTCGCTCAGCGCCTCCTGCACGAGCCGCTTCTGGTCCTCGGAGTCGAGCGTCTTGCGCGTCACCTTCTCCGTCGCCATCACCGTCAGGTCGGCGACCTCTTTGCGGATGTCGTCCAGCGCGCGCCTGCTCGCGGCCTCGATGTCGCGCTCGGCTTTCCTGGCGGCCTCCTCGACGATCTCCTGGCCACGCTCCTTGGACTCCGCCTCGTGCGCATCGGCGGCTTGGCGGGCGCGCTGCACGATCTCTTCCGCCTGGGCACGCGCCTCCTTCAGGCGCTCGCGGTATTCGTGCAGCAGCTCGTCAGCCTCCTTGCGCGTGCGCTCCGCCGTGTCGATCGAGTCTTCGATGTTCTTCTTGCGCCGTTCGAGCGCTTCGGAGATGCGCGGGAAGGCGACGCGCGAGAGCAGCACCATCGTCACCACGAACACGAGCAGCGTCCAGATCATCAAGCCGACGCCCGGCTTGATCAGGAAGCTGCCCTTCGACGCGGCGAGCAGCGCGGGGTTGACAAGCGAAGCAAGCATCGGCTCAGACGATGAACGCGGCCAGCAGGCCGGCGACGAGGCCGTAGAAGAAGCAGGCCTCTGTAAGCGCGAAGCCCAGCCACTGCAGCTGCGTGATCTCGTCCCGCATCTCGGGCTGACGGGTGATCGCTTCGATGGCCTTGCCGAAGATGATGCCGATGCCGACGCCGGCGCCCACGGCGCCGAGGCCGCCGCCGACGCCGAGGCCGATCGACTTGCCGGCCTTCGCGGTGTCTTCCGCGGCCGCCAGGAGGGTGATCAAAGCTATGTGCACGACTATTGGCTCCTTTAGTGGTCTTCGGCGACCGCGCCGCCGAGGTAGATAGCGGTCAAGGTGGAGAAGATGAACGCCTGCAGGAAGGCCACCAGCACGACCTCGAACGCGAACAGGGCGATCGCGATCGGGAACGTGAACCAGCCCAGCCAGGCGACGCCCAGGATCACGGCGAGCGCGCCCGCCATGAACAAGATGATCAGGTGCCCCGCCAGGATGTTGGCGAACAGACGAATCGTCAGCGAGAGGATCCGCATCAGGTTCGAGAGCACCTCCAGGAAGAAGATCGCGACGGCCATCCCGCCTTCCACGCCGCCGGGGATCAGGCCTTTCAGATAGCCGATCGGGCCCTTCGCGCGAACGCCTTCGATCGTGTAGGCGAAGAACACGACCAGCGCCAGCACCAGCGGGATCGAGAGGTTCGCGGTCGCCGCGTAGAGCGAGAAGGAGGGGATGTGCGCGCCGAAGATGTCGACCTTGTGCTCGGTGTTCGTCGGCAGCGGGATGAAGCCGATCAGGTTCGAGAAGAAGATGAACAGGAACAGCGCGCCCACGAACGGGAACCATTTCGCGGCCATCTTCTCCTCCATCGCCCCGCCGGCGATGTTGTCGCGCATCAGCGAGAACAGCGCCTCGATCGCGGCCTGCACCTTGTTGGGGCGTTCCTGCATGCGGCGCGCGACGTAGATCATCGTCACGCAGGTCGCAATGCCCGCCAGGAACAGGTACAGCACCGCCTTGTTGATCGAGAAGATCCCCAGGTGCACCCAGGGTTCGAGTTTGAACTCGTTCTGCGGCTGGAAGTCTTCGTTGCGGGTGCCTTTGAAGCCGTAGATCGCCACGAGCGCGATCACGCCGCCGATCCAGACGCCGGCCGCGATCAGCAGCTTGCCTTTGATGCTCTTCTTCTCTTCCGGCGCTCCCGCCGGCTGCACACCCGCTGTCCCCGTCGCTGCGTTCATGAAGTGCTCGGCCTCCCAGGCGCGTTCCCCCTGCCCGCCGAGGGCCCCGCGCGGGTCGGGCCGTCGTGCGTGATGAAGGACATCGCGAAGTACACCGTGAACGCCGCGAGCACCAGCGCCGCGGCCATGATCCCGTCGTCCTTGCCCGCGGCCTCGCGGGCGATGATCACCGCGAGCGCGACGAGCCAGATGCGTCCCATCATGCCCGCCAGCTGTAGCCCGGCGCTCATTTTCAGATTGCCCGCACGGCGCGCCTGCGCCTGCAGGAAGGCGGCGCCGAGACGCGTGAGGATCCAGGCCACGGCCCCGATCAGGTAGCCCGCGAGCGGCAGGCCGCCCGCGATGACGAACGGCGCCGTCGCGAGCACCAGGCACACGTCGAGGTAGCGCAGGGTGAACACGTCAGCTCGGCGATCCGGGTGCTCGTCCGTGGCACTTGGTCCACAGGCGCCTGCGCTTCGTCGCCGTCGCGGCCAGCGGGCCGCGGGACCGTGCGAACGGACGGGTGCGGCGAGCCGCGCGGACGGCGCCGGTCGCCAGCGCCGGGCGCAGGCGCTCCGAAGCGCGGCCACGGGACCGGAAGCACCGTGCGTAGGAGAGCCGACGGGCGCGCGGAAGGAACCGCGGACGCAGCTTCGGCACGTCGATCGGCTCCTCTTTCGCGGAGCCGCTCAGGCGCAGGGGATCCTCTTTGGCATCGAAGTCTGGCATGTCAGATGGGCCACCCTACAGACCCGACAGGAACTCCGTCCGCCCATTCGCGGCGGAGGTGTCGAGACCCGCTCCCAGCCCTTCCGGAGGCGTCTCACGAAGTCTGTGGCAGCGCCGTCACTGTACCAGGGTCGCAGACTTCGTAACAACTTTGTGACATACGCCACGCCGTATTTCCTGGAATGTCGGCGCCGTCAGGCCGTCGCGCCGCGGGCGCGCCGGACCGCGCGCAGGCGCGATGCCGACAGCCTCCCGCCCAGCCGCTCCGGCGAGCCGACGAGCAGCACCGCGAGCGCCAGCGCGAGCAGGCCGCCGGCGATGTCGAGCACGAAGTGGTTGCCCGTGGCCAGCACCGCCAGCGCGGTCATGCAGGGGTAGGCCAGCGCCAGCGCGCGCACCCAGCGGCGCCCGGTGATCCGCCACAGCGCCAGCGTGCACCAGCCGGCCCAGGCCATGTGCAGCGAGGGCATCGCCGCGAGCTGGTTGGCCTGCGAGGCGAGCGCCCCCGTGTGCCAGGAGCCGAACGCGTGCGTCGAGGCGACCACGTCGGTGAACCCGTCGAGCATCCGCGGCGGCGCGACCGGGAACAGCCAGAAGACCAGGAACCCGATCACGTTCACGAGCACGAGCACGTTGCGCAGCGGCCGGTAGATGTCCGCGCGCGACCACCACAGGTAGCCCAGCAGCCCCAGCGTCACGACGAAGTGCGCGTTGTCGTAGTAGTTCGCGAGCACATCCGCCAGCGTCCGGTGGGAGGCCAGCCAGCGGTCTAGCGTCAGCTCGGGGTCGATGTGCAGCAGCCGCTCCACGTGCAGGATGCCGCGCGCGTTGCCGAGCGCCACCGACAGCCGCAGCGGCGCGAGGTTGTTGACCGCGTCGTAGAGAAACAGCAGCCAACCGATCACCAGCAGCTCGACCCACCAGCGGGCGCGAGCCGGCGCGGCTGCGGGCGCGGCGATCCGGCCCGCCGAGGAGGCGGCCGGTCCAAGCGCGGCGGGAGCACCGCCGCGGTCGATCGACACGGCGCTGGACAAGCCGGCCATTTTAGCCCCAGGCCGCGATGTTACGCAGGCGTGAAAGTGGGTTTCGCCCGCGCGGTCAGGGCATGACCGGCGCCAGCTCGCGCTCGGCGAGCGCGGCGAGCACCCGCGGCAGCGCCTGCACCGTGTTGCGCCAGGAGCCCGGCGCGGAGTAGTCGTCGGCGTCGTGCAGCAGCAGCACCGACCCCGGCCCGGCCCCGTCGGTGACGCGGGCCGTGATCGACCCGGGGGTCGCGCGACGCTCCCAGTCCCGGCCCCAGTGACTCCACAGCAGCGTGCGCCAACCACGCTTGCGCGCGAGCCGCAGCGCCGCGGCGTTCAGCACGCCGTAGGGCGGGCGGTACAGCGCCGGAGCGACGCCGGTGGCATCGCCGATCGCCTGCTCCGCCCGTTCGATGTCGTTGCGCGTCTGCGCGGGGGTCAGCCGCAGCAGGTTGCGATGGCGCTCGCAGTGCAGCCCGATCCCGTGCCCCGCCGCGACGATCTCCCGCGCCAGCGAGGGGTTGCGGCGCACCTGCTCGCCGACGAGGAAGAACGTCGCCGGCACGCCGGCGCCCGCGAGCAGCTCCAGCACCGCGGGGGTCCCCTCCGCGTGGGGGCCGTCGTCGAACGTCAGCGCAAAGCCCTCGCCCCCGGCGGTGCGATCCTCGACGCCGAGCGGCCCGCGCAGCCGCGGCACGGCCGCGGCGAGCCCGGGTAGCAGGTATGAGCCCATCGCCAGCGCGCCCACGGCCCGACCGATCGGGGGACCCGTCGATCCGGCGGCGCCTCCCCCGATCGGGGGACCCTGGGTGCGATGATCGGGGGTAGACATGGTCGATCTGGTGCTTGGCATAGGTGCGGCCGTGGCCGCATCGACCCTCTACAGCCTAGGGATCGCCCTGCAGGCGATGGACGCCAAGCAGGCGCCCCACGGCGAGCACCTGCGCCTGGCGCTGGTGTGGCGGCTGCTGCGGCGGGCGCGCTGGCTGCTGGGCACCGGGCTGTCGATCGTGGGCTGGCCGCTGCAACTCGTGGCGCTGCTGCTGGCGCCGCTGGTGGTCGTGCAGCCCGCGCTGGCGGCGGGGTTGCTGGTGCTGCTGTTCCTGGCGCAGCGAATGCTGAACGAGCACGCCGGGCGCACCGAGCACCTGGCGACGCTCGCGATCGTGGTGGGCGTCGTCGGCGCGGGGCTCGCGGCGCCGCCGCGCACGAGCGGTCACGGCTCGGAGAACGTGGCGATCACGCTGGTGCTGCTGGGCATCGGCCTGGCGGCGCTGCTCCCCTACGCGGCACGGCTGCTGGCGCATCCCCCCGCGGCGCTGACGATGGTCGGCGCCGGGCTGGCGGGCGGCTGGAGCGGCATCGCGACGAAGCTCGCCTCCGACGACCTCGCCAACGGGCACGTGGGACTCGCGATCGCCTGGGGCCTGTCGACCGCTCTCGCCTCCGGGGTCGGGGTGCTCAGCGAGATGAGCGCGCTACAGGAGCGGCCCGCGATCCAGGTCGCGCCGGTGGTGTTCGTGACGCAGACGGTGATCCCGATCGTCGTGGCGCCGCTGCTGTTCGGCGAGAGCTTTGCGGACACCCCCTGGGGCGGCGTGCCGCTGTCGGCCTCGCTGGCGCTGCTGGTCGTGGGCGCCGGGCTGCTCGCGCGCTCTCAGCTGCTGGTGGCGCTCATGGAGGGCGAGCGCGTCAGCCACTCGAGCGGCTCCGCCCCGAGCCCCCTGGTGCCGAGCCAGGAGATCAGCCGCTCCAGCCCGGTGACCGAGGCCGAGGAGCCGTCCAGCTCGACGACGAGCACGTCGCCGGCGCGCGTCGTGCGCTGAGGCACGCCGCTGCGGGCGGAGAGGCGCTGCGCGCCGCAAACCGGCGTCGCGCCCGCGGTCCGCGCCAGCACGAGCTGGCCCACGGTCAATCCCCCGCGCGGTTGCAGGAAGTAGTAGTGGCGGCCAAGGCCGAGCGCGCGCGCCTGCGCGTGCAGCGCGCCGCGCGTGCGCACCCAGCGGAAGATGGAGTGGCCCGTCACTTCGGGCACCAGCTCGTCGCCGAGCGAGCGCAGCTCGGTGACGGTCGCTGTGTTCGGCACGTCGCCGTCGTCGGCGAAGGAGGCGTGGATGCCGCGCTTGGCCAGCGCCGTCGCCAGCATGGGCACGTCGCCGGCGGGCGCGTGCAGGATCAGCCCCACGTCCGGCTGGTCGGTCTTGACCTGCTTCAGCGGGTGCACGTGCAGGATCTTGCTGGCGATCGCGGTGACCTCGTCGGTGGACATCATCCAGGTGCCGATGCCGAGCAGCAGCACCAGCTGCGTCGCCAGCGCGACCGCGCGCAGGCGCCAGCGCGGGATCGGGCGCACACGGCGGGGGGCCTGCAACACGACATCGGCCGCCGCGAGGTCGCGCCCGTCCTGCTCGGAGGCGGTCTGCTCCGCCAACTCCTCGGCGAAGCTGGCGCGCACGTGCTCGCGCAGCTCGTTGGTGTCGTTGGCGAGGCGCAGCAGGTCCAGCGCCGCCATCGCGCGGGTGTTCACGCGCGCGTGGCCCACCGGCAGCCCGTAGGAGACGACCGGCGTGCGCGCCGCCATCGCCTCCAGGCAGGTGACGCCGCCGGTCGAGTGCACCAGCACGTCGGCCGCCGCGAGCAGCTGCGGCATTTTGTCGGTGAACTCGTAGACGTGGACGCGCGGCTCGGAGCCGAACGTGCGGCGCAGCTTCTGCGCCAGCTGCTCGTTGCGCCCGGCGAGCACGACGATGCTGCTGGCCTCGGGCTCGCGGATGAACTCGCGGACGGCGCCCAGCACGTCGCCGACGCCCCAGCCGCCGCCGGAGACGACGACCATGCGGCCGTCCTCGGGCAGCCCCAGGTCGCGCCGCGCCTGGCGCGGGCAGCGCTCTTTCAGGAACTCCTCGGAGATCAGCGGCTGCACGAGCTTGACGCTGTCGCGCCCGGCGATGCGCTCGACGGAGGACATCGACTCGCCGTACATCACCATGTGCATGTCGATCCCCGGCTGCGCCCAGAAGAACAGGCCCGTCAGGTCGGTGATCGTCGCGACGGTCGGGCAGCGCACCTCGCCGGTGCGCCGCAGCCGCGCGAGCACGACGGTCACGGCGGGATAGGTCGAGACGACGACGTCGGGATCGTGCTCGGCGATCGCGCGGGCCAGCGGGCGCGAGCCGAAGCGGCACAAAAGCCACGTAGTCAGCGCGCGCACGGGGCGCACGTGATCGAGCAGCCCGTAGATCACGGTGTAGCTCCAGGGGATGAAGCGCAGCTGCACGCGGTAGCCGTCCTCGACGACGGGTTTCAGCACGCGGCCCATCGCGGCGAGGCCGTCGATCACCGTGACCTCCGTCGGCTCGGGCGCTTTCTTCAGCTGCGCCGCCAGCGCGCGGGCAGCCGCGGCGTGCCCCTCGCCGACGTCGGCCGAGAGGATCAGGACGCGCCGCGGGCCGTCGGCCGGGCGCGCAGGCTGCTGTTTGCGGTGGCGGAATCGCATATCAGGCGGCGGCGCCGTGCTGTCGGCGCTCGTAAGCCGCCAAACACGTACACCGATCGCCCCCCGGGGGAACGTGCTTCAGCACAGATTATGGATTCTACATTTCGCTCCCCACGCCTGCCTGGGGCCTAGACGCAACAATGAGCCGATGCCGTTCGCCCCGGCACCGCCAAGCGCGCAGATCGAGGCCGCCGGCGCCGCGCTGCCGCGGCGCGCCCGCGGCAGCGCGGGCGATTCCACGCGCTTTGCGGGTGTTTTGCGGGCCGCGGGGCTGCTGGGGCTGCTGGGCGTCCTCGTCACGACGTTCCTGACGGCGGCGGGGGCCGCGGGCGAACCCTCGCAGTACGTCCCCTCGCGCAGCGGGGGCTGGATCGGCTGGCTGGCGGGGCCCTACGAAGGGCTCGGCCTGCGGATGGGCTCCGGCGCGTTCCAGCTCTACAGCCTGATCATGCTCGCGAGTTACCTGCTGGTGCTGGTCGCGGCGCGGAGGCTGTCGCTGCGCGCGATCGCCGCCACGATCCTCGTGGCGCACGCGATCCTGCTGCTGGGGCCGCCGCTGCTCTCCCAGGACGTGTTCGGCTACGTCGGCTTCGCGCGGCTCGGGGCGCTGCACGGCCTGGACCCCTACACGCACGTCGCGGCGCAGGCCTCCTCCGACGAAGTGTTCGCGTTCCTGGGCTGGCCCTACCAGCACTCCCCCTACGGCCCGCTGTTCACGCTGGTCAGCTACGCGTTCGTGCCGCTAGGGGTGGCGGGCGGGCTGTGGGCGTTCAAAGCGCTGACCGTGCTGTGCAGCCTGGGCGCGGTCGCGCTCGTGGCCCGCGCCGCGGGCCGGATGGGGCAGTCGCGGCGCTTCGCGGCGGCGTTCGTTGGCTTGAACCCGGTGCTGCTGGTGCTGGCGGTGGGCGGCGCGCACAACGACACGCTGATCCTGCTGGCGCTGGCGGCGGCGCTGGCGCTGACCGCGGCCCCGGCCACGGGGCGCTACGGCTCGGCCGCGGGGGCGCTGGTGGCGGGGGTCGGCGTGAAGGTGACGGCGGGGCTGGCGCTGCCGTTCATGCTGCTCGGCGCCCCGCGCCGAAGCGACCGGCGGCTGACGCTCCAGGGCGCGCTGCTGGGCCTCGCGGCGCTGGGCGCCGTCGCGCTGATCGCCTTCGGCAGCCACGCGCTGGGCTTCCTCAGCGCGGTGGGCGAGCAGCAGCGGCTCGTGGCGGTGCACAGCATCCCCGCCGAGACGGCCCGGCTGTTCGGGCTGAACGGCACCCCCGACTGGTGGCGCAATGTGTTCGCGGGACTGTTCGTCGCGGTCCTGCTGCTGGCGCTGTGGCGCACCGCCAGGCGCGGGGCCGACTGGCGCGTGGCGACGGGCTGGACGACGCTCGCGCTGCTGTGCTCGACCGCCTGGCTGCTGCCCTGGTACGCGATCTGGGCGCTGCCGCTAGCGGCCGTCCGCGGCGACCGGCGGCTGCGCGCCGCCACGCTGCTGTTCTGCGCGTACGCCCTCCTGATCCACCTGCCCCTCGCCGAAGGCCTGCTCACGCCGCCGAAGCCCGTCTCGCATGGGCGGGTGCGGACCATCGTGCACCGAGACCGCATCGATCTCTCCCGTTTCCAGGTCTCGCACGACGCCCTGCTCGATCTCCGTCGCTGAGGCTTCGGGGCGCAGCAGGCGCAGGCGCACGGCGTCCAGCCGCCTGAACTTCAGGATCTCCAGCACGTAGACGAGGTACACGCTCGCCGCGGCGACGATCAGCCCGAGGCCGATCATCACGAGCGTCCAGCCGGTGTGCAGGTGGCCTTTGTGGTCTGAGTAGGGGATGAACCGCAGCGCGAGCGCGAGCCCCGCGAGCATCAGCGTCCACGCGTACAGGTAGGCGATCGTGCGGCGGCTGGAGAAGCCGATCCGCGCCATCCGGTGATGGAAGTGCTCGCTGTCGGGGCGGTAGATCGGTTGTCGGTACTTCAGCCGCTTCAGCACGACGAAGGTCGTGTCGAGGAACGGCACCGCCAGCAGGATCAGTGGCAGCACGAACGAGACCACCGCCGCGGTCTTGACCGCGGCCTCGACGGTGATCACGCCCATCAGCAGGCCGAGCAGGTTCGCGCCGCAGTCGCCCATGAAGCTCGAGGCGGGCGGGAAGTTGAACAGCAGGAAGCCCAGCGCCGCCCCGGCGGTGATCGCCGCCAGCACGCCCGGCTGCGGGCGCGCGAGATCGAAGGCGATCACGGTCATCGCGCCGGCGATGATCGTGCAGACGCCCGCCGCCAGCCCGTCGACCCCGTCGGAGAAGTTGACGACGTTCATCATCGCGACGAGCCCGATCACGGTCAGCACCGGCCCGGCGTTCGTGACGCCGGCGTTGGGGAAGGCGAGCGTGCCGGTGAACGGCAGCGTGATCGCCTTCACGGCGACGCCGTAGTGCACGACGATCACCGCCGCGACGATCTGCCCCGCGAGCTTGACCAGCGGCGGCAGCTCGAAGCGGTCGTCGAGCGCGCCGACGATCGTGATCACCGCGGCGGCGAGCAGCACGCCGTGCCACAGCTCGTGTTCTGAGCCGAAGCCGGAGGGCAGCCAGACCAGGCCCGCGACGAGCGTGCCCGCGAAGATCGCGAGGCCGCCCAGCAGCGGCGTGGCGCTTTCGGACAGGCCGCGCTCGCGCGGTTCGTCGATCGCCCCCGTCAGCCGCGCCAGGCGCATCGTCAGCGGCGTCAGCAACGCGGTCACCGCGAGCGCTACGAGGAAGGCGAAAAGCGCGTCTAGCTCGGTTGGATGCGCCATCTAACTGACGACAGCATCGCAGGCGGGGGCGTCGGGAGAGTCCATCTCCCGTCATGAGGCAAATGTGTCGTTGTTCGTCCCGTACATGTACGGGACGCCAGCCGGCGCATGCGCCGGCTGGGAAGTGGCGCATGCGCCACTTCCGCGATCGGCCGCATGCGGCCGATCGGCAGGGCGCGCATGCGCGCCCTGCCTCCAGGCCAGATCTATCTATCGCTCACAAGAGCCCAGATCAGAACGAATATTCTTCAGACCAGGGTTTCGTCAGCGAGTAGTTCAGCGACGAGTTGTCGGTGCCTTCGACGTACGGCAGTTTCCCTGCTTTTTCTTCTTTGGAGAGGCTGACGTCTTCGGCGCATTTGAGGAAGTTGTTCGCCCACACGTTGTGTTTGAGTAAGACGCCCTTTTCCGTCCATAACGTGCATTCGAAGTACGCGTAAGGCACCTTGCCGAACGAGCCTTCGACGATGAAGTCTTCGTATTTCGAGATCGGCGCCTCTTCGAGGCTCATCACGCCGTTGAGGTGGTCGTCGATCAGGTGGATGTGCTTGCCATAGGTCGTCGCGAACGGCCTCCCGTTGTGCGACCCGACCGATTCACCGTTGGCGCCCGACGTGTCCTCCGGGTCGGCCATCGAGTTTTTTTCGATGTTGATGCCTTCGACCGTCGCCGGTTCTTTTTTGACGCCGACTTCCGACTGCTGCACGAAAATGTCGTAGACCGAGTTTTCGTAGAAGACGTCGTTCTTCACTTCGACGTCCTTGCCGGCGAAGATCGCCAGGCCCTCGGTGTGGCAGTTCGTGAGGTTGTAGGACTGCACGCCGTGGATCGTGTCGTTCGTGATGAAGACTTTTTCCGGCGGCTGGTTCGGCACGATCTCGCGGATGCTGTTGTTGAAGCCGCCGTACGGCCCGCCACAGCTGGAGCTCGGCCCCCACGTGCTTTCGGTGATCCGCACGTTCTTGCCGCCCGAGACGTTGAAGCTGCGCCCTTCGACGCCCTTGACTAAGACTTCTTCGGGGTCCGGTTCTTCGGGCGTTTCGTCGTAGTCGCCGATGACGAGATCCTGCAGCTTGCCGCCGCCGAGTTTTTCGATCGTGATGTGACCGTCGCCGAGGTAGACAGGGCCGCTGAAGTTGACTGCGCCTGTTCCTGATTCAGCGCGGAAAACGACCGTCGTCCCGGCTTCCTTTTCGTTTTTCCCGCGGAGATTCTGTTCGCCGTAGGTCCCGGCTTTCATGTTGACATTAGTCGTTTCTTTGTTTGCCGAATGCGTGTAGGCGTACTTCATCGTCAGGCACGGAGCCGCTTTCGTACAGGTCCCGGTGTCCGTGCCGGCGGTTGACAAATACAGTTCGGTCGTGGCCAGCGCCGACGGGGCGAACACCCCCGGCACGGCAAGGGCCAGCAGCGCTGCGAACCTTCTCATGGAGTTCCTCCTTGGTTGGGGAACGCGAACCTATTCCCCGACCGCCACGCCCTCGATCGGGGCGCGGCGCGGCGCGAGCCGTCAGGAGGGCGTGGGGGCTCCCAGCGACTCGTAGAGCGGGTAGCGCTCGGCGATCTCCGCGACGCGGCCGGTCAGCTCACCGGCGCGCGACTCGTATTCGGGCGTCAGCGCGATCGACATGATCCTGCCCACCTCGACGAAGTCCTCGAGCTGGAGGCCGCGCGTGGCCAGCGCCGGCGTGCCGATGCGCAGGCCGGAGGCCTCCATCGGCGGGCGCGGGTCGAACGGCACCGCGTTGCGGTTCACCGTGATGTCGATCGCGTGCAGCCGGTCCTCTGCCTGTTTGCCGGTCAGCTCGGGGTCGGCGTCGCGCAGGTCGACCAGCACCAGGTGCACGTCGGTGCCGCCGCTCAGCACCTTCACGCCGTGACCCGCCTGCGCCAGCTGCTCCGCCCAGGCGCGCGCGCCGTCGAGCGTGCGCCGCTGGCGCTCGACGAACAGCTCGCTCGCCGCGATCTTGAAGGTCACGGCCTTCGCGGCGATCACGTGCTCCAGCGGGCCGCCCTGCTGGCCCGGGAAGACCGCGGAGTCGATCTTTTTCGCGTACTCCTCCTTGCAGAGGATCGTGCCCGCGCGCGGGCCCCCCAGCGTCTTGTGGGTCGTCGTCGTGACGACGTCGGCGCCGTGCTCGATCGGGTTCGGGTGCAGCCCCGCGGCCACGAGCCCCGCGAAGTGCGCCATGTCCACCATCAGCAGCGCGCCCACCTCGTCGGCGATTTCCCTGAAGCGGGCGAAGTCGAGCTGGCGCGGGTAGGCCGACCAGCCCGCGAGCAGCAGCTTCGGCTTGCGCTCGCGCGCGATCCGCGCCACCTCGTCCATGTCGAGCAGGCTGCTCTCGCGGTCGACCTCGTACGGCGCGATGTCGTACAGACGCCCCGAGACGTTGATCTTCATGCCGTGCGTGAGGTGGCCGCCGTGGGCCAGCGAGAGCCCCATGATTGTGTCGCCCGGCTGCAGCAGCGCGTGGTAGACGGCGGCGTTCGCCTGCGCGCCCGAGTGCGGCTGCACGTTCGCGTGCTCCGCCCCGAACAGCGCCTTCGCGCGGTCGATCGCGAGCTGCTCGGAGATGTCGACCCACTCGCAGCCGCCGTAGTAGCGGCGACCCGGGTAGCCCTCGGCGTACTTGTTCGTCAGCACCGAGCCCTGGCACTCGAGCACGGCCCGCGGCACGAAGTTCTCGGAGGCGATCGCCTCCAGCGTGCGCTGCTCGCGCCCCAGCTCGCCACGCAGCACCTCGGCGATCTCTGGGTCCACCTCGCTGAGCGGGTGGTTGAAGTAATCGGGGCTGAGCTCGGACACGGCGCCCTCCTTGAGCGGTCGCTGAAGACTTGGTGCCCAGGCGCGCGGCGGATGGGCTGCCGCTCCCCGGTGGTCGATCCCACCTCAGGCGCCAGTCGCGGCAGCTGTCACGAGGCTACCACGCGCGGGCGCGACCGTGACGTGCGTGGATGTGCGCGCGGGCGGTCAGCGCGCCTGCGCCAAAAGCTCCCCTACGGCGTCCGTCGCCAGCGCGCCCTCGCGCAGCACGTACCAGGACCCGCTCTGCTCGTACTCGCGCAGGTCGATCACCGTCGAGGGGATGCCCGGCAGCGTGCCGCCGTCGAGCGCGAGGTCGGCCCCCTCGCGCAGCGCGGCCGGCACGTCCTGGAGCGTGCGGGCGTCGGGCTCACCCGAGAGGTTGGCGCTCGTCTGCATCACGGGGTCGGAGATCGAGCAGAGCGCGTGCAGGCCCTCGGGCAGCCACGGGACGCGCAGGCCCAGCGTCGCCGGGTCGCTGCGGCACGCCGCGGTGAACTGCGCGCCGCGGTTCTCCAGCAGCAGCGTCACGGGACCGGGGAGCAGCGCTTGGAGCGCCCGGCGCTCCGCCAGCTGAAGCGATTCGCCCAGCGCGCGCAGCGCGGGCTCCAGCGAGAAGAACATCACCGCCGCCGGGCGCCTGGAGGGGCGGCCCTTCAGCTCGTAGAGGCGCTGTGCCGCGGCCTCGTCGTCGGGATCGCAGCAGACCCCGTACACCGTGTCGCTCGGAAAAACCGCGACGCCGCCGCCTGCGACGCAGTCGCGCAGCTGCTCGGCGTCCTCGCTGGTGAGCATCGTTGTCATCGTCGTCATCGCTCTCCCTTCACCACTCGCTCGATACCCGCCAGGTCCCGCGCGAACCCAACTTTCTCAAACCCGGCCGCTTCGCACAGCGCGCCCACCGCGGGGGCCTGTCCGGCGCCGACCTCCAGGGCGAGGAAGCGCACGCTCGCGCGCGCGGCGAGCTGCCGCGTGAGCGCCCGGATCGCGTCGAGCCCGTCCGCGCCCGCGAACAGGGCGCCGGGCGGCTCGTGGCGGACGATCTCCGGCGCGAGCGCCGCGCGATCGGGCTCGGGCACGTAGGGCAGGTTCGCCAGCACGGCCTCGAACTCGGCGGTGATGCCGTCGAGCAGGTCGGCCCGCAGGAAGCCCACGTCGAGCCCGAGCCGCTGCGCGTTGGCGCCCGCGAGCGCCAGCGCCTCCCCGCTCACGTCGCTCGCGCTGACCGCCAGGTCGGGGCGCTCGTGCTTGAGCGCCAGCGCCACGGCGCCGCTGCCGGTGCCGACGTCCAGCACGCGCGCGGCATGCGGCAGCGCCAGCGCCGTCTCGACCAGCAGCTCGGTCTCGGGGCGCGGGACCAGCGCGCGCGGGTCGACGGCCAGCTCGATCCCGCGAAAGCCGCGGGTGCCGACGATGTAGGCGACCGGCTCACGCTCGACGGCGCGGCGCCTGACCGCGGCCTGGAAGGCGCGCACCGCGGGTCCCGCGACCGTCAGACCGCGGTCGAGCAGCAGCCGCTCGCGCGGGACGCCCAGCACGTGCGCCAACAGCACTTCCGCGTCGAGACGGGGTGTTTCGCACCCCGCGGCCGCGATCGCGGTGATCGCCCCCTGCAACGCGTCGCGGATCGAGCTGCCGCCACGTGCCGAGCCGCGGCCAGGTGCCGAGCTGCCGCCGCGTGCCGGCCCGGCGCCGGCGGTGCCGCGGGCGGCGGGGTCGCTCACGCCGCGGCCTGCTCCTCGGTCTGGGCCTGCAGGCGCCGGCGCTTCTCGTCGGCCTGGAGCGCCGTGGTGATCTCGTCGAGCTGGCCCTCCAGCACGTCGTCGAGGTTGTGCACCGTCAGCTTGATGCGGTGGTCGGTGACGCGCCGCTCGCCGTAGTTGTACGTGCGGATCTTCTCGGCGCGGTCGCCGGTGCCCACCTGCGAGCGCCGGTCCGCCGCCAGCTCGGCCTGCTGCTCGGCAAGCGCCCGCTCGTAGATTCGCGCGCGCAGCACGCGCAGCGCCTTCTCGCGGTTTTGCAGCTGCGACTTCTCGTCCTGCATCGAGACCACGATGCCGCTGGGCTTGTGCGTGATGCGCACGGCGGAGTCGGTCGTGTTGACCGACTGCCCGCCCGGCCCGGAGGAGCGGTAGACGTCGATCTGCAGGTCGTTCGGGTCGATCTGCACGTCGACCTCCTCCGCCTCCGGCAGCACCGCCACGGTCGCGGTCGAGGTGTGAATGCGGCCCTGGGACTCGGTCGCCGGGACACGCTGAACGCGGTGGGTGCCGCCCTCGAACTTGAACACCGAGTAGGCGCCGTCGGGTGGGCGGGACTCGATTTCGAACGTGTACTTGCCGTCCCCGATGTCCATCGCCTCGGTCTTGAAGCCAAGACGCTCGGCGTAGCGGGTGAGCATCCGGTACAGGTCGCCCGCCCACAGCCCGGCCTCGTCGCCACCGGCGCCGCCCTGGATTTCGACGATCACGCTCTTCTCGTCGTTCGGGTCGCGCTCGACCATCGCCATCCGGATCTCCTCCTCCAGCTGCTCGATCCGCTCGCGCGCGGCGCCCAGCTCCTCGCGCAGCTCGGCGTCGTCCTCCTCCGCGAGGATTTCCTCCGCCCCCGTGGCGGTTTCCTGCGCCTCGCGCCACTGCTCCGCGAGCTTCGCCGCGGGCTCCAGCTGGCGGTAGGCGCGGCCCACCTCGGCGTAGCGTTCGCGGTCGGAGATCACCTCCGGGTCGGTCATCTGCTCGCCGAGCTCGGCGAAGCGGGCTTCGATCTGCTTGACGAGGTCTTCGATCATCGCGGGGTCAGTCTATGTGCCGCCCTGCGGGCGGTCGTCAAAGCGCGGTCAGCACCTCGACGTCGCTGCCGCCGCCCATCGCAAGGATGCTCGCGTCAAACGTGACCAACCGCACCCCACGACGGCGCGCAAGCGTCAGCAGGTGCGCGTCGGTCACTTGCCGGTAGCCGGCAATATCGGGAAGGTCACTGTCGCTGACTGAGACATCATCGATTAGGAAGCGATGGCCGTGATGTGCGCGCAATGCCGAAAGCACCCCTCGCGCCGCATCGATACCGATCGCGCTGGGCAGCACGGTCGGGTTGGAGGAGACCCGGACGAAGCCGCTCTCCGTGATCGGACAGGTCGCCCATCCCGCGGAGCCATTGTCCTTGAACCATGCGCGCATGACCGCATGATGCACGTGCGAGTCCCATGCCAGTGCGATGAGCGCATTGACATCCAGCAACGCCACTCGAAGCGCTCAACCCTCGTCGAGCGATCGCCGCACCATCTCTGGCGTGATCGGCGGCATACCCGCCGGTACCCGGATGACCGGCAGTCCATCGTCGACCTCAACTCGAGCTGGCGTCAGGCCCCGACGGGCAAGCTCGGAGATGACGGCACCGAGCGAGCGGCGCTCCCCGGCGGCGAGCTCGCGCGCAGCGGCTACGACGTCCTCGTCGATGTTCAAGGTCGTCCGCACGAGGTGATGCTAGCGCATCATCGCATCACGCTCCGCTCCGCATGAGAACGCGGCGACCAACGGTGATGATCCTTCTATCGCGCACGCCGTCGGGGAAAGCCCCTCGACATTGCGGCTACGCCACGACCTCCACGCCGACCAGGTCCTCAGCCGACAGGGCCCCGGGCGTCTCGCGCTCCAGCACGGCCTCCAGCGCGGCGATCGCGACCGCGAGCTGGTCCAGGTCGGGTTCGCGCGTGGTGAGAAGTTGCAGCTTCAGCCCCGGCCACATGATCGCCCGCACCCAGCCGCGACTGCGGTTCTTGCCCGCGAACTTGATCAGCTCGAAGGAGATGCCGGCGATGATCGGCACGCCAAGGATGCGGGTCGCGACGAGCCAGTACCAGGCGGGCAGCCCGATCGGGGCGAACACGAAGATCGCGACGATCATCACGACGAGCAGGAAGCTCGTGCCGCAGCGCGGGTGCAGCCGCGAGAAGCGCTGGGCGTTCTGCGGCGTCAGCGGCAGGCCCGCCTCGAAGCAGGAGATCGTCTTGTGCTCGGCGCCGTGGTACTCGAACACGCGGCGCAGGTCGCGGATGCGCGAGAGCAGCGCCATGTAGCCAAGGAAGATCGTCGTGCGGATCAGGCCCTCGATCAGCCAGAACAGGAACGAGGAGCCGAGTTCGTCCTTGATCAGGCTCGTCAGCCCGACGGGGATCAGGAAGAACAGGACGATCGCGAACACGAGCGCGACCAGCACGGTGCCGGCCCAGACGACCTTCGGGATCTCCTCGGTCTCGGCCTTGGCCTCGCCCTCGGCTCCGGCTCCGGCGGAGCCGTTCGCCTCGGCCACTTCGGCGCCACCGGCGTTCCCGGCGGCCTCCGTCCCGGCGTCGGCCTTCCCTGCGGCCTCCTTCTTCTCCTCAGGCGGCAGCTGTGCGTTGGCGGAGACTTCGAGCGCGCGAAAGCCGATCACGAGCGAGCCGCCGAGCGCGACGATCCCGCGCACGATCGGCAGGCGCAGCAGCCGGTGGCGTTTTAGCGCGGAGTCGAGCGGGAACGTGCTGACCTCGATCTCCCCCAGCGCCGCCTCCTCCGGCGAGCGCTCGCCTTCCGCGAGCTGGGCCGCGCTCGGCTTGCGCACCGCGACGGCCCAATTGGAGACGCCGCGCATCATCACGCCCTCGAGCACCGCCTGCCCGCCGACGGGCGCGTCGCGCCGGGCGTTCAGCTGGCCGTGGTCGTCGGCGTCGGCGCCGCGCGGGACCCCGGCGTCGCCGTTGGGCGAGCCTTCTTGCAAGGGCGTGGCGTCGAGCCCGTCCGCTGCGTCCGTCTCGACCGCCGTCGTCGGCGACCCGGCCAGACGGGAGGACATCGGCCTACTTCGCGGACCGAGTCTGGGCCAGGCGGCCCTTGGCGACGCGGCGCTGGAAGCGCTCGACGCGCCCGCCGCTGTCCACCAGCTTCTGGCGCCCCGTGTAGAAGGGGTGGCAGTTCGAGCAGACCTCGACGCGCAGCTCCTCCTGCGTGGCGCGGGTCATGAACTCGTTGCCGCACGTGCAGTGGACGCGCGCCGCCGTGTACTTGGGGTGGATCTCGGCCTTCATCGTCGGATCATTCTAGCGACCCCGGGGTGCCCGGCAAGCGATGGCTCCGTCTCGCCCGGAGGCGGCCCGGCCGCTAGGAGGTCTTCGTGGTCGTCCCCGGCGCCGGCGTGGTGGTCGTCGAGCCCGGTTCGGTCGTTTCTTCGGCGGGCGCGGGCTGCAGGCACCTGCCGGTCAGCCGCTCGGCGCGCTTCATCACGTGGCCCTTCGCGTTCAGCCAGCGGAAGTGCACGACACCGCGGTAGGAGGCCGCCGGTGACAGGTTCGTGAACTGCTTGAGGTACTTGTAGACCTTGACCTTCGGGTCCGAGAGCCGCCACTGCCCGACCGCCTGCCTTTGAAATTCGGCTTCGCCCGCGGCGCGCTCTTCGACGTCGATCCGGATCGCCATCCGCGCCGCGCCGGGCACCACGCTCATTTCGCCCGCGAAGGTCGCGGCCCGCTCCGCCTGGGCGCCGGTCGTGGCGCATTCTTCGAGCGTCGCGGTGACGGCGCCGGCGGCGGGCGTCGTCGTCGCGCCCGTCTGCGGCGTACCGGCGCCTGTGCCCGTAGAGCTCGTCTGCGCCCGCGCGAGCGTCGCGCCGTAGAGCGCGAACATCAGCACGAAGGCCGCGACGGCCCATACGAGCGGACGGCCGCACCTGGGCGTGTTGGAGTGGCTGCTCATGACAACCCTCTAACACCGGCTATGGGCAGATGTTTCGCGGCCCTCGCGCCAGCCGCACGAGGCCTGCGCGCTACAGGATTTGGTAGAGCGGGCCGTCGCCACCCTCTGGCGTCGTCAGCCTGCCGCCCTTCGCGGTGATCGCCCCGCACTGCACGCAGTTGGTGTAGTTGACGATCACGTCGACGTCGCCGTGCTCGGGGGCGTCCTCAGGGATCTCGTAGACGCCCGCGGGGCACATCCAGCGCCACGTCTCCGCGATCTCGCGCGGGACGTTTTTGTGCAACCGGATGTGGTTCGGCGCGTCGTCGCGCGTGGCATTGCCGGTGATGAACACCGAGGAGAGCTTGTCGAAGATGTATTTGCCGTCGGGCTTCGGGTAGCCCTTCGCGGTGTTGCCGATGAACATCGGCTTGTCGTCGTTGCGGTGCCAGGACAGGCGGCCGGGGGGCAGCAGGCCTTTCGTGGCGATCGCGAGGTTCACGATCGGGCCGCCCTGCAGGAAGCCGTGCTGGAAGGGCTGGCGCGTGTTGCGCACCTCGTAGAGCTCCTTGCCGGTGACCGAGTCCTCGATCGCCTGCTCGTAGGACTCGAAGCTCGTTTCGCCGCGCGAGAGCGCCTGGTAGATCGCCTCGCCGGCGAGTTTGCCGGAGTTGATCGCGTGGTGCACGCCCTTCAGCGAGACCGTGTCGACCATGCCGCCGGCGTCGCCGATCAGCAGCGCGCCGGGCATCGTCAGCTTCGGCATCGACCAGTAGCCGCCGCCGGGCAGTGCCTTCGCGCCCCAGGCGACGCGCTCGCCGCCCTCGAGGATGCCCTTGACCAGCGGGTGCGTCTTGAACTGCTGGAGCAGGTCGTGGGCGGAAGTCGTCGCGTCGGCGTACTCCAGGTCGATCACGAACCCGATCGAGACGAGGTCGTCGCCGGTTTTCTCGTCCTTCATCGGGTAGATCCAGGTGCCGCCGATCTGCCCGTACTTGGAGGAGATCTTCAGCGGCCACGGGCCGATCGTGTGGATCAGGCGGTCGAGCGGCTTGGGGACCTTCCAGACCTCCTTGACGCCGAGCTCCCAGACCTGCGGCTCGCGGTCCTTGGCGAGATCGAACTCGCGGATCGCGGCGCCGGTCAGGTGGCCCCAGCAGCCCTCGGCCAGCACGACGGCTTTCGCCTTGATGTCGGTGCCGGGCTCGAAGTTGCCGAGCGGCTCGCCGTCCTTGCCGCGGCCCTTGTCGCCGGAGCGCACGCCGACGACGCGGCCGTCCTCGACGACGAGCTGGGTCGCGGAGGTCTCGGTGAGGATGTAGGCGCCGGCCTCCTCGGCGATCCGCTGCTGGTAGCGCGCGAGCGCCGAGACCGAGATCACCTCGTTGCCGTGGTTCTTGAACGGGGGCGGCGGCGGGATGCGCAGCTTGGTCTTGGCGGTCGGCGTCATGTAGACCGCCTCCTTCTCGACCTCGCCGAAGGCGAAGCCCTCCTCGCGCCACTGCTCGCGGGTCATCTCCGGGAACAGGTCTTCGAGCGGCTTCGGGCGCATCACGGCGCCCGACAGGTTGTGCCCGCCGCAGGTCTTGGCCTTCTCGACCACCGCGACGGGCACTTCGCCCAGGCGCTCCAGCGTCTCGGGGTCGTCCGCGAGCAGCTGCAGCAGCCGGTTGGCGCAGGCCAGGCCGGCGGTCCCGCCGCCGACGATCGCGACGCCGACCTCGATCAGCTCGTCCTCGTCGTCCAGCCCGTGCTTGATGAACTCCTTCTGGGGGTTCACCGGGGGCGGGAAGGCCGCGGGCGCGACCTTCCCGTTGGAGGAGCCATTACCGGACATCGTCAGACCTCCTGGACTTGGTGGGCCGATCCTGTGCGCGCGCCGCGGCTCCTCTCATCTCCCTAGCTGCCCTTCTTCGCCTTCACGGCCTCGGTCAGCTTCGGCAGGATCTTGTTCAGATCGCCGACGATGCCAAGGTCGGAGAATTCGAAGATCGGCGCGTTCGAGTCCTTGTTGATCGCGACGATGTTCTCCGAAGACTGCATCCCCACCTTGTGCTGGATCGCGCCGGAGATGCCCGCGGCGAGGTACAGCTTCGGCGAAACGGTCTTGCCCGTCTGGCCGATCTGCGCCGCGTAGGGGTACCAGCCGGCGTCGACGACCGCGCGGGTCGCGGCGACGGCGCTGTTGCCGCCGAACGCCGCGGCGAGCGCCTCGGCGAGCTCGAAGCCCTCGGCCTTGCCGAGACCACGGCCGCCGGCGACGAGGATGTCGGCGCCCTCGATGTCGACGTCGGCGCCGCGCTGTTCGCCGCGCGTCACCATCGTCGCCTGCTGCGCCTGCGGGCTCAGCTCGAAGCTGAGCTGCTCGACGGGCGCGTCGGCGTCGCCGGTCTCCTTGATCTCGAACGCGTTCAGACGGCCGATGATGATCCCGACGTCGGAGCGGTACTTGATTTCCGAGATGGCCGAGTCGCCCAGGATCGGGCGCTCCGCGATCAGCTCGCCGCCCTCGGCGCGGACGTTCGTGACCTCCATCGCCACGCCGGCGCCGAGCCGCGCCGCGAGACCGGCGCCGATCTCGAAGCCGAGCAGGCCGCCGCCGAACAGCGCGTAGGAGTAGTCGCCGCCGGAGATCGCCGCCGCCATCGCGTCGACGAGCGGCTGCGCGAGGCCCTCGGGCCCCTCGGCGATCAGTACCTTCTTCGCGCCGTACTTGCCCAGCGAGGCGGCGAGGTCCTGCGGCACGTTCTCGCCGAGCAGGATCGCGTGCGCCTCGCCGCCGATCTCGGCCGCGAGCTTCGCGCCCTCGGACACTGCGCCGAGCGAGTTCTTGTTGATCGCGCCGTCGTAGTGCAGCGCGTAGACCAGGATGTTCGCCATCTAGATCAGCTTCCTCTCGTCGAGCCAGGCGACGATCTTCTCGACCGTCTCGTCGGTGTCCTCGTCCTCGATGATCTCGCCCGCGGCCTTGCTCGGCGGCGCCTTCGCCGCGACCCACTGGGCGGCGGAGTTCTCGCCCCCGACCTTGCTCGCGTCGATCTCGACGTCAGCGGCGCTGACGGCGTCGAGCGGCTTCTTCTTCGCGCCCATGATCGCCTTCAGCGAGGGGTAGCGCGGCTCGTTGATCGCGTCGCCCACCGAGATCACGGCCGGCAGCTTGATCTGGACCGTGTCGTAGCCGTACTCGGCCTGGCGCTCGCAGCGCAGCGCCTCCGACTCGACGTCCATCTTGATCACCTGCGTCAGCGAGGGCATGCCAAGGTGGTCGGCGACGACGGCGCCGATCGTGTAGCACTCGCCGTCGTCGGACTGCTGCCCTAGGAGCACGAGGTCGGGGCTCTCGCGTTTGAGCGTCTGCGCGAGCGCGTAGCCCGTCGCGGCGACGTCGGAGCCGGCGACGGCCTCGTCGGAGAGGTGCACGGAGCGGTCGGCTCCGAGCGAGACGGCCTTGTGCAGCGCGCGCACCGCGCTGTCGGGGCCCATCGTCACGGCGACGATCTCCTCGACCGGGACGGCGCCGCCCTCCTTGATCTGCATCGCAGCCTCGATGGCGTGCGTGTCATACGGGTTGAGGTTCTTCTCCCCGCTGCGGTCCATGCGCCCCGTCGAAGGGTTCAGTTTCTTTTCGACGGCGGCGTCCGGGACCTCCTTCACCAGGACGCATATCTTCATTCTCAAGTAACTCCTTGGGGTCTGTTACGACTGGATGGTACTCGCTTCAGCGGTTGACTGACGAGTCAATCAAGCCCGGGCAGCGGTGGCCTCGCGGATGAAATCCACGATCGCCTGAGTCGGTGCGCCGGGGGTGAAGACCTCCGCGACGCCGAGATCCTTCAGCTCCGGGATGTCCTCGGCGGGGATCGTCCCGCCGACGGTCACGACCACGT
This sequence comes from Solirubrobacteraceae bacterium, assembly GCA_035508515.1. Taxonomy (GTDB): domain Bacteria; phylum Actinomycetota; class Thermoleophilia; order Solirubrobacterales; family Solirubrobacteraceae; genus Palsa-744. The sequence goes on along the minus strand of DATJMW010000021.1, from coordinate 127,277 downwards.
CGTCGATGTCCTGCTCGCGCAGCAACTCGACGACGCGCGGCACGAGCGTCATGTGCGCCCCGGAGAGGATCGACAGCCCGACGGCGTCGGCGTCCTCCTGGATCACGGTCTCCACGATCTGTTCGGGCGTTTGGTGCAGGCCCGTGTAGATGACCTCCATGCCCGCGTCGCGCAGCGCGCGCGCGATGATCTTCGCGCCCCGGTCGTGGCCGTCCAGGCCGGGCTTGGCGACGACGACGCGGATCTTCCCCTGACTCTGAGCTGACATCGTGGCCCTCAGCCTATGCGTGCGGGCCGCCGCGCGCTGCCACGTCGCCCGCGCGCGCCGCCGCGGGGGCCCCCGCGTAAGCCGCCGCGCGGGCCCCACTGCCCGCCGCGCTGGGTCCCGAGCGGCCCGCGCACGGCGCGGCCGAGCCCGCCCAGCGCGGCGACGGCGCCGAGCGCCGCGAGCACCTTCAGGCGCTGCCCGAGCCGGTCGAGGTGCAGCACCTCCCAGCCCTCCTGCGCGGCGATCCGCCGCAGCTCGGCGTCGGGGTTGACGACGACGGGGTTGCCGACCGCGCGCAGCATCGGCAGGTCGGACTCGGAGTCGGAGTAGGCGTAGGAGCAGGACAGGTCGATGCCCTCGCGCGCGGCCAGCTCGTTCATCGAGACGACCTTGCCCTCGCGGTAGTTGAACGGCCCCGCGGGCCGGCCGGTGTAGCGGCCGTCGACGACCTCCGAGCGCGAGCCCAGGCCACCGTCGAAAGCGAGCACGTGCGCCAGCAGGTCCGCCATCTCCTGCGAGGCCGCGGTGAGGATGTAGACCGGCACGCCGGCGTCCTGGTGGGCGTAGGCGCGCTCTAGCATCTGCGGATACAGGCGCGGCAGCACGCCCGCGAGGACGCGCGGCGAGAGCCGCTGCAAATCGCGCACCGGCACGCCCGCGATCATCTCCCCCACCCGCTTGCGCACGTCGTCGGCGCGGTCGTCGGTCGAGCCGCGCAGGCGGAAGCGGACGTTCTCGTAGAGGTCCTTCGCCAGCCGCGAGCGCGAGATCATCCCCGTCTCGTAGGCGGCGCGGGCGAAGAAAACGCCCGAGGAGCCCGCCATCAGCGTCTTGTCGAGGTCGAAGAAAGCGGCCGCGCGCGGGGCGGCCCCGTTCAAGCCCTCCACGACAAGCTCAGACCTTGAGAATTACTGCGTCGCCCTGCCCGCCGCCGGAGCAGATCGCGGCGCACCCGTAGCCGCCGCCGCGACGGCGCAGCTCGTGCACGAGCGCGCCGAGGATGCGCGCGCCGGAGGCTCCGATCGGGTGCCCCAGGGCAACGGCGCCGCCGTTGACGTTGACGCGCTCCTCCTCGATCCCCAGCATCCGGATCGAGTTCAGCGTCACGGAGGCGAACGCCTCGTTGATCTCCCACAGGTCGATGTCGCCGGGCTGCAGGCCCGCCTTCTCCAGCGCCTTCTTCGCGGCGCTGGCGGGGGTCGTGGCGAGGTAGGCGAAGTCGTTCGCGCTCTGCGCGTGGGCGACGATCTCGGCGAGTGCCTCCTTGCCGTTGGCCTGCGCCCACTCCTCAGAGGAGAGCACCAGCGCGCCGCCGCCGTCGTTGACGCCGGGGGCGTTGCCGGCGGTGTGCGAGCCCTCCTTGCCGACGAGCCCCGGCAGCTTCGCCAGCACCTCCAGCGAGGTGTCGCGGCGCGGGCCCTCGTCGACCTCGACGACCGTGTCGCCCTTGCGGCCCTTGATCGTCACGGAGACGGTCTCGTCGGCCATGCGCCCCTCGTCGATCGCGGCGAGCGCGCGCTCGTGCGAGCGCAGCGCCCAGCGGTCGAGGTCGGCGCGGGTGATCTCGAGCTCGTCTCCGACCTCGGTGGCCTCGACGAACATCTGCTTGCCCGAGAACGGGTTGGTCAGCCCGTCGTGGACCATCGCGTCGAGCATCTTCGCGTCGCCCATGCGGTAGCCGAAGCGGCCCTGGGGCAGCAGGTAGGGCGCCTTCGACATCGACTCCATGCCGCCGCCGACGCCGACCTCGACGTCGCCGGCGCGGATCGCCTGGTCGAGCAGCACGGAGGCGCGCAGGCCCGAAGCGCAGACCTTGTTGATCGTCTCGGAGGAGACCTCCTTCGGGATGCCGGCTTTGATCTGCGCCTGGCGCGAGGGAATCTGGCCCTGGCCGGCCTGGAGCACCTGGCCCATGATCACGTGCTGCACCTGGCCGGGCTCGACGCCGGAGCGGTCGAGCGCCGCCTCGATCGCCGTGGCGCCCAGCTCGGTTGCGTCGACGGTCGAGAGCCCACCGCCCATCTTGCCGATCGGGGTGCGCGCGCTGCCGAGGATCACGGTCTTGGGCATGGGATGGGGCTCTCCAGTCTCGTTCTGGGAACGATCGAAAAATGTCCGGCCGACGGACGGGAATGCTAGCGATCCGGCTATCGTGCTCGGCCGATGCAGGTGTCCGCCACGACAGCGAGCGCGGGGTCCGCAGACGCGGACACGATCGTGCTGGGGCTGTTCGAGGGCGAGGACGCGCCGGAGGGCGCGCCGCAGGAGGCACGGGAGCTCGTCGCATCGGGCGAGGCCCGCGGGGCGCTGAAGGCGCTGGCGCTGGCCCACGCCGACGGCAAGCGCTGGCTGCTGGCGGGGCTCGGCAAGCGCGAGGCGCTGACGCCCGAGCGCGCCCGCGTCGTCGCCTCAGCGGTGCGCGAGCGCGCACGCGAGCTGTCGGCCAAGGCGCTCTGCTGGCAGGCGCCGCTCGACGGCGACGCCGCGGTGGCGGGCGCGCTGGTCGAGGGCACGATGCTGGCGGACTACCGCTTCGAGCGTCACAAGTCCGCGCCGGCGCAGGACCCCGGCGCGGCGCCGAAGACGCTCGACCGCCTGATCCTCGCGGCGAGCGCCGATCTCGGCGAGACCGCACGCGAGGCGGCGCTGGTGGGCGAGGCGGTGAACGCGGCGCGCGACCTGCAGAACAGGCCCGGCAACGACCTGACGCCGAGCGCGCTGGCCGCCTACGCGCAATCGCTCGCCGGCGAGATCGAGGGGCTGAGCGCGGAGGTCGAGGGACGCGAGGGGATCGTCGCCCGCGGGATGGGCGCCTTCGCGGCGGTGGCGCAGGGCTCCGAGCAGGAGCCGGCGCTGATCACGCTTCGCTACGAGGGCGCCGGAGCGAGCGGCCCGGTGCTGGGCTTCGTTGGCAAGGCGGTGACGTTCGACAGCGGCGGCATCTCGCTGAAGCCGGGGCCGAAGATGTCGGAGATGAAGTTCGACATGTCCGGCGGCGCCGCGGTGATCGAGGCGGTCGCGGCGATCGCGCGGCTGGGGCTGGCGGTGAAGCTGGTGGCCGTCGTGGGCGCGACGGAGAACCTGCCGAGCGGCAGCGCGGTGAAGCCCGGCGACATCGTCCGCGCCAGCAACGGCAAGACGATCGAGATCAACAACACCGACGCGGAGGGCCGGCTCGTGCTCGCTGACTGCCTCTGCCACGCGGTGGCCCAGGGCGCCGAGCGGATCGTCGACCTCGCGACGCTGACGGGGGCCGTGATCGTCGCGCTGGGCTCGACCTACGCGGGCCTGATGTCAAACGACGACGAGCTCGCGGCGCAGATCTCCGGGGCGGGCGAGCGCACGGGCGAGATCGTCTGGCGGCTGCCGCTGCACGAGGAGTACGACGAGCTGATCAAAGGCGCCTACGGCGACCTCGACAACGCGCCTGAGGCGCGCAAGGCGGGCACGATCGTCGGCGGCACCTTCCTGAAGAACTTCGTCGGCGAGACGCCCTGGGCGCATCTGGACATCGCGGGCTCGGCCTGGGACCTGGGCCGCGCCTACGTAGGCAAGGGCGCCTCGGGCTACGGCGTGCGCCTGCTGGTCGAGCTGGCGCGCTCCTACGCGGGCTAGGTGGCCCGCGCGGGCACTTCGGGGCGCAGGCGCTCCGCGACCGCGCCCCACGCGGCGCCGCCGGGATAGATGAAGGCGCGGTGCTCCCCCGCCGGTCCCTCGATCTCGACCAGCTCGACCTCTCCCCCGGCCCCGGCGGCAGCCTCGGCGTAGCGGCGGCTCAGCCGCACCGAGACGGTTTCGTCGGCGACGCCGTGGACCAGCAGCGCCGGGATCGGCAGCGGCACGCGCCGCAGCGGGTCGGCGACCGCGTAGCGGTCGGGCAGCCGCTCGGGCGAGCCGCCCATCAGTTCGCGCACGGCGCCGCCGTGCCACTGCGCGTAGGCGCCCGTCAAGTCGCAAACGCCCGCGAGCGAGACGACGCGCCGCAGCCGCACTCGTGAGCGGCCCGCGACCGCGCCGGGGGCGCCCGCGGGCAGCCCGTCGCGCCCGGCGGCCCACAGCGCCAGGTGCCCGCCCGCGGAGTGCCCGATCGCCTGCACGTCGGCGAGGTCGAGCGCGGGGCTCAAACCCTCCAGGTGGTCGATCGCCGCGGCGACGTCGGCGAACGTCGCGGGCCAGCCGCCCCCCGGCTCGCCGACGCGCCGGTACTCGACGTTCCAGACGGCGAAGCCCCGCGCGAGCAGGTCGGCGGCGAGCGCGCGCATCACGCGGCGGCCGTAGCGCTTGCGCCAGGAGCCGCCATGGATCAGCACGATCACCGGGTGCGGCCCGTCTCCCGGGGGCAGGTGCAGGTCGCCGCGCTGGGAGCGCTCGGGGCCGTAGCGATGCGTGCGCCCGCGCGTGAAGAGGTAGTGAGCCAGGAAGCGGGCTTTGCCCATGCCGCGGCATCGTAGAAGGCCGCGAGCTGTGAGAATGGCGCGCGATGGACTTCGACCTGTCGCCCGACCACGAGCTGATCCGCCGCACGGTGCGCGAATTCGCAGAGGGCGAGGTGGCCCCGGTGGCGGAGGAGCTGGACCGCACGAAGTCGTTCCCCTACGAAATCGTCAAGCAGCTCGGCTCGCTGAACCTGATGGGGATCCCCTTCCCGGAGGAGTACGGCGGCGGCGGCGGCGACACGCTCGCCTACGCGCTGGCGGTCGAGGAACTGACGCGGGTCGACTCCTCGGTGGCGATCACGCTCTGCGCCCACACCTCGCTCGGCACGCAGCCGATCTACCTGTTCGGGTCGGAGGAGCAGAAGCGCGAGTGGCTGCCGCAGCTGTGCTCGGGCGAACGGCTCGGCGCCTTCGGCCTGACCGAGCCCGAAGCGGGCTCCGACGCCGGCAACACGCGCACCCGCGCGCGTCTCGACGGCGGCGAATGGGTGATCGACGGCGCGAAGCAGTTCATCACGAACGCCGGCACCGACATCTCGGGCGTCGTCTGCATCACCGCCGTGACCTCGAACGAGAGCGACGGCTCGGGCAGCTCCGGCGATCGGGAGGGGGAAATCTCGAAGGAGATTTCCAATCTGATCGTTCCGAACGGGACTGCCGGATACACGCAGGGCGAGCCCTACCGGAAGATGGGCTGGAACGCCTCGGACACCCGGCCCCTGTCCTTCGAGGAGTGCCGCGTGCCGGAGTCGAGCCTGCTGGGGCCGCGCGGGGCGGGCTTCAAGCAGTTCCTGCACATCCTCGACATCGGCCGGATCGGCGTCGCCGCGATGGGCGTCGGGCTCGCGCAGGGAGCGCTCGACGAGGCGCTGAAGTACGCCAAAGAGCGCAAGGCCTTCGGCAAGCCGATCGCGAAGTTCCAGGCGATCCAGGCAAAGCTCGCGGACATGGCCACAGAGATCGAGGCGGCGCGGCTGCTCGTCTACAAGGCCGCGCGCGAGAAGGACGCCAAGCGCAACTTCACGCTCACCGCCGCGCAGGCGAAGCTGAAGACGGGCCGCCTCGCGGTGCGCTGCGCGGAGGAGGCCGTGCAGATTCACGGCGGCTACGGCTTCATCGAGGAGTACCCCGTCTGCCGCTTCTACCGCGACGCCAAGATCCTCACGATCGGCGAGGGCACCGACGAGGTCCAGCAGATGGTGATCGCGCGGGCGCTGGGCGCGTGAGGCCTGCGCGGTAGCGAGCCCGCTCGGCGCTCTAACGAGGTTCGAGCACGACCAGCGGTATCCGCCGCTCGGTGCGGCGACGGTAGCCTTCGTAGCCCCGGTACACGCCGACCATCAGCTTCCACAGGCGGTCGTACTCCTCGCCCTCCGCCTCGCGGGCGTGCACGGAGAGGCGTCGCGAGCCGACCTGGACCGTCGTCTGCGGGTTCGCTTTCAGGTTGTAGAACCAGGCCGGGTTCTTCGGGAAGCCGCCCTTCGAAGCCACGAGCACCAGGTTCTCGCCGTCCTCGCCGTAGACGAGCGGCGTCGTGCGCTTCGTGCCGCTCTTCGCGCCGGTGTGGTCGAGCAGCAGCATCGGCGGCGCGCCCGGCGGGCGATGGCCAATCAGGCCGTTCGTCAGGCGGTAGGCCGCGGTGTGGCCTTTGATCGCGAAGCGCAGCAACGGCCAGTTGCGGTCGGCCAGCTCCATGTAGTCCATCGGCCCTCAGTCCCCTTCCGTCTCGCGTTCAAGCAGCGCCGACGCCGCGCTCGCGGGGTCCAGCCGCCGCTCGACCACCTGCCCGATCAGCTCCTGGAAGGCCGCGTCCTCGCGCAGGTCGTCTTCCAGGCGCCGGCGCATCCGCGCCGTCGCGATCGCCAGCACCTCGTTGCGCAGGTTACGCGCGCGGCGCTCCGCGAGCTGGCCCTCTCCCAGGATGTGCGCGCGGTGCTCGTCCAGGCGCTCGATCAGCTCGCCGATGCCCTTGCCGTGGGCGGCCTCGGTCTTGACGATCGGCACGCGCCAGCGACCGCGCACTTCCTCCGGCGTGCGGTCGAGGTTCGCCAGCGACAGCACCCCTCTGATCTCCCGCACCATCGTGTCGGTCAGCGGGTGGTCGGCCTTGTTGATCACGATCACGTCCGGGATCTCCATCACGCCCGCCTTCAGCGCCTGGATCGAGTCGCCGGAGCCCGGCATCAGCACCAGCACGATCGTGTCGGCGTGGTCGATGATGTCGATCTCCGCCTGACCCACCCCCACCGTCTCCACGAACACGTCCTCACGCCCCGCGGCGTCGAGCAGCAGCGCCGCCTGCAGCGCCGCCTCCGACAGCCCGCCCAGCGCGCCGCGGTTCGCCATCGAGCGGATGAAGACGCCCTTGTCGAGGAAGTGCTCCGTCAGGCGGATGCGATCGCCCAGCAGCGCGCCCTGCGTGAACGGCGAGCTGGGGTCGATCGAGAGCACCCCGACGCTGCGCCCCTGCTCGCGCCGCGCCTTCGTCAAGGCCCCGATCAGCGTCGACTTGCCCACCCCCGGAGGGCCCGTGAAGCCGACGACCGCGGCCCCGCCGGTGTGCGGGTAGACCTCCTTCACCAGCTCCCAGCCCTCGGGGCGGTCGTCCTCCACGAGCGAGATCGCCCGCGCCAGCGCGCGGCGATCGCCGTCGAGCAGCCGCTGCGCCAGCGGCGCGTCGGGGCGCGCTTTCGCGTTCGTCTCGGTGCCCGTCTCTGCCATCGCGGCTTGATCATCGCAGGGCAATACGATTTCCCCGCGATGGAGCTGCTTGCCGAAGAGCCCGCCAGCGACGTCCCCGCCGAGATCGCGGCGGCGATCCGGCGCGCGCCCGAGCCACTGCACGGTGGGCCGCTCGCGCTGCTGCGCTTCATGCGCGCCAACCACATGCTGAACCTCGACTACGCCCGCCTGATCGCCCGCTGGCTCGTGCTCAAGGCGCGCTACCGCGGGCGATTGCAGACCGACGGGCTGTGCTTCGTCTGCCCGCGGGTGAAGCTGGAGATCGGGCGCAACGCCACGCTGCGGATCGGGCGCTGGGCCTGGGTCGGCCACGGCTGCAAGATCCGCGTGCACGAGGGCGAGGTCGAGATCGGCGCGAAGACCGTGATGGGCCAGGAGTGCACGATCTCCGCCTACCAGCACGTCTCGATCGGGCGCGAGTGCATCGTCGCCGACCGCGTGATGCTGATCGACTTCGACCACGGCGTCACCGAGGTGGAGCGGCCGATCCGCCTGCAGGGGATCTACAAGCGCGACGTGCGCGTCGGCAACAACGTCTGGATCGGCTACGGCGCCTGCGTGCTGCGCGGCGTCAGCGTCGGCGACAACGGCATCGTCGGCACCAGCTCGGTCCTGACCCGCGACGTGCCCGAGAACGCCGTCGTCGGCGGCGTGCCCGCGCGGGTGATCCGCATGCGCGAGGCGCCGCGGTCGATGCGCTGGGGCTAGCCGGGCCGGGCCGGCTCGGGGCCAGGACCGCCAGCGGTCCGCCGGCTGGTCGAACGCCCGTCGCCGGGCCGGGCGTCGCCGCCCGGCCCGGCCCGACGCCCGAGCGCTATTCGTAGTTGAAGATCGCTTCGGGGTTCGGTTCGCTGGCTTCGCCGACGTTCGTCCTGATCCGGACGATCACCGAGCTCGCGCCCGCTTTCTTTGCCGCACCCGTGATCCCCGTGCACGTCGTGAACGACGAGCAGTGCACCGAGGTCGCGTAGGCCTTGCCGATCTGGATCAGCGTCTCTTCTTTGCCCGTCGCGAAACCGGTTCCGGTGATCGTGATTGGCGTGCCACCCGCGACCGGGCCGCTTTTCGGTTCGACCGACGTCACCGTCGGGTGGTCGAATTCGAATTTCGGCACCGGCTTGCACGTCCTGCCCGGGCACGTCGCCGGGCTCGTGCCTTCGGGCGTGGTCACCGTGATCGAGACTTTGCGGACGCTGTGTTCCGGTGAGACGGCGATGATTTCGCCGTCGTTCACGAATTCGAAGCTCGCCGCGGGGATGCCTTCGAAGTCGACTTTCGAGACGCCGATGAAGCCCTCGCCTTTGACGGAGATCGTCGTGCCGCCCGTCGCCGGGCCCGAGCCCGGTGAGAGGTCTTCGACCGCCGGGAACTCGGCTTCGTAGGTGTACTCGTCGGCCGGCACGATCGCGCTCGTCCCTTCGGGCGTCGTCACCGTCACGTCGACCGCGCCGATCGCCGTCGCCGGCGGCACGGTCGCTTTGATGTCCCTCGCCGACTTGACCGTGAACGGCACGCTCTGGGAGCCGAACCGCACTTCCGTGGCACCGGCGAGGTTTTCGCCGTTGACGCTGATCGACTTGCCGCCGACCGCCGGGCCGTGGTTCGGGCTCAGTTTGCCGACCGCCGGTGGGCTCGACGTATAGGTGAACTCGTCGGCCGGCGTCGCTTCGCTCGTGCCTTCTGGCGAGGTCACCGTCACGTCGACCGTCCCCAGCCCCGCCGCGGCCGGCGCGACGACCTTGATCTTCGTCTGCGATTTCGACGGTTTCTTCAACGTCACGACCGTCGAGCCGAACGCGACCGTCGTCGCCCCCGCGAACCGTTCGCCGAGGATCGTCACCTTCGTGCCACCGGCGCTCGGCCCTTCGTCGGGCGTCACCGACAGCACCGCCGGCCCGCTCGACGCGAGCAGCGGCGCGCCGGGCTCGCTGCTGAGCTGCAAGGCCGACGCCGGGCCCGCCGCACCCGCGCCGAGCGCGATCAGCGCGAGCGTGGCCGCGCCGAACAACTTGAACTGCCCCATCCCTGACCCCCAGTCAAGTCGTGAACAAGTCTGCCGATCGTACTGCGGTGTCAAATCGTGGGCCAGGCCCGCGAGCGGGAACTTCACAGGTGCGTTCACAGGTGCGGCGCGAGGTTCCGCGTCGCGCGGTGCTCGGCGCCGGCCGGGTCGGCGAGCGCCGCCGCGAGCGCCGCGCGGTGCAGCTCGATCCGCTCGCGCGCATACGGCGCGGCGAGGCCGCGGGAGAGCATGAACGCCCAGTCGCTCGACTGCAGCGCCAGCAGCTCGCGCAGCGCCGCGGCGCCGGGGCGCGGCCTCACGGCGAAGGTTTCGAGCTCCGCGCGCCGCAGCGCGAAGGCCACCTCCGCCACCGCGGCCCCCGACCACGTCGAGAGGTCGCCGCGCGCGCCCCAGGACGTCGCCGCCGCCTCGTCCGCCGCCGACCGCGTCATCGCCGCGGGCTCGACACGCGCGAGCGCGTCGTCGAGCCGCACCAGCTCGAGGCCCTGGCGCGCGCACTCCGCGACGACCTCCCGCAACCAGGCGACGCCCTCGTACCACCAGTGGCCCAGCAGCTCCGTGTCCAGCGCGCACACGACCAGCCCGCCGCCGGGCAGACCCGCGCCCGCCTCACGCAGGCGCGCCTGCGTGCGCGCCACGAAGTCGGCGGCGTGCTCGCGCGCCTTCGCCAGCGCCGCCGCGTGGTCGTAGGGCTCGCCGTCGTTGCGCCAGGGCGTGTGGTGATGAACCGTGTGGTGGTGGTAGTCGCGGTAGGCGCCGTCCGCGGGATAGCCCTCGTCGCTCCAGACGAGGCCCATCGTCGCGCGGTCGATCGGCGCCAGCACGACACCCGCCTCGCCGATCAGCGGGCGCAGATGCTCGCTCGCGCCGAGGCCGAAGCGGTTCGTCAGCTCGACGCAAGTCGCGTGCACCCCCGCGTCCGCCAGCAGCGGCTCCAGGCGCGGGACGTGCGCGCACTCCGGCAGCCAGAAGCCGCCGCGCCAGCCCGCGCCCTTCGCTGCGCCCGCGCCGAAGCGCGCGCGATGGGAGTCCACGCCGAGCTGCACCTGCATTTCGGCGCCCTCGTCCGTCGCGAGCAGCGGCAGCACCGCGTGCGTCGCGGAGGATGTCCACTGCGCGTAGGGAGCGAGCGCTCCCAGCAGGTCGAAGTCGCGCCGGCGCAGCTCGCCCAGCGCGCCTTCGTAGTCGCCCCAGGAGCGCTCCAGCTCGCGCGCCAGCTCGTCGTGCCCGCCGGCGCGCAGCCCCGCGGCGTCCTCCTCGTGCGTGTGCCGGCGCACCTGCTCGACGAAGTCCGCGAAGCGCTCGGGGACGCCGGGCGCTTCCAGCTGGTCGCACAGCACCGGCGTCAGCGACAGCGTCAGCGGCGCCCCCGCCTCCAGCAGCTCCAGCAGCGGCACGTAGCTGCCGACGATCGCCTCCCACAGCCACTCCTCGCCGAAGGGCCAGGTCCCGAAGCCCTCGACGTAGGGCATGTGGGTGTGCAGCACGATCGCCAGGGCGCCGCGATCGCCTGCGGCGGTTGCACCCGCGCCCTTGCCCGCGTCCGCGGCGACGCCCAAGCCCGGCAAGCGCCTACACCCGGCAGACCGCGATGAAGTCCAGCGCCGCCTCCATCCGCGCCTGGCCGATCGGCCTGATCGCGAAGTCCGAGACCGAGATCGCCGGGGTGAACCGGTCGTAGAAGCGCTTCGTGATCCCCAGCCGCGGGTGCAGCGAGTCCCACCCCGCGCGGATCGCCAGCTCGTGCGCGCGCAGCTTGCGCGCGTGGAACAGGCCGAACATCCGCACCTCGCGGAAGTGCGCGCGGCACAGGCGGTCGAACTCCTCGATCCGGTACTCGTGCACGTGCCAGGGGTTGCCGGAGCGCTCCGCGCCCGCCGGCGCGAGCGTCAGCACGTTCGGCGTCGAGACGTACACCTCCCCCGGCGAGGCATCCGCCACGAGCGAGGCGAAGTGATCCAGCGCGGCGCCGGGGTCCTCCAGGTGCTCGATCGTCTGCAGGAACACCACCGCGTCCGCGGGCTCCGCGAACGTCTCGACCAGGTCGCGCGCGAAGCGCAGGTTCGACCGCCGGTAGCGCAGGCGCGCGTGCTCGTGCGCCTCGGGGTTCGCGTCGACGCCCACGACGCTCGCGGCGGCGCCCGCGAGCACGGCGGCGCCGTAGCCCTCGCCGCAGGCCATGTCGATCACCCGCCGGGAGGAGACGCGGGCGGCGATCCACTCGTAGACCACGAGGTGGCGGCGAAACCAGTAGTTCTCCTCCGGGACGTCCGGCAGCGTCCGCTCGCCGGTCAGCTCCAGCGGCGGCACGCCGTCCGGCTGGTCGCGCTGCTCGTAGTGGACTGAAGTCAAGAAATGACCCCGGTCGGGGCTATCAAGCCCGGGGTGAAAGGCAACGGCACGGCGCGCGAGTATATGGTGCCGCCCCGTGACGCCAGCGCTCAGCGACGAGGAGATCCGCGACGTGAACACCCGCTACCACGACGTGGCGGCGGATCACTACGACGCGAAGTGGGGCATCGACTTCGGCGACATCGGGCGCGAGCAGGTGCTCGCGAAGGTCGACAAGGCGATCGGGCACCGGCCCGACGGCTGGGCCCGATCGCTTGAGATCGGCGCCGGCACCGGCTACTTCACGCTGAACATGCTGCGCGCGGGGATGATCTCGGACGCCACCTGCAGCGACATCTCGCCGGGGATGCTGGCGACGCTCCGTGCCAACGCCGAGCGCCTTGGCCTGGAGGTCAGGACCGAGCAGGTCGACGCCGAGCGCCTGCCGTTCGCCGACGAGAGCTTCGACCTCGTGCTGGGGCACGCGGTCCTGCACCACATCCCCGACCTCGAACGCGCCTTCTCGGAGTTCGCCCGCGTGCTCGCCCCCGGCGGCACGGTGCTGTTCGCGGGCGAGCCCTCGCGCTACGGCGACCGCCTCGCGCGCGTGCCCAAGCGGGCCGCCGGCGCGCTCGCGCCCCTGTGGCGCCGCGCCCTCGGCGCCCGCCGCGCCACCGCGCACGAGGAGCACGAGCCCGACGCGGCGCTGGAGGGCTTCGTCGACGTGCACGCCTTCGCCCCCGGCGAGCTCGCCCGCCCCGCGCGCGCCGCGGGCTTCACCGACCTGCGCATCACTGGCGAGGAGCTGCTGGCGAACTGGTTCGGCTGGACGAACCGCACGCTGGAGGCCACCGCCGAACCCGAAGACGTGCCCTGGGCCTGGCGGCAGTACGCCTACCGCGGCTACCTGCTGCTCCAGGGCTTCGATCGCAGGCTGCTCGAGTCGCGCCTGCCGCCCGCGATCTTCTACAACCTGCTGCTCTCCGCGCGCAAGCCGCGCCACTAGCGCCCGCGAAATCCGCGCAAAGCGCGCACCGGCGCGCATAGACTTCTGCCATGTCGCAGGAGGATCGGTCCGAGCGCGTCTCGCCAGGGTTCCCGCTGTTCCCGCTGGGGATCGTCGCGCTGCCGAGCGAGAGCGTGCCGCTGCACGTGTTCGAGGACCGCTACAAGCGCATGATCGAGCACTGCCTGAGCGCCGACCCGGGCTCGCCCGACGGCGAATTCGGAATCATCTGGCTGTCCGACGAGGAGCTGAAGGAGGTCGGCTGCGCCTGCGAGATCGAGCGCGTGCTCGAGCGGATGGAGGACGGGCGCATGAACATCCTCGCCCGCGGCACGCGCCCCTTCCGGCTGCTGGAACGCCAGGACGACCTCCCCTACCCGGCGGGCGTCGTCGAATTCCTCGCCGACGAGGAGAACGGCCGCGTGAGCGAGGCCGACGAGGTCGCGGGCGAGAGCGCGCGGGAGCTGTACCGCGACCTCGTCGAGCAGGCCACCGACCGGACGCTCGGCGAGGAGGAGCTCGCGGCGATGGACGCCTACGAGATGGCCGGCACCGTCGAGTTCGGCACCGACGCCAAGCAGGAGCTGCTGGAGCTGCGCTCCGAGGCCGCGCGGCTGCGGCTGCTGGCGCTGCTGCTGAAGGCCGCGATCAAGCGCCTGGAGCTGATCGACCGCGCACAGGCGCGCGCGATGTCGAACGGCAAGGTGCGGTTCGGCTGAGGCCCGGCCGCCGGCCGGACCCGGGCGCGGGCCGGCCGCGGGCCGGCATAGCCGCGTCGCCTATTCCGGCAGCCCGCAGACGCCCTGCGAGGCCTTCAGCACGAACAGCGCGAGCTGTCGCAGCACCTTCGGCTGACGGGCGGAGTTGTCGCCGAAGCGCACGGTGCCGTCCTGATCGCGCACGGAGTAGCTGAAGACCGAACCGGCCTTCGGCGCCAGCGAGAGATGTTCGGAGGCGGGTTCCTTCAGTTCTTCCTGGATCTCGCGCGCTTCGATCAGCGCGGGGTCGCTCAGTTTCAGCTTGCGGCCCGCGCGCTTCGCGGCGCCGTTGCAGGTGACGCCCCCTTCTTCGTTCACGAGCAGCGTCAGGCGCGCATGAGGGCTCGCGCCGCTGCGCTGCACGACGAACAGGTCCGGCGCGGTGATGCCGCCGCAGGCCACCGCCTGCGTCGCCAGGGCGAGCGCGGCCGCCGCCGCGAGCGCGAGGCGCCGCGCGCTCACGCGCTGACCGCCACGCCGCCGCGGCGGGGGTCGCCGGCACCGGCGAGCACGCGCCCGCGCCTGCTGACCGCCTGCACGCCGCCGAAGAACAGGTTCTGCGAGGCAAAGCGCACGATCTCGATCCCCTCCGCGTCGTCGCTGGCGGCGAGCGCCTCCAGCTCGCTCGGCTCGACGCCCGGCTCCACGTAGAGAACGTCGCCTTCGAAGTGCACACGCGGCGCGTCGACGGCGGCGCGCACGCCGAGCCCGTGATCGACGGCCCCCACGATCGTCTGCAGGATCGCCGAGCGGATTCGGTTCGAGCCGGCGCTGCCAAGCACCAGCTCGACCTCGCCCTCGCGCATCACGACCGTCGGCGCCATCATGCTCGGCATCCGCCGGCGGCGCGGGTGCAGGTGGAAGCCGAACGGGTTCAGGTCCTCCTCGCCCATCACGTTGTTCAGGTGGATGCCGGTGCCGGGCACCACCACCGCGGAGCCCTCGCCGTTCGTGCAGGTCACGCTGCATGCGCAGCCCGCGGCGTCGAGCACCGCGATGTGCGTCGTGGCGCCGAGCCGGCTGCCGAGGAAGCGCCCGAGGAAGCCCTGCTCGCTCAGGCCCTCCAGGAACCGGGGCGTGCGCTCGGCCTGCGCGGCGCGCATCGCGCCCACCACGCCGGCGAGCCGCGGCGGCGGCGGTTCGCGGTCGAGCAGGCCGAGCGCGTAGGCGATCAGCGTCCCGCCCGCCGACGGCGGCGGGTTCGTCAGCACCTCGCGACCGCGGTAGGCCACGCGCACCGGCTCGCGCTCGATCGCCGCGTATCCCGCCAAATCCTCCGCCGTGAGCCAGCCCCCGCGCTCGTGCAGCCACTCGCCCACCGCCGCGGCGAGGTCGCCGCGGTAAAAGGGCTCCTCGCCCTCGACGGCCAGCCGCTCCAGCGAGTCGCCCAGCTCGGGGTTGCGCAGCACCTCGCCCTCGCGCAGGATCCGTCCCTCCGGCGCCCACAGCGCCGCGCACTCCGGCGTCGCCGTCAGCAGGTCGCCCAGGATCTCCGCGATGTAGGCCTGCTCGTGGTTCAGCGCCACGCCCTCGCGCGCCAGCTGCGCCGCGGGCGCCGCCAGCTGCGCCAGCGGCACCGTGCCCCAGCGCCGTGCCGCCTCGCACACACCCGCGGGGGCGCCGTAGGCGCCGCAGGAGGCGGGGCCGATGTAGAACACCTGCGCCGCGTCGCCGAACGACACGTCGACCGCGTCGAGCGCCGCCACCGCGCGCCCCTCGTCGCGCTCGCGCGGATCGCTGGGCGCCTGCACGAAGAAGTCCAGCAGCGCCGGCTCGGCGTCGCCGCCCGCCACGAGCATGTAGCCACCCGCGCCAAGGCCCGTCAGCAGCGGCTCCGCCGCGAACGAGGTCAGCATCGCCGCGACCGCCGCGTCGACCGCGGTGCCGCCTTCGCGCAGCACGCGCGCGCCCGCCTCCGCCGTCAGCGGATGCCCCGCCGCGACGATCCCGTTCTCGCTCTCAGCCATGCGAGAGCAGTATCAGACGAAGGACGCCGGAGCGCGAAGTGCCGGCGGCCCTCAGCGGGCCGGGATGAACTCGGGTACGTCCAGGTCGTCCAGCGAGTTGCGGCGCGCGGGACGCGACGGGGAGGCGCGGTGCACCTTCGGCTCGCCGGCGGGTTCGTTCATCATCTGCACGCTCTTGCGGCGGCCCTCGTCGCCGTAGCCGGTGGCGACGACCGTGACCCACACCTGGTCGTCGAGCTTCTCGTCGACCATCGCGCCGAAGATGATGTTCGCGTCGGGGTGCGCCGCCTCCGAAACGGCCTTCGCCGCCTCGTTCACCTCCCACAGGGACAGGTTCTCCCCGCCGGTGATCGAGAGCAGGATCGAGCGGGCGCCCTCCATCGAGGTTTCGAGCAGCGGCGAGGAAACGGCCTGCATCGCGGCCTCGGTGGCGCGGTTCTCGCCGAGCCCCATGCCGATGCCGAGCAGCGCGTTGCCGGCCGCGGACATGATCGTCCGCACGTCGGCGAAGTCCAGGTTGATCAGCCCCGGCAGCGTGACGAGGTCGGAGATGCCCTGCACGCCCTGGCGCAGCACGTCGTCGGCGACGCGGAAGGCCTCGACCATCGCGGTCTGCTTGTCGAGCACCGACAGCAGCCGGTTGTTCGGCACGACGATCAGCGTGTCGACCTCCTGGGCCAGCGCGCCCACGCCCTGCTCGGCCTGCTGGCCGCGGCGCGAGCCCTCGAAGCCGAACGGCTTCGTGACGATCGCGACCGTCAGCGCGCCGATTTCGCGCGAGATCCGCGCGACGATCGGCGCGGCGCCCGTGCCGGTGCCGCCGCCGGCGCCGGCCGTGATGAAGATCATGTCCGAGCCCTTCAGCAGCGCCTTCAGCCGGTCGTAGTCCTCCATCGCCGACTGGCGGCCGACGTTCGCGTCGGAGCCGGCGCCAAGGCCGCGTGTCAGCTCGGCGCCGATGTGCAGCGTGATGTCGGCGGTGGACTGCTGCAACGACTGCAGGTCGGTGTTCACCGCCAGGAACTCGACGCCCTCGACCTCGGCCTCGACCATGCGGTTGACGGCGTTGACGCCGGCGCCGCCGACGCCGACAACGCGGATCACCGGCTGGCCCGTGGGGCCGGCGGTGCCGGCGGCTTCGGGGTGCTCGCGCGAGTAGTCGTCCATCACCGGGCGCGCCGGCGCGGGCTCCATCACGTTCTCGGGGATCTCGGAGGAGAAGGCGTGGCGCAGGCGCTCCTGCGGGCTGGGCACGTGCGCGGGCTCCTCGGGCGGGGGGGCCTGTGGCGAGGGGCTCAGGCCGGGGTGCGGGGTGGCCGTCTCGCGGGCGTGGGCCGCCGCGGGCGTCTGCGGCTCGCTCGCGCGTGCGGCCGGGCGCTGCTCGCCATGCTCGGAGGCAGGCTCGCGACCGGGGGCCTCGGGCGCGCCGCCCTCCTCCCCGTCTTCGAGACCTTCGGTCTTGCGGAAGAGCGCCGCGAGCGGGCCTTCGCGCATGCTCGCGCGTTTAGCGTTTGCCATGGTCGAGTACCTCCTGCGCGAGTTGTCGGTAGGACTGGGCCGCAACCCCATCCGGCTCGTACTTCAGCACCGACATGCCCTTCACGGGCGCCTCGGCAAAGCGGACGGTCTTGCGGATGCGCGAGGCAAATACCCGATCTCCGAAGTTTTCCTCCAGGATCTCGATCGCCTCCTTGGCGTGGATCGTCCGGGAGTCCACCAGCGTCGGCAGGATGCCCTCGATGTCGACGCCTGGATTGAGGTTCTCGCGGATCATCGCAAGGGTGTTCTGCAGCTGGATCAGGCCGCGCATCGACAGATACTCGCACTGCACGGGGACGATCACCTTGTTGGCGGCGGTCAGGGCGTTGATCGTCAGCAGCCCAAGGCTCGGCGGGGTGTCGATGCAGATGAAGTCGTAGTCCTCGAGGATCGGTTCGAAGGCCTTCTGCAGCGAGCGCTCGCGGCCGATCATCGTCGACATCGCGATCTCCGCGCCCGCCAGGTCGATCGATGCGCAGGCGACGTCGATCTCGCGCCGGCGGATCACCTCGCGGATCGAGACCTTGTGCACGAGCACGTCGTACATCGATTTTTCGAGCGTGTCGGGGTCGATCCCCTGCGACATGGTCAGGTTGCCCTGCGGGTCCATGTCGACGCAGAGCACGCGGTGGCCCTCCTCCGCGAAAGCCGCGGCGAGGTTCAGCGTCGTCGTCGTCTTGGCCACGCCGCCCTTCTGGTTGGCGAATGCGATGACCTTGGCCTTGCCTTCCACGGGTTGCTCCGATGCTCGATTTACGGGAAAGCCGTCCGGTGGGTATTCGCATGCGAGGAGGCGATTCCTGCACGGCGTTCGACCCTTTGACGGCGGGGCGATCCCGCGCTGTGACTACGATCGGGAGATGGCCACGCGTGGCGCCAAGCCGAAGCGCAGCAGGACGGCTAAAGGCAACGGCGCCCGCCCCGCGGGCGACGGCCTGCTGGAGCGCCTGGAGGGCAAGCGCGTCTGCATCTGCCTCGGCGCCGGCGGCGTCGGCAAGACGACGACCTCCGCGGCGATCGCGCTCGGCCTCGCGGCGCGCGGCAAGAAGGTCGCGGTCGTGACGATCGACCCCGCCGAACGGCTCGCGAGCGCGCTCGGGCTCGAGCGGCTGTCTGGCGAGCTGACCCCGATCGACCCGGCGCTGCTGGACGAGCAGGGGGTCGGCTGCGAGGGGGAGCTGTGGGCGATGATGCACGACAGCAAGGGAACGTTCGACGAGATCGTCGAGCGTCTGGCGCGCGACGAGCACGAGCGCGAGGAGATCCTCGCCAACCCGATCTACCGCGAGCTGTCGACCGCCGTCGCGGGCTCGCAGGAGCTGAGCGCGATCGCGAAGCTGTACGAGCTGCGCCACGAGCGCGACTTCGACACGATCGTGCTCGACACGCCCCCCTCGCGCAACGCCGTCGACTTCCTCGAGACGCCGCGGCGGCTGCTGGCGTTCCTGGAAGGGCGCGCGCTGCGCGTGTTCCTCTCGCCGGGCGGGCTCGCCGCGCGCGTGTTCGGGCGCTCGACGGGGATCGTCTTCGCGATCTTCGCCCGCGTCACCGGCGTCGACATGCTGGGCGACCTGTCGACCTTCTTCCGCTCGCTCTCCCCCATCCTGGACGGCTTCGGCGAGCGCACGCGCGGCGTCAACCAGCTACTGCGCGACCCCACGACGGCCTTCATGATCGTCACCTCGCCCGAGCCGGAGCCCGCCCGCGAGGCGCCGTTCCTGGCGGAGCGGCTGGCCGCCGCGAAGATGCCGCTGGGCGGCCTGATCGTGAACCGCGTCCACTTCGACGGTCTCGGCGACCGCTCGGTCGAGCAGGTGCGCGAGCTGCTGGAGCCCGATCTCGGCGAGCGTCTGGCCCAGCGCGTCGCGGGCAACCTGGCGGACTTCGACGTGCTGGTGCGTCGTGACCGCGAGACGATCGCGCGGCTGGCCGAGCAGCTCTCGCAACCGCATCCGATCCTGGTGCCGCACATGGACGAGGAGGTCCGCGATCTCGCGGGCCTGGCCGGCGTCGCGGAATCCCTGTTCGAGGGTGGGCGCGACCCGGCGGCGCGCAACGGGGCCACGGGCTCCTCGGCGGCCCGCCGCCGGGCGCGCGCGCTCAGCTGAGCGTCGAGACGACGCCGTCGATCGGCAGCGGGTCCGGGCGATCCTGCTCGGCGGGCGCCGGTGCCGGCGAGTGCGCGGCGTGGACGCCGTCGGTCAGCTCGCCCGGCGCCTGCTCCTCCGGCTCGCCGTCCGCCAAGCCGAGCTCGTCCGCGCCGAGTTCGGCCGCGAGCTGCTGGGCTCCGACGAAGTCTTCGTCCTCCTCGCGCACGAGCTGCTCGGGCCCGCCGGGGGCCAGCCGCGAAAGCAAGGGCTCCTCGCGAACGCGGCGCGCCCGCACCTCGCCGGGGGCATCGGCCGTCGCGGCGAGCGGCACGGGCTCGGCGCCCGTCCCGGCGGCGGCGACGACGGGCACGGGCTCGGGCTCGTGACCCACCTCGCGCTCCTCGCTCTCTCGATCCTCGTCGACGTGCAGCAGCTCGTCGGGTTCGAGCAGCTCGTCGGCGATCACCGCGAGGTCCGGGTCGAGGTGCCCGCAGATCACGTCGCGCAGCAGCGAGCGCAGGTGCTTGGCGATGTCTTCGGCGAGACCCTGGCTGGCCGAGTTCTTCGCGGCGGTGCCCGCGATCAGCGAGCGCTCCAGCGCGATCGCGCGCGTCGCGCGCTCGGTCAGCTCGGCGCGCTGCTCCGCGGTGGCGCACAGCGCCGCCAGGCGCCCGGCGAGCCGGCTGCTGGACGGCCCCTCGGGCTCCAGCAGCGCGCGCAGCGCCAGCAGGTTGTCGGTCAGCCCCTCGAACGGACTCTCGCGTTCGCAGGCGAGCTCGAAGCGGCGCAGCGCCCAGGCGAGGTCGTTGTCGTGCGGCGCGCGGCGCGAGACGAGGTTGCAGAACGCGCGCAGCTCGTCCTCCTGCTCCGCGGCGACGACCAGCATCCCGTGCGGCCGCCCGCCGGTGCCGAGCGCCAGCGGCGTCCAGGGGCCGCTGCCGACGCGCGCCCACGCCAGCGAGCCGAGCGAGACGCGCCCGTCGCCGAACAGGCGCAGCGCCGAGAGCAGGTCTTCGAGCACGGCGCGCCCGGCCCGCAGGCCGTCGGCCGGGTCGTCGGGCTCGGCGGTGTAGAGCACGATCAGGGGGTTCTCCAGCAGCTCGTCGTCGAGCGCCGGGACCGCGGCGTCGGGCAGCTCGCGCAGCGCGTCGCGCTGGAGGATCCGCAGCCCCTTCGCGAGCGGCAGCTCCTCGGAGGCGATCGCGACGCCGTGCAGGCCCGCGACCAGCGCGAGCTCACCGGCCTTCGCGAGCGCGGAGCCCTGCAACCTGTCGAGCGCCGACCGCAGGCGCTCGGGCCGCAGCTCGAAGTCGCTCTGCTCCTCGAAGACCTCCTCCAGGAGCGCGTTCAGCGCCGCCTCGGGGCGGGCGCGCCCCTTCAGGCGGGTCGCGTCGACGCCGGTGCCGGCCAGGTAGCGGTCGAGGCCGTCGAAGTGCTCCAGCAGCCTGATCGAGGCGGCGTGGCCGGGCAGGCGGCGCAGGTCGGCTTCGCGTTCGGCGATGAACTGGCCGGTCAGCGCCCGGTAGCAGTAGAGGGTGGCGGTCGAGGACCCGCGGCGGCTGCGCTGCGTGCCCAGCTCGAACGGCACCTCCGCGCCGGCGTCGATCTCCGCGCGCAGCTGGGTGCCGGCGGCCGTGAGGAAGTCGGTGAGGGTCGCTTCGAGCTGTTGTGAGCGCATTGCGCGGAACTTCGCGCCCGGGCTCGGCGGTCCTGCTCGGCGCAGTCGTTCTTGCAGCTACCGCTAGGCGAGCGCGAGCGCGTCGTCGCGCTCGGCGGCGGTGCCGTTGCGGCACAGCCACGCTTCGCCGTACTCGCGCATGTCGTCGATCAGCGGCAGCAGCGCGCGGCCCTTGTCGGTCAGCGCGTACTCCACCCGCGGCGGCACCTCCGGGAAGGTCTGGCGCTCGACGATCGCCTCGTCCTCCAGCGCGCGCAGGCGCAGCGACAGGGTGCGCGGGCTGATCCCCGCCAAGGCGCGTTCCAGCTCACAGAAGCGCGAGGTCCCTTCGGCCAGTTCGCGGACGAGCAGCAGCGTCCACTTGCCGCAGACGATCTCCGCGGTGCGACAGACGGGACATGTCTCATCGACGGCCATTTCACCCTTTACTTTACCAACTGAAGTGGCGCCAAGCCGCGTCATGCGCCGCGCGCCTGGCGTATCGTGTCCCCCGTGATCCCCCTCGCCCTCACCGGACTCGTGATCCCGGGGATCGTGATCGTGGGCGCGCTGATCCTGCTGGCGATCATGCTGCGCAGCGTCTGAAGGCAGCCGCGCACGGCCAAGCCCACGCGGCAGGCATCGCCCGTGCTGGCGGGCATGCGGCGTTCAGTCGCGCTCAGCGGGTCTGCCGCGCTCAGGCGACCGTGAGCGGCGGGCGCCCGCCGGGAGGCGGTGCGTCGGGCGCGGAGGGAGCCGGGCCGGAGTTGCGACGCTCCTCGGCGGCGGCGACGTCCTCCATCGTGGTGCCCTGGCGCCCGTCGGCCTGCATCAGCAGCTTGAAGTCGTGCGGGCTGGAAGCCACCCGCATCGCGTCCTCGAACGTCACGCGGCCCGCCTTGACGTGGCCGAACAGCGCCTGGTCGAAGGTCTGCATCCCGTAGTAGCCGCCGGAGGCGATCACTTCCACGAGCTTGCCGGTCTGCGTTGGGTCGAGGATCATGTCGCGCACGCGGCCGGTCATGCGCAGCGTCTCGCAGACCGCCACGCGCCCGCCTTCGGCGCCGGGGACGAGCCGCTGGGAGATGACGCCCTTCACGGTGCCGGCGATCATGCTCCGCGCCTGCTGGTGCTGGTGCGTGGGGAAGAAGTCGAGCATGCGGTTGATCGACTCGGTGGCGTCGACGGTGTGGATCGTCGAGAGCACGAGGTGCCCGGTCTCGGCGGCGGACAGCGCCGTCTGCACGGTCTCCTCGTCGCGCATCTCCCCGATCAGGATCACGTCGGGGTCCTGACGCAGGACGCGGCGCAGGGCGCGCTTGAAGGAAGAGGTGTCCATGCCGACTTCGCGCTGGTTGATCACCGAGCGATTGTCGGAGTGCACGAACTCGATCGGGTCCTCGATCGTGACGATGTGACGGCTCGTCGTCTGGTTCATGTGGTTGATCATCGCCGCGAGCGTCGTCGACTTGCCGGAGCCGGTGGTGCCCGTGAGGAGCACGATCCCGCGCTCCTCTTCGGCGAGTTCGGTAACGACCTCGGGCAGCGCCAGCTCTTCGATCGTGGAGATCTTGTGCGGGATCGCGCGGCAGGCCATCGAGATCACGCCGCGCTGCTGGAAGGCGTTGATCCTGTAGCGCGCCACGCCCTCGATTTCGAACGAGAAGTCCACCTCGTGCTCGGCGGCGAATTCGTCGAGCTTCGCGTCGTCGTCCAGTAGCTGTTTCAGGGCGTTCTCGGTGTCCTCGGCCGTCAGGGCCGGGACGCCCTCCGAGAGCAGCAGCTCACCGTTGACGCGGTACAGCGGCGTGGATTCGACCTTCAGGTGCAGATCGGAGCCGCCGCGGTCCACGAGCTCGCGCAGCGCCTGCTTGACGTCGAACATGCTCGACTAATCGGCACGCCGACGCGGCGCCTTGAGCGCGAATCGATGCTGTGGACGCTGCGACTCAGGCCACGTCGCGGAGCTTTTGCGCCTCCGCGAGCGACTGAAGCTTCTTCAGCGACTGGTTCTCGATCTGGCGGATGCGCTCTCGCGTCACGTTGAACGTGCGCCCGACCTCGTCCAGCGTACGCGGGTGCTCGCCGCCGAGCCCGTAGCGAAGCTCCAGCACGCGGCGTTCGCGGTAGGAGAGGTTCTCCAGCGCCTCGCGCAGCGCCTCCTTCGTCAGGATCTCCGCGGCGCGCTCGTAGGGCGACTCGGCGCGCTCGTCGGCGATGAACTGGCCGAACTCCGACTCCTCCTCGTCGCCGACCGGCTTCTCCAGCGAGACCGGCGCCTGCGCGGAGCGCTTGATCGAGTCGACCTCCTCGGGGTCGATGCCCGTGACCTCCGCGATCTCGTCGGCGGTCGGCTCGCGGCCCAGCTCCGTGACCAGCTTGCGCTCGGCGCGGCCGATCTTGTTCAGCTTCTCCACGACGTGGACCGGGATGCGGATCGTGCGCGCCTTGTCCGCCAGCGCGCGGGCGATCGCCTGGCGGATCCACCAGGTGGCGTAGGTGGAGAACTTGAAGCCCTTGCGGTAGTCGAACTTCTCCGCGG
This sequence comes from Solirubrobacteraceae bacterium, assembly GCA_035508515.1. Lineage (GTDB taxonomy): Bacteria > Actinomycetota > Thermoleophilia > Solirubrobacterales > Solirubrobacteraceae > Palsa-744. The sequence goes on along the minus strand of DATJMW010000021.1, from coordinate 103,918 downwards.
CGCGGACCAGGCCGAGCGTGCCCTCCTGGATCAGGTCGAGGAACGGCAGGCCCTGGTTGCGGTAGTTCTTCGCGATCGAGACGACCAGGCGCAGGTTGGACTCGACCATCTTCTGCTTCGCGTCGAGGTCGCCGCGCTCGATCCGCTTCGCGAGGTCGACCTCCTCCTGCGCCGTGAGCAGACGGACCTTGCCGATGTCCTTCAGGAACAGCTGCAGCGAGTCGGTCGTCATGTCCGGCTTCAGGTCGAGCGCAGTTTTCGCTTTGCGCCGGCCGCGTTTGTCGGGGGCGCGCTCCACCTGGGAGGCGGCCGCCGTCGCCGGGTCGATGTCCTCGACGAGCTCGATCTCGGCTTTCTCCAGGAAGCCGTGGAGTTCTTCGACGTCGGACTCGTCGAGGTCGAGCTCGGACATCGCCTTGGTTATCTCCGCGAAGGAGAGCACTCCGACCTGCTGGCCTTTGGCGAGCAGACCCTTGACCTCATCCAGCTCCTGCAGCTCGACTACTGACATCGGCTCCCGTTTCTTTCAATCGATCGACATCCGACAACCGCCAACCCAGCCTCCCTACCCGGATGTGGCTGAGCACAGCCCTTCCGCAGGACTAACGGCTGAGGGCCGCCCAACGTTGCAAATCGCGCTTCCGTTGCAGCCCCCCATGCTAACGCGTCGCAGCGATCGTTCTCAACGGTTCGCCTCGCCGCCCGAGAGCGCTTGCAGCACGTTGCGGGCGTCTTGACATGACAGGTGACGATGTTCCGGCCGCGCCCTTAAGCAATGATGTGTCGATGGCGGATGCAGACGTAGACGACGGCGCGACCACGCAGGAGAACGGCGCGGGCGGCGTGCTCGCGAACCTGCCGCGCACGCGCCCCCAGCGCTCCAGCGCGCGCCGGGCCGCGGCGCGCGGCGGGACGAACGGAAGCGCCAACGGCGCAGCCCCCCGCGCGAGGATGCCGCGCTCCCCGAAGGCCACGCCGAAGCGCACCTCGGAAGTCGCCGCTTCGAAGAAGACCGCCCCCGGCTCGACGACCGGGGCGGCGCGCGGGCGCACAAGCCGCGCGCAGGCGAGCGCCCCGAGCGGCGTCCCGGCGCAGCGGGGCAAGCCCGCGAAGACGCGCGACTCCGCCGCCTCGGCACAGGCCAAGTCCGCCGCCGCGGCCCCGCGCCCGGCGAAGCCGCGGCCTTCGAACGCCGTCCGCGCGCAGCGGACCGGCGCCGCCAAGCGCCAGGCCCCGCCCCGCCCGTTCCCGCCGCAGGAGCCGGCCCCGCGCCAGGGCTACGAGTGCGAGGGCGAGCGCCCCGACGGTCCCGTGGCGCCCCCCGGCGGCCCGGAGCTGGTCGCCTCCGCGGCGGAGATCTTCAGCGAGCTGACGAAGGCCGGCCTGTCCGCCGGCGAGCGGCTGCTGAAGGACGTCTTCTCGCGGCTGCCCGGCTGACGCCGCCGGCCTCCCCCGCGGCTGCCCCGGCCGCCGCCGCCGGCCTCCCGGCACGTCCTGGCGCGGCTTCGCCCGCCGGCGGGAGCTGCGCAAAGCTCGGCAAAGGTCTTCTGTATACTCGCCGCCACGCCGAGCTCCTGCGACTCCGGTCACAGGGGACGGGGGACCCATTGCGCGCTCGAAGCGGAGCGCGCGGGGGCGAATCGACCCAGCCAGGTCGTAGCGCCAACAGTGTGGCGCGAGCCCGTCAGCTCACCCCGTAGGCCCAACACTGATGCGAAAGCCGATTTCGAAGACATCGATCCTTGCCGTGCTCGCGGCGATTGCGTGCGCCGGGCCCCTGCCCGCCGTGGCGCATGCCGGCACCGGGGGCGCCGCCAGCGCCCCCGCAGCCACGGTCCACAAGGCCGCCCTGGCGACCTGGTTCGGCCCCGGCTTCTACGGGCAGACCACCGCCTGCGGGCAGACGCTCACGCCTGCCGTGGTCGGCGTCGCGAGCCGCACCCTCCCCTGCGGCACGCTGGTCAAGTTCAGCTACAAGGGCCACGTCGCCACGGTGCCGGTGATCGACCGCGGCCCCTACGCCCACAACGGCGCGCTGTGGGACCTGACCAGCGGGGCGGCGACCGCCCTCGGCGTCAGCGACACCGTGCGGCTCGGCTCCCGCGTCGTGGGCAGCGTCCCGAACACGCCGACGCTGGGGCTTCCCCCCGGCGCCGCGGCGGAAGCCGAAAGCCTCGCCGGAACCGGCGGCGCGGCCGCTACCGCCTGACGCGCGGAGGCGCCGCTAAGGCCTGACGCGCGAGGCGCGCACACCGGCGCGCTCATCCGCGGTACGCGCGGCCCTGACCTCGGCGCCGCCTGGCCCAGCCGGCGGCGTGTCCCACGGCAGCGGGCGAGGGTTGGGTCCCGCCGCGGGCTGCCCCGGTCGCGACTGCGGCTGCCCCGGCGCGTGCGACCCGCCGTGCTCGTCGATCAGGACCGCCCCCGAGCGCCCGGGCTGCGGCGAGGAGGTGTAGAGCACCTGCCCTGCGGACGGGGCCGCCGCGACGGTCGCGCCCTGCTGCGAAGCGATCGTGGCGGTGTGCGACGCGACGCCGGGAAGCGCGTGGCCGAGCAGCACGGCGCAAACACCGGCGAGCCGGTCCGACAGCTCCGCCGCCACGCGCGAGGAGGCTTCTGCCTCGCCCAGCTCGCCGGCGGCCGTCGCCCAGACGACCTGGCGCAGCGCCTCGACGGACTCGACCGTTCCCGCGGCGTCCCAGCGGGCCGCCAGCGCGCGCAGCTCGTCGGCGGCTGAGGGCGTCCGCGGGTCGCCGCTCGGGGCCAGTGCGTCGAGCGCCGCTTCGGAGCCGAGCGCGCACACGAGCGCGGAGCACAGCGCGGGCCCGACGCGGGCGATCTCCTCCAGCGGCACCGCCGTCATCTCCGCCAGCGGGCGCGCGCCCACCAGCGCGATCGCCCAGCGCCTGGCGAGCTCGTCGGCGCGGCCCTCCAGGCGCTCGACGGATGCGTCCGCCAGCGGCCTTGGCCGTGAGGCGAACGTCGCGGGTCGCTGCTCCTCGCTCACGTGTAGGTGGATAGCAGCAGGCGAGGACGCGAACGGCCGATTAGCCTGCCCCGACATGAGCGGCGCCCTGCTGGCAGTCCTCGTCGTCCTGGCAGTCGTGGCCGCGATCGCGCTGCTGTGGGCGCTGCGCCGGGCCTCGCGCCTGCGCAACGCACCCCCGGGCGCGGTGATCACCGACTCGCGCAGCCTGACCTCGCTCGACGACGAGACCGGCGCCGTGCGCTCGGTGCAGAGCGCCGACGTGTTCCTGCCGGCGCAGGCGCTCGACGAGATCTGGTCGCCCGAAAACCTGGAGCGCCTGGCGGCGACCTACTGGCGCTTCCTGACCCGGATCACGCTCGGCCTGATCCGCGTCGCCTACACCGACGAGGGGCGCGCGATCGTGCTGCTGGCATCGCCGCTGAAGCTGCTGACCTTCCAGGCGCCGGAGTACGAGATGCACCACGACTACGGCCTCGTCCGTTGGCGCATCGCCCGCGGGCTGCTCGTCGCGCGCCGCGGCCGCGACGGCGGCGGCTACCTGCAGATCGAGGTGCGCCGCGGCGAGCGGGACGGCGAGCAGGCGCGGCTGCACGTTTCGGTCGAGGTCGCGAACTTCTATCCCTCGATCGCCTCGCGCGTCGGGCGCCGCTTCTACGACGCGACGCAGTCGCGCATCCACGTGATCGTCACGAACCGCTTCCTGCGCTCGCTGCTGCGGCTCGACCTCGCCGAGTCGCGCGTCGGGCGCTACCGCAGCTGAGCCGCGTCGCCCGTGGGCGTCGAGGCGCCGTCGCCGTTTGGCTCGGCGGTGCCCTCGCCGCGCGCCGCGGCGACGTCGTCGCCCTCCTCCCCGCCCTCGCCCGGCGGGATCATCTGCACCGGCGCGCTCACGACCGTGTAGCCCGCCGGCACGTCGCTGCTCACGACGGCGCCCGCGCCGATCCGCGCGCCGCGGCCGATGCGCAGGTCTCCCCGGTGCGGGGAGATCACCACGGCGTTCGCGCCGATCTGAACGTCGTCCTCGATCACGATCCGGTAGGGCGACTTCGAGCCCGCGCGCATCGCGATCGTGACGTTGTGCCAGATCTTCACGCGCTCGCCGATCACGACGTTCGTGTGGATCACGGTGCCGAAGCTGTGGTGGCCCAGCGCGATGTCGGGGCTGACCGTCGCGCCCGGCGGCAGCGAGTTGCGGTACAGGAACGAGTTCAGGTTCTTCACGAACACCGCCAGCCGCCGGTGGCCGCGCTGCTGGAAGGCAATCGAGAGCAGCCACAACCGCTCAGGACGCAGGACGCTCCCCCTCATGCGCGCCGTCCGCTCGCCTCGCAGGACACGCTTGACATTGTTGCAGCAGGCAGCGGCCGCTCAGAAGCGCTCGCCGCCGACCGCCCGCAGCTTCGAGCGGTCGTGCGTCGCCCGGATGCGCCTGATCGTCCCCGAGCGCGTGCGCATCACCAGCGACTCGGTCGTCGCGCCGCCCGCGCTCGGGTAGCGCACGCCCTGGAGCACGTCGCCGTCGGTGACGCCGGTCGCGGAGAAGAACACGTCGTCGCCCGCGACGAGGTCGTCGTGGGCGAGCACCCGCTCGAGGTCGTAGCCCGCGTCGAGCGCCGCCTTGCGCTCGTCCTCGTCGCGCGGCCACAGCCGCCCAAGCAGGCAGCCGCCCAGGCACTTCACCGCCGCGGCGGAGATCACTCCCTCGGGCGTGCCGCCGATGCCCCAGAGCAGATCGACAGGCGAGCGCTCGGTCACGGCCAGCAGCGCCGCGGAGACGTCGCCGTGGGCGATCAGCCGCACGCGCGCGCCCGCCTCGCGAATCGCCTCGATGCCCTGCTCGTGGCGCGGGCGGTCCAGCACGACGACCATCACGTCGCCGACGACGGTGCTCTTGCGCTCGGCGATCAGCTTCACGGTCTCGGCGAGCGGCCGGTCGAGGTCCAGCAGGTCGGCGATCTCCGGCGAGCCCGCCATCTTTTCCATGTAGACGCACGGTCCGGGGTCGAACATCGTCCCGCGGCTTGACAGCGCGATCACCGCCAGCGCGCTCGGCATCCCGTGCGCCGCCAGCGTCGTGCCCTCCAGCGGGTCGACCGCGATGTCGACCGCCGGCGGCGTGCCGTCGCCGATCTGCTCGCCGTTGTAGAGCATCGGCGCCTCGTCCTTCTCGCCCTCGCCGATCACGACGACGCCGTCCATCTGCACCGACTGCAGCATGTAGCGCATGCCGTCGACCGCGGCCTGGTCCGCGGCCTCCTTGTCGCCGAGCCCGACCAGCGGCGCGGCGGCCAGCGCCGCGGCCTCGGTGACGCGCACGAGCTCGAGCGCGAGGTTGCGGTCCGGTCGCTGGTGCGTGGGGTCGGGGCTCATGCGTGGTTCGCGCCGCAGGCGCGGCCGGGCAGGCTACTGCTCGGCGGCGTCGCGCGCCGAGAAACCTATCTCAGCCCCGCCGTCGCCTGCGTCCGGGGCGGCGTCCCTGAGCAGCACGCGCGAGGGCGGGCTCACGACCGTCGCCCCCGCCGGCACGCTCTCCGTCACGATCGCGCCCGCGCCGATGCGGGCGCCACGGCCGATCGTCAGCGTCTGCCCGCGCGGCGCGATCACCACGGCGTTCGTGCCGATTTTCACGCCGTCCTCCAGGACGATCCGCGACAGCGGCCTGCCCTCCCGGGAGCCACCGCGCCCGTGGGAGCCACCCTCACCGGAGCCGTCGGCCTCCCCGGAGCCGTCGCCACGCCCTGCCCCTACGGCGCCCGCTCCCCGCGCCGGCCGCCCCGCCGTCAGCGTGACGTTGTGCCAGATTTTTACGCCGCAGCCGATCTCGACGTTGCGGTTGACGACGATCCCGTGGCTGTAGTGCCCGAGCGCGATGTCGGCGCTCACGCTCGCGCCCGGGGCCAGCGAGTTGTGGTAGAGGATCGTGTTCAGCTGCTTGACCGCGAACGCCGCGACCCACAGGCCGCGCCGCTGCAACGCGATCGAGATCAGCCACAGTTTTTCCGGGCTGATCAACCACAGCTTCGTCAATTTGAGCCTGAGCGCGCCGAGGCCCTGTGCCCTCATCCAAGCCTCCGCTCCGCCGGGGAAGCATTCGCCGGCATCCTCCCGGCGAAGCCGGGCCGTGCCGGTCACGATCCGCGCGGATCGTAGCCAACGCCGCGCGCCTTGACCATCCACCGAACCATTCGTCGAAGTCGCCTGCGCCGCGCGAGCGAAGCCTCCTGACGCCGCTCTATGATCAGCGCGTGAGCGACGCCCTCCTTACCGTCGAGGCCCGGATACCCGCCTCGCTGCAGGGCCCGGTCGCCGAGAAGGTGGCGCAGGCGCGCGAGCAGCGGGTTTCCGAGCGCGTGCGCGAGGGCGACGCGACGCTGTGGGGCCCCGCGGGCACGCCGGAGATCGCCAACCGCCTTGGCTGGCTGACCACGGCGCAGCGAATGCTCGGTCAGGCCGGCTCGCTGAAGCAGTTCGCCGACCGCGTCCGCGAGGACGGGCTGCGCGACGTGGTGCTGCTCGGCATGGGCGGCTCCTCGCTCGCGCCCGAGGTGCTGCGCCGCTCCTTCGGCTCCGCGCCCGGCCACCCGACGCTGCACGTGCTCGACTCGACCGACGCGGCGACCGTGCGCTCGGTGCAGGCGGCCGTCGACCCGATGCAGACGCTGTTCCTCGTGTCCTCGAAGTCCGGCGGCACGATCGAGCCGCTGTCGCTGTTCGCGCACTTCTGGTCGCTCGTCGGCGAGGGCGCGAACTTCGCGGCGATCACCGACCCGGGCACGGGCCTGGAAAAGCTCGCCCAGGAGCACGGCTTCCGCGAGGTGTTCGCGGGCGACCCCGACATCGGCGGGCGCTACAGCGCGCTGTCGCCGTTCGGGATCGTGCCCGCGGCGCTGATCGGCGTCGACGTCGAGGCGCTGCTGCGCGGCGCCGAGACCGCCTGGGAGACCGAGCTGCGCGAGGCCGGCGAGGAGCCTGCCGGCGCCGGCGACCTCACCGCAGGCGTCTGGCTGGGCGCCGCGCTCAGCGCGCTCGCCCGGCAGGGCCGCGACAAGCTGACGTTCGTGATCGGCGAGGAGCTCCCGGGCCTGGGGCTGTGGCTGGAGCAGCTGGTGGCGGAGTCGACCGGCAAGCAGCAGACCGGCATCCTGCCCGTCGCCGAGGAGCCCGTCGGCGACCCGGGCGCCTACGGCGAGGACCGCGTTTTCGCCTACCTGCCGGACGCCGGCGCGCCCGACGCCGCGCTGGACGCCGCGACCGCGAAGCTCGCGGAGGCGGGCCACCCGCTGCTGCGCATCCCCACGCGCGGCCCCGCCGACCTCGGGCGCGTGTTCATGCTGTGGGAGATCGCCGTGGCGGTCGCCGGCTGGGGGCTGGAGATCAACCCGTTCGACCAGCCCAACGTGCAGCAGGCCAAGGACGCGACCAAGCAGGTGCTCGCGGACTTCGAGTCCGAGCACGAGCTGCCGGCCGAGCACCGCGTCGAGTCGCTGAAGGAGCTCTTGGGCTCGGCCACCCCGCCGAGCTACGTCGCGCTGATGGGCTACGTCGAGCCCTCCGCGGAGTTCGACGCGGCGGTCGCGGCGCTGCGCGAGCTGATCCGCGCGCAGGGCAAGGCGACGACGACGTTCGGCTACGGCCCCCGCTTCTTGCACTCGACGGGGCAATTCCACAAGGGTGGCCCGAAGGTCGGGCACTTCCTCCAGCTGCTGTGGGACGGGCCCGAGGACGTGGAGATCCCTGGCGCCGCCTACACCTTCACGACGCTGAAGAACGCGGAGGCGATCGGCGACTTCCAGACGCTGCGCGAGGTCGGTCTCCCCGTCGAGCGCGTGCGGCTGCACGGCGACGACCCGGCGGCCGCGCTGCGCGAGCTGACCAAAGAGATCAAGGAGGCATTGTGAGCCAGATCGGCTTTGTAGGGCTCGGCAAGATGGGCGGCAACATGGTGCACCGCATCCGGCGCGACTCCGAGCACGAGGTCGTCGCGTTCGACTTCGACGCGAAGGCCGTCAAGCAGGCCGAACGGAACGGCGCCGCGGGCGCGGACTCGCTGAAAGCGCTCGTCAAGCAGTTGGCGCCGCCGCGGATGGTCTGGATCATGGTCCCGGCGGGTGGGCCTACCCAGGAAACGGTCGACAAGCTCGCGAAGCTGCTCGACCGCGGCGACACGATCGTCGACGGCGGCAACTCGCGCTGGACCGACGACAAGCGCCGCTCCAAGGAACTGAAAAAAGCCGGGATCGAATACGTCGATGTCGGCGTCTCCGGCGGCGTCTGGGGCCTGGAAGTCGGCTACTGCATGATGGTCGGCGGGCCGCCGAAAGCCGTCAAACGGCTGGCTCCGATCCTCGACGTGCTGGCGCCGGAGACGAACGAGCAGAGCGTCGCCCAGATCGGCGAGCGCGGCTGGCTGCACTTCGGCCCTTCGGGCGCGGGGCACTACGTGAAGATGGTCCACAACGGCGTCGAGTACGGCCTGATGCAGGCCTACGCGGAGGGCTTCGACGTGTTCGACAAGTGCGAGTACCAGCTCGACAACGCGAAGATCGCGCACCTCTGGGGCCAGGGCTCGGTCGTGCGCTCGTGGCTGTGCGAACTGGCGGCGCGCGCGTTCGAAGCCGACGGCAACGAGCTCGAAGCGATCGAGGGCTACACCGCCGACTCGGGCGAGGGCCGCTGGACGATCGCCGACGCCACCGACCACGACGTACCGACGCCGGTGATCACCGCCGCGCTCTACGAGCGCTTCCGCTCGCGCGGCAACGGCGACTTCGCCGACCGCGTGCTCGCGGCGCTGCGCAACCAGTTCGGCGGGCATGCCGTCAAGGCCGCGCCGTCCGCAGCCGCGCCCGCCGGCAACGGCGCCAGGGGCAAGGCCGGGGCCGGCAAGCGCAAGGGCGGCTGAGTTGGCCGCGCAGCCCGGGCAGCCGACCGCCGAGCCCAAGCAGGAGAACCCGCTCACCGCGGGGCTCGAGCGCCTGCCGGTGGCGCCGACGACGCTCGTGATCTTCGGGGCCACGGGCGACCTGGCCCAGCGCAAACTGCTGCCGGCGCTCTACAACCTGGCCCACGACGGCGCGCTGCCCGCGCGCTTTCACCTCGTCGGCGTCTCGCGCAAAGAAAAGGAGCACGCCGACTACCGCAAGGAGTGCGAGGAAGCGATCCGCAAGTACTCGCGGCGCAAGCCCGACGAGCAGGTGCTGAAAAGCCTGCTGGAGCAGGTCAAGTACATCCCCGGCACGTTCGACGACGACTCCGTCTACAAGCAGCTGGGCGAAACGCTCGACGGCTTCGAGCAGCAGGCGGGCGAACCGCTGAACCGCGCCTTCTACCTCTCCACGGCGCCGGAGTTCTTCCCCGCGATCGTCGAGCAGCTCGGCCGCTCCAAGCTCAACGAGCACGAGGGCTCGGAGGTGCGGGTGATCATCGAGAAGCCGTTCGGCACGACGCTCGCGGAGGCGCGCGAGCTGAACCGCCGCGTGTTGGCGATCTTCGAGGAGCAGCAGGTCTTCCGCATCGACCACTACCTCGGCAAGGAGACCGTGCAGAACATGCTGGCGTTCCGCTTCGCCAACGGCATGTTCGAGCCGCTGTGGAACCGCAACTACATCGACAGCGTGCAGATCACCGCGGCGGAGGACATCGGCATCGGCACCCGCGCCGGCTACTACGACCACGCCGGCGCGCTGCGCGACCTGATCCAGAACCACATGCTGCAGCTGCTCTGCCACGTGGCGATGGAGCCGCCGGTGAGCTTCACCGCGGAAGAGGTCCGCAACGAGAAGGTCAAGGTCCTGCAGTCGATCCCCGAGCCCAGCGCCGAGGAGATCGAGTGGATCGCGCTGCGCGCGCAATACGCGAAGGGTCACGCGGGCGGCGAGGACGTGCCCGGGTACCTGGAAGAGGATGGCGTCGCGAAGGACTCGACCACCGAGACCTACGCGGCGCTGCGCCTGGAAGTCGACAACTGGCGCTGGGCCGGCGTCCCGTTCTACATCCGCACCGGCAAGCGCCTCGCCAGGAAGGTGACCGAGATCGCGGTGACGCTCAAGCCGGTCCCCCACCTCGCCTTCTCCCAGGACGGCTCGCTGGGCGTGCAGCCGAACCAGCTCGTGCTGACGTTGCAGCCGAACGAGGGCGTCTCGCTGCGTCTCGGGGCGAAGATCCCCGGCACGCGGATGATCATCCGCCCCGTGAACATGGAGTTCCTGTACGGCACCTCGTTCCTGTCGCAGTCGCCTGAGGCCTACGAGCGGCTGATCACCGACGCGATGCGCGGCGACGCCACGCTGTTCACGCGTAACGACGAGGTCGAGGCGCAGTGGCGGATCTGCGACCCGATCGTCGGCACCTGGGCGGAGCAGCCGGGGCCGCTGGCCCAGTACGAAGCCGGCTCGCAGGGCCCTGCAGAGGCCGACCGCCTGCTGCTCGACGGCCACCACTGGCGCGCGATCTGAGCATGATGAGCCGCAGCGACGCGGTTTGGAGCGAGCAGGGCACGACGCCCGACGCGATCGAAGCCGCCCTGCGCTCGCTGCTGGCCGAGCGCCACGCCGAAAGCGAGGAGTACGTGCCGGCGCGCGTGCTGAACATGATCGCCTTCGTCGAGGACGAGTACAGCGGCGAGATCGCCAACCGCCTGCGGGGCGTCGGCCGCTACGCGGCCTCGCGCCTGATCGTGCTCTCCTACGAGCCCAAGCGCGAGCGGCTCGACGCGCGCGCGAGCATCGCCTCCGACACCGACCCCGCGCCAGGCGAGCTGGCGCTGCTGCGCGAGACCGTGATCGTCAAGCTGGGCGAGCGCCACCTCGACGACCTCGCCACGATCGCGGACCCGCTCGTCGTCACCGACCTGCCGACGCTGCTGTGGTCGCCGCACGGCCACTACGAGGAGATCGGCGAGCTGCTGGGCCTCGCGCAGGCGATGCTGGTCGACTCGGTGATGGTGCCCGTCTGGCGCGAGGCGATCGACCAGGCCTCGGCGCTGGCGGAGAAGCTCTACGTCGTGGACCTCGCCTGGCTGCGCTCGACGCCCTGGCGCGAGCGCATGGCCGCGAGCTTCGACGGCCCGCGGCTGCGCCCCGAGCTGCATGAGCTGACGTCCGTGACGGTCCGCCACCACCCGGATTCGACCGTCGCGGGAATGCTGTTCCTGGGATGGCTGGGCTCGCGCCTGGGCTGGGCGCCGGAGCATGCCGAGATCGCCCACGAGCCCGGCAACGAGGGCCTGCTGACCGGCACCGCGAAGGCGGGCGGCCGCGAGATCGCGCTGACGCTCGAGGTCGACGCCACGATGCCGGTGCCGGGCCTGGCGGGGCTCGACGTGACGACCTCGTCGGGGCTGAGCCTCGCGCTGAATCGCGGCCCCGGCGGGCTGCACGCCCAGCGCCGCGACGCCAAGGGCGCCGAGAGCGAGTGGACGCTACTGGGCGCCTCGCGCGGCGAGGGCGGCATCCTCGGCGAGGGCATCAGGCAGGCGCTGCTGCGCGACCCCACCTACGGCCCGGCGCTGCGCGCCGCGCACGAGATGCTGCCGGTCGGGGAGGCGGCGTGACCAGCCTCACGACCTGCCCCGACGCCGAGAAGGCCTCCGAGCGCGCGGCGACCGAGATCGCCAGGCGCCTGCTCAGCGCGCGCGAGCAGCGTGGCTCGGCGCACCTGGCGCTCAGCGGCGGCAGCACCCCCGCCCGCGCGTACGAGCTGCTGCGCGAGGCGATCGAGGACTGGCGTGACGTACACGTCTGGTTCGCCGACGAGCGCTGCGTGGAGCCGGACGACGACGAAAGCAACTACAAGCTCGCGCGCGAGACGCTGCTCGAAGGCGCCGCGGGCCTGGACCCGGCGCACGTGCACCGGATGCAGGGCGAGCTCGGCCCCGAGCGCGGCGCGGAGAGCTACGAGCTCCAGCTGCGCGAGCACGCGCCGCTGGACGAGCAGCAGCTAGCGGCGCTCGACGTGATCGTGCTGGGGATCGGCCCCGACGGGCACGTCGCCTCGCTGTTTCCCGGGGCGCCCACGCTCGACGTGCAGGCCCCGGCGCTGTGCCTCGGCGTGCACGACTCGCCGAAGCCGCCGCCGGAGCGGATCACGCTGACGATGCCGGTGCTGCACGCGGCGCAGCGCTGCGTGCTGCTGGCGACCGGCGCCGGGAAGGCGGACGCCGTCGACGCGATGCTCTCCGAGCCAAGCCGCCACGTGCCGGCGAGCCTGCTGCGGCGGGGGCGCCTGAGCGTGATCGTCGACGACGCCGCCTCGCCGGAACCGCCCAAATAGCAACGATTCGGGCCCTACCGGCCCGGAGCGGGCCACGCAGCGCCTAGAGTGGTGACGCGCAGCGATGGCTACCGACGCAGTCGACAGCAGTCGCGCCTCCGCCGGGGTGGCGCAGGTGGTTGATGGGCTCGAGCGAGCCCGCGTGCACACGCTCGCGCTCGTCGCGCACCTGGACGACGAGCAGCTGGAGCGGGTGCACTCGCCGATCATGAGCCCGCTGGCCTGGGACCTGGGCCACATCGCGGCCTACGAGGACCTGTGGCTGGCCCACCGTCACGGCGAGCAGCCGCTGCTGCGGGGCGATCTGGCGGCGCTGTACGACGCCTTCGAGACGCCGCGGGCGGTGCGCGGCGACATCGAGACGCTGGGGCCCGGCGCTGCGCGGGACTACCTCGCGGAGGTGCGGGCGCGCACGCTGCAAACGCTCGCGGAGCGCGGCGCCGGCGACGGCGTGCTGTGCGAGATGGTGATCCGCCACGAGTTCCAGCACGGCGAGACGATGCGCCAGACGATGGCGATCGCCGGGCTGCTGAGCGACGCCGACGCCGCCGCCTGTGACCGGCCGCTCCCGGCGGGCGGGGAGCCGTGGCTGACCGTCGCGGCGGGCCCATTTCAGATGGGCGCGCCCGCGGAGGGCTTCGCATACGACAACGAGCGCCCACGGCACGAGGTCGAGCTGCCGGCGTTCCAGATCGCGCGCCGGCCCGCGACGAACAGCGAGTGGCTGGGCTTTCGCGAGGACGGCGGCTACCGGCGGCGCGAGCTGTGGTCCGAGCAGGGCTGGGCCTGGCTGGGCGAGCAGCAGCAGCCGCAGCACCCCGCGATCGCCGCCGGAGCCCCTGAGGCCGTCGCCTCACACGTCAGCTGGTTCGAGGCGCAGGCCTTCGCGCGTGCGCGGGGCGCGCGGCTGCCCACCGAGGCCGAGTGGGAGAAGGCCGCCACGCTCCCCGAGCGGCCCGGCGCGGAAACCGGCGCGGAAGGATCAGCGCTCGCAGGCGTCGGGAGGGCGTGGGAGTGGACGCAGAGCACGTTCGAGGGCTACCCGGGCTTCGTGGCGCACCCCTACCGCGAGTACTCGGAGGTGTTCTTCGGGGAGGGCTACCGCGTCCTGCGCGGTGGCTCCTGGGCGACCAACGAGCGCGTCGCGAACGTCCGCTTTCGCAACTGGGACCTGCCCCAGCGCAGGCAGATCTTCGCCGGCGTGCGACTGGCTCGTGATGTGCGATAGCGTTCGGCTCCTCGGGATCTGCTGATGGCGTCACGAACACCACCGGAGCCCGTCCTCGCGGGGGCGATCCGCATCGACTCCCATCTCGACGGCGCGCAGGACCGCTCGCTCGCCGACGACGTGCTCGACGGCTTGACGCGGCCCTTCAAGGAACTGCCGCCGAAGCACTTCTACGACGCGCGCGGCGCCGAGCTGTTCGACCGGATCTGCGAGCTGCCCGAGTACTACCCCACGCGCGCCGAGCGCGCGATCCTCGAGCAGCGCGCCGTCGAGCTGGCGGAGCTGACGGGCGCCGCGGAGCTGGTCGAGCTGGGCTCCGGCACCGCCAGCAAGACCCGCGTGCTGCTCGACGCCCTGCACGACGCCGGCACGCTCGCCCGCTACGTCCCCGTCGACGTCACCGAGAGCATGGTGCGCGAGTGCGCGGCGCAGCTGACCGCGGAGTACCCCGGGCTACAGGTGCACGGCGTGATCGGCGACTTCGAGCGCCACCTCGGCGAGGTGCCCGCGGCGCTGGGCCCGCGGATCGTGGCGTTCCTCGGCGGCACGATCGGCAACTTCCCGCCCGGCAGCCGCCGGCGCGTGCTGCGTGAGATCGCGCGCCTGCTCGGCCGCGAGGACCACCTGCTGCTCGGCACCGACCTCGTCAAGGACCCCGCGGTGCTGCAGGCGGCCTACGACGACACGCAGGGCGTCACCGCGGAGTTCAACCGCAACGTGCTGCGCGTGCTGAACCGCGAGCTGGACGCCGACTTCGAGCCGGAGGACTTCGAGCACGTCGCGCTGTTCGACGCCGAGCACGAGTGGATCGAGATGCGCCTGCGCGCGCGCCGCGAGCACACGACGCTCGTGCGCGAGCTCGACCTGCCGGTCCACTTCCAGGAGGGCGAGGAGATGCGCACGGAGATCAGCGCGAAGTTCACCAGCGAGCGAATCGAAGGCGACCTCGCCGCCGCGGGCCTGGAGCTGGTGCGGGTGTTCACCGACCCGGACAACCTGTTCGCGCTGACGCTCGCGCGCGCCGCGCGGCTGGACTAACCGGCGCTTGGGCCGCTGAGCCGCAAGCCGTGGCGTGGCGTGGCCGTGGCTCAGCCGAGCTCGTCGTAGCCCCAGAGCGACACGAGGTCGCGCCCCAGGTACTCGCTGATCGCCTGCACCTCCGGGCGGCAGCGCTCGCGCAGCTCGCGCACGAACGCGGGGTCCGGCGGCTGCTGCGCGGCGTAGGCGACGCTGCTGTAGGCCTTCGACAGCGCCCCGCGCCGGACGCGCCTGGGCACCAGCGTGTTCAGCGTGCGCGCCAGCGGGCTCGCCTGCGCGGGGTTGTCCGCGGCGCGGCGCACCGCGCGGCGCAGCTGGTGCATGCGCGTCGAGCGCACGACCGGGATCGGGTCGGTGCGGACGGGCTCCATCGGCAACGTGTCGTCCACTTCGAGGAAGCGCTGCACGCCGCGCACGGTGCCCTCGTTGTCGGCGCGAAAGTCGTCGTAGATCAGGACGAGCACCTGCTCGGGCGGGAACGCCGCGTGCAGGCGGCGCATCTGCTCGGCGTAGCGGACGTGGTCGGAATAGAGCAGCTGCGGCGCCAGGAAGTCCCCGCCGGCGTTCGCGCGGCGCGAGGGCTCCAGCTCGATCGCCTTGCGGAAGTCGTTCTCGCGCTCCTCGTGGCTGACCACCATCTGCTGGTGGTAGGAGCGCAGGAAGTCCGCGGGCTCGCGCAGGATCACGATCAGCCGCGCGCGCGGTTGCAGCGCGGCGATCCGCGCCGCCGCCGTCGGCGAGCGGATGTACTGCGGCGAGGCCTCCCCCGCCACCTGATCCGCTCGCGCGCCCGCGAACAGCGCCAGGTAGCTCTCGAGCTTCTGCGGACGGTCCGGCGTCTCCCGGGCCAGCGGCGGGCGCAGCTCCGGCGCGAAGTAGCGCGGCTCCTTGTACTCCGGCATGAAGATCTGCGGGTGCTGGTTGAGCATCATGTAGAGCGCGGTCGTGCCGCACTTCTGATGCCCCGCGATGAAGAAGTCGGGCATGCGCCCTTCCGCCTGCATGGCTCCCTCCATGGCGGCCCAGTCTAGCCGCGGGCGGGTAGCGGGAGGACGGCCCGCTGGCCGCGACCGGGCGCCCGCGACAGGGCGCCCGGGAGCTTCGGATAGAGTCCGCGCCCATGGAGATCGACGGCAGCTCGGCGCTCGTCGTGGGTGGCGCATCGGGCCTTGGCGAGGCTACGGTGCGGGCGCTCCACGAGCGCGGCGCGCTCGTCACGGTCGCCGACGTCAACGCCGAGAAGGGCGAGGCGCTCGCCCAGGAGCTGGGCCTCCGGTTCGTCTCCTGCGACGTGCGCGAGGAGGCGCAGGTGCAGGACGCGGTGAAGCAGGCCGCGGAGGCGGGCGAGAGCGGGCTGCGGATCTCGGTCTGCTGCGCCGGCACCGGCTGGGCGCAGAAGGTCGCCGGCTCGAAGGGGCCGCACCCGCTGATGCCGTTCGAGACCATCATCCAGATCAACCTGATCGGGACCTTCAACGTGCTGCGCTTCGCCGCCAGCGCGATGATCGGAACCGAGCCGAAGGCCGACGGCGAGCGCGGCGTCTGCATCAACACCGCCTCGATCGCCGCCTTCGACGGGCAGGTGGGCCAGGTCGCCTACTCCGCCTCCAAGGGCGGCGTCGTCGGCATGACGCTGCCCACCGCGCGCGATCTCGCCCAGTACGGAATCCGCGTCAACACGATCGCCCCCGGGCTGTTCGACACGCCGCTGCTGGCGGCGCTGCCCGAGGAGGCGCGCCAGGCGCTCGGCGCCGGCATCCCCTTCCCGCAGCGGCTCGGCAAACCCGCCGAATACGCCCAGCTCGCAGTTCAGATCGCCGAGAACGTGATGCTCAACGGCGAGACGATCCGGTTGGACGGCGCGCTGCGGATGCCGCCCCGCTAGCAGCCGGACGACCGGGCACGACCCCGAGCCCGCGCTCCGTACGCCTGACCGCAAACGCGGCCCGGCCGCTTGACCCCGACCGCAGCCCGGCCGTTTGACCGCGGAAGCCTTACTTGAAATAGTTCGAATAATTCAATAGTTGGGCAGAGCGGAGGTGCCCAAGACTGCGGTCGTTCGACGCCGGGGGCCAAGATGTCCGAAGTCGCACTTGACGTCTCGCAGGAGACGCCGATCCAGACGTTCTACGACGGTCCGCTGTTTGACCCGCTCGGCATGCGCGCCGGCCTGTCGCCGGTGCACGGCGTTCCCTCTCACGGCTTGCCACCCGGCGAGGTGGATCTGAGCGCCATCGCCCTCGAGCAGCGAGAGCTCCGATTCGCCATCGACCCGGGCAGCTCGTTCTTCGGCGATTGCATCAAGGTCGTCGATGAGCCCGACGAGGACCCCCTGGCGGCAGGGTTTCCCCCGTTCGGCTGGTCCGGACCGCAACTGCTCGACGGGCACGCGCTGACCGCTTCACGCCTGCACGGAGAGCTCTCGATCGTGTTCGGGCACACGCAGCAGGGACGACTCCCGTTCACGATCTCCTACCCACCGCTACGGGGCGACGACGCCGTGCTGGCCACCCCCCGAGGCTGGGAGCTCCCCGCGGTCGGGAACGAAGTACGGCCGGTCAAGGCGCAATCGCGCGGCGTTCTCGAGATCTCGACCGGCCGGGTCTACGACTTTCACTTCAACGCCGAGTTCTGGAACTCGGCGATCGCGGCCCTCTTGGAGCAGAACCCCGGCTTGGCGGCTCCCCCGTTGCTCTTCCCCGGCACGCCGCACGCCGGTCATGCCCTGGCGTGGTTCGGGCTGCTGGAAGATGGCACGCCGACGTTCGGCATGGGAGCGCAGATGTTCCTTCCGCTCGGCCCCGGCGACCCGCTGACGATGCCGGGGTCGGCTTCGGCAGACGGGCCCCAAGCACCGTTCCGCGCATGCAACTCCTCGCTCCACCCCTTTATCCACCTCTCCTGCCAACACGAGCGCGCGGCCGGCTCGCCGAACGTCGTTCATCGATCGGCGAGCGCACGCACGCCGATCGCCACGCTGCTCGGAGACCGTCAGAACTCGACGATCCTGCTGAAGTGCCTGCCGCGAGAGACTTTCTTCGGCGACGACTTCGACGTGCGTGGTGACGATCTCGGTGGCCCGGCGAGAGCGCAGAGCCCGCTGTTCGGGCAAATAGAGCTACAGCTCGGCAGGATCACCGGAGGCTCGTTGCCGTTCGTCCTGCAGTTCGCGCGTCCGTCGGTCGCGTTTGAGCCGAAGTTCGAGGCACTGATGCAACTCCTTCCACCGGGTACCAGAGCGGGACTCGTGGGCATGCGCGGTGACCTCGTCTTCCCGGAGCACACCTATGAGCAGCGCAACCTCAGCCTCAACTCGGATCCCTACAAGCTGTCGATCGGCGTCGCCGACGTCGCCACGGGCGCGATCAGCTCCTGCGTCCTGCGCAAGTACCTGTTTCAGGATCTGATGCTGGCGCTGCTCCAACTCGAGCCGCGTACGCCGACGGACTCCTTCGCGTACCTGTGCACGGGCAGGTTCGGCACGGAGCGGGACCGGCTTACGCTCGACCTGGAGGGGGCCCTCCACATCCCCTATCCCGTCGGCTACAAGTTCCCACTCCCCGGCGGGCGCGCAACCCAGGCCAGGAAGGGTTCCCAGCTCACCCCGTTTCTGCAAATACGCGCGCTCGAACAAGAAGCGTTCTCGGCCGCCGACGCGGGCGAGGAGTTCATAGCTCGGCACCATGTCCGGGGGGTCGCGGCGGACAGGCTGGAACTGCGTCTGGCCCGAGACGAGCGACACGCGGAGCGGACGGTCGCCGAGCTGCGCCTCGACGATGTGGTCCTGTCGGCAACAGGGCCGCGTCCTCAGCACGCCCGGGTAGGCGACACGACGCTGACGACCGGCGAGCTTGTCGTCGATGGCGAGAACCGAGCGTGCAGCTACTACCTCACCCGGTGCGGGTCGGAGGTCGATCTGCAGATCGTCTCCTCCGATGAGGAGCTGGACCTGTGGCACACCGGAATCGTGAACGGGCAGTCGAGAACAGACCACAAAGGAGAAAGGCAATGAACGCGGCACGAACACTGGAGCTGGAGCACAGTTACGAGGGACCGTTCGAACTGGTCGGGCGTGGGCCGAACGGAGAGGATCTCTTCGAATCCGCCCAGCGGGCGGTCGCGAGCCCCCAGGACGTCGAGGAGAAGCTCGAGATCAACACCGTTCGCTGGGCGGTCGATCGCGAGGGCCGGATCACCGGATCGGCACAGTTCATCGCGCCCGAGACCTACGACTTCATCTCGGCCAAGCTGAGCGGCCACACGCCGGAGCCCGAGGCGGGACAGGACTACCGAGACGCATTCGTCGACGTGACCTTCACGGGCGGCACGCGACGGTTTCAGGCGGCCCGCGGCGAGGCGAAGGTGGAGGCGAAGCTGTACAACGACGGCATGTCCCGCGGGACGATCCGCGGAGTTGTCGCGCTCGACGCCGAGCGTTGATCGCGTAGCGTCGCCGACCCAATGCAGCCAGCGCGCGGTCCCGCTTCGACGGTTCGCGTTGGCTGCATCGGAGTCGGAGGACAGGGCCTCCTCGACATGCGCGAGATTGCCCGCCATGCGCAGGTGGCCGCGATTTGCGACACGGATGGCGCCACGCTCGCCGCGGCTTCGCGCCTCTACCCCGGCGCCAGGGTCTACCGGCGCTACGCGGACCTGATCGAAGACGGGGCGCTGGAGGCGGTCGCGATCTGCGTGCCGGATCACCAGCACGCGCCGATCGCGCTTTCTTCGCTGGCGGCCGGCTTGCACTGCTTCTGCCAGAAGCCGATGGCCACGACGATCGATGACGTCCGCCGGATGTCGCGCGCCGCCGGCAACGCCACCGAGCTCAGGACACAGGTGTCGCTCGACGGCCTGGCCCACGCAAGAGCCACGCAGGTGATCGGCGCGATTCGGGAAGGGGCGTTGGGCGACGTCCTCGAACTGCACGCCTGGACGGACCGGCCAGGCTCATACTGGGATGCGCTCGGTGATCCGCCCGCGGCCACCAGGCCGACGAGCTTCGATTGGGAGCAGTGGCTCGGCGAGACGGAGTACGAAGGCGCGTATCGCCCATGGTCCTCGCCTGGACAGTGGCGCGGCTGGCGCGCTCTGGGCACCGGCGCGCTGGGGGACATGGGCACGCACAACTGCGCCCTCGCCTTCGCCGCGCTGGGGGTGACGGCCCCGGCCTCGGCAGAGGGGCGCTGGGGCGCGAGCGAGCCCGACCGTTACCCACCATGGTCGCGGTTGCGGTTCGTGCTGCAGACGAAGGACCGCGGCGACATTCCGATGCAGTGGTACGACGGGGGTCCTCGCCCACCGTTGCGCCTGTTCGGGCAAATCCGCCGCGACGAGAACGGCTGCGTGATCGTCGGCACCCGTGGGCGCTGCTACCTGCCGGGATCGCTGAACCGGTACGCGTACTTTCTCCCGAGCCGGCGCTTCGCCACGCTCCGACTGCCGCCGTTGCGCGAGATGCTCGGGACGATCCCGGACTGGCTTCGTGCCTGCTCGACAGGCGCAGCGACGAGCTTTCCGTTCGATGGGATCGCGGCGAACATCAGCGAAGTCATGCTGTACGGCAACGCCGCAACAGCGGGGCCACAGATGACGAGCGTCGCGGGGCGATAACAGAAGGGCCGCCCCAAAGGGCGGCCCCCCATCAAAACGATCGCGTTGGGATCGCGGCTAGTTCAGCCGCTGCACCAGCATCGCCATGCCCATCCCGCCCGCGACGCACATCGACTCGATCCCGTAGGTCCCGTCGAGCGTCTCGAGGTCGTTGATCAGCGTGGTCATGATGCGGGCGCCCGTCATCCCGAAGGGGTGGCCGAGGGCGATCGCGCCGCCGAAGGGGTTCAGCTTCTCCTCGTCGATCCCCAGGTCTTCCTTGCAGGGAACGATCTGCGCCGCGAACGCCTCGTTGATCTCGACGACGTCGATGTCGCTCATCTTCATGCCGGTCTCCGCGAGCAGTTTCTCGATCGCGGGGATCGGGCCGAGGCCCATGATCTCGGGGCGGATCGCCGCGACGGTCGAAGCGAGGATCTTCACCTTCGGCTTCAGGCCCAGCTCCTGCGCCCGCTCCTCAGAGGTGACCAGCAGCGCCGCGGCGCCGTCGTTCAGCGGACAGGCGTTGCCGGCCGTGACGGTCCCGTCGGGCCTGAAGGCCGGCGGCAGCTGCGAGAGCTTCTCGACCGTCGTGCCGGGGCGCGGCCCGTCGTCCTTCGTGACGACCTGCTCGGGCACCTCGACGTCGTTGCCTTCCTTGTCCTTCGTCGTGTGCGCCGGCGCCGTCACCGGCACGATCTCTTTGTCGAAGTGACCCGACTGCTGCGCGTCGACGGCGCGCGCCTGGGAGAGCGCGGCCCACTCGTCCTGGGACTCGCGGCTGACCTTGCAGCGGTCGGCGACGTTCTCCGCGGTGAGCCCCATCGGGATGTAGACGTTGTAGAGCGAGTTCTCCGAGCCGTCGAGCTGCGGGTGGAATTCGAAGTCGGCGCCTTTCCCGGCACGCGAGACGGCCTCGACGCCCGCGGCGATGTACGTGTCGCCCTCGCCGGCCTTGATCGCGTGGAAGGCCATCCGCGTCGTCTGCAGCGAGGAGGCGCAGAAGCGGTTCACGGTCGTGCCCGGGACGTGGTGGTCGATCCCCGCCAGCAGCGTGGCGTTGCGGCCGATGTTGTAGCCGGACTCGCCCTCCGCGAAGCCGCAGCCCATCATCACGTCGACGATCGAGCCGGACTCCAGCTGCGGGTTGCGCTCCAGGATCGCCTTCAGCGGCACCGCCGCGAGGTCGTCGGCGCGGACCGATTTCAGCGAGCCCTTCACCGCCCTTCCGATGGGCGTGCGGACTGCATCGACGATTACTGCATCTGGCATCTGAAATCGCTCCTTGTCGGTCGGCCCGCTGGAGACGCGGGCGTGCGGTTGCGCGGCTCAGCTTATGCGGTCGTAGCCCCAAAGCGCGACGAGGTCGCGCCCGAGGTAGTCGCTCGCGGCTTCGACCTCGCCCTTGAAGCGCCGCCGCAACTGCAGCGCCAGCTCCTCGTCGGCGGGCTTCGGCTGCTCGTAGGCGACGCGCCGGAAGGCCGCGGACAGCGCCTCGCTGCGCAGCCGCCGCGGCGCCACGGCGTCGATCCCGCGCACGAGGGGCCCGCGATTCGCAGGGTGCAGCCCCGCCTTGCGGATCGCGCGGCGCAGGCGGTGCAGGCGCACGGAGCGCACGGCGTTCAGCGGCTTTGTCTCCACGGGCTGCACCGGGATCGTGGGGTCGGCGCCCAGGAACTCCAGCACCTCGCGCACGACCCCCTCGTTGTCGCGGCGGTAGTCCTCGTAGATCAGCACCTTCACCTGCTCGGCGGGGAACGCCTCGTGCAGGCGGCTGAGCTGGTGGGCATAGCGGACGTGGTCGGAATACAGCAGCGACTGCGGCGAGACGGACAGGCGCGGGATCTGCCTGCCCTCGCGCCGCGCGGGCTCCAGCTCGATCGCGCGGCGGAAGTCGGTCTCGGACTCGATGTGCGTGCTGACCAGCTGCATGTGCAGCGAGCGCAGGAACGCCGCGGGCTCGCGCAGGATCGCGACGATCTTCGCGTCGGGACGCAGCTGTGCGATCTCGGCGGCGGCTTTCTCTGAGCGGATGTACTGCGGCGAGGCCTCGCCCACCAGCTTCCCGGACGGCGCGTCGGCGAACAGCGCCAGGTACTGGTCAAGGCTGTTCGGGCGGCTGTGCGAGCCCTCGCCGTCGCTCCCGCCGGCGCCCCCCGCGCTGCGGGCGCGCAGCTCGCGCGCGAAGTACCAGGGCTCCTTCACCTCCGGCATGTAGATCTGCGGGTGCGCGCTCAGCATCAGATACAGCGCGGTGGTGCCGCACTTCTGGTGGCCCACGATGAAGAAGTCCGGCGTCGGCCGACCCTGTGCGACGGCGGCGGCCGCCGCGGGCCCCGCGGTCGCCGCCGCGGCGCCTGTGCCCGCGGCCTCCCCCCCGGGGGCGCCGGCCCCCTCCCTGCCTACCTGCTCCATACGCCTGAGTCTAGATCGTGCCTAAAGGTCAAGCCTGCTGACGCCGAGCTCGTCGAAGCCGACGTGATGGGCCAGCTCGTGGCGCACGGTGCGGGTCACCTGATCGCGCAGCAGCTCGGGGTCGTGCCCGAAGTCGCGCCGCAGCGTGTCGCGGAAGATCACGATCCGGTCGTGGGCGTCGTCGCGGGTGGCGCCGTCGCCCTGGTAGAGGCCGTATGCGCCGGCGCGCCGGCCGCCGTCGGAAATCACGACCGCGACGTGCTGGAGCGCGTTGCGCAGCAGGTCCGGCAGGTCGTCGAGCGCGTCGCGGACGAGCTCCTCGAAGTCCTCGTCCTCCAGCGGGTCCAGCTCCATGAACTCGGCTTCTTCGGGGTCGATCGCGAGCCCTTCGCGCGCAAGCGCCTCAGAGTTGCGGACGATCTGGTCGAACTCGTGCTCCGACTCGGGGTCGCGCCAGCCCGCCATGCGCACAGCGACGAAGGCGGCGCCGCCCATCAGCACCGCGGCGACGATCACGCCGAGGGCGATGTCCTCCAGCGCGCGCACGGCGCCGATCGAGCTGAAGCCCTGACCGACGACGATCGTGACGAGCCCGACGGAAAGCGCGATCAGCGCGGCGACGCCGACACGGCGGAGGTGGCCGGAGGCACTGGCTGGCGGCCTCGACACTCGCATCGCACGCCTATTTCAGGGTGCGGCCGATCACGAGCCGCTGGATCTCGTTCGTGCCCTCGTAGATCTGGGTGATCTTGGCGTCTCGCATCATTCGCTCCACGGGGTACTCCTTGACATAACCGTACCCGCCCAGGACCTGCACGGCGTCAACGGTCACGGCCATCGCGGTGTCGGAGCAGAACACCTTCGCCATCGATGAGTACTTCGCGCGCAGTGGATGCCACTGATCCGCCATGGCGCAGGCCTTGTAGAGCAGCTCGCGCGCGGCGGCGGTGCGTGTTTCCATGTCGGCGAGCTTGAACTGGATTCCCTGGAACTCGTTGATGGGCTTGCCGAACTGCTTGCGCTCGCGCGCGTAGGCCACCGCGTAGTCGGTCGCTCCCTGGGCGATCCCCACCGCCTGCGCCGCGGCGCCAAGGCGCGTGCGCTCCAGCGTGCCGAGCGCCACCGACAGGCCGCGGCCCACCTCGCCGATCACGTTCTCCTCCGGGACGCGGACTTCCTCGAAGATCGGCTGGCCCGTCGGCGAGGCGCGAATGCCCAGCTTGTGCTCGAGCTTGCCGACGCTGAAGCCGGGGCGGTCGGCCTCGACGACGAACGCCGTCAGGCGCCGCGTCTCGCGGTCGCTGACGGCGAAGACCACGTAGAAGTCGGCGATCCCCAGGTTCGTGATCCAGTTCTTCGTGCCGTTGATCACCCACTCCGAGCCGTCCTTCGTGGCGGTGGTGATCATCCCCGCGGGGTCCGAGCCCGCTTCGGGCTCCGACAGCGCGAAGGCCGGCGACCACTCGCCGCTTGCGCACTTCGGCAGGAAGCGCTCCTTCAGCTCCTCGGAGCCGTAGAGCTGGATCGGCAGCGTGCCCAGCTCCTGCACCATCAGGATCAGCGCGCAGGCCGCGTCGACCTTCGCGATCTCCTCCACGGCCATGTTCAGCATCAGCGTGCCGGTGCCGGTGCCGCCGTGCTCGACTCCGAAGGGCAGGCCCAGGACATCCTGCTCCGAGAGCAGCTTGCGCACGTCCCAGGGGTACTCGGCCTTCTCGTCGATCTCCGCGGAGCGCGGCGCGATCCGCTCGCGGGCGATCTGCCCGATCGTGGCGCAGAAGTCCAGGTTCTCCTGGGGGATCGTGTAGACGTCGCCGACGGCCTCCATGGGGGTGATCCTAGTGATAACGGGCCGCCCTGGAGCGGGCGGCCCGTCCTGACATGCCTTGGCGAGCGCAAGGCGCCGCGCGCCGCTGCTAGCTTGGGCCGAGTGAGCGCCGCGGGCCAGCAGATCGGCATCGCCCCCGAGCGGCTGGCCGAATGGATGGGCGAGGACCCCTCGCTGCAGGTGATCGACGTGCGCGAGCCCTACGAGCGCGAGGCTGGACACATCGCCGGTACGCGCCACCTGGAGCTGACGATGCTGAGCCAGGAGGCCGGGAGCATCGACGCCGGCCGCCCCGTCGTGTTCTACTGCCGCGTCGGCTCGCGCTCGACGATGGCGGCGCAGGCGCTGCGCGCCTCCGGCTACGAGGCCTACTCGATGGACGGCGGGCTCGTGCGCTGGGCCGCGGAGCAGCGCCCGCTGGAGCCGGCGGACGGCCACGTCGCCGAGCACTGAGGCCGCGGGGCCCGCGGGCGCCTGACGCCGAGCCGCGCCCAGCCGCGCCGGGCCGACCAGCGCGCGGCGCGCCGGGGTGCAAAGCTCCGCTGCAGATCCCCGGAGACAGGAGGCGCAGATGGAGGCTTCGAGCGAGTACCCAGGTGTGACGGTGGGCGAGGGCTATGCGGTGGGCAACCTCGACGATCTCGGCGACGCGCCGGGCTTCCGCAAGATCCGCAAGGGCCTCGGCGTGACGGCGTTCGGCGTGAACGCGATCGTGATGCCGCCCCGGATCGAGAGCGGCTTCCACTTCCACGAGACGCAGGAGGAGCTGTACTTCGTACACAAGGGCACGCTGGAGATCGAGTTCGGCGACGGCACCGTGCACACGCTGCGCGAGGGCGGGATGGCGCGCGTGGACGCCCACACCGTGCGCCTGATCCGCAACGTCGGCGAGGACGAGGCGATCTACGTCTGCGCCGGCGGCAAGGACGGCTACGTCGGCCGCGACGGGCGCGTGCCAGAGGGCGAGGAGGCGCACGCCGTGCGGGCGCTGCACGACCTCGGCGGGGCCTCCTCCGGCGACCCCGCCTCGGGCGACCCCGCGTCCGGCGCCGCCTGAGCGCCCCCGGCCGCCTGGGGACGGGGAGCGCGCTTGCCGGCCGAGCCGCCCACGGAGGGATCGCTGCGGGTGAACGAGCGGCTGTCGATCCCGCTGGCGGAGGTGCTCCTGCGGGCGAGCCGCTCCTCCGGGCCGGGCGGGCAGCACGCGAACGTCACCGCCTCGCGCGTGGAAGCCAGCTTCGACGTGCTGGCCTCCGCGGCGCTGAGCGAAGCGCAGCGGCGGCGGCTGCTCGACCGCGCGGGGCCGCGCGTCGCCGCCGTGGCCCAGGACGCCCGCTCGCAGGCGCGCAACCGCGAGCTGGCGCTGGAGCGGCTGGCCGAGCGGATCGCGCGGGCGCTCGTGGTGCCGAAGCGGCGCACCGCCACGAAGCCCACCGCCGCCTCGCGCGAGCGTCGGCTGTCGGCGAAGCGGCGCGACTCCCAGCGCAAGCGCGAGCGGCGGCGCCCCGACACCGACTAGTTGAGAAGCTCCTTGACGTAGCGCTGATGCAGGCGCCCGAGCGATGTCTTCTCGGGATGGAAGTGGATCGCCTGCCACAGCTGCCCCGAGGCGGGCGCCCAGGCGATGACCAGGTATACCCCCCACGCGAGCGCGGTGCGGCGCAGGCGCACGGAGCCGGTCAGCGCCGCCATCGGCAGCACCCACAGCACGTACCAGGGCAGCACCCAGCTGAGCGTCGCCAGCAGCGCGATGCTCGACCAGCCCGACGCGGTGATCGGCGAGCGGCGCTTGTAGGCCTGCACGCAGCACAGGACCACCGAGACGACGAGCGCCAGCGAGAGCAGTTTGTGCAGGACTTCGGTCTCGCCCCCCTGCGCGAGCGCCAGCCCGATCAGGTTCGGGACGCTGACGCTCGTGACGAGCTTGCTCTGCGTCGTCAGGTCGGGCGTATGCAGGCCGAAGGTGGCCACGCTCACGACGGCGATCGCCGCGGCGCAGACGCCCATCCCCAGCAGCACCTGCGTGAAGCGCCGTGGGTTCGGGAGCGCGGCGGCCAGCACTACCGGGACCAGCACCGCGCCCGACGCCTTCACCCCCGCGGCGGCGACGACCGCGGCGCCCGCGCCGATCTCCAGCCACGACAGCGGCAGCAGCCATTCGCGCAGGTGGGAGCGCGCGGCGGCGGGCGCCACCGGCCACACGGGCCAGCGCCAGGAGCGGCCCTCGCCCGCCTCCTGCTGCGCTTGCGCCCGCGCGCGCACGAGCAGCAGCAGGTAGAAGCAGAGCACCACCAGGAACACCATCACGAAGTCGTTGTGGTCGCCGCCGAGGCCCCACACCAGCACGATCGGGTTCAGCCCCACGATCAGGATCGCTTTCACGGGGTCGCGGCCGAGCAGCCGCGCGCACTTCCAGACGAGCAGCAGCGTCCCGAGGCTCGCCAGCGCCAGCACGCCCTTCAGCACCCAGAAGCTCGCCGCGACACCGAGCGGCACCACGGCGAAGGTCAGGATCGTGAACAGCGGGCCGTAGGGGCTCAGCAGCTGGTGCCAGTTGCTGAGGTCGTAGCTGGGATCGTTGTGCGGCTCGAGGATCGGGATCGTCGTGTACGGGTTGAGGTGGTGCACCACGTCCATGCGCCCGTAATTGACGTAGTTGAAGACGTCCGTCAGCGCCAGCGGTGGCGACAGGAAGAAGATCGCGTGCACCGCGACGACCGCGGCGATCGCCCAGCGCGGCCGTATGCGCGGCACGTAGCGCAGCCCGAGCAGGTAGCTGGCGTACATCGCGACGATCGCGCCCGAGAACACGTACTTCAACGTGATGCTGTTGCGCGCGAACCAGGGCAGCAGGCCGCCGAGCGGCCCGGTCATCCAGTGCGGGAAGTAGTTCGGGTGCGAGGTCGCCGACAGCACGCTGGGCCGGTTCGCGGCCATCAGCACGACCGCGAGGCTGCACAGCACGCTGACCGCGAGGCAGGCGACGGCCGGCCAGGTCCGCTCGCCGGCGTTCGCCGCCAGCGGCCGTGCGCGACCGCGCAGCAGCCCGCGCCTGCGCTGCGGGCTCGCGACGGGCGCGTCGCGCAGGGGAAGTGTGCTGGCGTCGCTCGACATGAAGGAGGGCCCGCCGGAGCGAGCCCTCAGAAGGTTAGACCGCGGTGGCGGCGATCAGCGCCGCAGCCACCCGGCCAGACGGCCGCGACTCTCGCCGCGGCCGGGTCCGGCGCCGACTAGATCGCCGAGACGTTGACGGCCTTCGGCCCCTTGTCGCCCTGCTCGGGGTCGTAGGAGACCTTGGCGCCCTCCTGCAGCGAGCGGTAGCCCTCGCCGTTGATCCCGGTGTGATGAACGAACAGGTCCTTGTCGCCGTCGTCGGGGGTGATGAAACCGAACCCCTTGTCGTCGCTGAACCACTTCACTGTGCCAGTTGGCATGTGGGTAACTCCTCCACGGTGTTGTGCGTGCTGCACGCGGAGGATGCTCCATGAAGCTTCGACCTGCGAGCGCTTGCACTGCTTTCGCCGGTCTATGCGCCGGCCAGTCAAGCGTGACCGTAGCACGTAGCCGCGCGCGCGTGTTGTTCAATTTTTAAGATCGGACGATCGGTTTCAGGACCGCGCCCGGGTGCGTGTTTATCCCGCTCGGAGCGGCGGCTAGGGTGAGGCGATGAGCGCCGAGCCAACAGCGCCGGGGCAGCCCGATCGATCGCCCGCCGCGCCCGCCCGCTTCGCGCGCCTGCTGCCGCCGGGAGACGAGCTCGACGCCGTGGAGCTTGCGGCGGGGCTCGGCTTGCAAGCGCGCGCGCAGGCCCGCGCCGCTGGATCCGAGGATCGGCCGTACCTGATCCTGAACATGATCAGCACCGTCGACGGGCGCGCCACGCTCGGCGGGCGCTCCGGGCCGATCGGCAACCGCGCCGACCGCGAGCTGTTCCACGCGCTGCGCGGCAGCGTCGACGCCGTGATGGCGGGCGCCGGCACCGTGCGGGTCGAGCGCTACGGGCGCATCGTCAGGAGCGAGGCGGCACGCGCGGCGCGGGTGCGGGCCGGGCTGCCCGCGGAGCCGCTCGCCTGCATCGTCTCCGGGCGCCTGGCGCTGGCGCCGGACACGCCGCTGCTGTGCGAGCCCGAGGCGCGCGTCGTGATCCTCACCTCCTCCACGGCGAGCCTGCCCGAGACGGCGGCCCGGGTCGAGTACGTGCGCGCCCCACGCGACGGCGGCCTCGACCTCGCGGGCGCGCTGCGCGAGCTGCGCGCGCGCTTCGGGGTGCGCACGCTGCTGTGCGAGGGCGGCCCGCACCTGAACGCGCAGCTGCTGCTGGCGGGGCTGGTCGACGAGCTGTTCCTGTCGGTCTCGCCGAAGCTCGCCGGCGGCGAGGACGGCACCGGCGAGGCGCTGCGGATCATCGCGGGGGCCGGCTTCGAGCGGCCCGCGGAGCTCGAGCTGCTGGGCGTGCTGGAGAACGAGTCGCACCTGTTCCTGCGCTACGCCTTGCGCGGCGAGCCCGCCGGGGCCTAGCGCGTCAGGCGTCCCGGGCCGGCCGCTCGCGCGCCGGGGAGGCCTGGCCGTTGCCGTCCTGGCGCGGCGGCGAGTCCCGCGTCTCGGCCCCGGCCCGCGTCTCGCGCGAGACGATCGCCAGCAGCTCGCTGGCGAGCTGCCTGCCTTCCGCGGCGATGCGCGGCGTCGCGGCGATGCGGACCACGACCTCCTCGCCGTCCAGCTCCTCCAGCGTGATCCGCGGCGCGTCCCGCAGCGGCGTCTGCAGCTTCGCTTCGAGGATCTCCTGCAGGTCGCTGGGCGTCATCCCCTGGCGCAGCCGCGCGCGCAGGTTGACGGCCTCTGGTTCGCGCAACGGCAGCACCGCGACGTTCAGCACGACGCTGTTCGGGACCATCACGGAGTCCTCGGCCTGCACGAACGTCGTGTACAGCAGCCCGAGCGAGCCCACCGTGCCCTCGAGCTGGCCCGCGAGCGGGCCGCCCTGCAG
The DNA here is from genome assembly GCA_035508515.1 of Solirubrobacteraceae bacterium. GTDB lineage: Bacteria > Actinomycetota > Thermoleophilia > Solirubrobacterales > Solirubrobacteraceae > Palsa-744. The sequence goes on along the minus strand of DATJMW010000021.1, from coordinate 74,571 downwards.
CCGCACCCGTTCGCCGACGCGGAACGGGCGCGCGCTGAGCAGCACGGTGCCCGCGATCACGTTGCCGAGCGTCTGCTGCGCCGCGAGGCCGAAGATCACCGCGGTGAAGGCGCCGCCGAGCGCGAGCGTGTGCGGCTCGATGCCCGCGACCCGCAGCGCCACCAGCAGCGCCAGCACCGCGGTGAGCAGACGGATCAAGAAGCCCGCCGTCCCCGCGGTGGCGGGGTCCAGGCGCCGGAACAGCGCGGGGCCGAGGCTGCGCCCGATGTCGCGCGCGATCGCCCAGCCGAGGATCATCAGCGCGATCACGGTCGCGATCGTGATCGGCGTTTCGAGCGCGGGTTCGAGTTCTTTCGCGGCCTGCCCGTGCTTGCCGGCTGCGCCGAGCAGGCCGACGCGGTTGTCGTAGAAGACGACGACCGCCACGAACAGCGGCACCAGCACCAGCACCTCAAGCCGCGCGCGCTTGACGACGCGCGGGCTGATCTGCCGCAGCAGGCCGGCCTCGCGCCAGGCCTGGCTGCGGGTCTCGAACATCTTCGACGGCGTCCGCGGAACGGGCATCAGCTCATGATGGACTACCACCTAAGCGGCGCCTGAATCGTCCTTCCCAGCGCGAGTCGACGGGCGGGCGGGGCCGCGGCCTAGCTGACGGTGTAGATCAGCATTCCCAGCCCGAACAAGACGCAGTAGACGCCGAACGGCACGAGCGTGCGGGTCTTGAACCATTTGACGAGGAACGCCACCGTCAGGACCGCGGTGATCGCCGCGGTGATCATCGCCACGACGGCCTGACCGCGGATTCCGTCGCCGAGATGGCCCAGCAGGTCGGGCAGCTTGAAGATCCCCGCCGCGAGGATGATCGGCGTCGCGAGCAGGAAGGCGAAGCGCGCCGAGTCGCTGTGGTCGAGGCCGCGGGCGACGCCGGTGCCCATCGTCACGCCGTCACGGCTGATGCCCGCGACGAGCGCGGTGGACTGCGCGAAGCCGACCAGCAGCGCCTCGCGGTACTCCAGGGTCTCCAGGCGCCGCGCCCCGTCGGGCTTGAGGCCCTCGCGTTCGGCCAGTTCGCGCACCTCGGCGCGTTTGCGATAGCGCTCGAAGCCGAACAGCAGCAGGCCGTTGACCATCAGCGCGATCGCCGCGACCTCCGGCTTCGCGGTGAGCGTGCGCAGCTGTTTCTCGAAGATCAGCCCGAGCACGCCGGCGGGGATGCTCGCGACGACGATCAGCCAGGACAGGCGCTCGGTGCTGGTCTCGGCGCGGCGCTTGCCGAGCGTGCGGAAGAACGCCGCGACGATCTCCACCCAGTCGCGCCGGTAGTAGATCAGCAGCCCGATCGCGCTGCCGACGTGGAGCATCACGACGAAGGCGAGCCAGAAGGACTCCTTCTGCGACTGGGCGTGGACGAGCGCGTTCCAGCCGAACAGCGTCGGGAACAGCACCGTGTGGCCGAGGCTCGAGATCGGAAACAGCTCGGTGACGCCCTGGAGGATCCCGAGCACGATCGCCTGGAAGTAGCTGATCGCGGAGGCGACCGGCGCGAGCAGAAGCGCGGGCATCGCGGCGAGAGCTTAGAGGGTGCCCAGTCAGGAACGCGCAGGCGGATCTTCACAGTCACTTCACACGATCGTTTCTCCCTGGTCACAAAAAGGCTGCCTTTGCAGGCAAATCTGACTGGTATGAACGGTCAGGGAACGACTATGGACAGCATTGCGGAGGTTTGCCGAGCAGACCTTCACTGCCACTCCACAGCCTCGCAGGAGTCGAAGCTCGGCGTCCAGCGCGCGGCAGGCCTGCCGGAGTGCGCGACGCCCCCCGAGGAGGTCTACGAGCTGGCCAAGCGCCGCGGCATGGATTTCGTGACGATCACCGATCACGACACCATCTCCGGCGTGTTGCAGATCGCCGACCGCCCCGACGTGTTCGTCTCCGAGGAGCTGACCGCGCACTTCCGCGGCGAGCCGCAGGCGGTGCACGTGCTGTGTCTCGGCATCACCCCCGAGGACCACGAGTGGCTACAGGCCAACCGCGGCGACGTCGAGCTGTGCGCGGCCTACATGTACGAGCGCGACATCGCCTGCGCGCTCGCGCACCCCTACTACCACGTGGGCGCGCCGCTGACGGCGCGCCACCGGCGCCGCCTGGCGCAGCTGTTCGACGTCTGGGAGGTTCGCAACGGCGCGCGCGCCCGCGAGCTGAACCGGCCCGCGGCGACGTACGTCGCGACGCTCGACGGCGCGGGCGTCGGCGGTTCCGACGACCACGCCGGCGTCGACATCGGCCGCACCTGGAGCGCCACCCCGCCGGCCTCCTCCCCCGCGGAGTTCCTGGCGCACGTGCGCGCCGGCCGCGTCAGCTCCGGCGGCGAGCAGGGCAGCGCCGCGAAGTGGGCGCACGCCGCGATCGCGCTGGCCGCGCGGGCGCTGGGCCGCGACCCGGACGACGCCCCGCCGCGCCGGCTCGACCCCGCGGCGGTGCTGAACATGGCGCGGCGGCTGCTGACCGAGGGCGACGTGCGCCACGGCGAGACGGACTCCGGCGGCGCGGTGACTCCCGCCGACGCCCGCAGCCTGCTGCACGCCTGGCTCGCCGCCGTCGGGCTCGACCACCTCGACGAGGCGGGGCTGATCGCCTACATGCAAGAGGACGGCTTCAGCCACTCGGACCTCTACCGCCGCGCCAGCCGCGCCCACGAGCGCAAGCTGCGCGTGGCGATCGAGCAGGTGCTCGCGGCCGCACGCGGCGAGCGCGACGTCGCCGGCGCGGCGGGCGAGCTATTCGAGAGCTGCACCGCCGCGATCCCCTACGCCCCCGCGACGGCGTTCCTCGCGAACGAGCGCGCGAAGCTGGACACGCGCCGCGAGGACGGCGAGACCCCACGCGTCGCGATCCTCGCCGACGGGATCGGCTCGACGCACGGCGTCACCCGGGCCGTCGAGGAGATCCGCGCCCGCGGCGTGCGCGGCTTCGAGATCGAGGTCGTCGGCACCGACCCCGAAGTCGACCGCCGCCTGTCCTCCGTGGCCGACTTCGAGGTGCCCTACTACCCGGGCCTCGAGATCGGCGTGCCGAGCCTGTCCGCGGCGGTGCAGACGATCGCCGACGGCAGCTTCGACCTGATCCACGTCTGCTCGCCCGGCCCCGTCGGGATCGTCGGCGCGCTTGTCAGCCGCGGGCTCGGCGTGCCGCTGCTGGGCAGCTACCACACCGAGCTGACCGCCTACGCGGGCCTGCGCTCCGGCGAGGAGCGCGTCGCGGCGGCGATGGCGCTGGGCGTCCGCACGTTCTACGGGGCCTGCGACCTGGTCCTATCCCCCAGCCCCGCGACCGACGCGAACCTCCAGGAGATCGGCGTCGGCCCCGAGAAGGTCGCGCGCTGGGACCGAGGCGTCGACACGGCACGCTTTGACCCGCGGCTGCGCGAAGCCGGGCTGGCGGAGCTGGCGGCGCGCGGCGAAGCCAAGCCTGAGGGCGCGCTCGACGTGCTCTATGCGGGCCGGATCACGCGCGAGAAGGGCGCCGACCTGCTCGCGGAGAGCTTTCTGCGGGCGCGCGAGCGCGACCCGCGCCTGCGCCTCGTGCTCGTCGGGGGCGGCCCCGAGCAGGAGCGCCTGCGCGAGCGCGTCGGCGAGGCGGCGGTGTTCCGCGGCTGGCTCGGCGGCGAGGAGCTCGCGCGCGCCTACGCTTGCGCGGACGTCTTCCTGTTCCCCAGCCGCACCGACACGTTCGGGCAGGTCGTGCTCGAGGCGCAGGCCAGCGGCCTGCCGGTCGTCGCGGTCGCCGAGGGCGGGCCGCTGTCGCTGATCGACCACCGCGCCAGCGGGCTGCTGTGCGCGCCGGAGGCAGACGCGCTCGCCGACGCGATGATCGAGCTGTCGAACGCGCCCGCGCTGCGCGAGCGCCTGGCCCGCGGCGGCCTCGCCGCGGTGCGCGAGCGCACCTGGGAGCGGGCGATGGAGCGGCTCGGCGACGGCTACCGCCGCGTGCTGGGCACGGGCGAGAGCGCGAGGCTGGCGCGTGCGGCGTAGCGACGGCAACCCGCGCCGGATCGCCGTCGCGCTGCACGACATCGAGCCCGCGACGTTCGAGCGCTGCGCGCTGATCCGCGACTGGCTGGACGACCACGGCGTCGACCGCGTGACGCTGCTGGTGATCCCCGCGCGCGACCTGCACCCGCTCGGCGAGCGCTCGCCCGAGATGACGAGCTGGCTGGCGGACCGCCGTCGCGCGGGCGACTCGATCGCCCAGCACGGCTTCCAGCACGATCGCACGCGCGCCGCGCGCGGGCTGCTCGGCCAGGCGCTGCTGCCCGCGCCGGCAAGGCGCGCGGGAGAGTTCGTCGGGCTGGACGAAGAGGAGACGCTGCGGGCGGTGAACGCCGGCTGGCGCGTGCTGAAGCTCGCCGGCATCGAGCCCGACGGCTTCGTCGCCCCCGCCTACGCCTACACCCCCGCACTGCGCAGCGTGCTGCCTCGCCGCTTCCGCTGGTGGGCCGGGCTGCTGGGGGTGCACCGCCGCGCGCTGAACGCCGGTGAGGAGCGCACCCGCCAGCTCGCGCCCGTCTGGAGCATGGGCGGCGACGGCCCGCTGCGCCGCACGCTGTCGCCCGCGCTGATCCGCATCGGCGGGATGCTCGGCGGCCCGACGCTGCGCGTCGACCTGCACCCCGGCGACCTCGAGCACCCGCGTCAGATGATGGCGCTCGACCGCGTGCTCGACCGCGCGGGGCGCCGCCGCGAAGCGATCACCTACGACCAGCTCGCCGCCCCGGTCGGCTGAGCTGTCCCGCCGCCGGCCCGCAGACTCCCGCTGGCGCCGCGTGTGTCAGCCGGGGCTGCTGCGGGCGCGCGAGCGGGCGCTCGCCGCGCACTTGAGGGCGGCTACTTCCTGGACTTCTTCCTGGGCGTCGCCGCGAACAGCGACGGCGCGAGCGCTGGCACCTTCGCCGCTCCTGCGTAGCCGAGGTGCTTGAGGCCGAACAGGTCCTCGATCGTGCGCAGCAGCGAGAAGTGGTCGTACTGTTCCTGCGTGATCGTGCCCCCCTTCACGTAGGGGGACAGCAGCAGCGCCCCGACCTGGCCGCCGCCCGCGGGCCCCAGCGCCGCGGAGGCGCCCGTCGGCGCGGGCATGTTCGGGAACTGCGCCGGCTGACCGCAGCAGGAGCTCGAATCGGCGAATTCGCCGCCCGACGGGGCCTCGTCGACCGTGATCACGAGCAGGCCGCCCTGCTTGTAGGCGGGTGAGGCGACGATCTTCGGGACGATCTGCTGGAGAAACCCATCCGCCGCGGGCAGGCCCCCGGGGGCGCCGCCCGGGCACGGCCCCGGGCTGCCGTCGTGGCAGCGGTCGGGGACGATGTAGGAGAAGGCGGGGGTTCGCTTCGCGCTCTTCAGGTCTTCGTCCAGCGCCGCGATCCCCGCGTCGTCCTGCGCGCAGCCGGGCGCGTCGGCGAGCGAGTGGAAGTAGACGAAGGGGTTGCGGAACGTCGCGTAGGCGCCCGGCGCCGCGGGCGCGGCCGCAGTGCCTGTGGGAGCGCCGGGCGTACCCGCAGGGACGGTGGCGGTCGGGTCGCTCGCGCCGGGGGCCGGGTGCGAGCAGGTTGGCGGGCCACCGGCTTCGCCGGTGCCCTGCACGTAGGCACGCCAGCTCTGGTGCTTGACTTCCAGCTGGCCCGGGAGCGTCGGCGTCGTGGCGGGGTAGACGCAGCCTTCCCCCAGCGTCTGTCCTTCTCCGCCCGCCGTCGCCGGCGTCACGTCCGCGTACGTGGGGCAGTTGACGGCCGTCGCCGGCGTCGGCCCCTGGCCGCTCAGCAGCGCGATCCCGTTCGGCAGCTGCTCGTGGGCGATCGCGTAGTAGCGCGCCAGCAGCTCACCGCGCTTCTCGAGCGTGTGCGCCAGGTAGGGGGCCTTCGATTCGGGACCGAACACCGCGGCGTAGGGCTCGTCGGAGAGCATCACCACGAACACGTGCTTGATCGCCGGCAGCTTCGAGGCGGTGCCGCTCGACGGCTGCGGGGAAGAGCCGCTTTCGCCTTTTCCACCGCCGGCGTTCCCTTCGCCGCCGCCCCCGCCCGAGCCGTCACCCCCGCCCGCGCCGCCAGCGGGCTTGGGCGCCGGCGCCGCCGCCGGCGTTTCAGGCGTCGCTTCCGGTGTCGGTTCTTCGGCGATTTCCGGCGGTTCGGCGGACGCGGCCGCGCCGCCCTCCCCGGTTTCGGCGCTCGCCGTGGGGGCCGACGCGGGCAGCATCAGCTTCAGGGGCGCTCGCGCTGAGGCCGCCGTGTACGTGACGCGCGAGCCCGCCGCGTTGCCGAGCAGCACGCCGAAGCCAAGGAACGCCAGTACCAGCACGGCGGAAACTCGGCGCGAGGGCAGGCGCAGCGCCGCGACGCGGGCGAGCGCGCCGCCCAGCGAAGGCCGCCCGGCGGCCGGTCGTCGCGGCGGCGTCGCGGTGGGCGCGCCGCCGGGGCTCATGCCCTGGGCGCGCCGCAGCAGCTCGTTCAGCTGGGGGCTGCGCGTACCGGTCCGCTCGCCGCAGTGCAGGCAGTAGCGCTGCCCGCTCGCGAGCTGCGACCCGCAGGCGCTGCACGCCCCTCCGGGCGACTCGGCGCTCACGGCCTACTGCTCGCCGAGCGACGCGTGCGAGCGAGGCTCGTCCGGAATGCCGCCTTCCGGGGCGAGCAGCGCGTCCATCACGTCCGTGCGCTCGTGCTCGGCGCCGGCGTGGGAGCCGGCGGGGTGCGAGGAACCGGCGAGCGGCGAGGAACCCGCCGTCGCGGTCGCCGAAGCCTCTGCGGTCGCCATCAGGCCCGCTCCGCACTGCCAGCAGAACACCGCCCCGCGGCTGTGCGGCGCCCCGCAGCTCGGGCAGGACCCGGCGTTGCCGCCGTCCTCCAGGCGCAACAGGCGCTCCAGCTCGGCCAGCTCGGCGTCACGCTCCTGCAGAACGGCCGCCCGGCGCACGAGCACGTCGAGCCGGAAGTGGTCGCGGATCGCCATCTCGTAGGCGAGGCCGCCCAGGTCCCAGTGCAGCTCCATCACCTGCTCGGCGAGCGCGTCGCGGCGCCGGCGCAGGTCGGAGCGCTCGTCACGTGGCTGACGCACGCCGGCGGGCGTGCCGCTGGAGGGGGCGGGACCGCCGTGCGGGAGAGCGGGACCGACGTTCGAGGGGCCGGCCGTCGCGGTCACGGGCGGGCGCAACGCCGGTCCAACACCATCTGGGGCTCCCCGGGAGCCGCCTCCGCGGCGGCGGCCGATCGCATCGCCCAGCAAGCTCACGTGCCCACCACGTCCGGCAGGTTCTTGGACTTTTCCTCGTAGCTCTTGCCTTTGCTCTTGTGCAGTTCTTCGAGCACTTTCGAGCTTTCCGGAGAAGGCTTGCCGGACCCACCGCCCGACGCTCCGCCCGAGCCGCCGCCCGACGGCGAGGAGGACTTCGAGCCCTTGCCCCCGGAGCCGGCCGAGCCGGCGCCGCCGGTGCCGCCGCTGACGTGGATCACAGAGGCGCCCGGGAAGCTCTTCCCAAGCCCGGAGAGCGCCTTCTGCGCTTCGGCCTGCTTCTTGTAGTCGCCCGAGTAGATCACGTAGTTGCCGGCGGGCAGGCTCGAGAAGTCTTCGGACTTCAGCGCCCCCACCGCCTGCGCGCCCTTGCCTTCGGCTGAGCTCTTCGCGGACTGCACCGCGCTCACCTGGGTGCCCGCGACCGGCAGCGTCTGCAACTGGATCGCATAGCCGTTCGTGCCCGCGGGCCAGTCGTCCGTGAACGATTCGGAGGCTCCCGGCGTCGTGCCGCCTGCGGGAGCCGAGCCGACGGTGATCACCTGCGGGGGGACGGCGCTCGGCTTGGAGCTGGTGGAGCGCCCGATCAGCACGCCGATCCCCATTGCGAGCAGCAGCACGCCGACGCCCGCGATCACGGTGACGGCGTTGTTGCGGGAGAGATCGTCGCTCCGCCCGGGAGGGGCCGGAGGCCCCATCGCAGGCGGCAGCTGCGCCGTCGGCGGCGCGACCCCGGCAGCGGGCGACGGCTCTCCGAAGGCGGCCCCGGCCCCCCTCGGCGTGCCGGCCAGCAGCAGGCTGCTCATCGGCACCGCGGGCTCGCCGCATTGCAGGCAGTAGCGCTGGTCTGCGGCCAGCGGCGCGCCGCAGCTCGCGCACGTCGCTGCGGGCGCGGCGGTGGAAGGCTGGCTGGCGATCGACTCGATCGATTCGATGGACACGGTGGCTGTCTGCGTTGCTGCTCTCGCACCCACTGCGGATGCGCAGAGCCCGAAGGCGGCCGTCGTGCGGCGGCTCCGGCCATCAATGCTCGACATCGAGCGCGCGGCCGACGTAACGATTTGGTGAAAGGCCTGGTGTCAAGCCCCGCGCTTACGGGCTACGATCACTGCTCACGCGGCGCATCGATCGCCCACCAGGGGTGTTCCAGATGCAGGCCCGCCGGCACGGAAGCCGCACGGGCAAGCGAAGCGAGCAACGGAAAGGGAGAACGAGCAATGACCAACGGAGCCGTTCGTCCCCTGCTCGCGGGCATCGCCACGAGCGCCGTGACCGCCTGCGCGCTGATCGCGCTGATCGCGCCGGCGGCCCCGGCCGCGGGCCGTGCCTCCAAACCAGGCCCACCGTCGGTGACGACGGGCAGCGTGCGCGTGCAGGGAGCCTCGGCCACGCTGCTCGGCTCGGTCAACCCCCGCACCGCCGCTACGACCTACTACTTCCAGTACGGCGCCACGACCGCCTACGGCAAACAGACCACGCCCGCGACGCTGGCCGCCGGCACGGCGACGGTCAAGGTCGGCCAGGCGGCCGCCGGGCTGCTCCCCGGCTACCACTACCGCCTCGTCGCGAGCAACTCGTTCGGCCCCAGGACCGGCAAGGACCGGACGTTCTCGACGAGTAAGTCGCGCCGCACCAAGTTCACGCTGGACAAGCCGAAAGAAGCGACGGTCTACGGCGGCTCGGTCACGCTCAGCGGCGTGCTGACCGGCACCGGGAACGCCGGGCGCAAGATCGTCCTGCAGGAAAGCCCCTACCCCTTCCTGACGTCGTTCGCGACGGCGGGCGCGGCGATCACGACGAACGCCGCGGGCGCCTTCAGCTTCCGCGTGGCGCGGCTGGCGACGAGCACGCAGTACCGCGTCAGCACGCTCGACCCGCGCCCCATCTACAGCTCGATCGCCACGGTGCAGGCGGCCTACCGCGTCACGCTGAAGGTCAAGCACTCAAGCCACAAGGGGATCGTGCGGCTGTACGGCACGGTCTCCCCCGCCGCCGTCGGCGCGCGGGTCTCCTTCCAGCTCAGCAAGAAGACGCGCCCCGGCAACACCGAAAAGACCGAAGAACGCACGACGCGCTTCGCGACCCAGTTCACGACGAAGGTCAAGCGCGGCACGAGCACGATCTCGCGCTTCAGCGCGATCGTGAAGGTGGTCAAGGGCGGCAACTACCGCGCGCGCGTCGATCCCGTGAAGAAGGGCGCGTTCGTCACGGGCCAGAGCCCGGCGGTGCTGCTGCACTCGGCGCCGAAGTAGCGCCGCGCCGACCCACCCCGGCGCCAGCCGACCCACCCCGGCGCCGGCTGCCCGCCCCGGCGCCGGCTGCCCGCCCCGGCGCCAGCCTGCCCGCCGCGGCGACCGCCGCGGCGCGGTTGTCCGCCGCGTCTTAGCCCGCGCGTGAGAGCAGCCCGCGCGCGGCCAGCAGCTCGAGCACGCGCTCGACGCCGCGCTCGACGGATTCTTCGAGCGTGCCCAGCACGAGGTCGGGGTCGGCGGGCGCCTCGTAGGGCGCGCCGATGCCGGTCAGGCCGCTGAGCTCGCCGGCCCGTGCCCGCGCGTACAGGCCCTTCGGGTCGCGCTTCTCGCACAGCTCAAGCGGTGCGTCGACGAAGATCTCCAGGAACTGGAGCTCGTCCGCGGCGTGCAGCGTGGCCGCGGCCTCGCGGTCGGCGCGGTACGGGCTGACGAGGCTAACGAGCGCGATCGTGCCCGACTCCGCCAGCAGCCGCGCGACGTGCGCGGTGCGCCTGACGTTCTCGCGCCGGGCCGTCTCGTCGAAGCCGAGGTCGCCGTTGAGGCCGTGGCGCAGGTTGTCGCCGTCGAGCAGGAAGGCCGACTGGCCCGCGGCGATCAGCCGCTCCTCCACGGCGGAGGCCATCGTCGACTTGCCGGCGCCGGGCAGGCCCGTGAACCACAGCGTCGCGCCGGGGTGACCGAGCGAGGACCAGCGCCGCTCGCGCGTCATCCGCGTCCCCTGCCAGCGCACGTTCGGGCTGCGCTCGCTCTTCGGCTCGGGCTCGGCGTCGACCTCAGTGTCGAGGATCACGCCCGCGGCGACGGTCTCGTTCGTGGCCTGGTCGATCACGATCAGGCTGCCGGTGGTGCGGTTGCGCCGGTAGGAGTCGAACACCAGCGGCGTGGACAGGTCCAGCCGCACGCGACCGAGGTCGTTCAGCCCCAGCAGCGTGGCGCTCTCGTCGCGGTGCAGCGTCTCGACGTCGATCCGGTAGCGGACGTCGACGCCACCGACCATCGCGGTGCGCGTGGTGTGCTTGACCAGGTAGCGGCGCTGCTTGTCCAGCGGGCGCTCGGACATCCAGCAGAGCAGCGCCTCGAAGCGGCTGGCGACCGTCGGCTGGTTCTGCGGGCGCACGATCGTCGAGCCGCGCCCGGCGTCGATCTCGTCCTCCAGGCGCACGGCCACCGACATCGGCGGGAACGCCTCCTGCACCGGGCCCTCGAACGCGTCGATGCCCGCGATCCTGCTGCGCTTGCCGCCGGGGAGCACGACCACCTCGTCACCCGGGCGCATGACGCCGCCCGCGACCTGCCCGGCGTAGGCGCGGTAGTCGTTCATGCTCGACGACGGCGGGCGGATCACCCACTGCACCGGGAAGCGCACGTCGATCAGGTTGCGGTCGGAGGCGATGTGGACGTGCTCGAGGTGATAGAGCAGCGGCGGGCCTTCGTACCAGGGCATGTTCTCCGAGCGCTCGACCACGTTGTCGCCGAGCAGCGCGGAAATCGGGGTGAAGGTGACGTCCTTCATCTCCAGGCGCGCGGCGAAGTCGTTGAACTCCTCGACGATCGAGTCGAACACGCTCTCGTCGTACTCGACGAGGTCCATCTTGTTCACGCACACGACGACGTGCGGGATCGCCAGCAGCGAGCTGATGAAGGCGTGGCGCTTGGACTGCGCGATCACGCCCTTGCGCGCGTCGATCAGCACGATCGCCAGATCCGCGGTCGAGGCCCCGGTGACCATGTTGCGCGTGTACTGCTCGTGGCCGGGGGTGTCGGCGATGATGAAGCGCCGCTGCGGCGTGGCGAAGTAGCGGTAGGCGACGTCGATCGTGATCCCCTGCTCGCGCTCGGCGCGCAGGCCGTCGGTCAGCAGCGACAGGTCCACGAAGTCGTGCCCCATGCGTTGACTCGTCTGCTCGACGTGCTCGAGCTGGTCGGTGAAGACCTGCTTGGAGTCGTACAGCAGCCGCCCGATCAGCGTGCTCTTGCCGTCGTCGACCGACCCCGCGGTCGCGAAGCGCAACAGGTCCGCGGGACGCTCGGTCAGCCGGCGGAACAGCTCACGCGCATCCTCGCCGCCCGTCGCGGTGGCGGTGCTGGCGCCAGCGGGCTGGGCGCCGAGCGCCGCGTGGCGGCCGTTGCCGTTTGCGTTGCCTTCGTCAGTCACGGGTCCCCGATCCGGAAGTCGCACTCAGATGATCGTGAAGGTTCATAAGAGCCGTCTTCACTAGAAGTACCCCTGCCGCTTGCGATCCTCCATCGCGGCCTCGCTGACGCGGTCGTCGGCGCGCGTCTGCCCGCGCTCGGTGACCTCGGTCGCGGCGATCTCGGCGACGACCTGCTCGAGCGTCGCGGCAGTCGACTCGACCGCGCCGGTACAGCTCATGTCGCCGACGGTGCGGTAGCGCACCGTCGCGGAGAAGGGACGCTCGTCCTCGAGCAGCTGCAGGAACGGGCTGACCGCGTAGAGCATCCCGTCGCGTTCGAACACCTCGCGCTCGTGGGCGAAGTAGATCGAGGGCACCTCCAGCCGCTCCTCGGCGATGTACTGCCAGACGTCGAGCTCGGTCCAGTTGGAGATCGGGAACACGCGTGCGTGCTCCCCTCGGCGCAAGCGCCCGTTGTACAGCGCCCACAGCTCGGGGCGCTGGTTCTGCGGGTCCCACTGGCCGAACTCGTCGCGGAAGGAGAGCACGCGCTCCTTGGCCCGCGCGCGCTCCTCGTCGCGACGGGCGCCGCCGAAGGCGGCGTCGAAGCCGTGTTCGCGGATCGCGTCGAGCAGCGTCACGGTCTGTAGCGCGTTGCGCGAGGCCCGCGGACCCGTCTCCTCCACGACGCGGCCCTTGTCGATCGACTCCTGCACGCTGGCGACGATCAGGCGCTCGCCGATTTCCCGCACGCGGCGGTCGCGATACTCGATCGCCTCGGGGAAGTTGTGCCCCGTGTCGACGTGCATCACCGGGAACGGGAACGGCCCCGGCCGAAACGCCTTCTCGGCGAGCCGCAGCAGCACGATCGAGTCCTTGCCGCCGCTGAACAGCAGCACGGGCCGCTCGAACTCGGCGGCGACCTCGCGCATCACCTGGACGGCCTCGGCCTCCAGTGTGCGCAGATGGGGCAGGTGGTAGGTGGCTGTGGGCATCCTTGCGTGCTGACTCTGACTCTGAGGTTGGCTGCTGATCCGATTGGCGTCCAGAGCTGCCAGCTAACGCGCCCCCTCAGGCGCTGCGTAGTCCCCGACCCCGCCTACACGGTACGGAGCCCGGCCCGCTTTTGCAAGATCTGGACGTGTTCATATACGTCAAGCGTGGCGCGCGCATGTCGCTCGTTTGTGAACTGCTCCAGCACCCGCTCGCGGCCCGCCCGGCCCAGCCGCGCGGCCAGCTCGCGGTCTTCGTGCAGGCGCCGGATCGCGCTCGCCCATGCCGCCGGATCGCGCGGCGGCAGCAGGAAGCCGTCGACCCCCTCGCGCACGATCTCCCGCGGCCCGCCGACGCCGGTCGCGAGCACGGGGACCTCGAGCGCCATCGCCTCGATCAGAGCCCGCCCGAACGGCTCCTCCCACGAAGGCAGCAGCAGCGCGTCGAGCGCCCGCACCAGCCGCGGCACGTCCTCGCGCTCGCCGAGCCAGGAGACCCGCTCGGCCACCCCTTCGCGCGCCGCCAGCTCGTGCAGGCCCGCGACGTAGCGCTCGTTGTCGAAGCGCGTGGCACGGGCCGTGAACTTCGCCGCCCCGATCAGCAGCAACTGCGCGTCGATCCCCTCTCGCCGCAGGGCCCCCAGCGCTTCGATCGCCGTGTCCTGGCCCTTCCAGGGGGTCAGCTGCGCGACGACCCCCAGCAGCAGCTCGCGCCGCCCGGCCTCGCCCAGCTCGGCGCGCGCCTGCGCGCGGTCGATCCGCTCCGGGTCGAACCGGCCCACGTCCACCGGGTTGTGCAGCACCTCCACGCGCGCCTCCGGCGCCGCCGCGCGAACCGCCGCCGCGGTGTGCTCGGAGTTCGCGACCACGACCGTCGCCGTCGCCCCGATCAGGCGCAGCGAGGCGCTGCCGGCCCGGCCGGGGGGCAGCACGTCGCGCACGTGCACGACCGTCGGGAGCGTTCGCGCCATACGCAGTCCAGGCAGCGGCGAGCGCCGCGCGAGGCCCAGCACGACACCCGCGCGGATCGAGTTGGCGTGCACCAGTTCCGCGGGCGGCGGCCGTCTCGCCGCGTGCGCGACCTGCGCCGCGGCGAGCGACATCTGGGCCAGCGCCAGCGGCGTGTGCAGCGGGTGCAGGCGCAGGCTTCCCGCGGTGCCGGCGATGCTCGTGCACGGGACGCCCAGCGCCTCCGCGCGCTCCTGGAGCGCCCCCGGCGGGCACGCCAGGCGGCGCTCGACCTCGGGCGGTAGCGTCGCGAGCAGCTCCAGCAGCGAGCGCTCCCCGCCGCTGACGGTGGCGGTGTGATTCACGTAGAGAACCCTCACCGGCCCCCGCCCCCGCCAAGCGCGTCCAGCAGCACGGCTTCGACGCGATCGGCCACGTGCGGCCAGGTGTGCGCCAGCGCGTTCGCCCGTCCGTTGGCGCCGAGCCGGCTCGCCAGCCCCGGGTCCGCGAGCAGGCGGGCGATCGCCTGCGCGAGCGCCAGCGGGTCGGCCGGGTCGACCAGCAGGCCCGTCTCGCCGTCGCGCACCGCGTCGAGCGCGCCGCCCACGTCGCCCGCCACGACCGGCTTGCCGTACGCGCCGGCCTCCAGATAGACAATCCCGAACCCCTCCCCCGCGAAGCCACCCGCCGGCAGCCTGCTCGGCATCGCCACGAGCCGGGCGCGCCGCAGCCAGAGGTTGCGCTCCTCGTCGGAGACCGCGCCCAGGAAGCGGACCGCGTGCGCGACGCCCAGGCCCTCCGCGAGCGCTTCCAGGCCCGGGCGCAGCGATCCATCGCCAATCACGACCCACTGCGCCTGCGGCACCTTCGCCAGCACGAGCGGCAGCGCCCGCAGCATCGCGTCGTGGCCCTTGTAGCGCTCCTCGATCCGCCCCACGGTGAGGATCGTCGCGCGGCCCGGCTCGTCGGCCAGCGGAGCCGGGTCCTCGGGCACGTCGGTGCCGTTGCCGATCACGTGCAGCGCGCCGGGCTCGGCTCCGTGCCGCGCGGCCGCCTCGCGCACGAGCCCGGCGGTGTACTCGCTGACGGCGATCGAGGCCGTCGCGTGGCCCGCCGCGAACGCCGCGAGGCGCGGGCGCGCCCCGATCTCTTCGGCGTGGAAGTACTGCACGGTGCGCGCGCCGCTCGCGCGGGCGATCGCCGCGGCGGCGGGGCTCGTGACGATGTGCATGCTGAGCGTCAGGCGCGGGCGCAGCGCCGCGGCCCGGGCGAGCGCCGCCGCGTTCAGCAGCCCGATCCGCGCGGGGCCGGGCAGCGCGCCGGGGCTGCGCACGCGGATCGCCTCGACACCGCTGCGCGCGTCGAACTCCGCGGCGCCCGGGGTCGCCGGCGCGAGCACCGTCGTCTCGAAGCCCGCGAGCGCGGCGGCAAGACGGTGGGAGACGACCTGGATGCCGCCCGGCGAGGGCGGGTAGTCCGGCGTGAGCAGCAGCAGGCGCGGGCGCCCGCCCCTGCGCTCAGGCGGCGTCGCGCCCATGGAAGCGATCGGCCCACAAACCCAGCGCCAGCAGGGGCCAGAGCTGATCGCTGTGATCGGCGCCCGCCGCGGCGTGCTCCCGCACGAGGCGGCCGACCGCGGCGCGGTCGAACCAGCCCTCCTCGTAGAGCGTGCCGTAGGCGAGCTGGTCTTGCATCGCCGGGGCGAGCGGCCCGCGCAGCCACTCCGCCGCCGGGACCCGGAACGCGGTCTTGCGATAGCCCCCGCGGCGATCGGGGAGCAGCCCCGCGGGGAGCATCGCGTGGACCAGCGCCTTGCCGGTGCCGGCGAGATGCAACGAGGTGTCCAGCGAGCCCGCCAGCTCTGCCAGGCCCGCGTGCAGGAACACCGAGCGGAGCTCCAGCGAGACCAGCATGCTCGCCCGGTCGGTCTTCACCAGCACGTCGTCGGGCAGGTAGTGGCGCTGGTCGAGGTGCATCAGCCAGCGCGCCGCCGGGCCACCGTTCAGCTCGCCCGCGCACGCCGCCAGGTCCCCGAGCACGCGCTGCTCGTCCAGCGCGGCCAGGCGCGGCCCGTAAAGGGCCGTGCGCAGATGCCGGCGCTCGCCCGTGACCCAGTCCAGGTTGCGTTCCAGCACCGGCGTCGGGGCGAGGCGGACGGAGGCCCGGGCCGTAGGAGGGAAGCCCGCCGTGCGGCGCAGCACCCAGCCGAGCGAGCCCAGCGCCGGGCCGGGCAGCGCCGCCTGCACGCGCCGCGCGCGTTCGAGCCAGCGATAGCGGGGATAGCCGCCGAACAGCTCGTCCGCCCCCTCGCCGCCCAGCGCCACGGTCACGCGCGGGCGGGCGAACTCCGAGACGGCGTGCAGCGGCAACGTCGCGCGGTCGCCCAGCGGTTGGTCAAGGCTCGCAAGCACCACCGGCGCGCGCTCGGCCACCTGTGCCTGGGTCAGCGTCACCTCGTGATGCTCGGAGCCCAGCCGCTCGGCGACGATCCGCGCCCGCTCGGTCTCGTTCACGCCGCCGACGTCGTAGCCCACGGTGAAGGTGCGCAGGCGCGTCGAGGACTCCTCGGCCGCCACCGCCGCCACGAGCGTCGAGTCCACGCCGCCGCTGAGGAACACCCCCACCGGCACGTCGGCGACCAGGCGCGTGCGCACCGCCTCGCCCAGCAGCGCCCGCGCCTCGGCTGCGATCGCCCGCGGGTCGTCGCGGCGCGGCACCGCTCGCTCCGGCGGCGACCACCAGCTGCGCTGCTCGCAGGCATGCCCGCGCCGCCAGCTCAGCAGCTGCCCGGGGGGTAGCTGGCGCACGCCGGGGACGATCGTGCCGGGGCCGGGGACGTAGGCGAACACGAAGAAGGCGTCGATCGCCACGGGGTCCAGCTCGCGCAGCCGCGGCCGGACCTCCAGCAGCGACGTCAGTTCGGAGGCGAACAGCAGCTCCCCGTCCTGCTCGTGCAGGAACAGCGGCTTCTCCCCGAAGCGGTCGCGCGCCAGCAGCAGGCGCTGGGCGCGTTCGTCCCAGATCGCGAACGTGAACATCCCCTCCAGCGCGTGCACCATCGCCTCGCCGTACTCCTCGTAGAGGTGCACCAGCACCTCGGTGTCGCCGTTCGTGGCGAACGTGTGCCCGCGGGCGCGCAGGTCGGCGCGCAGCTTCGGGTGGTTGTAGATCTCGCCGTTGAACGCCGCCCAGACGGTGCCGTCCTCGTTGCTGAGCGGCTGGTGCCCGCCGTCGATGTCCATGATCGCCAGGCGCCTGGCGCCGATCGCCACGCCGCTGCGGGCGTCGGCGTGGATGCCCTCGTCGTCGGGGCCGCGGTGGCGCAGCGTCGCGCACATCGCCCTGACGTCGCGGCCCTCCCCGTCCGCAGTGCTACCCGCGATCCCGCACATGCGCCGCAACATAGATGATCGCCCGTGCCGGTCGCGACGCCGCGCGCGCTCGCGTCCAGCGACTCCGGCCGGCGATCAAGCCCTGCCCCGGGACGACCGATAAGCACACGAGAGCTGCCCCTGTACGCCTTGATTACTCCGGTCAGAGGAAAAATGGAAAAACACGCCCGCCGTCTAGTCACGATCGCGGTAGCGCTCAGCGCTGCCGTCTGCTCCGCCGGACCGCTCGCATCGACTTCCGCCGCGGCGCACGGCGACCGCAGCGCGCTGCGCGCCGAACGCCAGGCCGAGCACGCCCAGCGCGCCGAAGAACGCAAGTCGCGCGCGCAGCAGCGCCGCGAAGCGCGCGAACAGGAACGCTCGCAGCGCCGCGAAGAACGGGAAGCTCAGCGATCGGCGCGCCGCGAAGCGCGCGCCCAGGAACCGTCTCAGCGCCAGGACGAACGCGGCGGGGCATCGCAGGGCGCGACGCAGGGCACGAACGGCGGCGGCGAAGGGCAGACGCCCGCAGCCGGGGGCCAACCCGCGACGCCCTCCGACACCGAACTGAAGCATTGCCACACGAGCATCGAATCCGGCGCGGCGCAGGTGCTTGCGGGCGAAGCCGTGACGCTGTTCGGCAAGCTCAGCTGCCCGAGCGGGACGAGCGTCGCCGGGCGCGAAGTGACGGTGGTGCAGCGCGAACAGGGCGGCTCCGCCGCGGACTTCGCGACGCTCGGCGTGGCCACCACCGAAGCCGACGGCTCCTACCAGCTGACCTCCGGCGCGCTCCAGGCGAACACGATCTTCCGCGTGCGCGGCGCCGGCCACGGGGCGCACGCGACCGTCAAGGTCGCGCCGCTCGTCACGCTCGACGGCCCCAGCCCGACCGCCCAGCTCTCGACCGCGGGCGCGCGGCCGCACGGCGCGCACCCGGCAAGGGTGACGTTCACCGGCACGGTCGACCCCGGCGGCGCGGGCGCGCGCGTCTCGCTCCAGATCGCCGACCTCGCCGCGGGCGGGCAGTGGCACACGGTGCGCTTCGCCGACGTCGCCGACGACGGCAGCTACGCGGTCGCGCATTCGTTCCGCACCGCAGGGCAGTTCGACGTGCGCGTGCTGGTTCACACGCACCGGCACAACGTGCCCGCCGCGTCGGAACCGATCCTCTACGAAGTCGTCCAGGCGCAGAACCCGAAGCTGACGATCTCCGCTTCCCCAGACCCCGCCGACTACGGCGCGACCGTGACGATCACGGGCGCCGCGGCGGAAGCGCAGGAACAGCCGGTGACGCTGCTCGCGCGCGGCCACGGGGGCAAGTTCACGCCGGTCGCGAGCGGCACGACCGACGACGAAGGCCACTACAGCTTCACGCAGACCGCCACGCAGAACACCGCCTACCGGGTAAGCAGCGGCGCCACGACCCTGTCGACGGTGCTGTACCTCGCCGTCAGGCGCGTGCTCGCGCAGGCGCCCGCGCCGGGCGAAGTCCCGGCGGGCCAGGCCGCGACGTTCACGGGCACCGTGACGCCCGCGGCCGACGGCCAGGTCGTCTACCTCGAACGCCAGAACTCCGGCGGGACCGGCTTCCACGTGATCGCCAGCGGGACCGTCAGCGCGTCCAGCTATTCGATCTCACACGCCTTTACCCACGCCGGCAGCGCCACGCTGCGGATCACGGTGCCGGGCGACGCCACGTTCGTCCCGACCGTCGGCGCGCCGTTCGCCCTGCTCGTGACGCCGGCGGCGGCGACGACGCTGACGCCCGAAGCGCCGGCGCCCGCGCCCGCGGGCGTGAGCTGAGCCGCTGCGCCATCCGGCGACGCCGAGTGCGGCGGACCGAACTCAGCGGCCCAAGTGCAACGGCGCCGAGCAACGGCGCCGAGCCAGCGCGACTGCGGCCTCAGCCGGCGGGGGTCGCGAGCCAGTTGATGGCGCCCGCGCCGGCGCCGAAGGCGCCGCGCTCGATCGGCCCTTCGCCGGTGACGGTGAAGACCCGGTAGCCGAGCTGCTCGAACGCGTCCCAGACCGCCTCCGAGCGCGCCTCGTACAACTGCGCGGCCGCGGCGTCGTGCTCGAAGACCACGACGGGCCGCGCCCGGGAAAGCACCTCGCGCGCGCCGTGCAGGACCTCCAGCTCGGCGCCCTCGACGTCGATCTTGACGAGCGTTGGGTCGGCGTCGCGCAGCTCCGCGTCGAGCGTGGAGACCTGGACCTCGATGTACTGCGGGCGCCCGCGCTCGTCGCTGATCTGCGGGCTGCGGCGCAGCCCGCTCCAGCCATCGAGCTCGGTGAAGTGGCAGAACTGCGCGGTGCCGGCCTCGGCGCCGACCGCCAGGCGGCGGCAGTCGACGCCGGGAAACGTCCTGGTCACCTCGTCGGCGAGCGCGGGGATCGGCTCGAAGGCGACGTGCCGCCCGCGCGGCGCGAGCCGCACGGCGTCGCGCAGGATCTGTCCGCGGTTCGTGCCGACGTCAACGTAGGTCGAGTCGCTGCGCAGCGTCGCCGCGAGGATCGCCCCGATCGCGACCTCCTCGCGCAGGATCTGCGCCGAATGCGGATAGAAGGCGGCGAGCAGCTCGGGCCGGTCGAGCCGCCGCGACGCGGCGCCCACCGCCCTCCTGATGAACTCCGCCGGCCCCTCCATCGCGCCAGCAGTCTTCCACAAGCCCGCGCTGGCGGGCACCGGGACGAGGCTATGATCAACCCTGAAACGGCCGCGGGCAGACGGGTGTTTTCGCGCGGCACCTCGACGACTCGGCGGGCGACCTGAACAGATGGCAATAGAGTCCGGCTCGGTTCTGCTGGCGACACCGCGATGGACGCGCGACGGAGGGGTCGCGACGCACGCGATCGCCAGCGCGGCGGCGCTGGCCGAACGCGGCGTCGAGGTGCACGCGCTCGCCGCGCGGGTCGAGGCCGAGCCGATCGACGGCATCACGGTCCACCATGCGCCGGAGCTGTTCAAGGCCGGTCTCACGCCCGAGCAGCGGCTCGGCGAGGCGCGCCACCTGCGGCCCGCGGTGGTCCACCTGCACCAGCTCGACGACCCCTCGCTGCTCACGGTCCTACAGCGGCTGGCGCCGGTCGTCGCGAGCGTCCACGGCTACAGCGCCTGCACCTCCGGCGTGCACTACTTCCGCCCGGGACAGGAGTGCGACCGTCCACACGGCCCCGGCTGCGTGCCGAACCTCGCGCTGCGGGGATGCGCGCACACGCGCGACCCGCGCTGGCTGCCGCGGGGCTATCGCAAGGCGACGCTCAGCGTGCAGGCGCTGCGCAGCGCGGACCTGGCGGTCTCCTATTCGAGCGCGGTCGACCGCCATCTCGCCGTCAACGGCGTCGCCCGCCGCGCGATCGTGCCGCTGTTCGCGACGACGCCCCCCGCCGTCGACGCCGTGACCGCCGAGGCCACGGCAAACGCAGGCGCCGCCGAGGCCGCCGGCGTCACGGCAACCGCCGGCGCCGCCGGGACCATCGGCGCCGCCGGGACCGCCGGGGCGGCGGCAAACGCCGGCGTCACCGGGACCCTCGCCCCGACCCACCGCCGCGTCGTGTTCGCGGGCCGCGTCGTAACGCCGAAGGGCGTCGGCATCCTGATCCGCGCGGTGCGCCGGGTCGACTGCGAGCTGGTGATCTGCGGCGACGGCTGGCAGCTGGAGGCGATGCGCAGGCTCGCGCGCAGGCTGGGCGTGCACGAGCGGGTGCGCTTCACGGGCTGGCTGGCGGCGCCCGAGCTGGCCCGCGAGCTGAGGCAGGCGTCGGTGGTCGCGATCCCCTCGCTGTGGCCGGAGCCCTTCGGGCTCGTCGGGATCGAGGCCGGAGCCGCGGCCCGCCCCGTCGTCGCCAGCCTCACCGGCGGCGTCGGCGACTGGCTGAAGGACGGCGTCAACGGGCTCGGCGTCCCGCCCGGCGACGCGGACGCCCTCGCGCAGGCGCTGAACGAGCTGCTGGACGATCCCGAGCGAGGGCGCCGGTTCGGCGAGGCGGGGCGCGGGCTGGTCGCGGCGCGCTTCACCCGCGAGCGCCACGTCGACGCGCTGCTGGACGCCTACCGCAAGGCCCATGCGACGTGGCAGAGCAGTCGCGGCGGCCGGGCCGCCGCGGACGCCCCCGACACGCCCCGAGCCGAGCCCTCGCAGGTGTGAAGCCGGCGCTGCTCTGCATCTCGCAGTCGTTCCCGCCGCAGACGACGCCGACGGCGATCCGCGCCGGCAAGCTGCTGCAACGCCTGTCCGAACAGTGGGACGTGACGGTGCTGACCGAAGGCGAGGGCCCGCACGGCGTCGAGGGTGTGCGGGTGCAGACCGTGAGCAGCCGGCCCCCCACGCGCCTGCTCGCGACGATCCGCCGGCTGCGCCTGGACAAGCTGATCGAGCTGGCGGTCTGGCCGGACCACTCGATCTTCTGGGTGCTGCCCGCGATCCGGGCGGGCCGGCGCCTGATCCGCAAGCAGCGGCCGAGCGCGATCGTCGTGTTCATGATGCCCTACTCCGCCGGGCTCGCCGGGGTCGCGCTGAGCCGCCTGACCCGCGTGCCGCTGGTGCTGAACCTCGACGACTCGCCGACGTGCAGCGACATGCACCCGTACTTCCCGACGGCGCTGCACTTCCGCGCGGCACGGGCGCTGGAGGACGCCTACGCACGCCGGGCCGACGCCACCGTGTACGTGTCGGGGACGAACCTCGCCGCGATCCGCGAGCGCCAGCCGGCGGAGGTCCGCGAGAAGCTGCACCTCGTCCGCTACGGGGCCGACCGCGCGGAGATCGAGCCGGGCAACGGGCACGGGCAGTGCTTCGAGATCGCCTACGTCGGGGCGATGTCGGGCTGGTGGGCGCTGATCGAGCAGAGCGACCCGCCGAGCCTCGCGCGGCGGGCGTTCCGCATGTGGAACCGGCTGGGTCGCTACCGGCACGCCGAGCTCGACGAGCGCACCTCCTCGCCGGCGGTGATCGGCCGCGCGATCGCCGCGACGGTCGGCGAGCACCCGGACTGGGCGGGACGAATACGGCTCTCGATCCACGGCAACCCCTATCCCGAGGAGGTCGTGGCGCGGGCGCTGGCGGGCGCCGGCGTGCAGGAGGTCGTGGAGGTGTCGGGTCCGATCCCGCACGATCGGGTCGCGCAGCTGTTCGCCGACTCGGACCTGCTTTTCCTGACGCTGCCCTCGCGCCCCGACGGCACTCCCGGCGGGCGGATCTCCGCGAAGACGTACGAGTACCTCGCGACCGACCGGCCGATCCTCGCGGCGGTGCCCCCCGGCGAGAACTGGGACTACCTCAGCGGCAAGGCCGGCGTGTGGCTGGTCGACCCCTCCGACTGGCAGCGCATGAAAGACGTGATCGGCGGCCTGGCCAGGGCGAAGTTCGCCGGCCGGCCGATGTCGTTCGATCGCAGCGGGCTCGCGGCGGAGCTGTCATACGACACCCGCGCCGCCGAATTCGACGCGGTGATCCGCACGGCGATCGCGCGCCGCGGCGGCTAGCGAAACCCCGCCTAGGAGGCACCGGCACCGCCGGCACCGGCGGCGGCATCGCGCGGCGTCGCCAGCACGTGGACGTGCCAGGCGGCATGCTCGGGCGCCACCTCAGGCGACTCGACGGCGCGCACCTCGTAGTCGTGCGCGCGCAGCAGCTCGACGACGGCGGCGTTCGTGCCGTGCAGCTCGCAGATCAGCGCCGGGCGGCACTCGCCGAGCAGCTTGCTCGCGCCGCGCAGCGCGGCGACCTCGGCGCCCTCGATGTCCATCTTCACGAGCTGCGGCGCCGGCAGGCGCGCGAGCTGGGCGTCGAGCGTCGAGACCTCGACGCGGACGCTGCCGCTGGCGGCGGTGTCGCGCTTGAAGGCGGTATCGCCGCTGGTGTCGAGCTTCGCCCACGTCGGCGAGTCGTGGATCTCGAGCTCCGCCTCCCCCTCGCTGTCGCTCAGGGCGAGCGCGACCAGCTCGACGTTGCCGAGGCCGTTCAGCTCGACGTTGCGCAGCACCGCGCGCTGGTTGTCGGGCAGCGGCTCGAACGCGATGACCTTGCCGCCCTCGCCGACGAGGCGCGCCGCGATCAAGCTGTAGAAGCCGATGTTCGCGCCGACGTCCCAGACGACGCCCCCGGGTGGCACGTGCGCGGCGAACAGGTCCTGGATCAGCGGCTCGCTCGTGCCGAGCGCGTAGCCCGCGGCGGCGCCGGCGGGGTCGATCAGCAGGCCCGCCGCCTGCCCGTGGGCGACGGTGCGCGGCTTGTGCAGCAGGCGCGCGCCGAGCAGCTTCACCAGCGGGCCGATCACCGGCCTGAACTGCTGGCGCCCGGCCCAGCGCAGGGCCGGGGCGGGGACGCGATCAACCAGTCCCATGACTCGTCACACCGGGGTCAGGGACCGCGCCGGGGGTGGGCGCCCCGGGGTCGGGGGCGTCTGGCCGAGCGGGTGTCGGCGTGCGCCCCACGCGCTCGAGGCTGACACGCGGGCGCATCAGCGCGAGGATCGCCTTGACCGGCAGCTGCATCGCTTTCGTGAGCAGCGAGCGCCGCACGGGCGAGGGCGAGCGCCGCAGCGCGATCACGTCGGAGCGCTTGAGGAAGCGGTTGCCCTGAAGCGGGCTGCCCGTGCGCAGCGCGTCCATGTCGGGGACCGGCGCGTCCGACCCCGTCCACTCCAGGAGCTGCGCGACGACGCCCTCCGGATCGGCGAGGAACTGCTCGTGACGCACGAAGATGCGCCGCTCGCGCGGGTGGCGCAGGTAGGCGAGCACGCAGAGCAGGTGCGTCACCCACAGCTGCAGGTTCGTCACCAGCGCCGACTTCGAGGGCGAGTCGGCGTTGCGGCTGTCGAAGGAGTCCACGACCCCCTGCGGGTCGCGCACGAGGAACAGCAGGTACAGCTCGATCCCCTCGATCGCCTGCAGCTCGATCGCCCGCAACGGGTAATGCGAGGTGTCGACGATCGTTCCCGAGCCGGTCTGGCGGGCGATCGCGTGGTAGAGCGCGTCGTAGATCCGCAGGTAGGGCGCGCGCAGCTCGCGCCGGCGCGACCACTCCCGCCAGCGGAAGATCACCGAGGAGCGATCCAGGTACAGCTGGGTGTCGTGCCCGAACAGCTGCTCGCGGCCGGGTACCTGCTCGGCGATCGCACCCCACAGCCGCGCGCCCTGCTCGCCGCCGAACGAGGCCATCCCCTTGCGGGTTAGCCAGGAATGGAGCTCCCCCGCGAAGAACACGCCGTCGCAGTTGCCGAGCGTGACGCCCAGCACCGTGCTGCCGCTGCGATGCGCGCCCAGCACGTAGACGACCTTCGGCTTGGCGGTTGGCTCAGCCACGACGCTCCGCCGACTCGGTGCCCGGCGCGGGCGCCTCAGTTCCGGGCGATCCTGCCTGCGCCCCGGCTGCCTGCGCCCCGCCCACGGCGACGGGCCGCAGCCGCGCGAACACCGGCCCCCAGCAGGCCTGCATCAGGCTCGTCAGGCCCGACCAGCGCTCGACCTTGCGCACCGAGCGCCGGACGGCGACGGTCTCGCGCGAGATCATGGCATTGCCCTCCAGCGCGACGCCGGCGCGCAGCGCGCCCATGTCGGGGAGCGCGGTGCCGGTCCCGAGCGCCCGCACGATCTGCTCCATGGTGCCCTCCGGATCGGCGAGGAACGCCTCGTGCGTGACGAACACGCGCCGCGCCCGCGGGTGGCGCAGGAACACGACGGTCGAGAGCAGATGCGTCAGCCACAGGTCGAGGTTCGTCGCGAAGATGCGAACCCGCCGCTCGGCGAGTTCGTGACGCCTCAGCTCGCGGACGTTGGAGGCGACGACGTCCTGGGGGTCGCGCACGAGCAGCACGAGATACAGCTCGACCTCGCGCGAGCGCTGAAGCTCGCGGGCGCGCAGCGGGAAGTGCGAGGTGTCGACCACGTGCGTCACGCCGGCGGTGCCCGCGATCGCGCGCAGCAGCGCGTCGGCGACCTCGCGATAACGCCGCCGCAGCGCGCGCCGCCGTAGCCAGGCGTCGGGGCGCAGCAGCGAGGAGGAACGCTCGATCGCGCGGTTGACCACGCCGCCGAACAGCTGCTCGGCCTCGCTGTCGCGCATGCGCTCGCGCACCTGCGCCCAGAACTCGCCGCGCTCGGTGCCGCCGACGCCGGGCATGCCGCCGTTGATCAGCCACTCGTCGACCTCGCCGGCGTAGAACGAGTCCGAGCAGTTGCCGAGCGCGACGCCAAGGATCGTGCTGCCGCTGTGTCCGGCGCCCATCACGTAGATCACCTTCGGCTTGCCGATCGGCGCCCGTTCCGGAGCCGTCGTCAGCGGCTGCGACGGCGCCTCGGAAAGGGGGGTTGATCTTTCGGACACGCCCATGGAGGCGGCAGTGTAACGGTCGCTTGGCGGCCGGCGGCGGGCCTGGTCGAGGCGCCTAACCGCGCGCGGTTGGCCTCATGATCGCGAATACGGCCCGCCACGGCAGCTGTAGCAATGCCGTCAGCCACGATCGCCGCGCGGGGGCCTCCGGCCGCGCGTTGAGCGCCACGACCTCCGTCTGGACCAGGCGGTTTCCGTGGAACGGGACGCCCGTGCGCAGCGCCTGCAGGTCCGGCGCCCCTGCGCCGGAGCCGGCCGAGGCGAGGATCCTCTCCAGCACCCCGGCGGGGTCGGCGACGAAGTCCTCGTGACGGACGAACATACGGCGCCGGCGCGGGTGGCGCAGGAAGACCAGCAGCGAGAGCAGGTTCGTCAGCCACAGGTAGGCGTTGCTGGTCGGCACGTCGAAGCGGCGCTCGACGACGTCGGCGCGACCCAGCGAGGCGACGACGCTCTGCGGGTCGCGCACGAGCCACAGCAGATGCAGCTCGACGCCGCCGAGCGCCTGCAGCTCGCGCGCGCGCAGCGGGTAGTGGGAGGTGTCGACGACGCACTCCTCGCCCGAGACGGCGACGAGCGTCCGGTACAGCCGCTCGGAGACCTCCCTGTAGCGGGGGCGTAGCCGGCGGCGCGTGCGCCACTTGCGCGGGTTGAGCAGGCCCGACGAGCGCTCGAGCCAGCCGGTGCGCGCGGCGAGCACGTCGCCGGCGTCGCCGACCTGCTCCAGCACCTCCGCCCAGAAGGCGCGCAGCCGCTCATCCTCGCGGCGGGGCACGCCTTCGCGCATGAACCACCTGTCGAGCTCACCCGCGAACAGGACGCCATCGCAGTTGCCGAGCGCCACGCCGAGAATCGTGCTCCCGCTGCGCCCGGCGCCCATCACGTAGAAGACCTTCGGCCGCCGCTCCCCGGACGCGGCCGCAGGCTCAGACGACCGCGCTGTCCCCGCCATCGCGCCAGTCTTGCACAGCGCCTTTCGCGCTCAGCCGGCGACCTCGCGCAGCAGCTGCGCGACGGTCCGCGCCGCGCGCTCGGCGCTCATGCTCCGCGCCGCGAACTCGCGCCCGCGCGCCCCCAGCCGCTCGCGCAGCCGCGCGTCGGCGAGCAGGTCGGCGAGCGCCCCCGCGACAGCCTCCGCATCGGGCTCGACGATCTCCGCGGCCTGCGCCTCCGCCAGCTCCCCGAACCGCCGCGGGCCGTCGAATGCCAGCACCGGGCGCCCGGAGGCGAGTGAGGCCGCGAGCGTCGTCTTGCGCGAGTTCGGGCCGATCGGGTCGACGAACAGCAGCACCTCGCACGCGGCCAGCGCATCGGAGAGCTGTTGCGGCGGCAGCGTGCCCGAGAAGCAGGGCTCTTGCGCGAGGCCCGCGCCGCGGGCGGCCGTGAGCCACGACTCCGCGGCGGCCGAGTCGCGGCCGGGTGCGCCGAGCAGCAGCAGCCGCGCCTCCAGGCCCCGGTCCTGCACGCGCCGCAGCGCCGCGGCGATCAGCGCGGCGGTCTGCTCACCGTAGGCGGCGTACCCGAACAGGCCGATCGTGGCGGCGCCGTCGGGGTCGCCGGCCGCCGCCGGCCGGGGCGTCGCGGCAGCGGTCCGCGCGACGGCGGGCTGGGTATAGACGGGCGGGTTGGAGGCGGGCAGGTTCGAGAAGACGGGCGCGACGGCGATCCGCCGCTTCGGCAGCCACGGCCGCGTCGCGAGCCACTCGGCCTGAAAGTCCGTGGTGGTGAGCACGGCGTCGGAGCGGCGCATCACCTCGACCAGCAGCGCGCGCTGGGACACCGCCCAGGCGGCGCCGCGCGGGCCGTCGCGTCCCCAGGGGTAGACGAACTCGTGCAGGATCGTCACCAGCGGCAGCCCCGCCCGCCCGACGGCGCCGAGCACGGGCCGCACGAACAGCGGCAGCCCCCGGTACGAGAAGGCAAACACCGAGTAGTGCACCAGCGCAACCTCGGCCCGCGAGGCGGCGAGCCCGGCGGGCAGCTGCCCCACCCACGCCCCGACCTCGGCACGGGCGCCGGCAAACGAGGCGTCGTGGCGGTCGAGCCAGTGCGTCGAGCACTCGCAGCGCTCGTCCCGCAGCGCCCGGCTCAGCCGCTGCTCGTGGTCGCGCACGCCGCAGATCGGCGCCGTCGAGATGCCGATCGCCGCGGTGCGCAGCAAACGGGCCTCAGCGCCCGGCATCCGCGCGGTGCGCGGCAGCGGCGGCTCAGCGCCCGGCATCGCCGCGACCAGTGAGCATCTCGCCGCGATAGGCAGCCGCGATCGCCTCGCCGAGCGCCTGCCCGTCGCCGGTCGCCAGCACCAGGCCGGACTCGGACGAGTCGATCAGCTCCTTCATCCCGGTGTCCTCGCTGACGATCAGCGGCACGCCCCCCGCCAGCGCCTCCGCCGGCGCGTAGGCGAAGCCGTCCTCGTAGGCAGGGTGCACGCACAGGCTCGCGCGGCGCAGGTGCCGCAACGGATCGCCGGGACGCACCTCGACCCGCGGGTCCGCCGCGCAGGCCGACTGCACGAAGCGGCGCATCCCCCTCGTGCCCCAGCCGCCGACCAGGACGAGCTTCAGATCGTCGTAGGGCAGACGCCGCACGGCGTCGATCAGCAGCGGCACCCCCTTGTGCACGGCGAGGCTGCCGACGTAGACGACCTCGAAGCGATCGCTGGGCTCGCGCGAGAGCGCCTGTGCGTAGCGGGGGTCGGGCGTGAGCGGGAAGTCCACCAGGCGCTCCTCGGGGAACCCTTCGCGAAGGAACGACTCGCGCACGTAGCGCGAGGAGACGTAGATGCGCTCGGCGAGCGCGTACTCGGCGAGGTTTCGCTCGACGAGATGCCGCGTCCAGGACCCTTCGAGCGGATAGCGCCGGCGCGCTTCGGCATGGCGCCGCGCGACCTGCCGCAGATGCGAGTTCGCCGAGACCAGCCCGAGCGAGCACCCTCCCCGCCGGCGTGCCGCCTCGAGCTGGCGCAGCGCCTGGCCGTTGAAGGCGATCAGAGCCTCCGCGGCGGGCAGGCGCGATGCCGCATAGGCGTCGAAGTCCTGCATGAAGGCCCGCGTGCGCACGCCGGGCGAGAGCGGCAGCAAGGAGCGCGCGAGCAGGCCGCTCGGCCGAGCGCGCCCGGGCGCGGGCTCGCGCGCGCCGCCGTCGATGCGCTCACAGGGCTCGCCGGAGCGCTCGACCGCCGCGGCGATCTCGCCGAGGTGGCGCCCCAGCCCGCCGGTCCCGAGCGGCGCGGAGCACGTCAGGACCGTGCGCCCGCCGGGGAGCGCGGCAAGCTGGCGCGCGAGCGCCGTCTCGCGCCAGGCGGCGTCCAGCGGCGTGCTGCGTCGGTGGTGCGCGACGCCTTGGTCAGCCGCGGCGGTCATAGCCCCAGAGCGCGACCAGATCGCGATCCAGATACTCGCCGATCGCTTCGACCTCGCCCCTGAAGCGGTGCCGCAGCTCGCTCATCAGCTCCTCGTCGAGGGGCTCGGGCTTGCCCATCACCAAGTGCCGCTGGGTCGCGAACATGGCCCGTTTGCGCAGCGCGTCGGGCGTAAGCGCCTTCAGCACGGCCTTGACCCCGCGCGAGACGGGCCCGCGACCGACGGAGATCACGTTCAGCAGTTCGTCCATCTGCTGCGAGCGCATCATCACGGTCGTGGAGTTGGCGTCGGTCGAGCGCACCGGGGGCGCCTCGTCGACGCCCAGGAAGCGGCGCACGGTGCGGACGGTCCGCTCGTTGTCGGCGCGGAAGTCGTCGTAGATCAGCACCAGCACCTGCTCGGGTCCGAATGCCTCGTGGTAGCGGCGCAGCTGCTCGGCGTAGCGGACGTGGTCGGAGTACATCAACAGCTGCGGGCGGTGCGAGCGGCGCGGGATCTTCCTGCCCGCCCGGCGCTCCGGCTCCAGCTCGATCGCCCGCCTGAAGCTGCGCTCACCCTCGACGTGGGTCCGCAGCAGCTGGATATGCAGCGAGCGCAGGAAGCTCGCGGGCTCGCGCAGGATCGCGATGATCCGCGCGTCGGGACGGGCTTCGGCGATCTGTGCCGCGGCGGTGTGCGAGAGCAGGTAGGCCGAGGAGGCCTCGCCGATGCGCTGCCCGGGAGCGGCACCGCTGAACAGCGCGCGGTACTCCTCGATCGTCTCGAACGGCGGCGCGGAGCGCGGCGGCTGGAAGCGCGGGCGCATGTCGCTCGCGAAGAACCACGGCTCCTTGAGCTCGGGCATGAAGATCTGCGGGTGGTCTCGCAGCATCTCGTACAGCGCCGTCGTGCCGCACTTCGGATGCCCGACGATGTAGAAGTCGGGTATCCGCTGCGAGGGTTCGAGCGCGGCGCTCGGCGCCTCAGGCGAGGCGGTCATAGCCCCACAGCGCGCCCAGGTCGCGGTCGAGGTGGCGGCTCAGCGCGGAAACCTCGTCCGCGAAGCGGATCCGCAGCTCACGCATCGTGCGCTCGTCGGCCGGCTTGGGCTCGGCGAGCTGCGCCCGGCGCTCGATCGCCATCGCCCGGTGACGCAGGCTTCGCGGCGTCAGCGTCTTGATCGCACGCTTGGCGCGACCTGCCCCGGCGCCGCGGCCGAGATACAGCGAGCGCACGAGACCGGAAGTGCGCGCGGAGCGCACGCGCACCGTGGGGTTGGCCTCTGTCTGCTCGATCGCGACGGCGTCGTCGAGGTCGAGGAAGCGCAGCACGCGCCGCACCGTGGCGACGTTGTCGGCACGGAAGTCGTCGTAGATCAGGACCAGCAGCTGCTCGGGCGGGAACACCGCCAGATAGCGCTGCAACTGCTCGACGTAGGTGACGTGGTCGGAGTAGAACAGCGTCTGCGGGCGCGAGGAGGTGGCGGGCACGCGCTTGCCTTCGCGGCGCAGGGGCTCCAGCGCGACCGCCTTGGCGAGGTCGGGCTCGGTCTCGACGCCGGTCTGCAGGAACTGCATGTGCAGCGAGCGCAGGAAGCTCGCGGGCTCGCGCAGGATCGCGACGATGCGGGCCGCCGGCTGCACCTCGGCGATGCGTCGCGCGGCCTCGTGCGAGAACAGGTAGGAGGGCGTCGCCTCGCCCGCCCGCTGGCCCGGCTTCGCGTCGCGGAACAGCGCGCGGTAGGCATCGAGCGTGCGCGGGTGCTTGTCCGCCCCGGCGCGTTGGGCCGTGGAGCGCAGCTCCGGCACGAAGTACCACGGCTCCTTGACGGCGGGCATGAAGATCTGCGGATGCGTTCGGAGCATTTCGTAGAGCGCCGTCGTGCCGCTCTTGGCATGGCCGGCGATGAAGAAGTCCGGCAGCCTTCCCGATGACAGCTCGTTGACCGCGGCAGACACCTCAAGCGACGCTGTCATAGCCCCAAAGTCTAACGAGGTCCCGTTCCATGAAATCGGCCAGCGCCACGACCTCCGGCTTGAAACGGCTGCGCAATTCGGCCATCAGGCGCTCGTCGGGAGGCGGCGGCTCGGCGTGCAGCAGACGGCCCCTGATCGCGTGCACCGCCCCCCGCCGCGCGCGCTGCGGGACGACGGCCTTGATCGCGCGCTTGAGCGCCTGCGAGAGCGGCCCGCGACCGACGGAGACCGCGTGCAGCAGCTCGTGCGCGCGCTGCGAGCGGAAGTGGACGGTCGGGTTGGCGCGCAGCGGGTCGATCGGCACGCCGTCGTCGAGGCCCAGGAAGCGCACCACCTCGCGCACGACCGCCTCGTTGTCGGCAAGGAACTCGTCGTAGGTGAGCACCAGCAGCTGCTCGCGCGGGAAAACTGCCAGATAGCGCTGAAGCTGCTGCATGTAGCGAACGTGGTCCGAGTACAGAAGCGTCCGCGGCCAGTAGGTGTAGCGCGGGATCTCGCGCCCGGCGCGCCGGGCCGGCTCGAGCGCCAGCGCCTTCGCGAGGTCGGGCTCGGTCTCGACGTAGGTCTCCAAAAACTGCATGTGCAGCGAGCGCAGCAGGCTCGCGGGCTCGCGCAGGATCGCGACGATGCGCGCGTCGGGGCGCACCTCGGCGATGCGCGCCGCGGCGGTGGGCGACCACAGGTACAGCGGCGAGGCCTCGCCGATCAGCTCGCCGGGGCGGGCTCCCTGAAACCAGGCGGCGTATTCCTCCAGCGTCTTCGGCGTGCCTTCCGGGCGCGGCGGCGTGCGCTCCCACAGCTCGTGCGCGAAGAACCAGGGCTCCTTCGCGTCGGGCATGAAGATCTGCGGGTGGCGCCGCAGCATCGAGTAGAGCGCCGTCGTGCCGGTCTTCGGCTGGCCGACGATGTAGAAGTCGGGGAGCTTGGCCTCCGCGAGTCCCGTGTCGCCGCGCCCGGCGCGCTCGCCGCGCTCGCCGCGCTCGGCGGGCTCCCCGCGCTCGGCGCCGCGGACGCCGGGCATGCGCGTAGGTCGGTCGGGCGGTGGCATCGTTCGCCGACGGTCAGAGCGAAGTTGGCGATCTGGTCGCCAGCTCCGAGGCGTGCCGGTAATAGGTGTTTTGCGTCTGCAGCAGCGCCTTCGTGTCGAAGCCGACGAGCCTGCCGTCGACGATCACCATCACCCGGTCGCAGATGTCCAGCGTCGACATGCGGTGGGCGATGATGAACAGCGTCAGTTCGCTGCGCAGCGCCATGAGCGACTCGCCGATCAGCGTCTCGGAGTGCGGGTCCAGCGCGCTGGTGGGCTCGTCGAGCACCAGCACCTCAGGGTTCGCGGCGAGCGCCCGCGCCAGGCAGATCCGCTGCTGCTGGCCACCGGAGACGGCGTCGGCGCGCGGCCCGACGACCGTTTGGTAGCCGTTCGCCCAGCCGGTGATGTCGTCGTGGATGCGGGCGAGCTTGGCGGCGTGTTCGACCGCCGCGTCGTCGATGTCGCGGAAGAAGCGGATGTTGTCCGCGACGGTCGCGTGCAGCAGGCGCGGTTCCTGCGGCACGTAGGAGACCTGCCGGTACCAGTCCTCACGCGCGTAGCGATCGGCGGAGACGCCGTTGATCAGATAGCTGCCGCGGTCGGCTTTGCGTAGTTGCAACAGCAGCTGTACGAGCGTGGACTTGCCGGCTCCGGAGGGCCCGATGATGCCGATCACCTCGCCGCCGCGCACGTCGAAGCTGATGTCCGAGAGCACGGGCCGCTGGGGGTCGTAGCCAAAGCTCACCCCGCGGAAGGACACCTCCCCCACGCGCCCCAGGCGCTCGTGGCCGAAGTCGGGGGCGCTCTCGTTGTAGCGCTTGACGGCTTCCTGGGTGCGCTCGATGAAGGGCAGCGACTGCGACAGCCCCTGGTAGGCGCCCTGGACGAGCTGGCCGGCGGTACCGGCGCGCGTGAGGATCAGCACGACGCCGGCGAGCGCGCCCGCGTGGCTGTGCCCGACGAGCGTGAGCCCGGCGACGCCGCCGACGAGCAGGACGTAGATCAGGCTCTGGTAGAAGTTCGCGACGAACCGCGTGATCAGCTGCGAGCGGTAGTAGAAGCCTTCGGAGTTCTCGACCAGCCCCGCGATTCGCTCCCGCTGGGCGGAGACGACGCCGAACACGTGGGTCTCTTCGGCGACGCGGATCGACTCCGCGACGCCGCCCGCATACTCGACCTGGGCCTTGGACAGGGCGCGCGCGTTCGCGACGCCCCGCGCCCGCAGCGGGCGCAGCAGGCCGAACAGCGCGATCGACGCCACCGCGACGATCACTGCCGCGAACGGGTTCAGCGCGATGGCGGTGCCCAGCAGCACGAGGAACGTCGCGGTGGAGGTGATCAGCCCCGTCGCCTGGAGCGCCCCCGCGGTCGCCGACATCACCTGGCTCGTCGTCGTCTCCTGCAGCTGCCCCTCGCGATCGCGCGACTGCACCGACCACGACGCGCGCGTGAACGCGTCGAACAGGCTCTTGCGCAGGTTGCCCTGGACGTTCGCGGCGATCCGCGAGGGCAGGATCGAGAGCGGGAACTGCAACACCAGACGCAGCATCACCAGCCCGAACGCGACGAGGATCAGCGTCCCGCGCGAAGCGGTGACGTGCAGGAAGGAGTGGTCGAAGTGGACGGTCTTCGCGCCGGTCACAACGGTCGAAGCGATCTGCGCGATCAGCGCGAGCGTGCCGGCTTCGGCGAAGCCGGAGAAGATCGAGCAGACCGCGAGCACGACGACCGTTTTGCGGCGCCTGCCCAGCAGCAGGTTGACGCGGTAGCGCATCGAGCGGCCCTGCTCGTCCCCTGCGCCGGACTGCGGGCCGGGCGCGGCCGGGCTTGGCGCCGCCGGGCCTGGCACCGCCGAACCAGGCGCTGCTGCCGGACCGGGCGCTGCCGCCGGACCGGGCGCTGCCTCCGAACCTGGCGCCGCAGGACCGGGCGCCGCGGAAACCGGCGGCCGCGGAGCGCGGCCCTTGCGGTCACGCAGCGGGCTCATGCCGGCACCGCCAGCGGCGCCTCGGGCGCCGCGCGTCTGCGCGGCAGCTTCACGCCGAGCTGGCGCCGCCCCGGCCCGAGGAACCAGTAGGAGACCAGCCCGATCGCGAGCCAGAAGTAGGGCCCGGCGGCGGTGCTGGTGATGAAGGGCCCCGAGAACCCCTCGAGCGCGAGCGCGACGAACGGGGCGAACGCCCCGGCGAGCATGATCGCGAGCTCGCCGTCGCCCACGCTGCGCATCCCGACGGTCATGCGCATGATGACGAAGATCGTCAGCGCGACCCAGACGATCAGCCCGGGGGCGCCGAGTTCGTCGGCGACGACGTTGTACTGCGTCTCGGCGCTGACGCCGTGGCCTTCGACCAGTTCGGTGACCTTGCCGCCGAACCCACCGGCGGCGCCGACGGTCCCGAGCCCGACGCCGAGCGGCGCCTTGGCGAGGAAGTCGGGGATGTTCTCCCAGGCGGAGGACTTGTGCGCGGGCACGGTCGAGGCGGCCTGCCCGGGGGCGATGCTTTCGTAGCGCTTGAAAGTCCCGCCGCCCACCGCTCCGACGAACAGGCTGCCGAGCGGGATGGCGAGCGCGACGATCACGAGCATCGCCCCGAGCGCGCGCGTGACGTTGCGGCCCGCGAGCGACGCCAGCCCGGCGAAGGCGGCGACCCCCAGCACCGCGCCGACGACCTGCAATCGCCCGAGGCCCGTGGCCACGGCGACGAGCGAGCCCAGCGCCAGCACGGCGGCGAGCCATCTTCGCCGCGAGCGCCAGGTGGCGAGCAGGGCCAGCGAGCAGGGCAGCGCGATGACGCCGACGCCGCCGCTGAAGCCGCTGTCGGCGCCGAGGCCCAGTGGTCGCACGCGGGCTTCCCCTTCGCTGCTGTAGTTACGGGCGATCGAGCCCTTTTTGCCGACGGTCGTGGGCTGGAACAGCGCGCGATAGCCCGGCCCCCAGTTGGCCAGCTGCTGCGGGCTGAGGCTCGTCTGGTAGGTCGCGACGATGCCGTTTGCCAGGCCGATCACGCCGACGATCACGAACAGCTGCCGCAGGCGCTTCTTGCTGCGGAACAGGACGTAGCCGAAAAAGAAGAACGGGACCCATTGCAACTGCTGGCGGAAGCCGCCGAGCACGTGCAGCACGCCCTGGGTCTTCGGGTTGAAGGCGTTGACCAGCACGATCGCCACGAACGCCAGCACCCAGCCGCTGAGCGGCGGCAGCTTGATCGGCTCGCGCCGCGCGATCAGGCGCGCCAGCGCGCCGAGGCAGATCGCGAGGATCAGCACGTTGCGCACGGCGGCGGTCGCTTCGCTGCGGCCGATCCCGAGCTTGATCGGGCCGTCGAGCAGCCCGAGGTAGATCGCGAGCAGACCGACGGTCACCTCGAGCCGGCTGTTGACGATCAGCAGCACGATCAGCAGCACGGCGGCGATCGCGCCAAGCACCAGGAACACGCTCGTGTGCGGCAGCGCGACGGTCAGGCCGAGCGCGATCGCCGCGGGCACGAGGCCCGCGAGGGCCACTACTGCGAGGTCGCTTATGCGTCTGTCGAAGACAACCGGGTGAACCGCGCCGCCTCCCCCCGAAAGGCGCAGATGGTCGGTGGTCATCGACCCATCAGCTTGCCCACCCATGAGGCGCCATCGCTGCCGGTGAAGCCGTAACGGTTCATGTCGCGACGCGTCAGGCAGTTCGCGACGGTCCCGAGCGGCGGCGCCTCCGACTGCGCCAGCAACTGCACGAGGCGCTGCGCGGAGGCTTCGCGCGTGTGGCCGGCGCGGCCGACGACGACGACCGCGTCGGCGAGCCGCAGCAGCGGGATCGCGTCGCTGACCACGAGCGGCGAAGGCGCGTCGATCAGGACGTAGTTGAATTCGTCGGACAGCGAGCGCAGC
Source organism: Solirubrobacteraceae bacterium (assembly GCA_035508515.1). GTDB lineage: Bacteria > Actinomycetota > Thermoleophilia > Solirubrobacterales > Solirubrobacteraceae > Palsa-744. The sequence goes on along the minus strand of DATJMW010000021.1, from coordinate 39,040 downwards.
AGCTCGGCCATCGCCTCGTGACCGAGCAGCGCGGGCGGGTTGGAGACCGGGGCGCCGCCCGAGAGCAGGAACAGCGATCCCCCCTCCTGGGACTCGACGACCGTCGCCACGGCACCAGGCGCCGGCGCACCCGGCACCGGCACTGGCTGCTGGGCCATCGGCGCCGGCGAGATCGGGTGCACGCGCTGCATCGCCTGCGCAGAGGAGAGCCGCCCGATCAGGACCTCGGCGAGCCCCTGCGCGCCGTCGAGGCCGAGCAGTTTCGCCTGCACCGGGCGACGCAGGTTCGCCTCCACGATCGCGACGCGCTCGCCGGAGTCGCGAGCCACCAGCGCGAGGTCGGCGACCACGGTGGACTTGCCGTCGCCGGCGTCGGCGCTGACGAACAGGATCGTCCGCGAAGGCCGCATCCGCCGCGGGTCGGGCGTGACGCCGAGGTGCAGCGCCGTCAGCAGCCGCCGTAGCGGCTCGACGAGGAAACGCGAGGGCGCCGGCTCGCCGTTGCGGCGCACGACGGGGCGTCGCACTTTCGGCAGGCCGGTGAGGATCTGCGCGCCGAACGCCGCCTCGACGTCGTCCAGCGTCCGCAGCCGGCGGTCGAAGCGGTCGAGCACGTAGGCGGCGATCATCGCCAGCACGATCCCGACCACGAACCCGAAGATGGCGTTCTTGCGCGGCTTCGGCGAGAGCAGGATCGCGGTGCCCGGCTTGGCGGGCTTGATCTGCTGCGCGCCCGACACCGTCAGGCTCGATTCGAGCTGGTTGATCTTGCTGTTGAGCGAGGCCGCCTGGAGCACGCTGGAGGTGCTCGGCGCCCTGGTGACGGTTTCTTCTTTTTCCTTGCCTTTTTCGCCCGCGGCGCCCGTCGTCTTGGGCACGGTCTTAGGCACGTTCGCCGCTTCGATCCTGCGCAGCTGGCGGCGCGCGATCGCGATCGCGCGTTCGATCGAGCGCGTGCGGCTGGCGCGCTGGCGTTTGATGAAGGTGCGCGCCGTGGTGTTCGCCAGCAGCGCGGACCCCCTCGACGTGTGCGCTTCGGCCGTGATCGTTATGAACTCGCTTTTTTCGGGCGCCTTCGCGCGGATCTTGCTGCCGCGCACGAGCGCCTTGTCTTTGGCGCGCAGGGTCTGGCGCACCTGTTCGACGACGATCGAGTTGATGATCTGCACCTGGTTGTTGACCAGCGCCGACTGGTTTTTGGTGCTGACTTTTTCACCGGGCGCGGCTTCTTCGGCGGCGGCCCCGAGGTACACCTGCGTGCTCGACTGGAACTCGCGCGTCTGGTGCTTGTAATAGAAGTAGCTGGCGACGCCGACGACGATGCCGACGGCGAGGATCAACCACTTGCGTCGCCACAGCGGGCGCAGGATGGAAGTAGCGTCGGTCGTCTCGTTCATCGACTTCGGGAACCGTCCGTGGCCCGCAGACAGCCATCATACGGTCTCGTTTATTGAGCGGCTAAAGACTACCGGCCGTTCGCGGCTGGCTGGCAAGCATGCATGCAACGATGTCGCCGTGTCAAGCCAGACCCCGCATGCCGATCCGACGGGTTTCCCGGGCTCTGAGCCGAGCGCCGGGCCGGGCGTCCGGCGCTCCGCCGGCAAGCGGCTGCTGGTGGTCAGCCACCCGTCGGTGGTGACCGTCAACCAGGAGGTCTACCGCGAGCTCGAGCGCCGTGGCTGGGAGACCACGATCGTGCTGCCGAGCCGCTGGCGCAGCGAGTACACGGGACGGGAGATGACGCCGCAGGTGCTCGACGGGATGGAGGGCTCGCTGCGGCGCACGGCGGTGGCGCTGCGCGGGCGCCCCCAGCGCCACTTCTACCTGGCCCGCTGCGGCGCGCTGGCGCGCGCGGCGCGCCCGGACGTCGCGTTCGTCGAGGCCGAGCCCTTCTCGCTGGCGGCGACGCAGTGGCGCGGGCCGCTGCGGCGCCTCGGCGTCCCGTTTGGCGTGCAGTGCGCGGAGAACATCGACAGGCGCTTCCCGCTGCCGGTGCGACTGATGCGCTCGCGCGTACTGCGCGACGCCGCGTTCGTTGCGACGCGCTCGGAGACCGCGGGAGTCCTGGCGCGGTCGTGGGGCGCCCGCGGCGAGGTGGCCCTGGCGCCGCACGCCGTGCCCGCCTGGGAGCGGGTGCCGGCGCGCGGCGGGCGCCCCTTCACGGTCGGCTACGCCGGCCGGCTCGTGCCGAGCAAGGGCCTGCACGACCTGCTGGCGGCGATGCGGCGGCTGCCGGCGCCGGTTGAGCTGCTGCTGCTCGGCGACGGCGAGCTGCGCGGCGAGCTGGAGGGCCAGGAGATCCCGGGCTCGCGCGTGCGCGTGCTGGACGACCTGGGTCACGAGGGGATGGCCGCGGGCTATGCGCAGCTGGACGTGCTGGCGCTGCCTTCGCACACGACGCCGACGTGGAAGGAGCAGTTCGGCCGGGTGATCGTCGAGGCGCTGTGGTGCGAGGTCCCGGTGGTGGGCTCGGACTCCGGCGAGATCCCCTGGCTGATCGAGCTGACGGGCGGCGGGCTCGTCTACCCGGAGGGCGACAGCGAGGCGCTGGCGGCACGGCTGGCCGAGCTGCGGGAGCAGCCGCAGCTGCGCGAGCGCCTGGCGCGCACGGGCAGGGCCGCGGTCGAGCGCCTGTTCTCAGTGCCGGCGGCGACCGACGCGCTCGAACGCCTGCTCGCGGGGGCGCTAGCCGCGCGCGGAGACCTGCGCGTATAGCCGCTCGTGCTTGGCGACCATCTCGCCCCAGCCGAAGGCGAGCGCCGACTCGCGGGCGCCGGCCCCGAGACGCGCGCGCAGCCCCGCGTCGCCGCCCAGCTGGACGAGCCGCCGCGCGATCGTGGCGGGCTCGCGGTCGATCAGGTAGCCGTTGCGACCGTCCTCGATCAGCTCGCGCACGCCGCTGACGGGCGTCGCCAGCAACGGCAGGCCGCTCGCGGCGGCCTCGAACGTCACGAGCGAGAAGGTCTCGTACGCGGAGGGAAGCACGAAGGCGTCGGCGAGCGCGTAGACGAGCCCCACGTCGCGCGTGACGCCGAGCCAGTGGATGGCCTCGCCGACGCCGAGCGAGTCCGCCAGCGCCTGGTAGCGCTCGCGGTCGCCGTCACCTGCGACGAGCACGTCCCAGCCGGGCGCGCGGGCGAGCGCGCGAATCAGCGGCTCAAGGCCCTTGCGCTCCCACTCGCTGCCGACGAACGCCGCGAGCAGCCGCCCCGGCGCGATGCCGAGCTGCGCGCGCCGGGCTCGCGCCTCCTGCTCACGCGCACCGGGGGCGAAGCCCTCGACGTCGACGCCGTTGTGGATGGCGGTGGTGCGTGCGCCCAGCTCGGGGTAGTGCTCCCTGACCTCCGCGGCGACACCCTCCGAGACGCCGACGAACGCCGCGCCGCGGCTGGCCCGGAAGCACAGGCGCTCCGCCACGCGCAGCATCCGGCTGACGAGCGCGGCGTGCAGACGGAAAAGCGGCGAGGAACGGCTCGGGTTCGCGGGCCCGATCTGGTGGCAGTAGTGGACCGCGACGACGTCGACGCGGTTGAGCACGATCGCGCCCGTCGCCTGCACGACGCCACGCCGCCGCAGCGCCGTGACGATCGAGCCCGCGAACATGAACCAGGGGTAGGCGAGCAGCGCGGGGCGGCGCGGCCCCCACACCCGGTGGAACCGCACCCCGGCGGAGGCGGGCAGCGCGCAGGTGCGGGCGATCACGGTCAGCTCGTGCCCGCGCGCGCGCAAACCGAGGATCAGCTCGGCGAGCACGCGCTCCATGCCACCGACGTCGCCGACGTCGTGCGCCACGATCGTGACGGGCGTCGCGAGCGGCGAGCGCTCCCCCACATCGCTCGAGCCGGGCTCGGCCTGTGCGTGCATCTCGCGGCTCAGGTTACTGCGGGAACAGCGCCTAAAACCCGGCGCTAGGATCGGCGGCGGTGCGCAGCTACACCGACCAGCTCGACTCGGCGGGAACCTCGATGGAGGAGATCGTGCGCTGTGCGCTGGACGCGGCCCAACCCGCGCCGGGCCTGCGCTGGCTGGACGTCGGCTGCGGTCGCGGCGACCTGCTGCGCAGGCTCAGGGACGAGTGGAAACCGGCGAGCCTCGCGGGGATCGACCCGATCGACTGGCTGGACGACGACCTGCGCGCGGACGTCGATTTCCGCCAGCTGCCCGCGGAGGACGCCGCGGGGCTGCCGCAGGCCGATCGCGTGCTGCTGGTCGAGGCGATCGAGCACCTGGAGGCGCCGTGGAGCGCGCTGCGGAAAGCCGCGCAGCTCGTGGCGCCGGGCGGGCGGCTCGTGGTCTCGACGCCGAACATCGCGACGTTGCGCACGCGGCTGGAGCTGGCCCTGCGGGGCAACCTCACGAGCTTCCGTCCCGGCTATGAGCCACATATCTCCCCGGCGCTGCCGCACGTCACTAGCCGCGTCCTGTCCGAGGAGGGGCTTACGCCGGAGCCGCCCCGGTTCGCGGGCGCGGACGTGATCTCGCTGAGCAAAGGCCGCAACTGGCCGGAGCGCGTGCGGGCGCGCTACCCGGAGCTGATGTCGGTCTCGGTCGTGATCGCGGCCCAGCGCGGCGATCCGTCTTGGAGAGAGTGATGGCAATTGCCATCACTCGTTTGAAATCCAAACCCCGAACCCGCACCCCACCGGGTCGCAGCACCCCGCCCGGTCACACCACCCAACCGATCGCAGCGCAACCGATCGCAACCGATCACAACACCCAACCGATCGCGGCGCCCGACGCCAAACCGCCCCGCTTGCAGCAATCAGCGGCGTGAGGAGAGCAGCGCCTGCAACTCGGCGAAGAAGCGGCGCTGAAGCGCCTCCTCGGTGAAGTCGGCGAGGAAGCTCTCGCGGCCGGCGCGGGCGATCCGCTCGCGCAGCTCGCGGTCGCGCAGCAGCGTCTCGAGTGCATCCGCGAGCGCGGCGGGCTCGCCGCTGGGCGCGAGCACGCCGGTGCGCCCGTCCTGGATGAACTCCCCGGGCCCGCCGGAGTCGACGGCGACGACGGCGACGCCGCGCGCCATCGCCTCCAGCAGCACGATCCCGAAGGGCTCGGGGTCGGAGGCGTTGACGAGCACGTCCATCCGCTCGACGTAGGGCCCGGCGTCGGGCACCTCGCCGGTGAGGGTGACGGCCTCGCTCAACCCCAGGCTCTCGGCCAGGCGCGGGAGCGAGGCGGCGTACTCGGGCGAGAGCCCCCAGGAGTCCCCGCCGACGATCAACGTGTGGGCCTGCTGCCCGCGCTGGCGCAGCAGCGCCTGCGCCCGCAACAGCCGGTCCTGCCCCTTCCAGGGCTGAAGGCGTCCGACGATCCCGACGACGGGCGCCCCCTCGCCGAGCGCAAGCGCAAGCGCGCTCGGCGGCCCCGCGCCCGGCCCGGCTCCCGGCCCGGCGTCCGGCCCCGAGCCCGGCCCGGCATCCGGTCCCGCGCCCGGCCCCACCCCTGGCCCGGCGCCGGCGACGGACGGCACCGGCGCAGGCGTGCCGGGACTGACGACGAACGTGCGGCGCGAGGGAAAGAGCGCCTGCTGCGCCCGCGCGGCGGCGGCGGAATAACACCCGACGGCGGCGGCGGGGAGCAGCGTGGCGACGCGGTCGAGCCAGCCCTTGTCGGAGGGGATCAGCTGCTGCCACCAGACGAGGCTCCGGCGACTGCCGGCGAGCACGGCGGCGGGCGCCCCGTAGAGCTGCGTCTTGGCGGACCAGTTCAAAACGAGGTCGGGCCGCCGCCGCCTGATCAAACGCGCGAGGCGCCACACGGTGAGAAGGAAGCGGGCGGGCGAGCGCAGGCGCCCGGCGGGGATCACCGTCACCCTGAAGCCGTCCCGCGCGAGCTGCTCGGCCCAAGGGCCGGGCGCCATGAATACGAGCTCGGCCTCGTGCCCGGCGCGCGGCGCGCCGGCGAGGATCGAGTCGAGCATGGCCTCCGCGCCGCCTAGCTTCTCCCCCCACGGAACGGTGATGACTATCCGCATGCTGGCCGCCCGCTCGCTGGCTTACAGGGGCGCGAGCCGGCAGGCCCCGCGTTCGACTCGCGCACGCGCCAAAGATAGCGATCGCAGGGCGCCCCCGCGGGTCCTGCTGGGCCCGGCAGGACGCGGGATAGGCTGCAACGGTGAACCACCCGGAGGCCCAGCTGCCAAGCCCGCGGAACGTGTCGCTGGCGCACGACTACCTGCTGGTGATGCGCGGCGCGGAGCGCACGTTCGCGGCGATCGCGGAGCTGTACGGGCAGGCTCCGATCTTCACCCTGCTCTACGACGAGGAGGGCACGCAGGGGCGCTTCGCGGGCCGCGAGATCACGACCTCCCGGTTGCAGCGCCTGGGCGTGGACCAGGGCAGCTTCAGGCGCCTGCTGCCGCTGTACCCGCTGGCGGTCGAGCGCCTGCGCCCGCCGCCGTGCGACGCGGTCGTGAGCAGCAGCAGCGCCTTCGCCCACGGCCTGTCGGTGCCGGAGGGCGCGGTACACGTCTGCTACTGCCATGCCCCGTTCCGCTACGCCTGGTATGAGCAGGCGCGGGCGCTGGCGGAGGTGCCGGGCCCGCTAAGGCCGCTGCTGCGCGCGCAGCTGGGCTGGATGCGCCGCTGGGACCTCCGCGCCAGCCGCCGGGTGGACTCCTACGTGGCGAACTCGCGCCTGACCCAGGAGCGGATCGCGAAGTTCTACGGCCGCGAGGCGCCGATCGTCCACCCGCCGGTGGAGACCCACCGCTTCGCGCCGGGGGAGCCGGGCGAGGCGCTGCTGGTGGTCTCGGAGCTGGTGGCGCACAAGCGCGTCCACGTGGCGCTCGCGGCCGCCAGGCTCGCGGGCGTGCCGATCGCGGTCGTGGGCTCGGGTCCCGAGCGGGAAGCCCTTCAGGAGGCGTTCCCGGAGGCGGAGTTTCACGGCCGCGCGGAGGACGGCGAGCTGGCGGAGCTGTACGCCCGCGCGCGCGCCGTGGTGGTGCCGAGCATGGAGGAGTTCGGGATCACGGCGGTGGAGGCGCAGGCCGCGGGGCGCCCGGTGATCGCCGCCGCGAGCGGCGGGGCGCTGGAGACCGTGATCGAGGGACGCACCGGGAGCTTCGCGCGGCTCGACGACGTGGAGTCGTTCGCGCGGGCGATCGGGGGGCTCGACGCGCTCGGCCTGGACCCGCGCGACGCGGTCGAGAACGCGGCGCGCTTCTCGGTGGCGGAATTCCAGCGCCGCCTCGCCGCGCACGTGGAGCAGGCGGTCTCGGAGCGTGGCGAGAAGTAGGGATGGGCTCCGCCGCCCTCGCGGGCGGCTCCGCGATCTCGACATGCGGCGCGGCGCGGCGCGTGGCCCGCTTCCAGGCCCGGCGAGATGCGTCCGCGCGGTCGACAGGAGCTAAAGCGCGAGACGCCGCCCACCGATGCAGGAATACGCCGTCTGGGCATGAACAATGTTGGTCAGCCGGCGATAACGATGCTGTTCGTGATCATTCCCACAGCCTGGCTCGCGGTCCTGCTGCTGCTCGTGGCGGCATGCCGCGCGGCGGCGGAAGGCGACGGCCGCCGGCTCGCGGGCAGCGGCGCCCGGCAGGGCTCGATCGGCGTCAAGCTGACGCTGGCGCCCACGTCACGCCCGCGCCCGGCTCGCGCCCGCCTGCAGGCGAGGCACCAGCGGCCCCTGCCTGCGATGCGCAGGCGCAGGGCCGCACACGAGTTGCACCAGCGCTAGAAGCCGCGCCGGGCGGTCACGCCCGCTGGCAGGGAGCTACAGGCCCCGCCGTCCCAGCACGTGCGGGACGGTGCGGAGCAGGATCTTCACGTCGGTCCAGAGCGACCAGTTGGCGACGTAGAGATAGTCGAGCGTGACCATCTCCTTCAGCGGCACGCGCGCGGGCCCGAGGATCTGCCAGGGGCCCGTCATCCCCGGCATCAGTTCCAGGCGGCGGCGGTGCCAGCCCTCGATCCGCTCGTCCTCCTCGATCACGAGCGGGCGCGGGCCGACGAGGCTCATCTCGCCTTTGACGATGTTCAGCAGCTGCGGCAGCTCGTCGAGCGCGGTGATCCGCAGGAAGCGCCCCATGCGCGTGACGCGCGGGTCGCTGGCGATCTTGAACAGCCCTTCCTTCGCCTCGTTGTACTCGCGCAGGGCGTCCTTCATCTCGTCGGCGCCCTGCACCATCGTGCGGAACTTGAGCATGTAGAAGCGGCGGCCGTGGCGCCCGACGCGAAGCTGGCGGAAGAACACTGGACCGCGGCTGTCGAGCTTGATCGCGATCGCGAAGGCGATCATCAGCGGCGAGATCGCCAGCAGGCCGAGGAGCGCGCCGAGCACGTCGAAGCCGCGCTTCAGCGCCTGCGAGGAGCGGGTCAGGTCGAAGCGGCGCACGCCCATCAGCGTCACGCCGTGCAGATCGTCGAACTCGACGGCCGAGCCGACGACCTCGAGCATTCGCGGCAGCACGCTGACGCGGATGTCGACGGCCTTCAGCGTGCGCACGAGGTTCACGGTCTCGTTCGCGTCCGCGTGCGCGGCCCAGCCCGGCGCGATGATGGCGCGCTGCACGTCGAGCGTCTGCGCGAGGTCGCGGATCTCCTTCAGCCGCGGCGCGGAGAAGCCGTCGGTCGACCACGGCGCCACCTGGCTCATGTCCAGGTGGGCGACGATCTTCGCCTTGATCCCACCGTGGCCGCTGAGCTTCCCGGCGACGATCTCAGCGGAGCGCTCCTCGCCGATGAACAGGCAGCGCTCGGGCGGGCTGGCCCACAGCGCGAGCACCCGCGCCGCGGCGCGGGCCAGCACGAGCAGGCCCGCCAGCAACACCCACAGGAACAGCGCCTCTTTGCGGTCGAGCGTCCCGGCGACGACGAGCCTCCCGGCCAGCAGCGCCACGAGCGTGCAGAGAGTCGCGAGCTGGAACAGCTTCGGCGCCTCGTCGAGTGTCGTCCGCCGCAGCAGCGTCTCGTCGCGGTCATAGAGGCCGAGGAGCTTGGCGCCGATCAGCAGCAGCGGCACGCCGACGAGGCTCTCCCAGGTCAGCTGCAAAGGCACCTTGCGCGAGGACAGCTCGACGGTCAGCACGAGCGCGGTGAGGATCGCGAGCACGTCGGCGACGAGCAGCGAGCGGCGGAAGAAGGCGTCGCGGCGCAGCGACACGGCGGGCCCGCTGGCATGGGCGCGCGTGCCCCAGAACAGGCTCCTGCGCGACGCGCCGGCTCGTGCGCGTCCCAACCCCAGAGGCGGAGCCCACTGGAGTTCCGCCTCCGTCCTCTTCCCCGTCTCAACACTCATAAGCGCTCCCTGCCTCCGTGCACGCCATCAGCCCTCCCCAGACGATGGCTACCCCGACTCGAACAGATGTCGAGATCTCGTTATGGCCGCTCGATGGTCTCATCATGCACTTAAGGCAGCCGTAAAGTCAAGCCCGCGGGAGAAGATTCGTCGCGCCCACCGGCGCCGATGCCCCGGCCTGCGCTCCACCGGCGCCGGCACTGGCGCCGCTACCGGCGCCGGACGGCGACGCGGCCCGCATCGGCCGGCCCGGCGATGGCTTGGATTCGTCGTTGCGGAACATGCCTGCCTCCTGGGTGCTCGTAACTGTCTACAGATATGCGCCGCCGCGTGCCGTCCGGCCCGCGCGCGGCAGGGCTTGCCGTTCCGGTAACCGGAGGTGAGGCGCCGCCCGGCGACGGGCGCAGCGCTCCCTCACGCTGCCCCCACCCGGCGCCGGGCGTCAGGCGCCTCCTCCGTCGCCGGCCCCGCGACCGGCGTGGCTGTCGTTGCTCGAAGTCTGTTCACCGGCACGCCCTGCGTCGTGCGCGATCGGCCCACCGTCGCCCCCCGCCGGCGCTGCATGCGCCGGCGGGACGGCGCCGAGACCGGCCGGGCCGCTCGTTCCTTCGAGCGGCCCGGCCTCGTCACTGCACTCCTGCGACCGGGTCTTCCCGACCCGACCGTCCGGACTCCCTAGAAGGGGCTCCCCGACGCGATTTTGGCCGCGCCTTTCTGAGCCTCTTCGAGCACTTTGCCCTTCGGCAGCGCCAGGTAGTCGTGTTTGGCGATGACCTTCTGGCCGCCGCCGCCCTTGGCGTCCGTGACGAACGTCAGGTAGTCGTGGACCGTCGTGGCCTCACCGAGCGTGGTGCCCGTGTAGGCCCCGAAGCTCGTGAACGCCAGGTCGTAGGTCAGACCGCACAGCGGGTACTTCTTCTGGATCGTGCGCGTCGTGACTTCGTTCCACGGTTCCTGGACGCTCGCCGGCGGGAACGGTTCGACACCGTTGGTGTATTCGATGTTCTTGCAGTTGGCTTCGTCCAGCGTCGCCGACTCGCCGTTGCTCGACGGGTCCGCGTACTTCAGTTTGCCGCTGGTTTCGAGACCGTTGTTCTGGACGGGCGCCCAGAAGTTGTTGGTCCCGGCACCGCCGGCGGGCGGCACGAAGTTCGCGTTCAGGCGAGCTTCGGCGATGTTGACGTAACCGATCGCGCCCGGCGTCGAGAGCACCTTGGCGAGCATTTCGCCACCGCCTTTGGCGGCCGGCTTGACGACGTTGGCGGCCTGCGGCCAGTCGGTGTTCAGCGAACCTTCGGAGACCGTGTTCCAGTCGGTCGAGTTGCTTTTTTCGTCCGTGAAGTTGGACGGGTCGATCAGGTGCAGGTAACGCTTGAAGATGTGCGTCGTGCCTGACTGGTCGAAACGAGCGACCGGCTGGATCGCGCCGGGCGTGCAGCCCGTGATTTTGTCACCGTCGTCGGTGACTTCGCTCCAGTTTTTGATCGTGCCGCGGTAGATCTTCTCCAGCGTCACGTTGTTGAGGACCAGTCGTTTTTCTTTCTTGTACTTCGTTTCGGCAACGCAACCGGCCGGGAGGTGGATGATCACCGCGACCGACTCCTGCACGACCGGGATGCTCTCCACGGTCTGCGGGATCAGGGTCGTCTCGTGAGCTTCGATTTCCGAGATCTGCGTCGCGTTCGGCGGTTCGTCCGTGCCGACGAATGCGTTGGCGGCGTAGTTCGGAGTGGCACCGCCGACGCCCCACGATTCAAGGCCGGCGCCGCTGCCGGTCGAGGTGTAGGTCACGGTCGGTTTGCCGCCCGTGCCCTGTTTGCTGCCGCCCGCGCAGGCGACTTTGCTTTTTTCGGACAAGTTGAACTGTTTCGTCCAGACGTTGATCTGGGCGTCCTTCTGTAGCGATGATCCCTGCGCCGTGATGTTCGAGCCCGAACACTGCGGCCCCGGCGCCGCGCTCGCCGCGCCCGGAAGGGCGAGGGCGGCCACACCGACCGCCGAGAGCGCGCATGCCGGCACGAGCCGGCGTGCGAAAGGAAGCCTCATTCCGTTTTACCTCCTGGAGTTACGTTGTCGAGAGCACATGCCCCCTGGAGCCTGTGTGCTCCGGAATGCACTGTCCCGGGTGGGCCTATTGACAACGTTGAGGCCGTGTAGCGCGCCTGTTATCAACCTGTAACTAAGGTGCCGTTTCGAAGCCTTTTGCCTGCTGTGAACGTTTTGTGATCGCCCAGGCGCGGATCGGACGCTCGGTCGAGGCAGCTTGTCATACAGGTGCACAGCGCGACGCGGGCGGCCCAGATGCTGCTCGCCGGGCCGCCCGCGTGACTGTCGGCGCTAGCGCCGCCGGGCTCAGAACCCGACCAGCGCCGCGCCTTTCTGCGCCTCGTCGAGCACTTTGCCCTTCGGCAGCGCGAGGTAGTCGTGGTCGTTGATCAGCTTCTGCCCTCCGCCGCCTTTGGCGTTGACGACGAAGTTGAAGAAGTTGTTCACCGCGGTGGCCTCGTCCTGGGTCGTGCCGGCGTAGTCGGAGTAACTCGTGAACGCGAGCTCCACGACGATGCTGCACAGGGTGTACTTCTTCTCGATCGTGCGGGTCGTGACTTCGTCCCACGGTTCGAGCGCGCTGGCCGGCGGGAACGGTTCGGTCCCGTTGGTGTATTCGGTGTTCTTGCAGTTGGCGTTCGCGACGGTGGCGCTCTCACCGTTGCTGGACGGGTCGGCGTACTTCAGTTTGCCGCTCGTCGCCAGGCCGTTGTTCTGGATCGGCACCCAGAACTTCGCGGTGCCGGGCCCGCCGGTGGACGGGGCGAAGGACCCGTTGGCGCGGGCTTCCGCGAACGTCGTGTAGCTGATCGTCCCGGGATGCGAGGCGACCCAGGCGTCGATCGCTGTGTCGCCCGTGGCTTCCGGGCGCGTAACGTTCGCGGCCAGCGGCCAGTCGGTGTTCAGCGCCCCCTCGGAGGTTCCGTTCCAGGTCTGGTTGGCGCTTTTTTCGTCGGTGAAGCTCGAACCGTTGATCAGGCTCAGGTACTTCTTGAAGATGTGCGTCGTGCCGGCCCCGTCCTTGCGTACGACGGGAATGATCGGCGAGCTCGCATTGCAGCCGGCGCCGACGAGTTTGTCGCCGTCGTCGGTGATCTGGCTCCACTGCGTGATCGTGCCGCGGAAGATGCCCTCGAGCGTCACGTTGTTCAGCACCAGACGCGTGTCTTTTTTGTAGTTGGTCTGCGCAGTGCAGCCCGCCGGCAGGTTGACGATCACGGCGATCGCCGTCTGCAAGGTGGGGATCGAGAGCAGCGTGTTCGCCGCGGGCGTCGACTCGTGCGCTTCGATTTCGGATTTCTGTGTCGCGTTCGGCGGTTCGGATGCGCCGATGAACGAGTTCGCGACGCTGAAGTCCACTGGCGAATGACCGTTGGCACCCCACGATTCGAGGCCCACCGCGGCGCTTGAGGTTTTGTAGGTGACGGTCGGTTTCTGCAACGTTCCCTGGCCTTTCAGGCCGGCGCACGCCGCTTTGCTGGTGGACGTGTTGAAGTCCGCGTCCCAGACCGTATGAGCGTTCTTCAGGACGTTTGCGCCCTGTCCGGTGATGTTGGCGCCCGAGCACTGCGCGCCGAGCGTCGCGGTCGCGCCCGCGGGCGCGACCAGGGCGACGATCGCCGCGGCCGGGACGACGCACGACGCGAGCAGCCGTCGTGCAGAGAAAGACTTCATTGCGAACTACCTCCTGTGTTGCCGGTTCAGTGCGATGACGCGAGCGCACTGCCCGGCCACCCCCGATGTTGTTCGGACGAAGAAGTTCCTCACTTCTTCGATGAGAACAGTGCCAACGCGTCTCCGGCGGGAGGGTTTTAAACCTGTGACCGCCCGGAGGGGCGGTCACAGGAGCTCGGATCGGCAGTTGCGCACCCGGGGCACCGAAGGCGCGGCGAGGTTGGGCGGCGGGGCGTCCGCGGCGATCCGCGTACGCCCCGCCGGGCTACTTCTTCTTCTTCGCCAGCTTCAGCGTCACGGTCGCGAGCGTCGTGCGCGTCGCCCCGGCCGTGTTGCGGGCCACGATCGTCGCGCCGGCACGCAGCGTGTGCGAGTGCGCGAGCAGCGCGCGCGCCTTCGCCGACAGGTGCAGCGTGATCGTCTTCGAGGAGCCGCCGCTGACCGAGAACGATCCCGAGGCAAGCGTGAGGATGGCCTTCTTCTTGCCGGCGGAAACCGCCTTCAGCGTCTTCAGGGTCACGGTGCCGGAACAGCCGCTCCCGCCCGCGGGGCAGGAGATCTTCACCGGGAAGCCACCGCTGGGGCTGACCGACAGCGAGGTGCTCGCCAGCTTCGCGACGACCACGCCGAGCACGCCGCCGGTGCCGGTGTTGGTGCTGCCGCCACCGGTGTTGGGGGCGCTCCCGCCGCCGGTGTTTGTGCCGCCACCGGTGTTGGTGTTCCCGCCACCGGTGTTCGGGGGCGTTTCACCGCCACCCGAGCCGGCGGCCGCGACGCTGATTTCATGCGAGCTCGAACCGCTCAGGCCGAGCGCGTCGGTCACCGTCAGCGACACGTTGTATTTGCCGGCGGCGGCGTAGACGTGTTCGGCGGTGGGCCCCGCCGTCGATTCGCCGCCGTCCCCGAAGTTCCACTGGTATTTCACGATCGCGCTTTTGTTTTCGTCGATCGAGGTGCTCGTGAACTTCACCGGCGAGCCCGCGGTCGGCGCGGCGGACACGTTGAACTGCGACACGGGGTTGGCGGTCGTCACGACGACCGACCCTTGGGACGTGGTGATCGTGGGATCCGCGAGGTCGTCGGTCTTGATCGTCGCGGTCACTTTCCAGGTGCCCTGGCTCGCGTAGGCGTGTTCGACCTTCGCGGTTTCGAACTGTTCTTTGGTCACCGTTTCGCTCGTGCCGTCGCCGAAGTTCCATTCGACGCTCAGCACGTTCGCGCCGGTGACCTTCGAGGACAGCGTGATCTTCTGCCCGATGTGCGCCGGATTCGCCACGGTGCCGATCGGCGTCCCGCTCAGGGTCGCGCTCGGCGCGAGCGCGCTCGCCTGCGGGCAGTGGGCGTTGGTGCTGTTGGGGCCGAACGTGGCCACCTGCGGGTGCGGCGATTCCTGCACGGTGCCGGACGGCGCGTTCGGGTCGAAGACGAACAGCTTTTCTTCTTTGCCGGAGCCGATCATCGGCTGGCTGAAAGGGCTCAGCGCGCACGTTTCGTCGGTGCTGCCTTCGAGTTCGACTTTGTTCGCCCCGGCGGTCCAGCCGAGCTCTTCGGGCGCGGTGCCTTCTTTCGCGAGCTTGAAGACGATCACGCCGGGGTTCGTGTGCGGCGGTTTCTGCAAGACGGCCGCCGACTTGTAGAGCCTGCCTTCGCCGGCGCCTTCGTTGCTTTCGTGCGAGTAGGTCAGGCCGCCGCCTTCCCGCGGTTCGATGTTCGGCGCGCTCAGCAGCACCTGCTGGGCACTACCGAAGCGGATCACGGGCGCGGGCGCGCTGCTCGCGGCGAAGGTCTTCGGGATTTCCCAGACTTCGTTGGGAAGGTCGACCAGCACGCGCCCGGTGGCGGTGATGACCGGCGAATAGGGTTCGCCCGGTTCGAGCGCCTGCGCGCCGACGCCGGTGCCGTCTTTCGGGCACGCCGCGGCGCCTTCTTCGGCTTCCGCTTCGAAGCATTCGTTCGTGTCCACCCAGCGTGCGCCGAGCGTCCCGTTCGGTTCGACGCGCTGCGCCGCCACCAACCAGTGTTCGCCGCCCTGGTCTTCGTGGCCGAGGATCACGACTCCGTGCGTGATCGGATCGGCGGCGATGCCGGATGGTTCCAGCAGCGCCGCCGCCGCGGGGTTGTGCGTGACGTTGGACTGGGCGTTGAGCGTCGCCGCGGTCGTCAGCACGCCTTCGGCGTTGGCGCCTTCGACCGGGACCAGCGTGGTGCCGGAGGCTTTCGTCTTGAACGCGTACAGCACGCCGGCCGCGAATTCTTCGGGGTCGACGGCGGATTCTTCTTCGCGTTCGTAGACGGCGAGGACGTAGACGCGTTCGGTGGCGGGTTCCACCGCGACGCCCTCGATGCCTTCGATGTGTTCGGTGGATTTGAATTTCAGTGAAACCGAGGCGATGAAGGTCCCGGTCGCGCTGAACTTCTGCAGGCGAAATTCATTTTCTTTTTTGGGCTGGTCGCCGACGTAGACGCTGTTGTCAGTCGGGTCCACGCCGAAGGCGTGCACCAGCGATCCCGTGAGGATGTGAAATTCGTTGGTTTTCGAGCCCCGGAACGGCTTACCCAATTCGCCGTAGAACGCCTGCGCCGTGGGAGCGCAGACCGCCGTGAGCAGCGCCATGACGAGCACCGCCAGGATGATCGGCGTGCGCGGATTGGTTGATCGCGGTTGTGACATGACGCTCCGGTCCTCGGGTACGGGGAGCCTGAACTTCCCACATGCCCATCGGGACCGCAACGGCTTTCACCACTTCATTACAAGGGTCAACCCACCCAGGTGAAACTTTTGTGAAAACGCCTTAGCGCAGGCCGGCGTGTGCGTGTGTGAATGCTTTGTTACCGCCGCCGGCGGCTCATCCGCTCCTGCGTGTGCATCGTCGACAGCGTCGCCGGAGCGATCTCGGCGCGCCGGCGCCCGCGCCGCGGCCGGCGCCTGATCGAGACCCCGGCGACGGCGGCGAGCGCGATCAGCCCCAGCAGATAGCCGACGGGGGGCTCGTGTTCGGTCGAGCGGTAGGCGACGGCCTGGGCGCTGACCTGCTCGGTGGCTTCCTCCTGCTCTTCTTCCTTTTCGGCCGCCTCGACGGGCGAGGTCACCGCGGAGGTGCCGCTCGGCGGCGACGGGCGGGCCGGGGTGGGCACCGGGGGCGGCACGAACGCCAGCAGCGGCGAGGTGAGCGGCAACGGCAGGAAGAACGGTTTCGCCGCCGGCTGGGGGCTCGGCGCGGGCGCGGGCGCGGGCGGCGGCGCGGGCACCGGCACCGGCGCTGGCGAGGAGCTCGGCGGCGCCCCCGCGGGCGCGGGTGCGGGAGCCGGCGCCGGCGGCGCGGCCGGCGAGCTGCCGGCGCCCTTCAGTTCGCTCAGCGGCACCGTCCCGCACGGCTGGCGCACGCTTCCCGCCTGCACGGTGACCGGCAGCGAGAAGGACAGCCCGCCGCTGCTGATCGTCACGATCGTGGTACCGGCGTTGTAGGCGCAGAACAGCCCCGACAGAGGGTCTTTGATCGGCTTGCCGTTCGCCCCCAGGAGCACGGCGTGCGGGTCCGGGGTGGCGAGGTTCGGCTGGACGAAGTCGCCGATGTCCTGGCGCGAGGAGCTGAAGCTGTATTCGGGGAACAGGCCGACCGCGCAGCCGGTCCCGACGCAGTTGGAGGGGATCGGGATGTACGGGTCGGTTTCGGCCGTGTTGGCCCCGTTGCGCCCGCGGTTGCCCGCCCGTGGACGCCGGGCGAGCGCCTGGAACAGGGCGCTTTGGCTGCGGCGCAGCAGCGTCCCGTCCTCCGCTTCGAGCGCGAGCTCGCCGATGTTGGGGATCAGGCGCGCGGTCACTTCCGCGCGGTTGGCGGGGTTGCCGGTGCCGGGGCGGTAGCCGCCGAGGTTCACCTGCGCCAGCAGGAACCCGCTGGCGCCGTGGAAGTCCTGCGCCCGCTCGTTGACGAAGTTGATGTAACCGAGCGTGCCGGAGCCGAAGGCGGGGATCGATTCCGCTCCGGATCGCAACCGCAGCAAGACGTTTTCTTCCGGCGAGTCGAAGAAGTAGGCCGACGCGGCCCCGCCTTCGTTGGACACGAGGATCCGTGCCACTTCCGCGGCGTCCTGATCGCCCGCGGCGATCCGCGTGCCGAGGTTGGCGCTCCCGACCGCGATCGCGGGCTCTCCGAGTTCCTTCGCCCCGCGCAGCTCGCTCGACAGCCACGACAGCTGCGTCCCTTCGACGCTGCCGCTGTCGTCGAGCACGACCACCCGCACCCTGCCCGCGGCGCCGGTGGAGTCGACGGCGTAGTAGCTCTGGCAACCGCCGGCGCAGCTTTCGGGGCCACCGCCCGCCGGCGTCAGCCCCGCGACCGCCGCGCCGCCGCCGAAGGGCGCCGGGAAGCCGGCGAACGTCGCCTCGAACAGCGACTCGCCCGCGCCGCCGGCCTGGTCGGTCGCCGACAGCGCCGCGTAGGCGGGGATCGGGCTCGACGCCAGCAGCTGGGCGTAGCGCGCGTACTCGCGCGAGTAGGGGATCGCGACCGTCACCTGGCCGGAGGTTTCGCCCGCCGTGACGCGCGCGCCCGTGTAGAAGAACGAGCGCACGCCGGCGACCGAGCCCGCCTGTTTGAGCGCGGTGGTCAACCACGTGTCGGGGCCGAGCCCGGCGTTGGCGCGATCGGCACAGGGATCGGCGCACTGCGCGCCGCCGCCGATCGCGAACGTGGCGAGCGCCGGTTTCGCCCCGGGCACCGCCTGCGGTTCGGCCGCGACCGGCGCGGAGCCGACGCCCGGGGGCGTGCCGCCTTCGGCGGGATAGCGGTCGATGTCGGCGGTGTCGAGCACGTCGCCGTTCGTCGGGTCGATGAACCCGCCGACCGCCCAGCCCTGCGACCCCGTCGGGTCGATCAGGACCGCGGCGACCGGGTCCGGGCGGTAGGGGATGTCCCAGTGGGTGTAGTTGCCCGCGGGTTCCCTGACGTTGCTGAGTTCGTGCTCCTCGTCGCTCCAGCCGGTGCCGGTCTGGCGCAGCAGGCCGCTTTCGAAGTTCGATTCCAGCGGGTAGGGCGCGATCAGCTGGGGCGGGGTGCCCGGGGGCGTCGGCGTGACGCTTTCGACTTCGTAGGTGTTCAGACCGGCCCCGGAGACGATCGCCCGCAGCGCCCCGCCTTCGCGGAACAACGCCAGCGAGCCGGGCGCACGGCCGCCTGGCAGCGGTGCGGCGGTCGCTTGCCACGGCGCGCCGGGGCCGCTGCGCTCGAACACTTCGGCGGCGCGGGCGCCCGAGGAGGCATACGCCGCCGCTCCGTCGGGCAGCCCTGCGACGACCTCCGGCACGTTGCTCCCCACGGCGGCGACGGTGCTTTCTTCGACCCTCCAGCCAGAGCCGTCGTTGACGAGCAGTCCGCCGCTGTAGCGGTTCTGGGAGCGGTCCGGCAGCTGGCGGTAGGCGACGATCGCCTCCGAGCCGGCAAACGCGATCGAGGTGAAGCTCGCGCCCGCCACCTGCGGCGGCAGCGGTTCCTGCGTCCAGGTCTTGCCATAGCCCAGCAGCACGCCACCCTCGCCGACCGCGTACCCGCGGTCGGGTTCGTTCGGGTCGAACGCGACCCCGAGCAGGTTGCCGCGGAAGTTGAAGGGGGTCGCCGGGTCCGGTTCCCAGAGCCCGGTTTCGCCCCGCCACAGCCACATCGCGCCTTCGTCGCCGACGGCATAGGCGCGGGCGGGCGACGGCCAGGCGACCGCGCGCAACACGGGCGTCGCGGGCCGCCCGCTGGCGCTGAACAGCGTTTCGGGCAGCCAGCCCTTGCCCGGCGCGTAGCGCGCGACCTCGCCGCGATCCCCGACCGCGAGCGCTTCGCTTGAGAGCGAGCCGATCGGCGCGCCGGGCTCCGGGGCGACCGCGATCAGCGCGTGGCGGAAGGAGACCGGCCACGACTGCAGGCGGCTCTGCGCCGGTTCGAGCGTGAGGTGGACGGGCAGGCCGAACTGCCCCAGCCACCCCTCCCGCGGGTTCGAGAAGGCCGACCCGTAGGTGCCGCCGACGTCGTTGGGCGGCACCGCCGAGCCGAGCCCGAGCACGCGCGTGAAGCCGGTGCCGTCGAGCCGCAGCGTCACCCCTTCGGCGAACCCGCTGATCACGCGTTCCCCGAACGGGTCCGACGGGTTCGCCCAGGCGTAGCTGCGCTCGCGCGCGGCCGGGAGGGCTTCGGGCAGTTCGAAGTCGCACGCCGGCGAGCCCGGGTGCGGTGCACACCAGCTCGTGATCGACGCCGCGCCGGTTTCCCCCTGCGGCTTGAGGAACATCGTCGCGGAGCTGTGCGCTTCGCGGCGTTCGCCGTCGATCCAGACGCCTTCTTCGGTGACGGTGAGGACCTGCCCGAGGTTGTTGGGGGCGCCCGCGACGGTGAACGGTTCCGTTTCGGAGCCGCCGTTCACGCGGACCGTCAGGGGGTCTCCGGGGTTGGCTGCGGGGGCGGGCGCGACCGGCACCCACTTACGCCCTTCGCCCGCGCTGACGCGGCGGAACAGGGCGAATTCGCCCGAGGAGAGCCTCGCCAGCAACCAAGCGTTCGAGGGCGAGCTCGCGGCGATCCCCACGACCTGGAAGTCTTCTTCGCTGGCGGCGGGGATTTCGATCGGCTCCTTCGTCCATTCGCGAGCGCCGTCGTCCCAGTGCAGCACGGTCCCCTCGACTTCGCCTTTGCCGACCGGCACGAGCAACGCCCCGGCGTGGCCCCCCGGGCCGTCGAGCGGCGCCACCAGCGGCGCCCTGTTGGCGTCGGCGAACAGCGTGAAGCCTTCTTCGAGCAACGCGCCTTCGCCTTCCGCCGGCACCGGGCTCGTCTCCCGGAACGACCCTCCCGGGCTGCGCACGAGCACGACCTGGGACGAACCCGACCCGGCGGGGACGGTCCCGACGAGCACGCCGCTGCCCGCGGGCGTCATCTGCCCCGCCAGCAGGCTCGGCGCCGCCGGGGTGGGCCGGTCGAGCTTGAAGCCGGACAGCGGCTGGCCTTCGGCGTCCAGCAGCGGGGGCCCGAGCGACCAGCCGCTACCGGTCGCGTATCGCACGAGCGTGCTCGTGCCTTCCCCGCTTTGACCCATGCCCCACGTCTCGCCTGGAGCCTCGCCGGGCGAGGCCCCCAGCAGCGTGACGTTCGCGGCCGGGACCGAGTCGTCGGTCTGCGCCGTCGGTTCCCCGGCGCCGGGCGCGGCGGCGGCGCGCCCGCTGCCGAACACAGTCAGCGCGCTGAGCACGCCGCCGAGCGCGAGCGCCGCGAGCAGGGGAGCCAGCAGCAGCGGCCGCCTGGCGCGGCCGGTACGGGACCGGAGGGTTCTCACCGCTGCGGGCCTCCGAACAGGGAGCGCGCCGCCCCGTCCGCCGCCAAGGCGCCCGGCAGCACGGCGAAGCCGGTGCCGACCGTGTTGTTGCCCGGCAGCCGCGTCGAGACCAGCGGCAACGGCGCCAGCGCATGTGTCTGCAGGTCGAGCTTGTTCGGCCAGCGGCGCCGGTCCAGGCGGAGCAGCAGCTTGCGGTTGCCGCCCGCGAAGGTGCGCATCGGCGTGCTGCCGACGATTTTCGTCTTCTTGCGCTTGGCGACCTGCTTGGCGACCAGCTTGACGCGCGCCTTGACCGCGAGGTGGAAGCGCAGTTCGAGCGTGGTGCCGTGGACGAGCTTGCTGTGCAGGTTCGTCACCAGCTGCGAGCGGACCTTCGGTTCTTCGATTTCGGGGATCAGCTGCAAGCTCCCTTTCGAGGCCTGCGTCGGCAGTTCGCCCGAGTCGTCGGGCGGCGGCGCGTCGGGGGCGATCTGCGGCAGGCCCGCGTCCGGGGGCCGGTAGGTGATCAGCTTCGAGAAGGCGCTCGAACGGTCGATCAGCGAGTCCGGGAGCTGCCGTTCGCCTTCGGGCGCCAGGTGGAAGATCCAGCCCTGCGAGGTCGTCATCCAGCAGTCGTTGAAGGCCGGGCACACGATCCGCCGGGCCGCTCCCTTGGGGCCTACTCCTGCGGCGATTTCCTGCGGGCCGGGCAGCGTCTGCGTTTCGACGGTCCCGTCCGCGCCGACGCGGGCCACGACCGCCAACGACGCGGGGCCCCCGTCGTCGAGCGGGTCGTCGAGCGCCAGCCACGCGGCGCCGGTGCCGGGCTCCGGCGCGATCGCGTTGACGACGGTGTCTTCGCCGAACGCGCTCGGCGAGCCGGCTTCCGGCCCCACGACCTGGGTCCACTGCCCGCCGCTGAAGCGCACCACCGTCACCGGGGGCGTGTCCGAGCCGGCGGGCGGTTCGCGGACCGGCCCCGCAGCCGCCCAGAGCGCTTCTTCGTCGGCGCCCAGCCGCAGCGGTTCGAGCGCCTGCGGGAACGTTTCGCCGCCGTACAGAGGCACGCCCAGCACCGGTTCGAACGTCGGGCTGACGCCGCTCGGGTTGATCGCGTGCAACGCGGAGGGCAACGGCACCTCGAGTTCGCCTCCGTCGTCGGTGCTCAGCAGCCGCGTGCTCTCGAACAGGCGCCCTTCGAAGGCGCGCATCGCCTCGATCGCGTGCCCGTGCGGGTTCGGTTCCGGGCTCAGGGAGCCGCCGTCCCAGTGCAGGTGGAAGGACTCGCCCTGCTCGGGAGCGGGCAGCGGGTCGCCTGCGAACCAGCAGTCGTTCGCGCTGAGGCAACCGAGCGCGTGCATCGGCTGGTAGGAGCTGACTTCGAACGCGGGCGAGGCGTATGACCCGACCACTTCGCCGTGGGCGAAGCGGCACAGCGTGCGATCGGTGAGCGGCGCGGGCTGGCCCGTCGTGGGGTTCGCCGCCTGCCCGGGACGGCCATCGGCGACCGTCCAGAATTCTTCCGGCCCCGCCCAGCCGATGCGGCCTTCGACGGCGCCGCACACGGTCGAGAGCTGGTGCCATTCACGGCCGTTGTAGGCCCACAGCCCCGACGCGATCGTGCTGCCGTTGCCCGGCGTGCTCAGCAGCCCGCGGTTGGGCGCGTAGAACTGGATGTCGCCCACTTCGCCGAGCGGGATCGGCAACGAGGAGCCGCCGACGCCCGCCGGGGGAGCCGGCGGCAGCGGCTGTTCCAGGCGCCAGGCCACCCCGGGTTCGAGTTCGATCGCCGACGCGCGTTCGCCGAGGGCCATCGACAGGCCGAGCACCGGCAGGAGCGCAAGCAGGGCCCATCGCAGATTCACGGAGAGCCGGCGGTGGATGCCGGTTCGGCTGCTCACGACGCCCTCCTCCGCGCCGCGGGGCGCTGCCGCGCGTGCCCGGCGCTTTGGGAGGACTGCTTCGCGCGCTTGCGCCTCGCCTTCTGCGTGCGCAGGAACGCCACGCGCACGCTCGCCCGCAGCGTCGGGTGGTGCGGCGCCGTGAACGTCACGCCGACCGTGCTCGCGAGGCCCGGCTGCTTCGTCGCCAGCGCGCGGAAGCGGGGGGCCAGCTTCAGCGTCAGCGTCAGCAGCGCTCCTTCGCCTGCCCTCGAGACCCTCGCCGTGCTCGCGACGGTGCGTTCGGCCAGGCTCCTCGTCCGGCGCCCGCGCCGCTTGACGGTGACGCGCAGCGCGCTGCGCGCGCCGGCCTTCAGGGTTCCGGCGCCGGGGACCGTCACGTACAGGAGCACGGTCCCGTCGGCGCGCCGTCGCGCCGTCACGCCGATCCGCCACAGGCCCTTCAGCGCCGGGCCGGGCGGGATGGCCGAGATCGACTGGGGCGTGGGCACGGAGTCGAACAGCACGCGCGAGGAGACGAACGCGTCGCTGCCGTCGACCCTGGCGGTCGACGACGGCGAGACCGGCGGCGTGTTGCCGTCGCCGAAGACCAGGTTCGATGCGGTCGAGGAGAACGCGATCGTGTCGCCGTCGTCGGTGTAGGAGGGCGACAGCGCGCCGTCGCCCAGGTTCGTGTAGGGGTCCTGATTGGCGACGACTTCCGGGTGGGGATGTGCGCCGGGCCCGCCTTCGAAGCCGTCGCTGACGCGCGTGAGCGTGTCGTCGGCGAGGTCGACCGAGAACAGTTCGAGCATGCCCGGAGCCCCGGCGGGGGCGCTCACGTACGCGGGCGAGCCCAGCGGGAACACCGTGCGCTTGGTCGTGAAGGCGATGTGGCTGCCGTCGGCGGAGACCGCCACGTCCACGACCGGGCTGTCCTCGGCGATGTCCTCCTCGTCGCCGCTGGCGAGCTCGGTCAGCTGGTGCAGCGCCTGGATGCGCCTCTGCCCTTCGTGCATGTCGGTCACGTAGGCGTCGGTGTGCAGCCCTTCGATCCCGAAGCCCAGCCCGAGCGAGACGAGCGGCGCGTCGGCGAGGAACGCGACCACGTAGCCGTTACCGCTGAGGCGCGGGACCGGGTCGACCGGTTCGCCGCTGGTCATCTCGCCGACGTTCCGGTTCTGCGCTTCGCCGAAGAAGGGCCCCTGGCAGGGATCGGAGGCCGACGGCGTGAACGGCAGCCGCGCCTCGCCGCTCGCGGCGCACGCCGGGTCGCTCGCTTCGGCCCCGCCCGCGACCTGCCGGATCGGCGCCGACGGCCCGTCGGCGATGCGCCGCCACAGGGGCTCGGCGTATTCGACGGCGAGTTCTTCGCCCGGCAGCGTCTTCACCTGCTGGCCTACGTTCACCCCCATCCACGCGACCGTGGTGCCGTCCGCGCTGATCGAGGCCCCGGTCGCCACGGGCGCGGCGTACGGTTCGGGCGGCGCGTAGCGCGCGGCTCCCGCGACGCCGGTGAACACGGCGCCGAAGGTCGCGCCGTGGAAGCCCGACACCGGGACGCCGGGCAGCGGCGCCCCCGTGGCGGGTTCGTCGCGCACGCTGACCAGTTCGGTGTGGTCGGAGTCGAGTTCGCGCACCGCCACCTGCAGCGCGGGGGTGCTCGCTCCCGCCAGATCCGAGACCGCGGTCGTCACGAACGCGACCTTGCGGCCGTCGGCGCTGATCGCCGAGCGGCCGGCGGCGACCGACCCGTAGTTTTTTTCTCCTTCGCCGGAAGGCTGTTCGTAGGTGAGCCCGGTGTTGCCGCCGTTCACCGCGGAGACCAGCGTGTATGCGCAGGGCGCCGGTGAGCCCGGGCCCGGTTCGCAGGGCTGGCCGGCGGCGATGTCCATGTCGCGCACATACACGTCGGGGCTGTTGTTGCCGTCGTCGAGGGGGTCGAGCGGCGCGGTGGTGGTGAAGCTCACGTAGCGCCCGTCGTCGCTGATCGAGGGCAGCGAGGCGTCCGGGGCGCTGATCGACGGGGCTTCCGGTTCCTGGACCGCCACCGCTTCGACGGCGCCCGTCTGCAAGTCGCGCCGCCACACGCCGGTGCGCCCCGCGTACAGGCCGTCGAAGGCGACGTAGCGCCCGTTCCCGGAGATCGTCGCGTCGTGCGCATAGACCGCCTGCTGGTTGCCGGCGAGGCCCGGCACCGCGCTGGCGGACGCGAGCGAGATCGGCCCGAACACGTCGGCGCGAGCGGGCGCCGGCAGCAGCGTGGCGACGGACGCCGCCAGCAGGCCCGCCGGCAGCACGGCGAGCAGCCGCCCCGCGCGACGCCGGCCCTGCCCCCCCGCGATCGTGGCCCACGCGCTCACCGGACGCTCACCAGCTTGCGGATCGTGGCCTTGTTGCCGAGCTTGTCGGCGACCTTCACGACGAGTTGATAGGTGCCGGCGTGGGCGTAGCGATGGGTGAGCGACTTGCGCTTGCCCGCACGCGCGCCGTCGCCGAAGCTCACGCTGATCGTCTTCACGGCGAGACCCGAGTTCGGGTCGCTGAGGCGCACGCGGACGGCATCGCCGCTCTGCACCCGTGCGACGCGCACGTTCGGCGAGCCCCCGTCGACTTTGAGCGACGCCGCGGAGGTCAGCGTCGACTGGCCCCAGATGTCGGTCGCGAGCACCTGCACGCGATGCGTCCCGTCCGCGAGCCCGCGCGTGTTCAGGTGCAGGGAGAACACGCCCGGGGGCGTCGGCTGGCGGCGGCCGTCGAGCACGACGCTGTAGCGCAGCGGCCCGTTCGCGCTTTCCGCCGGCAGCCAGGAGATCGCCGCCTGCGACGGCTTGATCCACTTTTTCGGCACGGTCATCACGAACCTCACGGGCGGGGCCGTCACCTGCGAGACGACGATCGCCGCGTTGCCGAACGGCCCCTGGCGGAAGGCCACGAGCCCGTCGCCGAGCCCCGAGCGGCCGATCGCGAGTTCGCCCACGGCGCCACCGGCGCCACCGCTCACGAGACCGGTCTGCACCCCGCCGCCGGGGAAGTCCTCGCGCACCGCGACCACCGGGCGTCCCTGGGCGTCGGCGCTCGGCCACGCCGAGATGCCCCCGCCCGCCTGGTTCATCACGCTCGCCGAGAACGGTTCGGACCCCGCGAAGGGCGGCCCGAGCGAGAGCGCCGCGACGAGACCGCGGTTGGTTCCCTCGATCACGCGCGGGGTCCCGTTCGCGTCGTACAGGAGCCGGAGGTTCTGCTTTTCGTCGTTGTCGACGCTCGGCGGGCCGACCGATGCGCCCGTGCCGCCGGAGACGCTGCCGTCGGCGATCACGGCGCCTTCGAACTCCGCGCCGTTCGCCGATTCGCCGTCGGGCAGCGTGTTCAGGAAGATCCGCGGCCCCGGCAGCGGCGAGCCCGGGCCGGCGACCTGCCGATAGGCCACCTCGGCCTGCCCGAGCCGCGAGATCGAGACCGACGGGGCGTCGGCGTCGTCGCCGATCGGCGCGCTGCCCAGCGTCGTGGCGCTGACCGGCAGCACGTAGTCGAGCGAGCGCCCGAAGATCCGCCGCGCCCAGATCCGCGCGACGCCATCGATGTCGGGCTCCTGCCAGACGACGATCCCGTTGCCGGTCTGCCCGATCGCGATCTGCGGCGCGTTGTTCGCGGTCGGCGGGCGCATCGAGACCCCCGGGTTGCGGTTGATCGCCCCCAGCCCCACCCAGGTTTCGCCTTCGAAGCGCGCCACCCGCACTTCCTCGACGACGTCGTCGGGACGCAGCAGCGGGATCGTCGAGGGCTTGCCTTCTTCGCTGTTGACGACGCGGTAGACGACGTCGGCCTGGCCCGTCGAGCTCATCGCCAGCGCGGGGCTCGTGCCCGTGCCGGCCTTGATGTTCTGATCGACGATCATCGACGGGCCGAACGTCGTGGCGCCGGCGCCGAGCGTCGAGCTCAGCAGCTCGTCGACCGGGTGCCCGTTCTGCGTCGCGAACGGCGTCGCCCACACGACCACCAGCTCGCCGCCGTCGGCGGCGCCGATTCTCGGCCAGCTCGCGGCGAAGGGCTCTTCGGTGTCGACGCGCACCGGCGGGAACCAGCGCCCTTCGGCGTAGCGCGCGACGAACACGTGCGCGACGCCCCCGACGCGCTTGAGGTAGACGACGCCGCCGGTGCCGTCTTCGGCCATCGCGATGCCCCCGAAGCCGACGATTTCCTGGCTGGGACCGTCGATCGTCGTGGCCGGCAGGATCACCGCCTGCGCGTCACGCGCGCCCGCCGCCAGCGCGAGCGCCGCGAGCGTGGCTCCCAGCGCGAGCGCGAGCGTGCGCCGCATCGTGGGCGCCGTGTGAGGAGTCGAGACGTTCGCGGCCCTCACGGGTCGCCCCTCAGGTTTCGGGTTTGTTCAGGGCACCCGGCGACTTGTTGTAACCGCAGCGGAAGTTCTCCGGCTGGCCGACCGGCTCGGAGCCGGCGAAACCGCCCTTCTGACCGTTGCTGTAGACGGTCACGTACTGGAGCGTCTGCGGCAGCGGGTTCGCCGGCAGCGGCGTCGGGTTCGGCTGCCCCTGGCGCGGGTTACCCGTGGCGCCTTCGCTGACGCCCTCCGAGCCGGCGGCCGCCGAGCCGGCGGAGGTCGTCACCAGCGTCGAGCTCATCTCGCGCTGGTCCAGCAGCCCGCGACTCGGGTCGAGCGGCACCGTGGCCGTGTCGGGGTTGTCGTGGATCGTCGACTCCAGGCGCACCCGGTCCGCCGCGCCGAGCAGTTCCGAGGCGCTGGGCAGCCAGCCGCCTTCGGACTCGCACTTCTTGCTCGCGAAGATGTAGTTGTTCTGGCCGATTTCCCTGTTCGCCAGCGGGTAGGGCGCGCTCTCCAGGCACCACGTGCCGAGGTCGACGGTCGCGGGCGGGCACGAGCCCGTCAGCTGCGCGGGTGTTTTCCCGGCGAGACGGTTGGCGTTCTTCACCGTCGGGATCGCCGCCGCGGGGAACTTGCGGTTCTTGCCCAGCAGCAGGATGCCGCCGGCGTGCGGCGTGGAGCTGACCGAATGGCCCCCCACCGCGCTGGCCACCGCGTGCCGCGCCGCGTCGGCGAGGCCCGTCGTCGAGAAGACCAGCGCGATCAGCGCGAGGACCAGCGCAGGCGAGGGGGTCCTACGCAGTCGACGGGCGCGCAGCACAGGGCCGCGCCGGCTCACGTCACGTCCTTGTCGCGCGTAGTGAAGCGGGGCTGCGAGGCTCGCCGCACGTTGCGCAGCTCCTCGAGGTTGGTCTCGCGCACCGTCGAGAGCACCGCGTCGAGGGCGACCCCCGACAGCGTCTCGTGCTCCATCAGCGCCGCCGCGGTCTCCTCGACGGTGTTCCAGTTGCGATCCAGGATCGACGCCGCGCGCGCCTCTGCGTCGCCGACGAGGCGCTCGACCTCGTTGTCGATCACGTTTAGCGTTTCCGGCCCGACGGAGCCAAGGTCCTGCAGCGAGGCGCCTAGGAACACCTCGCCGCTCTTCTCGCCGATCGTCACCAGGCCCAGCGCCTCGGACATGCCGAACGAGGTGACCATGCTGCGCGCCAGCGAGGTCGCCGCGTGCAGGTCGTCGTTGACGCTCGTCGAGCTGTGGCCGAAGGCGATCCGCTCGCCCGCGAGGCCCGCCGTGATCACGATCAGCTGGCTCTGCAGGTCGGGCTCGCCCATGATCGTCTGGTCGCGGTCGGAGAGCATGTGCGCCGCGACGCCGAGCTGGCGCCCGCGCGCGACGATCGAGAGCTTGCGCGTCGAGGAGGTGTGGCCGAGCGCCTCGGTGACGACCGCGTGCGAGGCCTCGTGGATCGAGATCAGCCAGCGCTCCTCCTCCGTGAGGATGTGCTTCTTCGCCGGGCCGGCGACGACGCGGTCGATCGCCTCCTCGAGCGTCTTCTGGTCGATCTGCGCCTGGCCGTCGCGCACGCTCAGCAGCGCCGCCTCGTTGATCACGTTCGCGAGCTCGGCGCCGCTGAAGCCCGGCGTCTGTTTTGCGACCTCCTCGAGCGAGGCGTCGGGCGCGAGCGGCCGCTTGCCACCGTGCAGGCGCAGGATTTCCAGGCGGCCGTGCACGTCGGGCACGTCGACGACGATCTGGCGGTCGAAGCGGCCCGGGCGCAGCAGCGCCGGGTCGAGGATGTCGGGACGGTTCGTCGCCCCCATCACCACGAGCCCGCCGTCGCCCGCGAAGCCGTCCATCTCTACGAGGATCTGGTTCAGCGTCTGCTCGCGCTCGTCGTTGCCCTGGCCGATGCCGGCGCCACGCTTGCGCCCCGCGGCGTCGAGCTCGTCGATGAAGATGATCGCCGGCGCGGATTTGCGCGCCTTGCGGAACAGGTCGCGCACACGCGCGGCGCCAACGCCGACCAGCGACTCGACGAAGTCCGAGCCCGACATCGAGAAAAACGTCGCGTCGGCTTCGCCGGCGACCGACTTCGCCAGCAGCGTCTTGCCGGTGCCGGGCGGCCCGACGAGGAGCACGCCCTTCGGGGCGGCGGCACCGACCGCCAGGTACTTCGTGGGGTCGGCCAGGTAGTCGCGGATCTCCTTGAGCTCGGCCAGCGCTTCGCCGGCGCCGGCGACGTCGTCGAAGGTGATCGCTTCGGTGCGGCCCTTGCCCTTCTTGCGCCCCTTGCCCGTGAACTCGGAGAATCCGGCGATCCCGCCGGCGGCACCCTCGCCGCCGAAGCGCATGAAGAAGGAGAACAGGCAGACCAGCAGCAGGATCGGGATCAGGAACTGCACCACGATCGTCTTCGTCGGCTTGCCCGCCTGCTGGTCGATCCGCACTTCGGCGCCGCTCGCCGACAGTTCGTCGGCGACCTGCTCGGTCTGCGCGCCGGAGGCCGGGTACGCCGCCCACAGCTGCTGCGGCGGTCCGACCGGCGTCGTGACCACTTCGGTGCCGCCGTTCTTCTTGCTGCCCTTGGGCTTCGTGACCGTGCGCGTGCCGGTCGTCTTGACCTCGACGCGGCTGTCGTGGTCGAGCAGCGTCGCGCTCGCGATTTCCTTCTGCTTCGCCATCTTCTGAACGGTGCTCAGGGCGACCTGCTGCCCGGCGCTGCCCGGCTTGATCTGCCCGAGCAGCAGCGCGAACGCGACCGCGAGCACGATCGAGGCGATCAGCAGGAACAGCGCGAGCGGATCGCGCAACGCGATCCGGCGCGCCGTCTGGGCGAGCTCGGTCAGCTTGACCAGGACGGGGTTGCGCCGCTGCGCCAGGCCCGAGCGCACCGCCGCGCGGCCACGCGTGGAGGTGCCGTTCGTGCCGTTCGCCGAGCCGTTGCTCGGCGGCACGGGAAGCGGGGCGTGCCCACCGGGCTCAGATGGAGGAGTTGTCTCGTCGGTCATGTCGCGGGGATGGGCGTAACGGCGATTCGGGAAGGCAGCGCATGCGCTCGGCCCACCCGATCGCCGCCAGCGTCACATGGGTCACAGCGAAAAGCAATGGCGTTCACAAAAACGACACACGAACCCGAATGTGAGGCAACAAAACGTTCACAACATGTTCACCTGAACCCCCGTCGCGCGCTCGTGGCGAGGCTCGTCTCGCCTTCAACGACACGTTCACAAAAACGACACACAAGCCCAATCCGGGAGCGACACTCTTGCGCTCGGGCGACGTCCTGGCGTTCACCGAATCGATCGATGCCGCGAGTTGTTTGCGCCCCCCGCAGGTCCCGGTTGAAGGCCTGAACAACGTTCATTCAAAGGAGACACAACCTTGCGAGCTCATCGCACATTGATCGTTTCACTGATTCTCGCCCTGGCGCTGATCGCGCCGGCCGGCGCTTCCGCGAAGACGGTGATCATCGACGGCTCGACCTCGATGCTGCCGCTCGTGCAAAAACTCGCGACCGCTTACCACAAGGCGACGAAAAAGCCGACGCCGAAAGTCGGCGGTGGGCAGAGCGCGATCGGCATCTCCGACGCCGCGAGCGGCAAAGTCGACATCGGCGACGCCTCGCGCGACCCGATTCCCGGCGTCGACCCGCACGGCCTCGTGTTCACGAAGGTGGCGCGTGACGGCGTGTGCGTGATCACCCACCCCAGCAACAAGATCGCGAACATGTCCCAGCAGACGATCACGGGCATCTTCACCGGCGCGATCCGCGACTGGAGCCAGGTCCCGGGCGCGCAGGTCAGCGGGCCGATCGACCTGTTCGACCGCGACGGCGCCTCCGGTACGCAGGACGCCTTCCAGAACATCTTCCTTGGCGAAAACCTGAAGATCTCCCCGAGCGCGACGCCGGAGAACTCCGAGGGAACGGAGGCGAGCGCGGTCGCCGGCGACAAGAACGCGATCGGCTTCGTCTCGCTGGACTTCTCACAGGGCACGAACAACGTCGGCTACCAGGGCATCCCATGCACGCTGCAGAACGCGAAGTCGGGGCAGTACCTGGGCGTTCGTAACTTCTGGTTCGTGACGAAGGGCGCGCCAAAAGGCGAAGCCTCCAAGTTCATCTCCTGGGTGACGAAGTCG
Source organism: Solirubrobacteraceae bacterium (assembly GCA_035508515.1). Lineage (GTDB taxonomy): Bacteria > Actinomycetota > Thermoleophilia > Solirubrobacterales > Solirubrobacteraceae > Palsa-744. The sequence continues at coordinate 8,424 of DATJMW010000021.1, read as the reverse complement.
GGGAACAAGCCCGTTCGCTCGATCGTCAGCAGCAACTGGATCGCGATTCACTAACAACGGTGCCCGCAGGCGCTTCCCACGAAATAGGCCGGCGGGCGACGTGAAAACGGTAAGGACCGACCAGCGCGTCGAGCGGGTGCTCGGCGCGCTGGCCGCGACCCTCCTGCTGCTGATCGCAGGGATGGTCGTCACGGTCTTCCTGAAGGCGTGGCCCTCGTTCTCGCACAATGGGCTCAGCTGGTTCGGCCCCGGCGGCGACGTCGACGAACAGATCCGCTCGATGGAGGCGGCCACGCCGCTGTCCGGTCACTCGGCCTACTACTTCCGGGCGTGGCCGCTGATCTGGGGCACGCTCGTCACGACGGTGTTCGCGGTCGTGCTCGCGCTGGTCATCTCGGTGCTCGCCGCGATCTTCCTCACCGAGTTCGCCCCCGCGCCGATGCGCCGCGCGCTCGACCCCGTGATCAGGCTGCTCGCCGCGGTCCCCTCGGTCGTCTACGGGCTGATCGGCATCCTCGCGATCGCACCCTGGATCAACGGTCACCTGATCAGCAACGGCCGCAAGGCCTCGGTCGGCTACGTCGTGCAGCTGAACGGCGCGGACCTCGCCACGGCGACCGTGATCCTCGCGGTGATGATCACCCCGATCATGGTGGCGCTGATCGCCGCGGCGCTCGCGAGCGTGCCCAGGTCCTGGCACGAAGGATCGGTGGCGCTCGGCGTCAACCGCTGGCGCACGATCGTGCGGGTCTCGCTGCGCACCGCCCGCCCGGCGATCATCGCCGCGACGGTGCTCTCGACGGCGCGGGCGCTCGGCGAGGCGATCATGCTCTCGATGGTCTCGGGCGGTCGCGGCTTCGCCGCCAACCCGCTCGACGGGCTGACGTTCCTGTTCGAGCCCGTCAGGCCGCTGGCCGCGACGATCGTGCAGAACGCCGAAGGGCTGACGATCCCGGTGCTCGCGCACACGATCTACGCGATCGCGGCGGTGCTGCTGGTCTCCGCGGCGCTGCTCTCGTTCGCGGGCTGGGCCGCGAAGCAGCCGCTGAAACGCTACGGGATCCGGGCCTGATGGCCGCCGAAGGCGCACAACTCCCGGCGCTCGCGCCCGGCCCTGGCGTCCCGGTGGTGCGCCCGCGCCGCCAGAGCATCTCGTCCTGGCCGCTGGTGGACCGGATCGGCTACTGGCTCTGCTGGGCCACCGGCGTCGCGTTGTGCGCGATCGCGCTGGCGGTCGTCCTCTACATGTTCGTGAAGGGCATCTCCTACCTGAAGCCGAGCCTGTTCGTGCAGTCGCCGGCGCCGGGCGTCAAGCAGAACGAAACGGGCGGCTTCTTCGACCCGATCGTCGGCACGTTCATGCTGACGGGGCTCGGGATCCTGATCGCGGCACCCGTCGGCGTCGCGATCGCGGCGTGGTTGTCGGAGTACGCCCGGCCGCGCGCGCTGGCGCGTGCGGTCGAGTCGGCGATCGAGATGATCGGCGGGGTGCCGAGCGTCGTGCTGGCGATCTTCGGCCTGCTCGTGTTCTCGCAGGGCTTCCTCGGCTTCCTCTCCCAGCGCGCCGCGAACGGCGCCGTCTACGGGCGCTCGTTCTTCGCCGCGAGCGTGATCATGGCGGTCCTCGCCCTGCCGCTGATCGTGGGCTCCGTGCGCGAGGGCCTCGCGCAGGTGCCCGACCACATGCGCGAGGCCGCCTACGCGCTCGGCAAGACGCGCGCGAGCTGCATCCGCCACGTGCTGCTGCCGGCGATCCGCCCCAGCGTCGCGAGCGGGATCGTGCTCGGGATGGGCCGGATCATCGGCGACACCGCGATCGTCACGATCCTCGTCGGCGTCACGCTGAAGCTCGAGAAAGTCGGCGGCGTGCCGCTGATCGGCAACTACCGCGGCACCGGCTCGACGCTCACGAGCTACGTCTACACCAACTCGCCCGCGGGCGAAGGCGGCTCGCCGCAAAAGGCCTACGCCGCGGCATTCGTCCTGCTGATGATCGTGCTGTTGCTGAACGCGATCGTCACGCGCCTCAGCGGCGACACCCAGCCGCTCGGCAGAACCGCGCTCGCCGGACGGCTGCGCATGATCGGGAGGTCGATGCCGTGGATCCCATGATGCCCCCGCCCGTGCGGCGGATCGCGCTTGACCGCGACCCCTACGTCGCCCCGCCGACCGACCACGACGGCGGCGCGACGACCGCGACGCTGACGCCACCCGGCCCCGCGGCGGCGGCGCGCACGCGACAGCCCGCCGCGGAGGTGCGCGAGCGCATGCGCGTCGAGTCCGTGTGGCTCGCCTATGGCGACCGCTGGGTCGTGCGCGACGTGAGCCTGCCCGTGCGCCAGGGCGAGGTGCTCGCGCTGATCGGCGCCTCCGGCTCGGGCAAGACGACCCTGCTGCGCTCGCTGAACCGGCTCACCGAGGTCACCGCCGGCGCCGGGCGCGCCGGCAGCATCACGCTCGACGGCGAGGAGATCCACGAGCTCGAGGTCAACCAACTGCGCCGGCGCGTCTCGATGGTCTTCCAGCAGCCGAACCCGTTCCCGATGAGCATCCTCGACAACGTCGCCTACGCGCTAGCGGAGCACCCCGGGCACGGCCGTCGCCGGAGGCGGCGCACGCCGGAGCTGGAAGCGACCGCCGCCGACGCGCTACGGCGCGCCGGGCTCTACGACGAGGTCGCCGACGACCTGAACCGCCCGGCGCTGAGACTCTCGGGCGGGCAGCAGCAGCGGCTGTGCATCGCGCGCGCGCTCGCCGCGAACCCTGAGGTGCTGCTGCTCGACGAGCCCTGCTCCGCGCTGGACCCGATCTCCACCGCGACGATCGAGGAGCTGATCGTCGGCCTGCGCGAGAGCGTCGCGATCGTGATCGTCACGCACAACCTGCAGCAGGCCCAGCGGGTCGCCGACCACGTCGCGTTCATGCACCTTGGCGAGCTGGTCGAGTACGGCACCAGCGAGCAGATCTTCGCGCGCCCCACCAAGCAGCGCACGCGCGACTACATCAGCGGCGCGTTCGGGTAGGAGCGGCCGTGCGCCACCGTGAACGCCGCGCGCGGCGCGCACTGTCGCTCGCACCGGCGCTCGGCGCGCTCGCCGCGGTCGCGCTGCTGCTCAGCGGGTGCGAGACCACGGCGGAAAAGAGCGCCAAGCTCGAACGCGCCGCCAAGCGTCAGAAAATCGCCCAGCAGCAGGGCCTCACGATCTCGCGCACCAGCCGCTACGTGAAGGTGCTCGGCACCGCCGTCGTACAGGGCCGCGAAGGGGCCGCCGCGGTGGTGACGCTGCGCAACGACTCCCCGCACGCGCTCCGGCACGTGCCGGTCTCGATCGCCGTGAAGGACTCCGGCGGCGCGACCGTGTACTCGAACGGCACGCCCGGGCTCGCGACGACGCTCACCTCGATCGCGCTGCTGCCCGCGCACGCGAAGCTCGCCTGGGTCGACGACCAGATCCAGGCGAAGGGCGCCGCGAGCGTCACCGCGCGCGTCGGCGAAGGCGCTGCCGCGAGCGGCACGGTCCCGGACCTGACGATCGCCGTACAGCAGCTCGCCGCCGAAGGCGGGGGCTCGACGCTTGAAGGCGCCATCCACAACGGCTCCTCCACCGCCCAGCCGGAACTCGTGATCTACGCGCTCGCGCGGCGCGGCGGGCGTCTCGTCGCCGCCGGCCGCGCCGTGCTGGCATCGCTCGACCCCGGAGCCTCCACGCCCTTCCAGGTGTTCTTCGTCGGGTCCGCCGCCGGCGCGAAGCTCGAAGTCAGCGCACCGGCGACGGCGTCCGCGGGCTGACCGGAGGCCGCCCCGCAGACGTGCCGCGAGCGCCCTAGGCGGCCAGCGCGATCGCGGGCTCGGCCTCGCGCGCGAGCGGCAGCGCGATCGGCTCGAGACCACCGTCGGCGCGCGTCGCCTGGAGCCGGTAGCCGACGCGCAGCTCGGTCTGGACGTAGTCCCACTCGGGCGAGGCGAGCTTCAGCTTGCGGCGGAGCTTGTGCACGAACACGTCGACCGAGCGGTCGTTGCGGGCCATCTGGAAGCCCCACAGCCGTTCGTAGATCAGCTCGCGGCAAAGCGCCTGCCCGTCCGCCGCCGCCAGCAGCTCCAGCAACTGGAACTCGCGGCGCGTCAACTCGGCGCTCCGCCCCTCGACGAACGCCTGGTAGTGAGCCGGACGGACCTCCAGCTCGCCGAGGTGGATCGGCTCGAGGCTGCGCTGCCGGGGCGGGCGCCGGTGGGCGCCGACGCTCTCCACGCGCGCGATCAGCTCTTCGGGATGGCAGGGCTTGCCCAGCCAGTCGTCCACCCCGAGGCGGAGGGCACGGACGCGTTCGGAGACCGTCGAGGTGCCGGTGCAGACCACGATGCCGAAGCCGGGCTCCGCGGCGCAGAGCCGTTCGAGCCATTTCCAGCGACCGCCGCCGAGGCTCGCGAGATCGACGATCAGGACGTCGAGGTCGAGCGCCGCGATCTTCGCGGCCGAGACCGTGAAGGCGAGCATCCTGTGCTGCCAGCGCAGGTGCTCGAGCCGCTTGGAGAGCACCAGCAGAAAGCCCGAGTCGCTGTCCATGATCGCCACCCGCAGCGGGGGCTCCTGCTCAACAGCGAGCGCGGCGACGGGTGATGCGACGACCGGCATCTCACTTGAGCCGGCGCGAGCGCGCGGTGCGCTTGTCGCCGTCGGCGCCCCCGCGCCGACCGAAGGGAAAGTTGTCCATACCTCATAACTCCGATCTACAAACCTGTAAAGACCTCCCGAGTGTTGCACAGCAATGTGCACTTTGCAAACCTTTTTGGTGAACAATATGTTGACAAAAGGTGAACGCCCTGCAACGGGTCTCTCCCGCCCCGGCCGCCGGGCGTCGGCCGCCAGGCGTCAGCGCCGCGGCCCGGCCCGGCGCCAGCGCCGCTGCCTACCGAGCGCGAAGCCCCGGCTGCCTGAAGCCGGCGCCGCGGCCCGCCAGACGCGAAGGCCCGCCTGCCTGACGCCGGCGCCGCGGCCGCGCCGGCGTCAGGCCGCGGCCCGGCCCGGCGTCAGCGCCGCGGCCCGCGCTGCTTCAGCGTGATCCCCTCCAGCACGTGCGCCACCGTCTCGCAGGCGTCTACCGCCGCCTCCAGCGACTCGAAGATGTCCTTCCAGCGGATCACCACCATCGGGTCGATGCCGCCCGCGAACAGCGAGGCCACGCCGTCGCGCTGGAGCCGGTCGCCCTCGTTCTCCAGGCGATGGATCTCGACCAGATGCGGCCCCATCTCCGAGCCGTTGCGCAAACAGCGCAGCGCCTGGGCGATCTGCTCGCCGGCGCCGACCAGCACGTCGGTGAACTCCACCGCCTGCTCCATCGGCGCCTCCACCCCGTAGAGCCCCAGCTGCGCCGCGACGTTCTCGGAGTGATCGACGATGTCATCGAGCGCCGTCGCCAGCGCGTAGCCGTCGCCCGCGGCGAAGGGCGCGCGCACGCGGCCGCCCGCGAGGCGATGGATGATGTCGTGGGTGATGCGATCGCCTTCCTGCTCGCAGACCTTCAGGTCCTGCGCCAGCGTCGCGTGCTCGGGGTAGTCGACCAGCAGGTCGTGCAGTAGCAGGCCCGAGCGCTGCACGTTGCGCCCGGCCTCCTCGACCAGGGACATCAGCTCAGGATCGACCGTGCGGCGCAGGAGTGCCATCGCGCGAGAATATTCATCCCGGACGGCGATAGCCGTCCTTTCACGATTTTTTCACCCCCCGATTACGAGTTTGCAACTTGACTCCCACGCGCGCGTGGGAGTCTTGCGATCGTGGCGGGCCTTTCCGAGAGCGAGGACACCCTGTATGCCGGCGAGCTCGAGATCAGGCTCAGGGACGGGCTCGTGCTCGCGAGCGGGCGCGTCGTGCGCCTGTCGGTTCGGGAGTTCGAGCTGCTCGTCGCGATGGCCCGCCGGATCGGCGAGATAGCCACCAGAGACGAGCTGTACGCAACTGTCTGGGGTGGCGAGCTGCGCCACGGCGACCGCTCGGTCGACGTGTACGTCAGCAAGCTGCGGGGCAAGCTCGAAGCCGCGATGCCGGACCGCCGCTTCATCCACACCCATCCCGGATTCGGCTACCGCTTCCAGCCGCAGCCCTCCGCGCGCGAGTCGGGCTCCCCCGCAGCGTCCACGATCGTGCGTTCGATCGAGCCCCAGGACGGCAGTGAACATCCTTCACGAAATGTTCACACGGCGACAACAAGCGGTTAAGAGACTGCGGGCAAGTAGCAACCGGCGAGGCCCCGACTTCGGTCTCGCGAGGACAAATTCACGTAATCCAGCCAGAGGAGACGTAGTGATCAAGCACAAGTTCGGCGCGCTCGCGAGCGTGGCACTGCTCACGCTCGGACTCGCCGCGTGCGGCAGCAGCTCGAGCTCATCGAGCGGCTCGTCCACGTCCAGCTCGTCCTCGAGCGGGGCCTCCGGGACCATCTCGGGTGCAGGATCGACGTTCGCCGCGCCCGTCTACGAACAGTGGGCATCCGCGCAGTCGGGTCTTACCGTCAACTACCAGGCCGTCGGCTCCGGAGCGGGCATCACCTCGCTTGAGTCCAAGACCGTCGACTTCGGCGCCTCCGACCCGCCGTTGAAGCCTGAAGACGAAGCCGCGATCGCGAAGAACGGCAGCCCCGCCGTGCAGATCCCGATGTTCCTCGGCGCGATCACCGTCTCCTACAACCTCCCCGGCGTGCAGACGGGCCTGAAGCTCGACGCCAAGACCATCGCCGACATCTACCTCGGCAAGGTCAAGACCTGGGACGACGCCGAGATCAAGGCGCTGAACCCCGGCGTGAAACTGCCGAGCACCTCGATCACCGTGATCCACCGCTCGGACTCCTCGGGCACGACCTCCGGCTTCACCGGCTTCCTCGCCGCGGCCGACCCCGAATTCAAGAGCAAGGTCGGCGAAGGCAAGGACGTCAACTGGCCCACCGGCACGGGCGCCAAGGGCAACGCCGGCGTCGCCGGCGCCGTGCAGCAGACCGCGGGCGCCGTCGGCTACGTCGAGCAGGCCTACGCGCTGCAGCACAAATTCACCTATGCAGCCGTCAAGAACGCGGCCGGCAAGTTCATCTCGCCGAGCCTCGAATCGACGACCGCCGCCGCCGAAGGCGTGACGGTGCCGGCGAACCTCGGGATCAAGATCTCGAACCCGACCGGGGCCGGCGCCTACCCGATCACCTCGCAGACGTTCATCGTCGTGAACAAGGACCTCTGCAAGGCGGGCCTGCCCGGTGGCGAAAGCGCCGCGAAGGGCGTCGTCAAGTTCATCAACTACGGCCTGGGCGAAGGCCAGAGCATCCTCGGCGAAGCCGACTACGCCTCGCTGCCCTCCGCGATCCTGGACAAGTCCAAGGAAGCGGCGAAGGGCCTTGAGTGCAACGGCTCGCCGATCGAAGGCTGAGCAGGCGCTCGCGGCCTCGAATCAGGTAGACAAGGGGCCATGAGCACCGCAGTCATGCCAAGCGGCGACCGCTCGATCCTCGAGCGGTCGCCCTTGGCGCGGCTACCGGACCGCGTCCTGAAGTACGGGCTCACCGCGCTCGCCGCGCTGATCCTGGCGCTGATCGTCTTCTTCTTCGTGCGGCTCGTCGGCGAGTCGAAACCCGCCTTCGCGCACAACGGCGTCTTCGGCTTCGCCTTCGACAACAACTGGGACGTCAGCCGCGAAAAGTTCGGCGCGCTGCCGCTGGTGCTCGGCACGCTGATCACCTCCGGGCTCGCGCTGCTGATCGGCGTCCCCGTCGCGGTCGCCACCGCGATCTACGCCAACGAGCTGTGCCCGCTGCGCCTGCGCACCGCGCTCACGATCCTCGTCGAGCTGCTGGCCGCCGTCCCCTCCGTGGTCTACGGGCTGTGGGGGATCTTCTTCCTCGCTCCGAAGCTCCAGCCAATCGAGCAGTGGGTCGCCGACCGCCTCTCCTTCATCCCTTTCATCGGCGGCGGCACCGTCACGATCCCCAACTACTTCGTCGCCGGGCTGATCCTCGCGATCATGATCCTGCCGATCGTCTCCGCGATCGCGCGCGAGGTGATGGCCACGGTGCCATCCGATCACAAGGAGGCGGCGCTCGGCCTCGGCGCCACGCGCTGGGAGATGATCCGCACCGCGGTGCTCCCCTACTGCCGCACCGGGATCGTCGGCGGCGCGATGCTGGGGCTCGGCCGCGCGATCGGCGAGACGATCGCGGTGACGATCGTGATCGGCGACGCCCCGCAGCTCGGCAAACACCTCTTCGGCCAGGGCTACAGCCTCGCCGCCGTGATCGCGAACGAGTTCGGCGAGGCGCAGGGGCTGCACCGCTCGGCGCTGTTCGCCGCGGGGCTCGTGCTGTTCGTGCTGACGCTGCTCGTGAACATCGCCGCCCGGCTGCTGGTCAGCCGCGCCGCGCGCAAAGGCAAGACCCCCGCGACCGGCG
>DATJMW010000020.1:0-118320 GCA_035508515.1 Solirubrobacteraceae bacterium | reverse complement strand
AGTGCCCGTCAAAGTACAAGACCGCTCCGCCGAGCGAGAACCAGAACGCGTGACCGCGGCGGGACGCGCTCGACATTCCCCGCGCGCCTGCGAGGACCCCGTCCACGGGCTCCGCTCGATGAACGAGCCGGGCCCACGGGGCGCTGACTGATGGCGGACCTCGGCTTCGCCTGTCTGCTGCTAGTGCTAGCCGTGTGCGCCTACGGCATCGGCGTCTCGATATACGGCGTCCGCCACGGCCAGGCCGATCTGATGGTGCTGGGACGCCGGTCGGTGTACGGCGTCGCAGGCGTGTTGACGGTCGCCTTCCTCGTGCTCGAGCTGGCCTTCCTGCGCAACGACTTCGCCTTCAACACGGTCGCCGACACCTCCAGTCGCACCACGCCTGCCTTCTACAGAGCCGCCGCCGTGTGGTCCTCGCAGGAAGGATCGCTGCTGCTCTGGGCCTGGCTGATGTCGCTGTGGTCGAGCCTCGCCGTGTTCCTGACGCGCAAGCGCCTGCAGGATGTCGCGGCCTACGCCACCGCGATCATGCTCGGCTTCTGCGCCTTCTTCGTGTCGCTGATGGTCTTCTACGCCAACCCGTTCGCGACCACGCGACCGGCTCCGCCGGAAGGCGCCGGGCTCGATCCGCTGCTGCGCTTCCCGACGATGATGATCCACCCGCCGATGCTCTACTCGGGCTATACGCTCTGCACGATCCCGCTCGCGTTCGGGATGGGAGCGCTGCTCGCGCGCCGCGTCGACGCCGACTGGATCAAAGCGATCCGCCGCTTCGCGTTCGCCGCCTGGCTGTTCCTCGGGATCGGCATCATGCTCGGCGCGCTGTGGTCCTACTCGGAGCTCGGCTGGGGCGGCTACTGGGGCTGGGACGCCGTCGAGAACGCCTCGCTGATGCCGTGGCTGACCTGCACGGCCTTCCTGCACTCGCTGATGATCCAGGAGAAGCGCGGGATGCTGAAGGTCTGGAACGTCTCGCTCGTGCTCGCGACGGGCACGCTCGCGATCATGGGGACGTTCCTGGTCCGAAGCGGCATCCTCAACTCGATCCACGCCTTCGGCGGTGCGACGCTGGGAGTCCCGTTCGTGATCCTGATCGGGGTCCTGATCGCGGGCTCGATCTACCTTGTGGTCTCGCGCCGGGAGATGCTCCGCTCCGAGCACCGCCTGGACTCGCTGCTCTCACGCGAGTCGGCTTTTCTCGCCAACAACCTCGTGCTGGTGGCGCTCTGCTTCGTGATCTTCTGGGGCACCTACTTCCCGCTGATCTCTGAGGCGCTGACCGGCAAGGAAGCCTCGGTCGGGCCGCCCTGGTTCGACCGCTACACGGTGCCGCTGGCGCTGATCCTGGTGCTGCTCAGCGGGATCGGCCCCGTGATCGCCTGGCGGCGGGCGACCCTCGCGAACGCGCGAAGGAACTTCCTCGTGCCGCTGGCCTGCGCGCTGCTGACGCTCGTCGCGCTGCTCGCCTCCGGGATCGCCGGCAAGCCGCTGGCGATCGCCATGTTCTGCTGCGCCGGCTTCGTGCTCGGCAGCGTCGGCCAGGAGTTCTCGCGCGGCGTGCGCGCGCGCCGGGCGATGGCCGGCGAGCCCGCGCCCGTGGCGCTGCTCGCGCTCGTGCGCCGCAACCGCCGCCGCTACGGCGGCTACGTCGTGCACCTCGGGATCGCGGTGATGTTCGTCGGCGTCGCGGCCTCCTCTTCCTTCCAGCACGCCGTCGAGCAGCGGCTCTCGCCCGGCGGCTCGGCCCGGGTCGGCGCCTACACCGTCCGCTACGTGCGCCCCACCGCCACGATCACGCCCAGCAACGACAGGGCGCACACCGGCTCGACGCTCGCCGTCGGCGCGGTGCTCGACGTCTCCAAGGGCGGCCGTCACGTCGCGACGCTGCGCCCCAGCGAGGGCTTCTACGACTCCGGCGAACCCGCGCAGGGCTCGGTCGGGCACCTGATCGGCGGCCAGGCCGTCAGCCACATCAGCATGGACGCCGGGCTCACCCGCGACGTCTGGTCCGCGATCGCCCCGAACATCTCGACGCCGGCGCTGCAGCGGATCGTCACGATCGGCAATCGCACGCTGCCCGCGGACGAGGCCGGCGTCGCGATCGGCCTGCTGGCGCGCCAGTACCTGAAGCAACCGCCGCCCGCCCAGTTCCACTTCATCGTCTCGCCGCTGGTGATGTGGATCTGGATCGGCGGCCTGATCGTCTTCGGCGGCGGCCTGATCGCGATCTGGCCCACCCCCAGCGCGATCCGGCGTCGCGTCGCCTTGCGCTCCCGCGCGCGCGCCGCGCACGGCCTGGCGCGCGCCTGAGCCGGTGAGCGGGACGGCGGGGCCGTAGGTGGAACTGCTCGTCGTGCTGCTCGCGTGCCTGCTGCTCGCCGTGGTCCTGCTGATCGTCGGGGGGCCGCTGCGCGCCGCGCGCGACCGCGAAATCGCCGGCGAGCACGTCGCCAGCGATGCGGACCCCGAGCGGCGCGAGGCCTACGAGCGCGCGCAGCTGGAAGCCGCGCGCGAGGCGAAGTACCGCGAGATCCGCGACGCCGAGCTCGACCTGCGCACCGGGAAGCTCTCGGCCGAGGACTTCGAGGCCATCGACGCCACGCTGCGGGGCGAGGCGCTGGCGATCCTCGACCGCCTGCACGCGCTCGGCGGGGGAGAGGACGAGTCGGGAGAGGGAGGGTCTTCCGCGGACGGCCGGTCCCCCGCGGAGGGCCAGGGCCAGAAATCCGATCAGTCTAACCCTCCACTAGAGGGTTAGACTCCCTAAAAAACTACGCCCAGGGACGCTTCAGCAGGATGATCGCGTTCAGGATGAACAGGACCGAGAAGAAGATCGTCCAGCGGTTCAGGTTGCGCTCCACGAGCGAGCCGCCACCCAGCGGGCCGGTGCCGCTGCCGACCCCGAAGGCCCCCGACAGCCCGGAGTCCTTGCCGGAATGCATCAGCACCAGCAGCACGACGATCACCGAGATGATCACCTGAAGGATCGAAAGGATCGTTTCCACGCCCGAAGCGTATCGCGTCTGCCGATCGCTCGGCGAAAGCGCGAAAAGCCGCATGGGCGCTTCTTTTCAGGGGTTTTGCTGTTTCTCTCGTCGGGTACGCTTAGTGTCTGGTCTGTCGGCGGCGCCAAGCAATGGATTGTGGACGCGATTACGAATCCTTTACTCCATGGTGGTTGCCTGCCGATATGAATCCCGGTGGGCGTTCCCCGCGTTTGTGGGCGACTTGCGCCGACCACGACCATGGGAAGACGACTCGATGACCAAGACCGGCGCATGATGCCCCCGCCCGGCGTACCCCGGTGGGCGTGGCGCGCGCTGCTCTCGGTGCTGGCCGGCGGGGGGATCACCGCCGCGAGCCTCGGCCCCGCCTCCGGTGCCCTGGCCGCCGAAAACTGGTCCGGCAGCGAAGCCGAAGGCACCGGCACCACGCCGACGCAGACCACGCCGAGCGAACAGCCGGCGGCGACGACACCGGCGCCCACCACGACCTCCACGCCGACCGCCAGCACGCCCGCGCCGGCGCCCACGACGACCAGCACGGCCACCACCACCCCCGCGCCGGCGCCCGAATCGACCACCGAAGCGAAGGCGCCACCGCGCCCCAAGGTCGTCCTGCAACGCCGTCAGAAAGTCTCCGAAGCGAAGCCCACCACCACGACTTCGACCCAGCCCGGAGGCACCACCACGCCGGGCCAGGTCCAGGCGCCGGCGAACGACAACGTCGCCGTGCCGCCGCAGGTGATCGCCGCGCAGGAGGAAGCGCTCGCCGCCGAACTCGCCGGCTCCGCCGCTTCGGCCCAGGCGCTCTCCTTCTACCGCATCCCGCTCTTCCTGCTGCCGATCTACCAGGCCGCCTCGGTGCAGTACGGCGTGCCGTGGCAGATCCTCGCCGCGATCAACGAGGTCGAGACCAACTACGGCGCCGACCTGTCCGTCTCGACCGCCGGCGCCGTCGGCTGGATGCAGTTCATGCCCCAGACCTGGATCCAGTACGGCGTCGACGCGCTGAACTCCGGCTACGCCGACCCCTACAACCCCGTCGACGCCATCTTCGCCGCCGCCCGCTACCTGCGCGCCGCCGGCGCCGCCACCGACCTGCACGGCGCGATCCTCGCCTACAACCACTCTGAGGACTACGTCAACTCGGTGCTGCTGCGCGCGAAGCTGATCTCCAGCTACCCGAAGAACGTGATCGCGACGCTCACCGGGCTGACCGACGGCCGCCTGCCGATCCTCGGCAAGCAGGTGAAGTGGGGCGGGCTGTCCACCGCGCCCAGCCCTTCCGCCGCGGCCTCCGGCTCCAGCGCCACCGCCGGCGCCACCGCGGTCGCCGCCGACAAGTCCGCACATTTGTCGGCGCCGACGACCGGCATCGGCGCCCAGGCCAGCGCCGCGCCCGCGCCGACCGCCGCTGCGGCATCGGCCGGCAAGCACGCGAAGCGCCCGCCCGCCCTCCACCTCGTGGAGCTGAAGAGCGCGCCGAACTCATCCGTCGTCGCCGCCCAGGACGGCCGCGTCGTCAAGCTCGGCAGCTCCAAGGAGCTCGGCAGGTACCTGATCCTGCGCGACATCTACGGCGACGTCTTCACCTACGCGGGCCTCGGCAGCATCGCCTCGCACTACCCGAAGCCCAAGCCCGTCAAGACCTCCGCCCCGAACGCGTCTGCCGTCGCCGCGAGCGACTCGACGCTGCCCGCCGTCGCCCAGGGCGAAGCGAAGCCGAAGCAGGCCGCCTCGGCCGGTCACCACCCGCCCGTCACGCTGAAGGTCAAGGCCCACAAGGCGACGAAGTCCCTCGGCGCCGGGACGCCCGGGGGCGCCCAGGGGGCCGAAGCCTCGGGCTCCACCGGCGAACCCGAAGTCCCCGCCACCGGCAAGGTCCGCCTGTTCGCCCACCCCGGCAACCCCGACGCGCTCGCCTCCGCCGCGAAACGCAAGCACACCGCCACCGGCAACCAGCTGCCGCTGCGAGCCGGTTCCGTCGTCTCCAAGGGCACCGTGCTCGGCCGCGTGCACACCATCGCCGGCGCGAGCGCCGGCACGATGCGCTTCGCGATTCGCCCCGGCGGCGACCAGCGCACGATCGACCCCCGTCCGATCCTGAAGAACTGGGCCCAGCTCGGCGCCGCGCTGCACCCGCAGGGCGCCAAAGGCGAAAACGACCTGCTCGGCGCGACCGCCAGCGGCGTCTTCCTGATGTCCCAGGAAGAACTCGAGCGCGCCGTGCTGGCCGACCCCGGGATCGACATCTACCAGTGCGGGCGCCAGGACATCGCCTCCGGCAAGATCGACAAGCGCGTGCTCGCGGTGCTCGCGTTCCTCTCGCGCACCGGCCTGAAGCCCACCGTCAGCGCGCTGGAGTGCGGCCACAGCGAGATGACCGTCTCCGGCTACGTCTCGGAGCACTACACCGGCGACGCCGTCGACATCTCCGCCATCAACGGCATCCCCATCGCCGACCACCAGGGCGCCGGCTCCATCACCGATCTCACGATTCGCACGCTCCTGACCCTGCAGGGCGAATTCGTCCCGCACCAGATCATCAGCCTGATGCAGTACCCCGGCGCGCCGAACACGCTCGCGATGCCCGAACACTGGAACCACATCCACGTCGGCTTCCGGCCCACCGCCGCCGAGGCCGCCGCCAGCGGCGCCTCCGCGCCCGACGCCGCGCAAGCCGCCCAGGCCACCCCGACCCCCGTGATCGCCCCGAGCGACCTCAGCAGCACGCAGTGGAACCAGCTCGTCGGTCGGATCGGCGCGCTGCCGGCGCCGAACGTCGCCACGAAGCCCAGCGCCTCCGCCATCAAGGACCCCGCGAAGCCGAAGGGCTCCGCAGGGTCGGGAAACTGAGCGCCGGCTCCCGCCGCTAGGCGCCGGGTGCCGGGCCTTCCGGCGGCGCGCCCTGGCCGGCCGTCGGGGGAACTTCGCCGCCGCCGGGGCTCGGTCCGCCGCCCGGGACCGGGGCCGCACCGCCTCCGGGAACCGGGGCCGCGCCGCCGCCGGTGCCGCCGGTGCCCCCGCTCGGGCGAAGTTCCTTCTGGCATTTCGCGTCCGCGGCCTTGAACGCGGCGCTGTTCGTGTCGATCCCCTTCGTGTTGAAGATCGGGCCGTTGCCGGAGGTGTTCGGCGACGGCAGCTTCACGCCGTTCTTGCGCATGCATTCCGCGAACTTCGCGAAGCGCTGACGCCCCGCCGCGGTGTCGAAGCCGCGACCGCCGCGCCTGAACGCCCCGCTGCCGCACTTCTTCAGCGCCGCTTCGAACTGCGCCCGGGTCACTCCCTTCGGCAGCTGCGGCCCGCCGCCCGCCCTGTCGCCGAACGGCCCGCGCCCGCCACCCGCGCCCGCCGGAGGTTGGCCGCCGTAGGGAGCACCGTACGGCCCGCCGTACCCCCCGCCGCCGGGCGCGCCGCCCGTCCCGGACGATCCGCCCCCCTGCCCGGACGGGCGTTTCGGCAGCGTGATCCCCTCTTTCTGCAAGCACGCCCGCAGCGCCGTGGCGCGGGCCGCGAACTGGCCGCCGCGTTTGCCGTTTGGCCCCGTGGCGCTGGCGTTCGTCGCCGTGGAGGAGCCTTTCGTGGATCCACCGCACGCGGCCAGGCCCAGCGCCGCCAGCACGATCAGCAGCGCCGCCGCCGCTGTCGGCCGGGCGTGTCGGTTGCCGTGAGTGCGAGGCATGTGGGTCTCCTTCTCGATCGTCATCGTCTGGGTTGAGGTCATTCCTTGCCGAACAGCGCCGGGCCGCCCGTCGAGCCAGCCGCACCAGCGCCGAACAGGGCGCCCGCCCCGAGGCCGCCCGCGTCTCCGGCGCGGATCGTCTGCGCCGAGATCGAGCCGTTCGCGTTCGTCGCGCCCGTGACCAGGACCGTTTCGCCGGGGTGGATGCCCTTGACGTGGGTTTCCACCGACTTCGTCACTTTTGCGCCAGGCGCCGCGGTCACCTTCACGGTGTTGCCTTCCGCGGTCGTCACGTAGAGCGCGCCGCGCGAGACGTAGGCGACCTGGCCGACCGTGGTGCCCGAGCGGGTACCGCCCGAAAAGACTGAACCTGAGGTGGAGCCTGAGGTAGCTCCAGCGGACGCGTTACTTCCAGCTGATCCACCACCCGCACGGCCCCCCGAGCCCCCCGGCCCGCCCGAGGCCCCCGACCCTCCGGACCCCGAGCGAAGCAAGCCCGCCGCGCCGCCGCGTGAGCCGCCGGCGCTCGCGAGACCGGCGAGCCTTGCGCCAAGGCCGCCGCCGCCTTCGCCGCCGGAGGACCCCTGCCCCTTCTGCACGAGCACGCCGGCGATGAAGCCGCAGGCGATCGCCAGCGCGAGCAGCAGCGCGACGGGCAGCGGGGCGAGGATGCGCCTACGCGGGCGCGCCGGCAGCTCCTCGGCGTGCTCGATCCAGGGCCCCTCCTCGTCGAGCAGCGCCTGGTCGCGCAGCGCCTGCTCGGAGGGCGCCTGCTGCCGGTGCGCCTGCTCCCGGTGCGCCTGCTCGCGCATCGTCTCGGTGGTGGGCGGGCTGTCGGTCATCGGGGACTCCTCCGTGGGGGACGGTTGCTCACTCAAAGCGCAGCGCCTCGATTGGCCGCAGCGCGGCTGCGCGGGCGGCGGGGTAGGTGCCGAAGAACAGGCCCGAGAGCGCGGCGGCGCCGAAGGCCAGGAAGATCGAGTACGTAGCGATCTCGGGGTGGACCCCCGCGATCGTGAACTGGCTTCCGACGACGCCCAACAGCACGCCGAGCAGACCTCCGAACAGCGAGACGAGCACCGCCTCCGTCAGGAACTGCGTGAGGATGTCCGCGCGTCGCGCCCCGATCGCCTTGCGGATGCCGATCTCGCGCGTGCGCTCGGTGACGCTGACGAGCATGATGTTCATCACGCCGATCCCGCCCACCAGCAGCGAGATCGCGGCGACCTCGCCGAGCAGCGTCGTGAACACGCTGCTGGTCGAGCTCGACGTTTCGAGCAGCGAGCCCTGGTTGAGGACCTGGAAGCCGGGTTCTTCGGTGTTCGTGATCTTGTGGCGTTCCTCCAGCGTCTGCGTCACCTCGGCTTCCGCGGCGTTCAGCGCGGATTCGGACTTCGCCTGCACGGTGATCGAGTCGATCGAGCCGAAGCCCGTCAGCGAGTCCTGGACGGTGGAGATCGGCGCGATCACCACGTCGTCCTGGTTGCTCGCGCCGTTCGAGCCCTTCGCCGCGAGCACGCCCACGACTTCGAAGTTCGAGCCGTTGAGCTTGACGCTCTGCCCGACGGGGCTCTGGCCGCCGAACAGTTCTTGCACCACCGTCTGGCCGACGACTGCGACGCGCTTGTGCGACTTGACGTCGGCGGCGCTGAACGAGGAGCCTTCGCTGAGCTTGTCGCTGTGCGCCGTCAGGTAGGAGGGCGTCGTGCCCACCGTCGAGGACGGTTCGTAGCTGGAGCTGCCGTAGACGAGCCGCACGCTCGTCGCGTCGACCACCGGCGAAGCGCTCTTGACGTCGGGCGCGAGGCCTGGGTTCTGGAGCGCTTCGGCGTCCTGCTTCGTGAGCGACACGCCGCCGCCCGCGAGGGCGCGGGCCCCGCCGCGCTGCCCGCCCGACATCACGATCAGCACGTTCGTGCCAAGGCTCCGGATCTGGGACTTGACCGCGCTGGAGGAGCCGTTGCCGACCGCGATCAGCACGATCACCGACGCGACGCCGATCGTCATGCCCAGGATCGTCAGTCCCGAACGGAGCTTGTTCGACGCGATCCCGCCCCAGGCGATTCGCAGCGTCTCGCGGCCGATCATCGCCGCTCGTCCTCCACGACCTCGCCGTCGCTGAGGCGGATCACGCGACTGGCCTGCTCGGCGACCTCCGGCTCATGCGTGATCAGCACGACCGTCCGGCCCTCGTCGTTGAGCCCCGCGAAAATCCCCAGAACCTCCTGCGTCGAGCGCGAGTCGAGGTTGCCCGTCGGCTCGTCGGCGAGGATCAGCGACGGGTTCGTGACGACCGCGCGCGCCACCGCGACGCGCTGCTGCTGACCGCCCGACAGCTCCGAGGGCTGGTGGTCGAGGCGGTCCGCGACGCCCACCGAAGCCAGCGCCCGCTCCGCCCGCCGCCGGCGGTCCGGGCGGGGCAGGCCCGCGTAGGCCAGCGGCAGTTCGACGTTCGCCAGCGCGCTCGTGCGCGGCACGAGGTTGAAGCTCTGGAAAACGAACCCGATCTTGCGGCTGCGCAGGTCGGAGAGGTCGTCCTCGTCCATCTCGCCGACGTCGGTGCCGTCGATCAGGTAGCGCCCCTCGCTCGGCGCGTCCAGGCAGCCCAGGATGTTCATCAGCGTGCTCTTGCCGCTGCCGGAGCTGCCCATGATCGCCACGAAGTCGCCGCGCTCGATTCGCAGCGAGACCCCGCGCAGCGCCTGCACCGAGATCTGCCCGAGCCGGTAGGTCTTGCTCGCGCGGTGCAGCTGAATCACCGGCGGGCGCGCAGGCCGGTGCACCTCAGCCTCCCGGCCCGGGGCCGCCCGAGATGCGCGGGCCGCCACCGGCGCCACCGGCGCCACCGGCGAACCCGCCCGAGAAGCCGCCGCCGAGCCCGCTGCGGATCGAGCCCGAGCCGCCGCTGCGCGATCCGAGCCGCGAGAGCAGGTTGGCGCCGCCCCCGCTGCTCGCCAGCGGGAGCGCCACGCGTTCGCCGGCCTTCAGGCCGCTGAGCACAATCGTCGTGCTGTCGCCCGCCAGCCCCGTCGTGACCGGCCTCTGCACCTGCTTTCCGCCTTCGATGACCGTCACCGACCCACCGGAGATGGCGCTGCTCGGGACGTTCACGCCTTCCGCCTGCTGGACGACGACTTCGGCCGTCGCGCTCATCCCGGGTTTCAGGCCCGCCGTCAACTGGTCGAGCGCGAAGGTGACGTCGTAGCTGACGACGCCGCTGTTGCTCGTCGGCAGCGCCGCGACTTCGCTGACGTGCGCCGCGAGCTTCGCGCCTTTCAGCGCTTCGACCGTCACCGTCGCGGTCTGCCCGCGTTTGACGCTGCCGACTTCCGACTCGCTCAGCGGCACCACGAGCTTCATCTCGCTCAGGTCGCTCAGCACCGCGAACGCTCCGCCGGACGCGTTCGATTCCGAGGAGTTCGAGGACGAGTCGTTCGACGGGTTCGAGCCGCCGCCGCCCGAGCCGCTCGACGATTCGCTCGTTTCGCTCGCGGCGCGGCTCGTGCCGCCGCCCGAGACCGTTTCGCCCACTTCGCCTCCCAGCGAGACGATCGTGCCGCTCTCCGGGGCCGTCAGGCGCGTGTCGGCGACGCTGCGTTCGTCGTTTTCGACCGTCAGCCGGTCGCTCTTCACGTTGGCCCGTGCGGAGGCGATGTTCGCTTCGCGCGTCGCCGCGCTGATTTCGGACGACGACGACGAGGAGGAGGAGCTTGAGCTTTCAGCGGGTTCTTCGCTCTTCTTCGAGCCGTCGTTCGCCTGCGCCGGCTTCTTTTTGGCGGATTTCTTTGAGGCGGATTTCTTCGGGGCGGGTTTCGTCGAGGCGGGTTTCGTCGCGGCGGTTTCGGCGCGCGCGGCGCCGGTCGCCGAGGGCGAGTCGCCGGACGAAGAGGGGGAGCTGCCGGACGAGGAGGACGATTCGCCGTCGGTTTCTTCCTCGCGCGCGAGCGCCGCTTCGGCGGACTGGAGGTTCGCCTTTGCCTGCTCGAGCGTGACTTCGGCGCTGTGCGGGTCGAGCGTCGCGACCAGCTGTCCCTGGCCGACCTGCTGGCCCTGGCGTACGTAGATCTGGGTGACGGTCCCCGCGGTCTTGAAGCCGAGGTCCAGCTCGCTCGACGCCTGGACGTTGCCGCTGCCCGAGGCCGTCGACTGCACCACGCCCCGCTGGGCGGTGACGATCCGCGTCCGCGCCGAGGAGGCGCCGGAGGCCGGCCCGACCACGAGCACCGCGGCGACGATCGCGCCGACGAGCAGCGCCGCCAGCGCATAGACGACGACCAACGGTGCCCGGCCACGCTTCGTCATGTCCAGGCGATGCTGCGGCCGACCTGTAAGAAGGCGCGAAGCAAAGCCTCAAGCGCGCCTAAATTGCTCGACAGAGAATTCCTACACCGCGCTGGCGGAAGCGCCAAACCGCGGCGGCGGACCGCGCGGAGACGCCGGATGCGTCTGCGATGATCGAGCCCGATGGCTACCCGCGGCATCTACGGCGGCATCGACCTGGGCGGCACGAAGATCCAGACGGCGATCGTCGACGAGGATCGCAAGGTGCTGGGCTCCGCCAGGCGGCCCACGCCGACGAGCGGCGGCCCAGCGGACGTGGCCGCCGAGATGGCGGCCGCCACCCGCGAGGCCGCGCAGGCCGCCAACGTCGAGGTCGACTCGCTCGCCGGAGTCGGCGTCGGCTCGCCCGGCACGATCGAAGGCGGCACCGTCACCAGCGCGCGCAACCTGCCCGGCTGGGAAGGCGCGTTCCCGCTCGGCCCGACGCTCGAACAGGCGCTGGGTTGCCCGGTCAGGCTCGGCAACGACGTGCAGGTGGCGACCGACGCCGAGTTCCAGCTCGGCGCCGGCAAGCCGTACGACTCGCTGCTGGGCGTGTTCTGGGGCACCGGCGTCGGTGGCGGGCTGGTGCTCGACGGCAAGCCCTGGCTCGGGCGCGGCGCCGCCGGGGAGATCGGGCACATTGTCGTCGAGCTCGACGGCGCGCAGTGCACCTGCGGCCGCCGCGGCTGCATGGAGGCCTACGCCGGGCGCGCCGCGATGGAAGCGCACGCCGCGAAGCAGGTCGAGAAGGGCAAGCAGACAGACCTCTTCAAGCTGATGAAGGAGCGCGGGCGCACGCGCCTGACGAGCGGCATCTGGGCGCGCGCGCTGGAGCACGAGGACAAGCTGGCCAAGCACATGATCGAGCGCGCGCTGCGCGCGCTCGGCGCGGGCGTCGCCTCCGCCTGCAACGTGCTCGACGTCGAGTGCGTGATCGTCGGCGGCGGGCTCGGCGTGCGGCTCGGCGAGCCCTACGCGAAGCGCATCGCCGAGGCGATGCAGCCGCATCTGTTCGCGGACTTCCGCCCGCCCGACGTGCACGTCGCGGCGCTCGGCGACCTGGGCGGCGCGGTCGGCGCGACGCTGCTGCTGGCCGACGACGCAGTCCCGGCCTGAGGCCGGCCGCGGCCGCCGTCGCGGCAGGCGCTTTGCCTAGACCCCCGCGAGCGTTATCACCACGAGCCCGAGCGAGAGCAGCGAGGTGACGAGCACCGTGACGGCCGCGGCGCCGTCGAGCAGGCCGCGGCTGCGCTGCTCGCCCATCACGGTTCGCGACCGCGACAGCCGCCATACGAAGAACAGGCTGATCGGCAGCAGCACGCCGTTGACGACCTGGACGCCGATCAGCAGCGAGATCACCGGCACGCCGGGGACGATCGCGACGATCGTGGCGATCACGATCATCCCGGTGATGATGTTCACGAACACGGGCGCCTCCTCGCGGCGGCGCCCGACGCCCTTCTCGTAGCCGAGCGACTCCGAGATCACGTAGGCGGTCGCGATCGGCAGGATCGCCGCCGCCAGCAGGCTCGCGCCCAGCAGGCCGATCCCGAACAGCGCCTCCGCGTACTGGCCGGCGAACGGGTTCAGCGCGCGCGCCGCGTCCGCCGCGGAGGAGATTTCGTGGATGCCGTGGGTGAACAGGGTCGCGCCCGTGGCGATGATGATGAAGCCGGCGATCAGGTTCGCGAACACCGCGCCCGCGACGGCCTCGCGCTGCTCGCGCCCCAGCTCCTCCTCGCGCACGCCGCGCTCCACGACCGCCGACTGCAGGTACTGCTGCATGTACGGGGTGATCGTCGTGCCGGCCGTCGCGATCAGCAGCAGCAGGTACTCGGAGTTGCCGTGGATCTGCGGTGCCACGATCGCCTTGCCGACGTCGCCCCAGTGCGGGTGGGCGAGGATCGCCGCGACGGGATAGGCGAAGAAGGGGATCGTCAGCCAGATGAAGACGCGCTCCGCCGAGCGGTAGGAGCCGCGCACGATGATCAGCCAGATCGCCACGGCCGCGATCGGCACCGACACCTGCACCGGCACGCCGGTCAGCCCCACCGCGGCGCCGATGCCGACGAAGTCCGAGATGCAGATGCCGAGGTTCGCGATCAGCACCGCGCTCGTGGCGAACACCGACCAGCGGATCCCGTACTCCTCGCGCACCAGCTCCGCGAGCCCCTTGCCGGTGACGACGCCCATCCGCGCCGCCAGCATCTGCACGATGCTGAGCGAGATCGTGATCAGCACGATCGTCCACAGCAGGCCGTAGCCGTACTTCGCGCCGACCGAGGAGTACGTGGCGATGCCGCCCGCGTCGTTGCCGGCGTTCGCCGCGATCAGGCCGGGGCCCAGCATGCCCAGCAGCACGAGCAGCCGCCCGCGGCGCCCACGCAGGCGGATCGGGATGCGGGGCCGGCTTAGGCGCTCAGGCAGACGCGGCCGGCCGCGACCGGCCGACCGGATACGGCGCATGACGGGCGGTACTCGAACCGCCATCCAACTGTCCGCCTGAAACGCTCACGACCGGCAGTCTATTAGCCACCGACGCGCGTTCCGAAACGCGGCTGTCAGTCCTCGCCGAGCAGCCCGAAGCGCCGCCGCCAGCCACGCGGGAGCATCGCCTCGAGCACGTCGTCCACCGTCACGACGCCGACCATCCCGGTCTCGTCGGCGACGGGGATCGCGGTGAGGTTGTAATCCGCCATCTGGCGCGCGACCTCCTCGAAGGGCGAGTCCGGGGAAAGGCACGGCGTCTCGTGCTTCACGAACGCTTCGAGCCGCTGCCCGGGCGCGGCGCGCAGCAGCGCCGCGACGGGCACGCTGCCTTCCAGCGAGCCGTCGCCGGAGCTGACGAAGATCGTCGTCAGCAGCTCCGGCGCGATCCGGCTGCGCCGCACGGCGTCGAGCGCGTCGCCCGCGGCGGTCGAGCCGCGCAGCAGGACGAAGTCCGGGCTCATCAGGCCGCCGGCCTCGTCGGGCTCGTAGCCGAGCAGCGCCCGTACCTTCACGCGGTGGCTGACCGGCAGCGCGGCGAGCACCGGCTCGCGGCGCTCCTCGTCCAGCTCGCCGAGGATGTCCGCGGCGTCGTCGGGCGCCATGCGCGCGAGGATCTGCGCCACCTCGTGGTCGGGGCGGTCCTCGAGGAACTCCTGCTGGTGGTGGTCGTCGAGCTCCTCGAAGACGTCGGCCTCGAGCTCGCGGTCGTCGTCGCCGACCGCCTGGATGATCTCCTCGCCCTCGCGACGCGAGGCCGCCTCGACGAGGTCGGCGATCTGCGCGGGATGCAGCTTCGCGAGCTTCGGATGGGGCACGCGCAGGCGGACCGTGGGCACGTGCCCGACGAACGGCTCGACCCCCGCCCAGTCGAGGAACTCGCCGGTCGCGATGTGGGCGCCGAGGCTCTTCGGCAGCAGCCGCCGCAGGCCGCCGCGCGGGCCGGTGTCGACGCCGACGACGCGCCACGAGCCGGCGACCAGCGCGAGCTCGATCTCGTTTGCCCGCACCAGGCGCGCGCCCTCGACGTTGATCAGCTGGCGATCGAGCAGGTCGCGCTTCAGCAGCACCTCCTCCGCCCGGCGCTCGAAGCGGCGCAGGTCGAGCTTCGCCTTGTTCAGCACGACGCCGCCGGGGCCGATCTCGGAGACACGGTTGACGCCCAGGTAGGAGGTGCGCCCCGCCACCGTGACGAGCACGCCCGTTATCGGCGGATAGCCGACGCCGCCGAGCCGCACGATCAGGTCCTCGACCTTGCCCAGGCGCTCGCCGTCGGCGTCGCGCAGCGGGCTGCCGACCACGGTCGACAGGTGCAGGATCGGTGGCGCCTGCGTCGCGGGCGCGTTCATCGCCTCCATCGTAGGAGGCATCGTACGCGCGGGCTCCGTCGGCGATCTATCTTGGCCCGATGCTGCCCTTCTGGCTGTCGATCGGCCTGCTCTCGCTCGCACAGGGCGCGATCGTCGCCCTGGGGCGCGTTCCGCAGGTGTCGGCCCTGGCGCATCTGAGGGACCGCCGCTGGGCCGTGATCCCGCCGCTGTCGGTGCTCGGCTTCGTGCTCGTGGCCACGCTCGCCGAACGCGCCAGCGCCCAGGGGCTGACGTACCTCGCGCTCGTCGCGGTGCCGCTGCTGGCGGCGCTGGCGCTCGGCTGGCTGACGCACGGCGCCCGGCCCGCGAGGGCGCTGCTCGTGCTGCCGCTGTTCGCGCTCGCCTGGGCCGACGCGGGCGCGCTGGGAGGCGAGGCCGCGGCGCTCGCGCTCTCGGCGCTCAGCTGCGTCGCGCTCGGGGTGCTGCTCGCGATCGTGACGCCGCCGCGCTGGCTCGCGGGCGGGATCGTGGCGATGGCGGCGGTCGACGCCGCGCTCGTGATCGCCGATCTGCTCCAGAAGCCCAACCAGGCGCTGAACGCCGCGCACCCCGCCGCGGGCCTCCCGCGCCTGCAGAACGCGCTGCTCGGGTCCGCGGTGATGGGCTACGGCGACCTGTTCGTCGCCGGCGCGCTCGGCGCGCTGCTGGCGTTCGCGGCCGGCCCCGGCGTGCAGTGGCGCGGCGCCGTGCTCGCCGCGGCGTTCGCGGTCTGCTTCGACCTCCTGTTCTTCGTGGTCGACGAGCTGCCGGCGACGGTGCCGGTCGCGCTTACGCTGATCGCCGTTGTGGCGGCTCGTCGGCGGAGGAGATCCGACGGGCCGACGGGGCCAGCTCGACTGCCTGAAGCGTCTGCGCGACCCGCTCCCGGCCCGGATCGCCCGCGGCGGGAGCGGCCCCCGGATCAGGCTCCCCCACGGCCAGCTGCGCCGTGACCGCGCGCGCCGCGGTCTCGATCGCGGGCGGGCTGGAGACCTCGCGGTCGGAGGCGGCGCCGGCCTGCTCGACCTTGCGCACCTGCGGGACCACGCGCGCATCGAACGAGCCCACCGCCTCGTTGTAGGCGGCGACCGCCGAGTCCAGCTGGCGCCCGACTTTGCCCAGCGGCTCGACGAAGCGCCCGAGGCGGCGGTGCAGCTCGCGCGCGGAGGCGGCGATCTCACGCGCGGACTCCGCGATCCGCTCTTCGCGCCAGCCGCGATGGGCCGCCCACAACAGGCCGATCAGCGTCGTCGGCGTCGCGATCAGGATCTGCTGCTGGACACCGAACTCGATCAACGCCGGGTCCGCCTCCAGCGCGGCCTGGTAGATGCCGTCGGAGGGGACGAACATCACGACGAACTCCGGCGTCGCCTCCAGCTGCGCCTGATAGCCCTTCGCCGCGAGTTTCGCGACGTGCTGGCGCGTCTGCCTGGCGTGCCGCGCCAGCTCGGTGGCGCGGGCGTCCTCGCCGTCGGCCTCCAGCGCCGCGAGATAGGCGTCGAGCGGCACCTTCGCGTCGACCACGATCAGCTTGCCGCCCGGCAGTCGCACGAGCATGTCGGGTCGCAGCGCGCCGTCCTCGCCCTGGATCGTGCGCTGCTCGAAGAAGTCGCAGTACGCGACCATCCCGGCCATCTCGACCGCGTTGCGCAGCTGGATCTCGCCCCAGGAGCCGCGCGTCGAAGGCCGCTTCAGCGCGGCGACGAGGTTGCCGGTCTCCTGGCGCAGCGTGCCGACGCCGTCGCCGAGCATGCGCACCATCTGCGCGAGCTCGCCGTGCGCCTGGCGGCGCTCGCGCTCCAGGCGCCCGATCTCGCCCTCCATGCGGCCGAGCTTCTCCTGCACCGGCGCGACGAGGCCGGCTATCTCCTGGGCGCGGCGCGCCATCTCACCGCTGGTGCGCTCCTCCTCGACGCGGCGCTGGTCGACCAGCCGCTGCGCGAGCGAATCGCCCGTCTGGGCGAGCACGTCGGCCGAGATCGCCGCGAGCTCGTCGCGCATGCGCTGGCGGTTCGGGCGCAGCAGGATCGCCGCCAGCGCGGCGCCGAGGGCCAGTCCCAGGATCAGCAGCAGGATCGTCATGGCAGCGACCAAAGTGGCACGGGCTTCGGACGCGATGCAACGGCGCTTGCGGCGCCTGCGCCCGGCGCCCGAGCCCGGCGGAGCCCCGCAGGCATCGCGCCTGGCGATACCCGGCTATCCCTCATACCGCGCCCGCGGAGGGCCCGGGCACGAGTCCCGGCGACGTTCGGCCACGCCCCGCGCACAACGCGCGCACAACACGCGCTCAACGCGCCGAGAGGCGAAAACCCCTGCATCCGCGGGCGATAAACCACGCTTGACACGCCAGCGGTCCGTGGCTATCCTTGCCGAACGCTCCCCGTCTTACCACGGGGAGTACGCATTAGAGGGAACGGAACAAGTCCAAGAGGGGGCTGCGCTCGTATCGGGATTCGTGCCGGCGGGCCCCGTACGAGGAGGATGTGAGATGACGGCCAGGAATGGCTTCTCGTCCCGCAAGGGACGACTGATCGGCTGCTGCATCGCAGCCGCGCTCGTGGTGGCGGCGCTGTTCGCGTCGAGCGCCAGCGCAGCGAAAACGCCGCTGACGCCGACGAACTACACCGCTCTGGGTGACTCGCTGGCGTTCGGCTACACCGCTGAAAAATTCAACAACAACTACCCGGCCGAGTCGCCTTCGGCGTTCGAAGAAGGCTACACGAACTTCCTGGTCAAAAAACTGGCGAAAGCTGAAAAGCAGGCCGGTAACGCGCTGAACCTGATCAACCTCGGTTGCCCGGGCGAGGTCAGCGACGGCATGATCGGTGAAAACCCGTCGCTCGGCGGCGGTGGCGAAGGCAACGGTAAAAGCGACGCCTCGCCCTGCGATTACCACAAAAAAGGCTTCCCGCTGCACTTCAACTACGGGGCTCCGCCCTCGCAGCTGGAAGCCGCGATCGGCATCGTGACGGCGCCCGGCACGTTCGGCGCGACGAAGTACGTCACCGAGAACATCGGCTCCAACGACGAGCTCGCGGTTGTTGCCGCCTGCTCGACGCCGGAATACCTCGAAGCCCACGGCTTCGCCGGCGGGGCGTTCGAATGCCTGATCCACGAAGCCGGTGAAGAAGGCTATTACTACAAAGGCGGCCTCTTCAAGCACATCATCACCAACCTCGGTACCGCGGTCGGCGTGCTCCGCAACTTCGGTTACACGGGTCCGGTGGCCGTGCTCGGCTTCTACAACCCGCAGGCGTTCATCCTTCCGGGCAGCGACGCGCTTCAGAAAAAACTGAACGAAGCCGCCGAATGCGCGATCGAAGCGAAAACGCGGACCTGCACGGTTGAACCGAAAGCGGGCGAAACGCTCACGATCCCGGGTCAGGAAAAATTCGGCCCCAACGTCGTGTACGCAAACCCGTTCTCGAAGTTCAACCCGCAGAAGTCCAAGACGGAGAAAAAAGCAATCGAAAAGTTCACCGAAGAGTGCAACCCGAACGTCCAGAAATTCCAGACGGGCGCTGACCCCGGCTGCGAAGGCGACATTCACCCGACGGTGACGGGTTACAAGCAGCTCGCGAAGATCCTGTTCGAAGCTTTCGCCAAGATCTAAGCAAGCAGCCAGGTCGCGGCGAAAGCCACGACGCACGATTCACAGCTGAAGGGGCGCCCGGTCATCGACCGGGCGCCCTTTTTTTGCGAGACGCCCGGCGCCCGCCCGGTGTGAGTCGTGTGCCGCCCGCGCCGGGCGGCTCGAAGCCCGGCGGCCCAAGGTCCGGCGGCTCAAAGCCCGGCGGCCCGAAGCCCCGCGGCCCGGGCCGGGCGCTCAGGCCGCGAGCGGCGCGCCACGATCGAGCTGGTCGGCGGCGTTGCCGAGCATGGTCAGCATCGCGGGCGCGGCGGGCACGAGCCGCGCGCCCTCGGGCGTCGCGGCGATCACCTGCCGCACGGGCGGTGAGGGGGAGAGCGAGCGGATGGCGATGTCCTCGCGCACGACCGACAGCGCCAGCTCGGGGATCAGGGCGACGCCGACGCCGGCGGCGACGAGGCCCTGGACGGTCTGGTAGTCGTCGCTCTCGAAGGAGACGGTGGGCTCGAAGCCGGCGGCGTGGCAGCAGCGCACGACGTGGCGCGCGCAGGGGCTCGCGCTTGAGGTCTGCACCCACGCCTCGCCCTGCAGCTCGGACAGCCGCAGCTTCGCCTTGTTGGCGAGCCGGTGCTCGCGCGGCAGCGCCAGGTACATCGGGTCCTCCAGCAGCGGCGAGCGCGCGAGGTCGTCCGGCAGCGGCTCCTCGCCCTCGAACTCGAACAGCAGCGCGAGGTCCAGCTCGCCTGCGCGCAGCCGCGGCACGATCTCCTCGGGCTCGCCCTCGGCGAGCGTCAGCTCGACGCCGGGGTAGGCGGCGCGGAAGTTCGCGATCGCCAGGGGCATCAGCGTCGAGCCGGCGGTGGGGAAGGAGGCCATCCGCAGGCTTCCGCCCCGCAGCCCGGCGATCGCCGACAGCGCCGCCTCGGCGGTGTCGAGCCGCGCGAGGATCCCCTCGGCGTGGCCGACGAGCGTCTGGCCCGCGGCGGTGAGGCTGACGCCGCGGGCATGGCGCTCCAGCAGCGCCATCCCGGTTTCGGCCTCGAGCGCCGCGATCTGCTGGGAGATCGCCGACTGGGTGTAGGAGAGCGCCTCGGCGGCGCTGGAAAGCGAGCCGCGGTAGGCGACCTCCTTCAGGACCTTCAGACGGGCGACGTTGAGCATAAGTTCAGCTTATAATAAATATAAAAAAGATCACTGGAGCTGATGGCAGGAACGTGCCACGATGATCGAGAAGCAGGCAACGGAGAAAGAACTTCGAGCCGGCGATCGACGTCGGCGCACTGAACGAAGAGGAGCCATCAAATGTCCACCAAGATCATCGTTTCCTACGACGGCACCGCAAACGAGGACGACGCGATCGCGCTCGGCCGCCAGCTCGCGAACGCCGGCGCCGAGGTGGCGCTGGCCTACGTCCGTCACGCCCAGGAGGCCGACGCCGAGCGCGAGCGGCTCGCGCAGGGCGAGGCCGAGGAGCTGCTGACGCGCGGCGCGCAGCTGTTCGGCGACGCGAACGTCGCCCGCCACGTCGTGACGGACCGCTCGACCCCGGAGGGCCTGCGCGCGCTCGCCGAGCGCGAGGGCGCGGGCGTCGTGGTGTTCTGCTCGGACTCGCACACCGCCGAGGGCCACGTGTCGGTCGGCAACTCTGCGCAGCAGCTGCTCGAGGGCGGCCCCGTCGCCGTGGCGATCGCCCCGGTCGGCTTCGCCGAGCGGCAGGGCGGGGTCCAGTCGGTGGTCGCGATCGGCGACGCCGACGGCGGCGCGCGCGCGACCGCGGACTCGCTCGCGGCGGCGCTCGGCGCGACGGTGGCCCCGGTCGCGAACGAGCAGGCCGGGCTGCTGATCGTCGACTCGCGCCCCGAGACGGAGCAGGGTCACGTCGGGATCAGCGCTTCGGCGGCGCACCTGGTCGAGATCGCGACCAGCCCCGTGCTCGTGCTGGCGCGCGGCGCGGCGCTGTCGTTCGGCCGCCAGACCGTCGCGGCGTAGTTCGCGACGCGACGTCACCCGCGGGCCCGCCGCCGCGTCTCAGGGAGGGACGCGGCGGCGCCCCGCCGTCAGCGCGCCTCCGCACCCGCTGTCGGCAGCCCCCGCCCGCCTCAGCGCCTCCGCGCCCTCATGTACGTCAGCAGTCCCTGCCCGACATCGAGCGCGCCGCCGAGCAGGTGACCCACGGGCCCGGTCCAGAGCCAGGTCTCCAGGCGCCGCTGCGGCCCGCCCCGCAAGCGCCGCCGTAGGCCACCCTGCAAGCCCCGGCGCGGCCCGTGCTCACGGCCCCGGCGCTCGCGTCCGTTGCTGCGTGCCCTCACGCGGCGGCACGGTATCGTGGCAGCAGTGAGCGTCGCGCTGAAGACGACCGTCGCCGAGCTGCCGGACTCGCGCGTGCGCCTGGATGTGCAGGTGCCGCCCGCGGAGGTGCAGACCCGGCTGGAGGGCAAGGCCAGGCAGCTCGGGCGCGAGCTGAAGCTGCCGGGCTTTCGCAAAGGCAAGGTGCCGGCGCCGCTGGTGATCCAGCGCGTCGGTCGCGAGGCGGTGCTGGACCAGGCGATCCGCGACTCGCTGACGCGTTGGTACACGCAGGCGATCGCCGAGGCGGGCGTCGTCCCGGTGGGCGATCCGAAGCTTGACCTGGGGGAGCTGCCCGCGGAAGGCGAGGCGCTGGAGTTCTCGATCGAGATCGGCGTCGTGCCGAAGGCGCAGCTGGGCGACTACGAGGGCCTGGAGGCTCCGCGCCGCGAGCCGCAGGCGGAGGAGGGGCAGATCGACCGCGAGCTGCAGGCCCTGCGCGAGCGCCTGGCGCGCCTGGAGACGGCCGAGCGCCCCGCGGCGGAGGGCGACTTCGTCGTGATCGACTATGTCGGCTCGCTGCGCGAGGCCGGCGAGGCCGGCGAGGGCGACGAGGAGCGGCTGGAGCCGTTCGAGGGCGGCGAGGGCCGCGACCAGCTGGTGGAGCTGGGCGGCGGCAACCTGATCCCGGGTTTCGAGGAGCAGCTGGTGGGGGCGAGCGCGGGCGAGCAGCGCCGCGTCGAGCTGACGTTCCCGGCGGACTATCCCGCCGAGCAGCTCGCGGGCCGCGACGCGGTGTTCGAGGTGACGGTGAAGGAGGTCAAGCTCAAGCAGCTGCCGCCGCTGGATGACGAGCTGGCGGTGGACGCGGGCTTCGACGACCTCGCCGAGCTGCGCGAGGACATCGGGGGCCGCCTGCTGGAGGCCGACCGCGAACGCGCGGAGGCGGAGTTCCGCGAGGCGGCGCTGGACGCGGCGGTCGCCGCGGCGACGGTGCCGCTGACTCCGGAGCTGGTGAAAGGCAGGGCGCAGGAGATGTGGGAGCGGATGCTGCACTCGCTGGCGCACCGCGGCATCTCCCGTGAGGCCTACCTGCAGATCTCGGGGCGCACCGAGGAGGAGATCCTCGCGGACGTCGAGTCCGACGCGGAGACGGCGCTGCGCCGTGAGTCGGTGCTCACGGCAATCGTCGCCGCGGAGGGCATCGAGCCGAGCGAGGAGCAGCTGCTGGAGGCGCTCCAGCCGACGGCCGAGCGCGAAGGCGTCGAGGCGGCGAAGTTGCTTGAGCAGCTTCGCTCCAGCGGGCGCGTCGAGGAGCTGCAGGAGGATCTGGCGGCGCGCCAGGCGGTCGAGCTGATCGCGGAGCGCGCCACGCCGATCACGCCCGAGCAGGCGAAGGCGCGCGAGGCGCTGTGGACGCCCGACAAGGAAGCCGAGCCCGAGGGCGCCGTGGCGAGCGGTGCGGGCGCCGCGGGTGCGGGCGCGGGCGCGGCAGGCGGCGCCGGCGCCGGCGGCAAGTTGTGGACCCCAACCGAGCGGTGAGGAGCCAGCTAGCCTCTGCTGGAAGGAATCCGGCCCGCGAAGCGAAACCAAAGCGAGGACTATGAGCCCCCTTGTTCCAATGGTCGTCGAGCAGACCTCGCGCGGTGAGCGAGCGTTCGACATCTACAGCCGTCTGCTCAACGAGCGGATCATCTTCCTGGGCACGCCCGTGGACGACCAGATCGCGAACCTGATCGTGGCGCAGCTGCTGCACCTGGAGTCCGAAGACCCGGAGAAGGACGTCTCGCTGTACATCAACTCGCCGGGCGGCTCGGTCTACGCGGGCCTGGCGATCTACGACACGATGCAGTTCATCAAGCCGGACGTGCAGACGATCTGCGTCGGGATCGCGATGTCGATGGGCGCGCTGCTGCTGGCGGGCGGCGCGGAGGGCAAGCGCATGGCGCTGCCGAACGCGAAGATCCTGATCCACCAGGTGTCATCGAGCTTCGAAGGCCAGGCGACGGACATCGAGATCCACGCGAAAGAGATCATCGACGTCCGCAAACGGCTGGACGAGATCATTGCGAAGCACACGCACAAAGGCCTGGAGAAGGTGAGCAAAGACACCGAGCGCGACTACTTCATGTCCTCCGAGGAGGCCAAGGAGTACGGGATCATCGACCGCGTTATTTCAGAGCACTGAGAGCGGAACGGGCAAGCGAAGGGACTCCGACATGGCGCGACCGACAGATTCCAACGAGCAGCTCCTCTGCAGCTTCTGCGGCAAGTCCCAGCGCCAGGTCAAGAAGCTGATCGCGGGCCCGGGCGTCTACATCTGCGACGAGTGCATCGACCTCTGCAACGAGATCATCGACGAGGAGCTGTCGGCGCCGCCGGCCTTCGACCTGGAGAACCTGCCGAAGCCACGTGAGATCTACGACGTGCTGGACGAGTACGTCGTCGGCCAGGACCCCTCCAAGCGCACGCTCTCGGTCGCGGTCTACAACCACTACAAGCGCGTGCAGATGATGATGTCGGGCGAGACCGACATCGAGCTGCAGAAGTCGAACATCCTGCTGCTGGGCCCGACGGGCTGCGGCAAGACGCTGCTGGCGCAGACGCTTGCGCGGATCCTGAACGTGCCGTTCGCGATCGCGGACGCGACCGCGCTGACGGAGGCGGGCTACGTCGGCGAGGACGTCGAGAACATCCTGCTGAAGCTTATCCAGGCGGCGGACTACGACGTCAAGAAGGCCGAGACGGGGATCATCTACATCGACGAGGTCGACAAGATCGCGCGCAAGGCCGACAACCCGTCGATCACGCGCGACGTCTCGGGCGAGGGCGTGCAACAGGCGCTGCTGAAGATCCTCGAGGGCACGCAGGCCTCGGTGCCGCCGCAGGGCGGGCGCAAGCACCCGCACCAGGAGTTCCTGACGATCGACACGACGAACGTGCTGTTCATCTGCGGCGGCGCCTTCGCGAACCTGGACAAAGTGATCGAGCGCCGCATCGGCCACAAAGGCGTCGGCTTCGCGGCGGCGATCGAGGAGAAGGCCGAGCGCGACACGGGCGAGGTGTTCGAGCACTGCCTGCCGGAGGACCTGATCGAGTACGGGCTGATCCCCGAGTTCATCGGCCGCCTGCCGGTGATGTCGGCGGTCCACCAGCTGACCCGCGAGGACCTGGTCTCGATCCTGGTGGAGCCGCGCAACGCGCTGGTGAAGCAGTTCCAGCGCTTCTTCTCCTTCGACGGGATCGAGCTGGTGTTCTCGGAGGAGTCGCTGGGCGCGATCGCCGACAAGGGCCTGGAGCGCGAAACGGGCGCGCGCGGGCTGCGCTCGATCATCGAGGAGATCCTGCTGGAGGTGCAGTTCGAGCTGCCCTCGCGCCGCGACGTGAAGAAGTGCGTCGTGACGAAGGAGACGGTCGAGAAGGGCCTGACGCCGACGCTGGTGACCGAAGCCGCGCCGGAGGAGGCGCAGCAGGACCCGCCGCGCGAGCAGTCCGCTTAGGCCGCGAACCCCCGCCTACCGCTAGTATCGCCCCATGTCCAAGCGCCGCGAATCCCAATCGCTGGTAAAGAGCACGGCGGGAGCCCTGCCGTGGCTGACGATCGCCCGCGTGGCGATGGTGGTCAGCCGCCACTGGAACGCGCTGTCGGCGAAGGAGCGCGCCCGCCTGGCGCAGCTGGTGGGCGAATCGCGTGGCCGCGTGGGCAACCTGAGCGGCAAGCAGCGCTCGGAGCTGGCGAAGCTCGCCCGCAAGCTCGACCTCAAGGGGCTGGGCCGCGAGCTGTGGCCGCTCGTGCGCGGCGGTCGCGGCCGCCGTGGGCGACGCGGGCGCCGATGACGAGCGAGGACCTCGAAGCGCTCTCGACCCGCGAGCTGCACGACCGCGCCCTGCATCGCGCCGAGCACCACCTCGACGTCAAATTCTTCTGGGAGCTGTTGCAGTTCGTGCCGGCGGCGGAGGCCGCGAGCGGCGACGAGGGCGAGGCCGACTACGACATCCAGCACGCGAAAGGGCTGATCTCCGACGCGGTGCACAGCGGCGACGGCGAGCTGGGCGAGGCGATGCGCCCGGTGTTCATCGACTACCTGCGCAAGCACCCTGACGCTTAGGGCGTGCCGCGCGCGTCAAGGCGAGGGGCCGGCGCGCCAAGGCGAGGCGCGCCGAGGCGAGGCGCCATGATGAAGGAGTGCGGATGAGCGGCGCGCAACCCTGGAGCGAGCAGCAGGCCGAGGCCTACCTGCACTCGCTGGAGCTGTTCGGGATGCGCTTCGGCCTGGACCGGATGCGGCGGATGATGACGGTGCTGGGCTCGCCGCAACAGCGCTACGGCCGCATCCAGGTGTTGGGCACGAACGGCAAGACCTCGACGACGCGGATGACCGCGGCGATCCTGGAGCGCCACGGCCTGCGCACGGCGACGTACACCTCGCCGCACCTGGTCTCCTATCGCGAGCGCCTGCAGATCGCCGAGCGCGACATCAGCTCGGAGCAGTTCGGGCGGGCGGTGGCGCGGGCGGCGTGGGCGGCCGAGCGCGTGAACCGCACGCTGGAGGGCGACGATCACGTGACGCAGTTCGAACTGCTGACGGCGGCGGCGCTGTGGGAGGTGGCGCAGTCGGGGGCGGAGGTGGCGGTGATCGAGGCGGGGCTGGGCGGCCGCTACGACGCGACCTCCGTGATCGACGCGGAGCTGACGGTGCTGACGAACGTGGGGCTGGAGCACACGCGCTGGCTGGGGCCGACGGTGCACGACATCGCGGAGGAGAAGCTGGCGGTGGTGCAGCCGCGGGGAACGCTGGTGCTGGGCGCCGACCTGGCGCCGGAGGCGCGCGCGGTTGCGGACCGTGTCGCGCGCGAGCGCGGAGCGCGGATCGTGCTGGCGCACGAGCACGAGCACGGGCACGCGGCGGGCGCGCCGGCCCTGGGTGCGGGGGGCGCCTTCCAGCGGCGCAACTTCGCGCTGGCGCGGGCGGCGGCGGGGCTGTACCTGGAGCGCGCGGGGATCGCCCTGGACGAGGACGCGGTGCGCGAGGCGGCGGCCCACACGACGGTGAGCGGCCGGCTGCAGGTGGTCTCTGAAGACCCTCTGACGGTGCTGGACGGCGCGCACAACCCCGACGCGGTGCGGGCGCTGGTCGAGTCGCTGCCGGAGCTGGTGGGCGAGCGGCCGCTGGGCCTGGTGCTGGGGGTGCTGGAGGACAAGGACGCGGTCGGGATGCTGGGGCCGCTGCTGGAGCGCTGCGAGCGCGCCTGGTTCACGGCGC
Source organism: Solirubrobacteraceae bacterium (assembly GCA_035508515.1). GTDB lineage: Bacteria > Actinomycetota > Thermoleophilia > Solirubrobacterales > Solirubrobacteraceae > Palsa-744. The sequence goes on along the minus strand of DATJMW010000020.1, from coordinate 92,335 downwards.
CGCCGAGCGAGCGCGCGCTCTCGCCGGCGGCGCTCCAGTCGCTGGCGCGCCAGCTGGGCTTCGAGGCCGCGGACTGCGACCCGCGGCCGGCGGCGGCGCTGGAGGAGGCCCGGCGCTGGGCGGCGGAGCGGGGGGGAGCGGTGCTGGCGACGGGCTCGGTGTACCTCGTCGGCGACCTGCTGGCGGCCTCGGGCGAGACGGTGAACGGCGCGATGCAGGACCTGCGGGAGAGGGCCCGCGCGCAGGACTCGCACCCGCGACGGCGAAGGGCTCTGCCGTGAACAATGAGGGCCCTTCCGTGCTGACGATGATCGGCGCGGTGGCGCTGATCGTGGCGCTTGTGATCCTCGTGTTCTTCGCGGCCGGTTACGGATTCGGTCGCCTGTTTCTCTAAAATCCCCCGCCCGGCCGATGCTAACCCTCGCATACTTCGGAATTGAAAGCAGCGGCCTCAGCCTGGTCGTCGACTTGCTGATCCTGTTCGTCGTCGTCCTGTACCTGTCGCTGATCTACTGGACGTACGCGGACGCGCGGCGCCGGATCGTGGACCCGATGCTGGTGGGCTGCGCGACGGTGGCGTCGCTGTTCCCGTTCGTGGGCACGATCGTCTACATGATCCTGCGCCCGCCGGAGTACCTGGAGGACGTGCGCGAGCGCGAACTGGAGATGCAGGCGGCGGAGGCTCGGCTGCACGAGTTCGACCACTCGCTGTGCCCGCACTGCGACTACCGCGTGGAGCGCGACTTCGTCCGCTGCCCGAGCTGCCTGCGCAAGCTGAAGGACCGCTGCGTGAACTGCTCGCGCCCACTGGATCAGGCGTGGACGATTTGCCCGTACTGCGAGACGGAGGTGCCGCCGGCGGAGCGCCCGGCGCGCACGCGCCGCAGGCGCACGCAGGCGTCGATCGACGCCGAACAGGCGGAGCTGGCGGGCGAGAAGACCGCCCGCCCGGAGACGGACCGCCAGGACCGCCAAGAGACCGCGCGCGCGAAGGCGGCGCGCGAACGCAAGGAACGCGCCGCGGAGCGCGAGGCGGCGGCGAGCGCGGAGACGGGCGCGATCGAGAGCGTCGACGCCGAGCAGGAGGCGGCCGCGAGCACGGTGGCGGCCTCGGAGCCGGCGCCGCGGGCGCGAAGCGGGCGCTCCACGTCGGGGTCGAGCCGTCGCGCTCGCCCGAGCACCTAGCCTCCGCCGAGCAGAGCCTCCGCCGAGCACCCAGCCGCCGAAATCTCAACCGAGCAAAGGAACCCATGGACCGCACGCTGATCCTCGTAAAGCCCGACGCCTTCGCCCGCAACCTCAGCGGCGAGATCATCGCCCGCTTCGAGCGCAAGGGGCTGAAGATCGTGGCGCTGCGCAGCATGACCGTGACGCGCGAGCTGGCCGAGCAGCACTACGCGGAGCACTCGGAGCGCCCGTTCTTCGGCGAGCTGGTCGAGTTCATCACCTCGGGGCCGATCGTGGCGATGGTGCTGGAGGGCGTCGAGGCGGTGAAGGCGGCGCGCCAGCTGATCGGCGCGACGAACCCGCTGGAGGCGGCGCCGGGCTCGATCCGCGGCGACTTCGCGATCGAGATGGGGCAGAACATGGTGCACGGCTCGGACTCGCCGGAGTCGGCGGCGCGCGAGGCGGCGCTGTTCTTCCCGGAGCTGTAGGGCCGTAAGCGCGCGGCCGGCACTGATCCTGGCCTCGGCCTCGCCGCAGCGGCGCGAGCTGCTGGGGCGGCTGGGGGTGCCGTTCACGGTCCGGGTCTCGGGCGCGGAGGAGGTCGAGCAGGGGCCGGACCCGGCGGCGGTGGCGGTGGAGAACGCGCTGCGCAAGGCGCGCGCGGCGCTGCGCCCCGGCGCGGCGGAGGCGGTGCTGGGCTGCGACACGATCGTGGTGCTGGACGGCACGATCTACGGCAAGCCGGCGGACGCGGAGGCGGCGCGGGCGACGATGGCGGCGCTGGGCGGGCGCACGCACGAGGTGATCAGCGGGGTGGCGCTGCTGCTGGAGCAGCAGGGGCGCCTGCAGGAGCGCAGGGCGGTGGCGCGCTCGCGGGTGACGTTCCGCGCGCTCGAGGACGAGCTGCTGGACTGGTACGTGGCGACGGGGGAGTGGCAGGGGCGCTCGGGCGGCTACGCGATTCAGGGCGCGACGGGCGAGCGCCTGGCGCTGTCGGTGGAGGGCGAGATCGAGAACGTGATCGGGCTGCCGCTGAGCACGGTGCGCGAGCTGGGACCGGAGCTGTTCGAGGATTGATGATGGGGCGCCTTGCGGCGCCGCTCTGATCGCCTGGCGGCTCGCGCCCTTGTGGATGGGATGGTCGCCCTTCGTTTTGGGACGAGCGATAGCAGTTGTATATACAGCGCCCCGGGGCTCGCGCCTTTGCGTGCGCACGCTCCGATCGCGCTCCCACGGCGTATATACGATTGCTATCGGCTGCTCCGCCGGCGTTCACCGCCACGTCCTCGGGCAGGCCTTCGGCAACCTCGTCCCGTCGGCTCGCGCCCGTCGGGCGCCCGGCGGTTTTCCCCTGCAAAACCGCTGGCGACCCTACCGGCGCTGAAAACACGTCCGCTAGACTGCGCCACCGGAAAGCGCGGGTACGCGTGCCGGCCGCGGAGCGCCGCAGGCGCATTTCCTCGGAGCGGCGCACGAGACACACCCCGCGCTCTCCTTCTCCATCAATGGGAATCTTCAGCTATCTGACGGGATTCGGTGGCCGCGACATGGCCGTGGATCTCGGTACGGCCAACACGCTCGTGTACGTGCGCGGGCGCGGCATCGTGCTGTCGGAGCCGAGCGTGGTGGCGATCGACTCGCGCACTGGCGAAGTCCACGCGGTGGGCATCGAGGCGAAGCGGATGCTGGGACGCACCCCCGGCACGATCCAGGCGATTCGGCCGTTGAAGGACGGCGTGATCGCGGACTTCGACGTGACGGAGGAGATGCTGCGGCACTTCATCCAGAAGGTGCACCAGAACCGCTGGGCGCACCCGCGCGTGGTCGTTTGCGTGCCCTCGGGCGTGACGGGCGTGGAGAAGCGCGCGGTGGAGGAGGCGTGCCTGTCGGCGGGCGCGCGCACGGCCTATCTGATCGAGGAGCCGATGGCGGCGGCGATCGGCGCGGGGCTGCCGGTGGGCGAGCCGACGGGCTCGATGGTGGTGGACATCGGCGGCGGCACCTCGGAGGTGGCGGTGATCTCGCTGGGCGGGATCGTGGTCTCGCAGTCGATCCGCGTCGGCGGCGACGAGATGGACGAGGCGATCATCAACTACGCCAAGCGCGAGTACAAGCTCCTGATCGGCCAGCAGACGGCGGAGGAGCTGAAGCTTGAGATCGGCTCGGCCTGCCCGATGTCGGAGGAGCTGCAGGCGGAGATCCGCGGGCGTGACATGGTGGCGGGGCTGCCGAAGACGGTGGTGCTGACGAGCGAGGAGATCCGTCAGGCGCTGGAAGAGCCGCTGAACCAGATCCTCGACGCGGTCAAGGAGACCCTGGACCGCACGCCGCCGGAGCTGGCCTCGGACATCATGGACCGGGGGATCATGCTGGCGGGGGGCGGCTCGCTGCTGCAAGGCTTGGACGAGCGCCTGCGTGAAGAGACGCAGATGCCGGCGCACCTGGCGGAGTCGCCGCTGACGTGCGTGGCGGTGGGCTCGGGCCGCTCGCTCGAGGAGTTCGAGGCGATCCACCGCTCGAACCGCAACTCGCGCAATCGCCAGCGTCGCAGGTGAGGGCCTGTGACCGGCGCGCGCGGCCGGGGGTACTCTTTCCCGTGAACGCTTCGGAAGGTCGCGATTCGTGTATGACAAGACGGTGCGACGGCGGCGCGCGGTGCTGGCGCTGCTCGTCGTGCTCTCCCTGATACTGCTGACGGCGTACTTCGGCGAGGCTTCGAGCGGTGGCCTGCACTCGGTGCAGCGCGGCTTCTTGACGGTCGTCTCACCGATCCAGAACGGCGCGAACAAGGCGCTGAAGCCGGTGCGCGACCTGATCGGCTGGTTCGGCGACACGCTGCACGCGAAAGGACAGCGCGACGAACTGCGCAAGCAGGTGGACAAACTGCGCCGCGAGGTGATCGCGAACAACGCCGAAAAAGCGTCCTACCGCGAACTGTTGTCGCTGTACAAGCTCGACAACCAGCTGAGCGTCAACGACTACCACCCGGTGACGGCGACGGTGGTGGCGAAGTCGCCGAACGTCTGGTACTCGACGGTGACGATCGACAAGGGCGAATCCTCGGGCGTGCACGTCAACGACCCGGTGATCAACGCGGAAGGGCTCGTGGGCAAGGTGGCGCAGGCGGCCTCCGACGGGGCGCAGGTGACGCTGATCACCGACAGCTCGGTGGGCGTCTCGGCGCGGATCGGCACGTCGGGGGCGACGGGCATAGTCCAGCCGAAGGTGGGCGATCCGAATGACCTGCTGCTCCAGTACCTGCCGGCGAACACGCAGGCGAACAAGGGCGAATACGTCGTGACCTCGGGCACGGTCTCGAGCCCCGACGACTCGCTCTACCCGCCGGGCATCCCGATCGGGCAGGTGACCTCGACGAACGAAGAAAGCGCCTACCGCTCGGTGAACGTGCACCCGCTGGCGAACCTGCACAACCTCGACGTGGTGCAGGTGCTGACGGCGGCGAGCGGCTCGCTGCCCTCGAACCTCAGCCGCCTGGCGGCGAACCTGCCGGCGGGGCAGCACAGCTCGGCCTCCGGCGAAGCGCTGGCCTCGACGGGGGGCGGCTGATGGGCGCGAACGGCAACCCGGCGCTGCTGTGGCGGATCGCGCTGCTGGCGACGGTGGTGGTCTTCTTCCAGATCGGCGTCGTCTCGGAGGTGCCGGTGTTCGGCGTCAGCGCGGACCTCTCGCCGCTGCTGGTGGCGTTCGTGGGCCTTTTGTGCGGGTCGACGGTCGGCGCGGTGACGGGCTTCGGCGTCGGGCTGCTGGTGGACCTCGCGCTGGTGCAGACGCTGGGGGTGACCTCGCTGACGCTGACGATCGTGGGCTACTGCGCGGGTCGCCTGCGCGAGGCGCGCGACCCGCAGGCGGCGCTGACACCGCTGCTGGTGGGCGCGGCGGGCTCGGCGGCGGCGATGGTGCTGTACTCGCTGGTGCAGTTCCTGCTGGGGGTCGACGCCCCGGTGAGCTGGGAGCTGTTGCGCCAGATCGTGCTGGGGATCGTGGTGAACTCGATCATCGCGCTGCCGGTGTGGGCGATCGTGCGCCGCTGCCTGATCGGCGGCCTGCCGGAGGACCCGCGCCGGCGCCGCAGGCGCGCCTACACGACCGGCGGCCTTTCACCGCTTTCCCGCTCATGACCTTCGCCGCGCTTGGCACGGAGCCGCGCTCGTGAGCGCGATCGAACCGGGTAGCGGGCGCTTCCCGAGCGAGGACCGCTCGCGGATGCCGGTCTCGCCGCAGCTGGCGCTGCGTGTGACGATCCTGGGCAGCCTGGCGCTGGCGATGTTCGCGATCATCTTCTTCCGCCTGTGGTTCCTGCAGGTGCTCTCGGGCGAACAGTACGTGCAGCAGGCGAACGCGAACCGCGCCCGCGACCTGCCGATCGCGGCGCCGCGCGGGCAGATCCTCGACCGCGAAGGCCAGCCGCTGGTGGCGAGCCGCACGACGAACGCGGTGCAGATCGTCCCCTCGGCGCTGCCGCCGGCGGGGACGCAGAGACTGCGGCTCTACCGCCGCCTGGGGCGCCTGCTGGGGATGAGCGGCGCGCACGTCCAGGCGCTGGTGATCAAGGGGCGCACGGCGGTGCCCTACGCGCCGGTGACGATCAAGACGGACGCGGGCCGTGGCGTGCTGACGGTGCTGGCGGAGCGCCAGAGCGAATACCCGGGCGTGACCCAGCAGCCGGTCTCGATCCGCGCCTACCCCTACGGCGCGATGGCGGCGCAGGTGCTGGGCTACGTGGGCCAGGTCTCGGAAACCGAGCTGAAGATGCGCGCCTTCGACGGCGTCAAGCAGGGCACGGTCGTGGGCCAGGAAGGCCTCGAGTACTACTACGACCGCTACCTGCGCGGGACGCCGGGGGTCGAGCGCGTGGAGGTGAACGCGGCGGGCTACCCGGTGCCGAGCAAACTGGCGCCGACGCAGCCGAAGGGCGGCTACAGCCTGAAGGTGACGCTGGACCTGGGGCTTCAGAAGGAGGGCGAAAAGGCGCTCTTGGAGGGGATCGAAAACGCGCGCGCGGGCGGCAAACCGGCGGACGCGGGGGCGTTCGTGGCGCTGGACCCGCGCAACGGCCAGGTGCTGGCGATCGGCTCCTCGCCGACGTTCGACCCGAACAAGTTCGCGAAACCGCTGACGAAGGCGGAATACGCGGCGCTTGAGGGCAGATCGAAGTCGGGTTCCGGCGAAGAATCGCCGGCGCCGCTGACGGACCGCGCGGTGAACGGCACCTATCCGACGGGCTCGACGTTCAAGCCGATCACCGCGATGGGCACGCTGGAAGCGGGCGTGATCAACCCGACGGAGGGCCTGGGCGACGGGCAGTGCATCCACGTCTCCACGGAGCAGTTCTGCAACGCGGGCAAGGCGAACTACGGCGCGGTGGGGCTGGTGGAAGCGCTGAAGGTCTCCTCGGACACCTACTTCTTCGAAGCGGGCGAGCTGGCGAACAGCCACGGCAACGTGATCCAGCGCGAGGCGCACAAACTGGGGGTGGGCGAGCAGACGGGGATCGACCTGCCGAGCGAGATCACGGGCCTGGTGCCGGACCGGGCCTGGCGGGCGAAAGTCGCGAAGGAGGAGCTGGCCTGCGAGAAGCGCCGCCATGTCGAAAGCTGCGGCATCTCCGACGGGCGCCCCTGGAGCGTGGGCGACAACATGCACCTCGCGGTGGGCCAGGGCGACCTGCTGACCTCGCCGCTACAGATGGCGGTGGCCTACTCGACGCTGGCGAACGCCTTCACGCATGGCGGCGACGGCTGGGTGGTGCGCCCGCACCTGGGCATGGAGATCGACGGGTCGCAGGGCAGCCTGGTGCAGGCGCTGAGCTTCCCGCCGGTGCGCCACGTGCGCCTCGACGACACCTACCTGAACGACGTGATGCAGGGCATCCACGAGGCGGCCAGCCAGCCGGGCGGCACCTCGGCGGACGTGTGGGCGGGCTGGAACCAGGCGGCGCACCCGGTCTACGGCAAGACGGGGACGGCGGAACACGCGGGCAAAGAAGACCAGTCCTGGTACCTCTGCTACATCGGCGACCCGAAGCGCCCGCTGGTGCTGGCTGTGACGGTGGAGCAGGGGGGCTTCGGCGCCGAAACGGCGGCGCCGATCGCGCGCCTGTTGGCGGCGCAGTGGTTCGGGGCGGAAAAGAAGTTCGTGTCGGGGAGCTCGCACACGTTTTGAGCCCGCTTAGCCCGATCACGGCGCCCGAGCAGGCGGCTGCGCCTGCGGTGACGGCGCCGCGCACGCTGCGGCTGCCGTTCGACCCGCTGCTGACGCTCGCGGTGGTGGGCCTGGCGATCAGCTCGATCGTGACGCTGACGGCGGCGACGAAGAACCTGATCCCGAGCCAGCCGCACTACTACGTCGACCGCCAGACGACCTACCTGGTGGTGGGCTTCCTGTTGATGTTGGCGCTGACGCGCCTGGACTACGCGCGCCTGCGGCCGCTGAAAAACGGGATCTACGGCTTTCTGATCCTGACGATCCTGGCGGTGCTGGCGCTGGGCCACACGGCGCGCGGCTCCCAGCGTGCGATCAACCTCCCGTTCTTCTCCTTCCAGGCCTCCGAGCTGGGCAAGGTACTGCTGACGCTGGCGCTCGCGGGGCTGGTGGTCGACCGCGCGCGCCGGCTGCGCGAGCGCGAGACGACGGCGCTGGTGATGCTGGCGGCGCTGATCCCGGCGATGTTCGTGATCGCCCAGCCGGACCTCGGTTCGGGGCTGGTCTACGTGACGATCGCGTTCACGCTGCTGTTCGTGGCTGGCGTCTCCTGGAAGCACCTGACGGCGCTGGTGGCGCTGGCGCTGGTAGCGCTGACGTTCGTGCTGGTGGCGGCGCCTGCGGTGGGCGTGCACGTGCTGAAGCCCTACCAGGTGCAGCGCCTGACGGCGTTCCTTCACCCCTCGACGAACCCGCAGAAGGAAGGCTACCAACAGGAGGAGTCCAAGATCGCGATCGGCTCGGGCCAGAAGACGGGCCGCGGCGCGAATGCCTCCCAGACCCCGCTCGGCTACGTGCCGGAGAACCACACGGACTTCATCTTCGCGGCGGTGGGCGAGCAGTACGGCTTCGTGGGCGCGGGGCTGGTGCTGGCGCTCTACGGGCTGATGATCTGGCGGGCGCTGCGGATCCTCGTGATGTCGAAGGACCTGTTCGGGACGCTGGTCGCTGCCGGTGTAGCGGCTATGCTCATGTTTCAGGTCTTCGTCAACGTGGGAATGACGATCGGGATCATGCCGATCACCGGCGTTCCGCTTCCGTTGATGAGCTATGGAGGCTCGTCGGTAATCACGACCCTGTTGGCGATAGGCCTACTGCAATCGATTTACATCCAGGCGCGCGCCTCGCAAGCTTTGAAGGGCCGCGTTCTGCGCTAGACGAACCCGATGAACGCCCCGCAACTCTCGCCAGGCAGCCGCTCTGCCGGATGTGCGCGCAGCGCGCCCCGGAAGGAGCACGGCGGTGCCGGCGACACGCGGCGGGCGAGGTGGGTTCCCATCACGAAGGCACGGGCCCGCGGCTCGCTGCTCGGAGCCGCGCGTTGCGCGTGCTCGGGCGCGACCGGCGGCGTCCTGCCCAAAACCGAAAGAGTTCACATTGAAAAAGCAAGTACTTGTCAGCGTCGACCGCGCCGAGACGCGCGTGGCGCTTCTGGAGGCGGCGGGTGCGCCCGTGGCCTCGCGATCCTCGGCCTCGTCCCGCCGCTCGGGCTCCTCCAAGGCGGCCTCGGCACGTAAACGCGGCGGCAGCCCGCAGGCGGGCTATCGCATCGCAGAGCTGTACATCGAGCGCCGCGGCGGCCGCTCGATCGTGGGCAACATCTACAAGGGCAAGGTCGACAACGTGTTGCCGGGCCTGGAGGCGGCGTTCGTCGACATCGGCCTGGAGAAGAACGGCTTCCTGCACGTCGACGAGATCGTGCTGCCGGGCGTCGAGACGCCGAAGCGCGGCCGCGGCGGTGGCGGCGGGCGCAAGATCTCCGACCTGCTGAAGCCGGGCCAGGAGATCGTCGTGCAGGTCGTGAAGGACCCCCTGAAGACGAAGGGGGCGCGCCTGTCGATGGAGCTGACGATCGCGGGCCGCTACATGGTCTACGCCCCGACGGGCGAGGGGATCGGCGTCTCGCGGCGCCTGGAGGACAAGGAGCGCGAACGCCTGCGCAGGCAGACCTCGAAACTGGAGATCGGCGGCGGCGGCGTGATCGTGCGCACGGCGGCGCACGGGGCGAAACGCGAGGACTTCGAACGCGAGCTGAAGTACCTGCACAAGCTGCACGAGGTGCTGGAGAAACGCGTGGACGAGACGGCGGCGCCGGACCTGGTCTTCCAGGAGGCGGACCTCTCGGTGCGGGTCGTGCGCGACATCTTCTCGGCCCACTTCGAGCGCGCGATCGTCGACGACAAGCAGCAGTACCAGCGGCTGGTGTCGTTCTTCACGCGCACGGCGCCGGAGCTGGTGGAGCGGGTGGAGCTGTGGGAGCAGGAGCAGCCGCTGTTCGAGGCCTACGGCGTCGACAAGGCGATCGACGGCGTGCTCTCGCGCCGCGTGGATTTGCCGAGCGGCGGCTACCTGATCATCGACTACGCCGAGGCGCTGACGGTGATCGACGTGAACTCGGGTTCGTTCATCGGCCGCGGCAAGGGCGCGGGGCTGGAGGACACGATCACGAAGACGAACCTGGAGGCGGCGGAGGAGGTCGTCAACCAGCTGCGCCTGCGGGACATCGGGGGGATCATCGTGATCGACTTCATCGACATGGCCCGCGCGCGCAACCGCGACGCGGTGATGAAGGTGCTGCGCAAGACGCTGGACGAGGACCGCACGAAGACGTTCACGGCGGAGATCTCGAAGCTGGGCCTGGTGGAGATGACGCGCCAGAACGTGACGGAGGGCGTGCGCGAGATCATGAGCGAGCCCTGCCCGACCTGCGAGGGCGAGGGGGTGATCCGCTCGGAGGAGACGATCGCGATCGAGTTCGAGCGGCGCCTGCGCGACGTCGTGGCGGAGCACCCGGACACGGATGCGTTCCTGGTGCAGATCAACCCGCGGGTGACGGCGGAGTTCACGGGCCACGGCTCGCGCGTGCTGCACGCGCTGGAGGCGGAGACGGGGAAGTCGTTCCTGTTCGAGGGCTCCGAAGGGCTGACGCTGGACCACTTCGCGATCACCTTCGAAGGGACGCGCGAGGAGGTCGAGGAGCGCGCGCTGCCGTTCCGCCAGGGCGACGAGGTGCTGGTGGAGATCGTCGAGCCGCACATGTACGACGTGGACGACGCCGTGGCGAAAATCGACGGCTACATCATCTCGATCGCAGGCGCGGCGGCGCACGTGGGCGAGAAGCGGATGGTGCGCATCGACCAGGTCGGGCGCACGGCGGCGAGCGCGTTCCTGCTGGACGAGGCGGGCGAGATCGTCAAACCGGCGGCGCGCCCCGCGAGCTCGCGCGGCAGCCGCGGCGGCCGCCGTTCGAGCGGCGGCGGGCGGGCCGGCGAGCGGGCGCGTTCGCGCGCGCGCGGCAGGCGCGCGCCGGCGGACAGCGAGGACGCGGCGGCGCGCCGCGAAGCGGGCCTGCACGACTCGGCGACGGCGGTGGACACCGAGCCGGAGGACGAGCTGGCGGCGCAGGAGGAGCAGCCCGTGACGGACGCTCGGGCCGAGCTGGAGGAGCCGGCCGGGGCGGCGTCGCCCGACGGCGCGGAGGAGGGCTCTGAGGGCGAGGGCTCGGAGGATGGCCTACAATCGAAACCTCGGCGTCGTGGCCGCAGAGGCGGGCGACGCCGTTCGGCTGCCAAGGCGAAGGCCAAGGCCGCCGAGTAGGCCTCCGGATAACAGCTAAGAAGCGGGTTCGACAGCGCATGTACGCGATCGTGAAGACAGGCGGCAAGCAGTACCGGGTGGAGCGCGGCCAGCGCCTGCTCGTGGAGCGCCTGCCCGACGCGGAGGGCGCTGACGTGGCGCTGGAGCCGATCCTGTATCGCTCCGACGACACGGTGTTCGACAAGGCGGGCCTGGAGAGCGTGCAGGTGACGGCGAAGGTGCTGGCGCACGTGCGCGGCGAGAAGCTGCGCGTCTTCAAGTTCAAGCCGAAGCGCGGCTACAAGCGCCGCACGGGCCACCGCCAGGAGCTGACGCAGATCGAAGTGACGGAGATCGGCCAGGGCAAAGCGAAAGCGAAAGCCAAAACGGCGGCCGAGAAACCGGCGGGCGAGAAACCGGCGCCGAAAGCGAAAGCCGCGGCAGAGAAACAGCCGGCGGCGGCGAAACCGGCGAAAGAGAAAGCGGCGGCGAAACCGAAAGCGCCGGCTGCGAAAGCGAAGGAGGAGCCGGCAGATGGCTCATAAGAAGGGACTTGGCTCCAGCCGCAACGGGCGCGACTCGAACGCGCAGCGCCTGGGCGTGAAGACGTTCGCCGGCCAGACGGTGACTGGCGGCGAGATCATCGTGCGCCAGCGCGGCACGAAATTCAAGCCGGGCGAGGGCGTGGGGATCGGCAAGGACGACACGCTGTTCGCACGCGCCGCGGGCAAGGTGCAGTTCACGACGGGCCGGCGCGGGCGCACGGTCAGCGTGCTGCCCGACGCGGACGCTTGAGCCGTCGCGTGGGCGGCGAGGGCGAGCGGGCGCGCAGGCGATGAACGCGCGGCGCGCGGCGGGCCTGCTGGCCGTGGGGCGGATGGCGCTGGGCGTGGCGGTGCTGCTGGCGCCGGAGGAGGTGACCTCGCACTGGCTGGGCGAGCAGGCGCGTCACCCGGCGGTGCGCTACCTGGCGCACTCCCTGGGTGCGCGCGACGTGGTGCTGGGAGCGCTGGCGCTGGCGACGCTGGGCGACGGCCGGCGCGCGGCGCAGGCGCAGCTGGCATGCGCGGCGGCGGACGCGGTGGACGCGGTGGCGACGGTGGCGGCGCGCGAGTCGCTGCCGGCGGTCGGGGCGCTGGGCACGGTGGCGGTGGCGGGCGGCGCGGCGCTGGCGGAGCTCCGCCTGGCGCGCGAGCTGGCCTAGTCCGGGCGACCGCCCCGCCGACGGAGCACGCGCCCTTGGCGGCGGGCGGCCTCCTCGCCGCCAGGGCCGGGGGCTTTCACCCCTGCTGCGCGACGGGCCGGATCAGGATCTCGTTGACGTCGACGTGCGGCGGCTGGGCGAGCGCGTAGATGACGGCGCGGGCGATGTCGTCGTCCTGCAGCGCGTCGCTGGGTTTGTTCTCGAAGAAGGGCGTGTCGACCATGCCGGGCTCGATCAGCGTGACGCGCACGCCGGTGCCGTGCAGGTCCTGGCGGGCGGCCTCGCCCATGGCGGTGACGGCGTGCTTGGTGCAGGAGTAGAGCGAGCCGGGCAGCGCGCGGCGCCCGGCGACGCTGGAGGTGAGCAGCAGGTGCCCGCGGGAGTCCTTCAGCGCGGGGATCGTGGCGCGCAACGTGAGCGCGGCGCCGTAGACGTTGGTGAGGACCATCTCGCGCCAGTGCTCGACGGTGTCCTTGAGGAAGCCGCGGGCGCCGCCGAAGCCGGCGTTGGCGAAGACGGCGTCGATCTGGCCGAAGGCGTCGAGGGCGCGCTGGGCGAGGGCCTGCTGCTGCTCCCACTCGGTGACGTCGCACTGCACGGCGACGGCGCGCTCGGGGCCGCCGAGCTCGGCGGCGAGGGCGTCGAGCTTGTCGAGCGAGCGGGCGGCCAGCACGAGCCGCCAGCCGGCGGCGGCGGCGTGGCGCGCGGTGGCGGCGCCGATGCCGGTGGAGGCGCCGGTGATCAAGAGGACGCGGTCGGTGGCGGCTGGGGTGGGGCTGCTCATGGGTCTGGCGCTCCTTCGGTGGTCGGGGCAGGGACGGCGTCCATATAGCCACATCGCGGCGCGCTTCCCGGGCCGGGGCGCGGGAGATGGGCGAGGGACTGTCACGATTGTCGGCGCAGATGCTCCACGATCGCGCGAAGATCCACGTCCAGGCAGGGGCGGGCGGCGACGGCTGCACGAGCTTCCGGCGCGAAGCGCACGTGCCGCGCGGCGGCCCGGACGGCGGCGACGGCGGCCACGGCGGCGCGGTGGTGCTGGTGTGCGACGACTCGTTGCGCGACCTACAGTCCTTCCGCCACCACGTTCATTACCGCGCGGGGCGCGGGGGCCACGGCGAAGGCGCGCAGCGCCACGGCGCGGACGGCGAGACGCTGCGGATCGCGGTGCCGCCGGGGACGCAGGCGCTGGCGGGCGCCGATGACGGCGCCGACTTGGCGGGGCGCCGCTGGGAGCTGCTGGCGGCGGGGCAGAGCGCGGTGGTGGCGCGGGGCGGCCGTGGCGGCAAGGGCAACAAGCGCTTCGCGACGCCGACGCGCCAGGCGCCGCGCTTCTCGGAGCGCGGCCTGCCGGGCGAGGAGGGCTGGCTGCAGCTGCAGCTGAAGCTGCTGGCGGACGTGGGCCTAGTGGGCCTGCCGAACGCGGGGAAGTCCTCGCTGCTCTCGCGCCTGACGCGGGCGGCGCCGAAGGTGGCGAGCTATCCGTTCACGACGCTCTCGCCGGTGCTGGGGGTGCTGGAGGCGGAGGACCGTCAGCTGGTGCTGGCCGACATCCCGGGCCTGATCGAGGGGGCGAGCGAGGGCGCGGGGCTGGGCCACGACTTCCTGGCGCACGTGGAGCGCACGCGCCTGTTGGTGCACGTGCTGGACGTGGCGCCGGAGCTGATGGCGGGGGAGGGCGCGGACGCGGCGGCGAACCACGCGACGATCGAGCGCGAGCTGGCGGCGCACGACCCACGCCTGGCGGAGCTGCCGCGGGTGCTGGCGCTGTCGAAGTGCGACCTGCTGCCGCCGGAGCAGGTGCAGGAGGCGGTGGCGGCCTGGCGCGAGCGCCTGGGTGGTGAGGTGCCGGTGGTGGCGACCTCGAGCGCCACGGGGGCGGGCCTCGAGGAGCTGTCGACGAAGCTGCTCGAGATGGTCCCCTCCGGGGAGGAGGGGCCCAGCGGGCGGGAGCGCCCGCTGGGCGATGATCCTGCCGCGGCGGACGGCCGGCGCGAGGGCGAGCCGCCGCCGTCGGCGCCGGGCGCGACGGGGGCGGAGCAGGAGCAGCTGGCGGAGCACATGGTGTTCCGCCCGGCGGCGCGCGGCGGCTTTGAGGTGCAGCGCACGGGGCCGCACGCGTTCGCGGTGCGCGGCGCGGGGATCGAGCGGCTGCTGGCCCGCTTCGACGTGGAGAACGAGGAGGCGATGGCCTACTTCGAGGGCCGGCTACGGCGGATCGGCGTGCTGAAGGAGCTCCAGGCGCACGGCTTTCAGGCCGGGGACGAGATCGAGATCGCGGGGGAGACGTTCGAGCTGGACCCGGAGTGAGCGCGACCTTCGGGTTATGAGCCCGACGGACACATAAGCTGCCTGCATGAGGCGCGTGGTGGTGAAGCTGGGTTCGAGCGTCGTGGCGGACGGCGACGGCGAGCCGCGCGCGGAGGTCCTGCGCGAGGTGTGCGAGGCGCTGGCGGGCCTGTACGCCGAGGGCGGCGAGGTGATCGTCGTGACGAGCGGGGCGATCGCGCGCGGCATGCGCGAGATGCAGCTGGCCCAGCGCCCGGGCTCGATCCGCGAGCTGCAGGCGGCGAGCGCGGTGGGCCAGGGCAAGCTCTACCGGATCTACGACGAGCTGCTGCGCGAGCGCGGCGTGACGAGCGCGCAGGTGCTGCTGACGTTCTTCGACATGAGCGCGCGGACGCACTACCTGAACGCGCGCCAGACGCTGACGACGCTGCTGGAGTGGCGCGTGCTGCCGGTGATCAACGAGAACGACACGACGGCGACGGACGAGATCTCCTTCGGGGACAACGACTTCCTGGCGGCGCAGGTGGCGGTGCTGGTCGCGGCGGACGAGCTGATCCTGCTGACGGACATCGACGGCCTCTACACGGCGGACCCGCGGATCTACCCGGAGGCGAAGATCGTGCGCGAGGTGAGCGACTTCGGGAGCCTTCAGGAGCTTGAGATCGGGCACACGACCTCGCCGCTGGGCTCGGGCGGGATGCGCTCGAAGGTGGTGGCCGCGGACATGGCGACGGCGGCGGGGATCGCGACGACGATCTGCAACGGCGTCAGGCCGGAGGTGCTGCCTGCCGTGCTGGCGGGCGCACGCGAGGGCACGCGCTTCGAGGCGCGCGAGGCGCGCTACAGCTCCTTCAAGCTGTGGCTGAAGTACGCGAAGCCCTCGCGGGGGACGCTGCTGATCGACGCGGGCGCGGCGCGGGCGGTGCGCGAGGGCGCGGCGAGCCTGCTGCCGGTGGGCGTCGTGGAGGTGCTGGGCGAGTTCGACGCGGGCGACGCGGTGGAGATCTCGCTGGCGCAGGAGGGCGGCGGCGGGCGGGCGCTGGCGAAGGGGATCTCCAACTACTCCGCGGCGGAGCTGCTGCAGGTGAAGGGCCTGAAGTCGGCGCAGGTGCGCGAGCTGATGCCGCGCGCCAGCGAGGAGGCGGTCCACCGCGACTACCTCGTGGTGGACTGAGGGTCGTACCCTTAGGGCTATGGCGACGGTGGCGTCAACGGTGGCCGACACGTGCCGCGCGGCCAAGCGCGCGTCCCGCGAGCTGGCGCGCCTTGACACGGCGGTGAAGGACGCGGCGCTGCACGCGATCGCGGCGGCGCTGGAGGGCCGCGCGGAGGAGATCCTGCAGGCGAACGAGCGCGACATGGAGGCCGGGCGCGAGCGCGAGATCGGCGATGCGCTGCTGGACCGGCTGCGGCTCGACCACGAGCGGCTGGCGGGGATCGCGAAGGCGGTGCGGCAGATCGCGGTGCTGGGCGACCCGGTGGGCGAGGTGATCGACGGCCACCGGCTGCCGAACGGGCTGGACGTGCGCAAGGTGCGGGTGCCGCTGGGCGTGGTGGCGGTGGTCTACGAGGCGCGGCCGAACGTCACGATCGACGCGGCGGCGCTGTGCCTGAAGTCGGGCAACGCGATCGTGCTGCGGGGCTCCTCCTCCGCGGAGCACTCCAACGCGGCGCTGGCGCAGATCGCAGGCGAGGCGGCGGTGGCGGCGGGCCTGCCGGAGGGCTGCATCAGCCTGGTGGCGGGTGGCGGCCGCGAGGAGCTGGCGGAGCTGGCGACGCAGAGGGACAGCGTCGACCTGATCATCCCCCGTGGCGGCGAGGGGCTGAAGGAAGCGCTGCAGGCGGTGGCGACGGTGCCGGTGATCTACGCGGCCTCGGGCAACTGCCACGTCTACGTTGATGCTTCGGCGGAGCTGGCGCAGGCGGAGGCGATCGTGCTGAACGCGAAGACGCAGCGGCCGGGGGTCTGCAACGCGGCGGAGACGCTGCTGGTCCACGCCGCCGTGGCGGCGGAGTTCGTGCCGCGGATCGTGCGCGCGCTGAACGCCGCGGGCGTCGTCGTGCGCGGCGACGAGCGCGTGCTGGAGCTGACGCAGGACGAGAGCGAGCGCAGCCCGCTCGACGGTCCCGCGACGACGCTGGAGAACGAGGCTTCGCTGTCTGACTCGGCGCTGGTGCAGCCGGCGAGCGAGGAGGACTGGGAGACGGAGTACCTGGCGCTGACGCTGGCGGTGGGCGTGGTGGACTCGGCGGAGGCGGCGATCGAGCACGTGGGCCGCTACGGCAGCGGCCACTCGGAGGCGATCGTGACACGCGACACCGCGGCGGCGCGGGCGTTCCAGCTGGGCGTCGACGCTGCCTGCGTGTACGTGAACGCCTCGACCCGCTTCACCGACGGCGGCGAGTTCGGGATGGGGGCCGAGATCGGCAACTCGACGCAGAAGCTGCACGCGCGCGGGCCGATCGGCCTGCGCGAGCTGTGCACTTTCAAGTACCTCGTGGAGGGCGACGGACACGTCCGCGCTTGAGCACTCGCTGGGGGTGCTGGGGGGCACGTTCAACCCCCCGACGCTGGGGCATCTGGCGATCGCGCGCCACGCGCGCGATCAGCTCGGCCTGGAGCGCGTGGTGCTGATGCCCGCGGCGGCGCCGCCGCACAAGCGCGTCGAGGAGGACCCGGGCCCGAAGGCGCGTCTGGAGATGTGCGAGCTGCTGGTGCGCGGCGCGGAGGGCCTGTCGGCGTGTGCGCTGGAGCTCGAACGCGACGGGCCGTCCTATACGGTGGATACCTTGAGAGCACTGCATGCCCGCGATCAAAAGACGGAGCTGACGTTCATCGTCGGGGCGGACGTCGCGAGCACGCTGCCGGGCTGGCGCGAACCGCGTGAGCTCCTGCGGCTGGCGCGGCTGGCGGTGGCGGCGCGCCCGGGGAGCGATCGCGGCGGGGTGCTGGGGGCGGTGGCGTCGCTGGGCGGAGAGGGACGCGTGAGCTTCCTGGACGCCCCGCTGATCGACGTCTCCTCCTCGCGGGCGCGGGAAAGGGTGGCGGCTGGAGAGCCGATCGAGCGACTTGTGGGGGTCGACGTGGCCGAGTACGTGGCGGAGCACGGGTTCTACGGGGAGCCGGCGCGGGCGGCGAGCCGATGAGCGAGGAGCCGGCTGTGGCGGGCGGCGAGCCGGACACGCTGCAGGGGCGCGAGCTGCTGGCGGAGATCGCGCGGCTGGCGGCGGACAAGAAGGCGATCGAGATCGTGGAGCTGGACCTGCGCGAGGTGCTGGGCTACACCGACTACTTCCTGGTCTGCTCCGGGAACACGACGCGCCAGACGAAGGCGATCCACGACGGGATCGCCGAGGGCATGAAGCGCGAGCACGGCATCCTGCCCCGCCGCGTCGAGGGCGCGGCCCGCGCCGACTGGATCCTGATGGACTACCTCGACGTGGTGGTGCATGTCTTCACGCCGCAGACGCGCGAGTTCTACCGCCTGGAGGAGCTGTGGGGCGAGGCTCCCTCGCGCGTGGCCGACAGCGCCTAGCAGCCGGCGGCGCATGTCAGAGACGCCCGCAGGGCGTCCCATCCGAACTCCCGGCCCGGATTTCGGGACGCTTCGGACTCGCAGATGGTTCTTTGAAATTCGTCGGATCAGTCGGATAGGGTCGCGGCGACAGCGCCCGCGGGCGGCGTGTGGCGCGCAGCAGGGGGAGTGAGCATGTATCGATCATTGGCTGCACGCAGCCGTAGGGAACTTGCGCTGTGGGCCGCGGCGCTGGCGCTGGCGGCGCTGGCCTGGAGCGCGGTCTCGTTGACCTCGGTGGCGCGCGCCGACGGGCCGGGCAGCGGCTCGCCGTGGGTCACGAGCCTCGGCGACTCGTTCATCTCGGGCGAGGCCGGGCGCTGGGCCGGCAACACCGACGAAAGCTCCTCGAAAACGGACGCGCTGGGCTCGACGGCCTACTACGACAACGCGGGTGGCACGGGCGAATCGATCAAAGGCTGCCACCGCTCGAAGTCGGCGGAGGTCTACATCGGCGGCGGGGTGAGCGGCATGAACCTCGCCTGCTCGGGCGCGAAGACCTCGACCTTCACCGAAGGCGAAACCTTCAAGCCGGGGATCGACTTCTACAGCTCGGGCGGCAACGAAGGGCAGGCGCTGATGCTCCAGCACTTCGCGGCGACGCACAACGTGAAGCTGGTGGCGCTGTCGATCGGCGGCAACAACTTCAACTTCGCGGGCATCGTGCAGACGTGCGTGGAGGACTTCCTCGAGTCGACCTGGTTCTATGACTTCTACTGCAGCGAAGAAAGCTCGGTGACGAACAACTTCACCACGGCGAACGTCAACAAAGTCAAGGGTGAAATCACGACGGCGATCAAAAACGTCGCCCAGGCGATGACGAACGCCGGCTACACGAGCTCGCAGTACACGATCCTCGTACAGAACTACCCCTCCCCGATCCCGAACGGGTCTGAATTCCGCTACACGCAGAGTGGCTACTCGAGGCAGACGACGGGCGGCTGCGGCTTCTGGAACAAAGACGCCAACTACGCGAACGCGACGATGCTGCCGACGATCGACAACGCGGTGCTGGGCGCCGCCTCGGCGGCGGGCCTCTCCAACGTGAAGACGATGGAACTGAGCTCGGCGTTCAACGCGCGCAGGCTCTGCGACAACACGGTGGGGCTGTTGGAGGAGAAGGGCCTGGCCAACTGGAAAGCGGCGGGCGCCGTGGACAAAACGGAGTGGTTCAACCAGATTCGCACGCTCGAAGCGATCTTCGGGCCTTACGAACTGCAGGAAGACATCCACCCGAACTACTGGGCGCAGCTGGGGCTGCGCAACTGCCTGACGCAGGCTTACAACGCGGGCACGCCCAAGGGCGGGACGTGCACGATTTCGGGCACCGGCCTGAACGGGGCCGGCGAGCCGAACATGTCGTTGCACTAGGGCGTCCTGATCCGGCGCCGTCACGATCGGGTGGCGGCGCCGGGTTCGCTGCCGCGGCGCGCGGGCCGTCGTCCGCGCGCCCGGTGAGGCCCGCATCGCCGGCTGCGCCGGGTCGCAGCCGCGGACGATGCGAGGATTGCCGCGATGAGCGAGCGAGAGGCCGGCGAATCGCACCGCCGCGCGGCGGTGATGCGCGAAGACGAGCGGGTCACGCCGCTTGAGCTGTTCTTCGACCTGGTGTTCGTGCTGGCGCTGACGCAGTGCACGACGCTGATCGCGCATACGCCGACGTGGGGCGGCCTGCTGAAGGGCGTGCTGGTGCTGGGCGTGCTGTGGTGGTCGTGGGGCGGGTACGCCTGGCTGACGAGCGTCGTCGACCCGGAGGAGGGGGCGGTGCGCCTGGCGATGTTCGCGGCGATGGCGGCGTTCCTGGTGGCGGCGCTCGCGGTGCCGGGGGCGTTCGGCGAGGAGGCGCTGCTGTTCGCCTGCGCCTACGCGGTCGTGCGCGCGGCGCACATCGCGCTGTTCGTGATCGCCAGCCGCGAGGACCGCGAGCTGCGGCGCTCGGTGATGTCGCTGGCGGTGAGCACCGCGATCGGCGCGGGGCTGCTGTTCGCGGCGGCGGCGGCCTCCGGCGATTTGCGCGTGGCGCTGTGGGGCGTGGCGTTGCTGCTCGACACCGGCGGCCCGCTGCTGTTCGGGCAGGAGGGCTGGAAACTGGTGCCGGGGCACTTCGCCGAGCGCCACGGCCTGATCGTGCTGATCGCGCTGGGCGAGTCGATCGTGGCGCTGGGCGTCGGCGCGAAGGCGTCGCTGAGCGCCGGCGTCGTCGGCGCGGCGGTGCTCGGGATCGCGGTGGCGGCTGCTTTCTGGTGGGTGTACTTCGACGTGACGGCGATCGTCGCCGGGCGGCGGCTGGCGAAAGCGGCGCCGGGCCACGAGCAGAACGGGATCGCGCGCGACTCCTACTCCTACCTGCACTTCCCGATGATCGCCGGCGTCGCGCTGGTGGCGGTGGGCCTGAAGATCACGCTCGAGGACGTCAACCGCGAGCTTCGGCTCGTGCCGGCGGCGGCGCTCTTGGGCGGGGCGGCGCTGTACCTGTTGGCGCACGTGGCGTTCCGCCTGCGCAACGTGCACACGGTGAGCTGGCGGCGGCTGCTGTGCGCGGCGGTGCTCGTGGCGCTGGTGCCGGTGGCGCTGCAGCTGCCGGCGCTGGCGACGCTGGGCATCCTGGCGGCGCTGCTGGCGGCGCTGATCGCCTACGAGGCGATCCGCTACGCGGACGCCCGCGACCACGTGCGCCACCAGCTGGCGCGCGAACCGATCGCGGACTAGCAGGCTCCGCGCTTCTGGCGCGCTTGAGGTGTTCCAGGGGCAGAGACAGTGACGCCTGGCGCCAACCGGCCCGCGCTACCCGGCTCGCTTGAACCGACGCTCACGTCTGAAAGCACGAGTGGAGGAGCATTTCGATGTCGCGTAGAGCAATCGCGTCGCTGGCGGGGCTGTGCCTTGCGCTGTCGGCGCTTCCGGCAGCCGCCTCGGCTGCGCCGACGGTGACGTTCAAAGCCCGCGCGATCCCGATCCCGGGATTCCGCGGCACGGGCAACATCCTCGGCGCGGGCGCCGCGCTGCAGGTCCAGTACACGATCGCCGGGACCGAATACGGAGGCTTTCCCCCGCCGCTCGCGGGGATCAACGTCTACACGCCGGCGGGCACGAAGCTGACGACCCGCGGCTTCGCGGTCTGCCAGCCGGCGGCGCTCGAAAACGTCGGCCCCAGGGCGTGCCCGAAGCGCTCGCGGGTGACGATCTCCGGCACGGCGCTCGGCATCGTGAGCTTCGGCACCGAAAGGGTGCAGGAGCGCGCCTCGATCCAGGGGTTCTTCGCCCCGGGCAACGCGCTCCAGTTCTACACGGTGGGCCGCTCGCCGGTGGCGCTTGAATTCCTCTCGGCGAGCCACGTGACGCACACGAGCGGGACGTTCGCGCAACGGTTCGCGACCGAAGTGCCGCTGATCGAAACGGTGCCGGGCGCCCCGGACGCCTCGGCGCTCTCGATCGAAGTGAAGATCGGCGCGGCCTACCGCAAGGGCAAGCGCGTCGTCTACTACGGCCGCATGCCCTCGCGCTGCCCGAAAGGGGGTTTCCCGGTGAAGTCGGAACTGCTGTTCGCGGGGCTCGGCGGGCTGCCGCCGCAGACCGTGCCCGTCACCTACCGGGCGCCGTGCCCGCGGTCGAGCCACAGGGCGCGTCAGAGCGCCCGCAAGCATCCCCACGCCAAGCGCAGGCACGCCGTGCGGCGGCACGGCGGCAAGCGCTAGCTCCGGGCCACGAGCTGCACGCGCCCGCGCGGGGACTTCCTGACGCGCGGGCGGGTGCTCTGCGCACGGCGCGGCGTCGTCGCGAGGGCGGCGCCGCGCTCGTGCGCGTCAGGCGGCGACGGGAACCTCGGCGCCCCGCGACTCCTCGGGCGAGGGGGCCTCGCGGCGCCGCGAGAGGATCACCCGGCTGCCGCGCGATGGGCTGAATGCAATCCCGCGGCGGCGTGTGATCTCGGGCAGCTCCGAAGCCGGTCTCAGCTCGTGGCGTTCGAGCGCGGCGCGCAGCACGAGCTTCATCTCCAGCAGCGCGAAGCTGGCGCCGATGCAACGCCGCCGCCCGCCGCCGAAGGGGATCCAGGTGTAGGTGCCGGGCGACTGGTCGAGGAAGCGCTCCGGGCGGAAGGCGTAGGGGTCGGGGTAGATGCCGGGGTCGTGCTGGACGAGATAAGCGCTCACGAACAGCACGATGCCCGGCTCGTAGGTGATGCCGCCGACCTCGACGGGCTGCTTGACGAGCCGCGGCTCGGCGTTGGGGAGCACGGGGCGGCGGCGCATGATCTCGTGGATCGTTGCGCTCAGATAGGCATCGTCGGAGCCCTCGTCGAGCTCGGCGTGCAGGCGGCGCTGCACGTGCGGCTCGCGGGCGATCCGCTCGAAGGCCCAGGCCAGCTGCGAGGCGGTGGTCTCGTGGCCGGCGACCAGGGCGGTGACGAGCTCGTCGCGCAGCTCCTCGCGCGTCATCGGTTGGCCGTCCTCGTCACGGGCGCCGAGCAGCATCGAAAGCACGTCCTCGCCCTCCTCGGCGCCGCGACGCTCCTCGATCAGCTCGAAGATCAACCGGTCGGCCTCCTCGCCGACGCGTTCGCTGCGCCCGACGGGGCCGCGGCCTTTCAGAAGCCGCTGGACCGGCGGCAGCAGCGAGATGGGGCTCTCGCCGAAGGCGAGGATCTGCGTCAGCAGATCGCGCAGGCGGTCGAGCTGCGCCCCGCGCTCGAGGCCGAAGACGGCGCGCAGGATGATCTCGAGCGTCAGCCGCTGCACGCGCGGGTGCAGCGCCACGGGCTCCTCCAGCGGCCAGGAGGCGACCTCGCGCTCGGCGAGCTCGGTCATCAGCCCGGAGAGGCGTTGCATCTTCTCGCCGTGGAAGGCGGGCAGCAGCAGCTTGCGCTGGCGCAGGTGCGGGGCCTCGTCGAGCAGGATCACGGAGTTCGGCCCGACGACTGGTTCGAGGATTTTCGCGCCCTCGCCGGGATGCAGCACCTCGGGCGGCGCCTGAAAGACCTGCTTGATCTCCTCGGGGTCGGACAGCACGACGAACGGCGGCTGGGCCGGGAGGCGGATCGTGAAGCGGGGACCGTAGCGGGCGCGGCAGCGCTCGACGAAGGCGGTGGGCCGAGCCCACCAGCCGACCATCTGCAGGGCGCTCGGCATGCGCGGCCCGGGGGGCAGTTGACTGGTCATGAGCACTCCTCGGTGGGGACTGGGGGCGTCCCGGAGTCTACGCTCCCTGGTAGCTTCGGCCGATGCGGCGTGGCAACCTGCACACGGGGGCGCGCAAGGCGGAGCGCTCCGTGGGGCACATCGGGGGCGTGTGGCACGAGCTCGGCGGCGAAGCCGGCACGCGCGCGATCGGCCTGCGCCGGATCGAGATATCCCCGGAGCGCTTCTCGACGCCGGTTCACGAGCACGGCGAGGAGGAGGAGATCTTCTACGTGCTGGGCGGCGAGGGACTGCTGTGGCAGCAGGGGGAGACGTTCGCCCTCGCGCCGGGCGACTGCATCGCGCACCGGCCGCGGCGCGGCGCGCACACGCTGCGGGCGGGAGCCTCGGGGCTCGACGTGCTGGCGTTCGGCCAGCGGCTGGACGCCTCGCTGACGGCGCTCCCGCGAGCGGGCGTGGCGTGGTCGGGCGCACGCTGGCTGGAGCTGGGCGAGGGCGAGGGGCCGTTCGCGCGCGAGGCCGCGGTGGGGGCGCCGCACTGTCCCGAGCCCTCGGCGGAGCGCCCGGCGAACGTGGTCCCGCTGCAAGCGGCGCCGTCGGCCTTCGGCGGGCGCATGCGCGCGCTGGGCAGGGCGGCGGGTGCGCGGGCGACGGGGTTGAACCACGTGATCCTGCAGGCGGGCGAGACCGGTGCGCCGGCCCACTGCCACTCGCTGGAGGAGGAGCTGTTCGTGGTGCTGGAGGGTGGCGGCGTCGTCGAGCTGTGGCAGCGCGGCGAGCGCGAGCGGCACCCGCTGGAGGCGGGCGACGTGATCGCCCGCCTGCCCGGCAGCGGCGTCGCGCACGCGCTGCGCGCCGGCGAGGAGGGCCTTGCCTATCTGGCCTACGGGACGCGCGAGCCCGGCGACATGTGCTTCTACCCGGAGAGCGGGCGCGTCTCGCTGCGGGGCCTGGGGATCGCGCTGCGCTCTCCGGAGATCGACTACCTCTGACGAGCCGTGGCCCGCGACCCTAGGACCGCTCGGCCCAGCGCCCGGCCCAGGCCTGTAGCGGCGAGAGGGCGGCGAGCAGATCCTCGCCTGCGGGCGTGAGCCGGTAGCCGGCGCCCTCGGCCTGCTCGACGATCCCCGCCTCGCGCAGCTCGCCCAGCCGCTGGTTCAGCACGCTGGAGGACATCTCGCCGCAGCGCTCCTGCAGCAGGCGGAAGGTGAGCGTCTCCTCGCGCAGCTCCCACAGGACGCGCAGCGCCCAGCGGCGCCCGAGCAGGTCGAGCAGCGCCATGATCGGGCGGCCGCTGCGCGAGCCGCGGGCGGGTCGCCCGGGGCCGGGGGCCGCGCCGCCCGCCGTCTCGTGCCCCGCACCGCCCGCCACTTCAGGTCCGTCTGCATGCTTCGGAAACAGAAGCTACACTCCTTGCTTTGATTATCGAAGCGAAAGGATAGGCGATGCCGGCGACGCGAATCGCACCGATGCAACCGCCCTACGAGCCCGGGCTGGAGGAGCTGCTCGCGAGATGGATGCCGCCCGGCGCGGAGGTGGAGCCGCTGCGGCTGTTCCGCACGCTCGCGGTCCACGACGGCCTGTTCTCGCGGATGCGCCCGCTTGGGGCGGGGCTCCTGGGGCACCCGCGGCTCGACCCGCGCGAGCGCGAGCTGCTGATCCTGCGCACCTGCGCACGGGCGGGCGCGGAGTACGAGTGGGGCGTTCACGTAGTGGCGTTTGCGCGGGGGCTCGGCGTCACGGAGGAGCAGATCGCGGCGACGGTGCTCGGATCGGCGGCGGACCCCGCCTGGGGGGAGCGGGACGCGCAGCTGATCGCGGCGGCCGACGCGCTGTACGAGGGGGACGGGATTCCCGACGAGCTGTGGGCCTCGCTGTCGGCCTGGCTGCGCGAGGACCAGTTGCTGGAGCTGACGATCCTCGCGGGCTGGTACCGGCTGATCTCCTACGTGGTCAACGTCGCGGGCGTCGAGCTGGAGCCATGGGGCGAGCGCTTCCCCGGGCGATGACCCTAGCTCTGGGGCGACTCGTACTCGACGATGCTCGTGCCGAGGCCTGAGAACCCGATCCGGCGGTAGAGGCCGGCTCCCATCTCCGAAGCGCCGAGCCAGGCGGCGCGGGCTCCCAGCGCGAAGCCGGCGCGTGCGGCGATGCGGGTCAGCGCGTCGCCAAGGCCGCGCCTGCGGGCCCGCTCGACCGTCGCGACATAGAACACGCCCGCGACGCCGTGGCTGACCAGCGTCATCGCGCAGGCCACCGGAGCGTCTTCCAGATACGCCACGAACGCCGCGATGTGCGGAACCAGGATCGTGCGGTCGTGGAACAGCAGCCCCGCGCGCTCGCGCTCGCCGGGGTCGTCGTTCGCCTCGGCGACGACGCGCCCGTAGTCGAGGACCTGCTCCGCGGTGGACACGGTGCGGACGTCGATCTCCTCCGCGAGCGGCGAGGGCTCCGGCGGCTCGTGGAGCGCCATCGGGCGCTCGGTCCACGCCGGGGCGTAGCCGGAGGCGAGCGCCGCGGCCGCGACGTCCGCGTCGTCGGGCTCGCGCACAAGCACGATGTGCCCGGTCGTCGCCGCGAAGAACTCGCCCGCCCGGCGCACCGTCTCCGCGCCGTCGATGCCCGCGTCGAGCCTGATCGCCACGCGCAGGTAGCTGCTGGGGCCGGCCACGAGCAGAAGCCCGCCCTCCTCGTGCACGAGCCCGCCCGACCAGCGGACCATCTCCCGCCACAGCTCCTGCTCGTTCAGGGCCGTGCTGCGCGCGAGGTCAGGCATGACGACGCGACGTCGGGTGATCCAGTGGGGATCTTCGGCGCCCTATCGAACCCCGAAGTTCGGGAGCGAATGGCAAAGCTCTGCTCAACGCTAGCCAAGATAGAGGCTGCCGGAGCAGCCCGCCGACCGTCAAAGTTCGCTGGCAAGCGATCAGCGGGCCTACTCACCCGCACCATCGATCAGGTGCTTGCCGAGGCCGAAGGGCCAATGCGCATGTGCGAGATCCATGCGGCGGCCGAGCAGCTGATCGGTGAGGCAGTCTCACGCTCGACCGTCAAGAACTGTCTCGCTAACAACTGCAAGGGTCCGCGAGCCCGGTTCGTGCGGCTGGAGCGGGGGCGGTACCGGCTCGCGGCGTAGGGCGCTCTCCGTCTGGAAGACATGACACGATTTTGCAATGCGATATGGAAGGAAGGGGCATCACGCGATGTACCGGCCGCTCACCTGGGCCCAGAGGGGGCGGTCTCCTGTCACGGTACGCCACGTCGAGCCGTTCCCCAAGATGCCGCCCGAGGAAGCTGCTCGACTCCGAGCCCTATTCGGCGGACAGCGCTTGCGAGACGCGGAGCTTCGACGGATCATGCAGCGCCACGCCGAGGGCTAGTTCCAACACGGCGCAGCAGCAGCACGTCAAGGGCTAGACTTTTAGATCTGCCTCATTCCGGCAGTCGGGGATGTACCCGCCGGGAGGGCGATTGACGAGCTGACCGTCGCGCTCGATGGCATCGAGGGTGTGCTGGGTGTCGAGACGGTGGACTTCGCCGACGACTAGCACAAGATGCTAGGAAGTACCCTCGATCTCGTGTTGAGACAGGAGTTTGTAGCAGCCGCTCAATTACGGCGACCCGTTCTTCGATGGATAGCGAGGGCTGGACGAGCGGCGAGACGGGCCGAGCTCGACCACGCTTGCCGATGATCTTCCCCTCGCTTCGTAGGTACGCGAGACGCTTGCGAACAACACCTTCGCTCATGCCGGTGCGGAACGCTAGCTCGGCGGTGCTGATCCGCGACTCGCTCGAGATGATCGCCAGCACCTCTGCGGATTGTCGCTCAATACGTTGCTCCAAGACAGATGGTCGACTCATGCATCCATCATGCGCGCCTTTCGGTAGGCGGTCAACGGGTCGCACGGGCAAGTACGTTCCCCTACGGCAGACCTGGACTATCGGTCAACCCCAATTCGGAAACATCCGTGCGTGGTCTTCCGGGAAAAGATCACGGAACGCGCTTATGTCGTGTGTGTTCAAACGCGTCGCCATCTTGGGTTCATCGAGCGTCTGCAAGAACCTGACGCGCGCTTCCATGAGTTCCTGCAGGATGTCCTCGGGCGCATGAAGGTCCCCAAATTGGGCGTGCATCATTTCTATCGCCTCCCACGCGCCATAGACGGTCCACCCACCTTCGCGCAGTCCAACCTCTCGGATCTCTTGGATCGCCGCTGAGCGACGTGCTGGAAAGCCTGAATCCCGATTGAACCCCATATCCATGATTTCGTCTTTGAACTCTTCAGTTTTTGGCGACATATCTCCTTTTCTATCTCGCCCTTCGAACCTCCTTTGACCCCACTCCGCCAGCATCGGTGCAAGATCACGTTGCGGTGTTGGTTTCGAGCTTCGGCTAAAGAGTCCCATGTCTGCCTCCTGTGATTTTCCCGACAAAGTAGATACGGGTAACTATCTCCGGCTGCGCTGTCGTGATCTATCGACTGCAAGGCGCTGTGTTACACAATTGGCAGTGCGCGACGGAGCGCTATGTGTGATTGCAGCGTCCGGGCGCTGCGGGCGGGGCACCCCCGAGAGCTGGGAGCGCTTCTGTGAGATACCGGTCAGCCCGCTTCGCTCTCGATCGCAGGGCGCCTTGGGCCGCCCAGGCGTGATAAGCCGCAACTGATCCCGAGGGCGGAGCCGTGTATCCCGAGTGATACAGCTGATCAAGCTCGTTGCTTGCGCGCTGCACGGCCGTCAACTGTGACGTGTTGAGAACGGCACCCAAGCGCTTCAGGTCGCGGAACGACACGCGTGTGCCTTCTCCTTCCGCAAACGGCGTGAGCTTCTCTTTGCAGAAATGCATGTCTTTCACGCCGCGGGCGACCTGCCCGAGTTGCACCGCATATGCTCGCGCGACGGCGGTCCCTTCAGATTTTGCCACCGCGCTCCGTTCGGCTGCTTGTTCTCTGCGCGTGGCGGCCCGTTCATACGCTCCCTGTCGGTGGACAAGATACGCCCCGAGCAAAACAACCGCGATCGACACGACTAGCTGTGATATTCCGAGGACGCGCGCGAACCAGTCGGGCGTTGGTCCCGCGTCATCATGCGTTACTTGGGGGCCAGCCTCCACGACGCGGGGCAGGCTATCGGAGCTCGGCCTGGGTCGCACAATCGGCGGTGCACGATCAGGGCGAGCAGACGCTGCCTCGACTCTCCCGGATCGCCTGGTGCCGGGCCGATCCTACGATGTCGGAGTCCAGTTACTCGCCCGGGCGGCGTTGAACTGCTCAGCAACGATCGGAAGTAGGTCAGCGAGTGGGATCGCGCTGCTCCACTCTCCCTCCGGCGCCCTAACTGAATAGGCAGTACCGGATGCAGCCCCGGACTCATACAGCGCGCGAACCCGATTGAGCTGCCCCGCTCGAAATCCCTCGAAGCCGTCGCCAAAGACCTCGCGGTCCATCGCGATCGCGGAGTCCTCTTCCGCAAGGGCTTCGTCCAAGGACAGGATCTCGTAGAAGATCGGGAATCCGTAGTCCGACGGCGCTGTCCGTGACTGCGCGTAGGTGGGCATGGGAGGGCAGAGAATGCTACTTGGGCAGTTTGCTCAGCGCCGTGCGGATTCATCGGAATGGAGTAGCTCTCGGGCATTGAGGCCGAGGCGTTTGGCGAGGCGCTCCAGACTCCGAAGCGACAAGTTGTATTCACCGCGCTCCAGGCCTCCGGCGTAAGTGCGATGGACACCAAGAGCATCGGCGAAACGCTCTTGGCTAAGACCAAGTAGGCGACGGTGCCGCCGCAGGTTCCGTCCCACGATCTGCTGCAACTCGCCTTCCATCGCAGCGGCCTGGATGGGTCAGCGTCTAGCGGAGCTATTCGGAAGTGAGCTGCGGCCGCCCTAAGCCCACGATCGGTAGTCCCGCCGACCGAGCTGGGACTCAAGCGGCAGATCGGCCTCCGAGTCATTTGGCTCCGCCCACTCGAACAGGCAGTAGGTGGCAGAGCCGAGGCGGTAGCAGGCCCGCTGCAACTCGCGGCTGGCGGCGAACCAGACGTCGGAGTCACGCGGCTCCGTTGCGAGCAGCGTCCGTGTCTGATCGAGCGCAGTCTCGAGCTCGTCACGTAGCCGCCCGATACGGCGCTCGCCTGCTTCCCGTGCTGTGCGCCACTCCCGGTGCTGCGGGGACTCCGGCAGCTCGATCGGACCGTCCCGACGAGCGATGGTCAGCCGTCGCTTACCCGCGCTGGTGAGATCCCACAGGGTCAGGCTTTGGTGCGTGCTGACTTCGATCAGGCCACGGGTGTGTAGGCGCTCCCACAGTGGACGCAGCCGCCGAGTGTCATGCCGGCCGAGTTCAAGATGATCCTTGACGACCGAAAAGAGCACGCCAGGTTGCTGCGGCAGGCGCCGGTGTGCCAGGGCCCGCTCGATGGCGGCGAGCACCTGCGCCTCTGATGGTGCCTCGGACGTCGGCTCGCTTGGCATGGGGAGCTGGTCCTCCTGGTGTCCTGACCCCGGCAGGACGTCGCCGCGCCGGGGGTCGCTTGACGGAAGGCGGGCAGCCTAGGACTGCTTGCCCTGTGCGGTCAAGCTGTGTGAATCCGCCAGACGGGTGCGCACTCAGCCACGCCGGGCGGTTGCCCGACGCTTGCGAGGGACAGGCAGAGAGGCTTCCGTTTCCTCGGCGCGAGCGATGAGCGCGGAGGCCGTCATTTCGAGTCCGGCTGCCAGCCTTCGCAAGCTTCCATAGCTCGGATTGCGCTTGCCGGTCTCGACATTCGAGATCCAGCGCTGGTGTAGGTCGGTGTTGTTCGCGAGCTGCTCCTGGGTCAGCTCAAGCTCATGACGGCGGGCTTTTACGACCAGACCGAGGGCGACCTGGAAGGGGGGAGAGGCTGGCATTTCCCCAGCCTTCCGGGGTCGCCAGATCCTCGCAATGACATCCCGGTAGACCCTTTGCTACGGTCCGCCGCCATGACATTCCGGTAGAGGGAACGATGCGGGCATGGCGGCACCGACCCCACGGCGTCGTCATGCCCGCATGGCTTTGGACTACGGCTAGGAGATCGGACGTGCGAAGAACGGCATCGAGAGGTGGGAGGTGGCAAGCGCTGGCGGTCGCCGTGGCAGCCGGACTGCTCGCCTGCCCGCTCGTCTCCGGCACGGCTGACGCTGGCACTCCGGCTTGCTTCGGCGCTGCCGCCCGCGATCCGCTGCGCCCGTGCCACAACGCCCGGCTCGACAACGTCGTCATCCCCACGCCGTCCGAAGCCGAGATCACGCCCAACTCGCCGTGCGAACTGGTGCCGGACACGATCAACCTGTGCGTCTTTGGCGTGCCAGCCTCGGAGGCGGTCGGCACGATCGCACTGGTGGGCGACAGCCACGCCTGGCACTGGCGGGCAGCCGTTGATGTCGTCGCGCACGCATTCAAATGGCAGGGCTTGGACAGCACGCGCTCAAGCTGCCCCTTCACCCAAGGCGTTCTCGTGATGCCCGAACCGAAGCTCGCCGGATGCTTGGCCTGGAACCGAGCGGTACTGCACTGGTTTCGGACGCGCCCCGAAGTCTCGACGGTCTTCACCTCAGACCATCCCGGACCGGTAAAGACGCGGCGCGGGCAGAGTCGACTTGACGCTCAGGTCGAAGGGATCACCCGAGCGTGGGCTGCCCTGCCAGCCAACGTCCGGCACATCGTCGTTATCCGCGACATCCCCTACATGCACCCCGACACGTTGGCGTGCGTCGAAGCGGCGTTGCAGCGTCACGAGAATGCTGGCCTGGTCTGTGCAGTGCCCCGCGGGGTGGCGCTCCACACCGACCCCGATGTGGTGGCGGCCGAACGTCTGCACTCGCGGCGCGTCGAGGTGATCGATCCGACGCAGTTCTTCTGCGACGCTCACCTTTGCTACCCCGTCGTCGGCGGTGCCCTGGTGTATCGCGACGAAGATCATCTGACGAGGAGCTTTGCGGCCACCGTTGGCCCCTACCTGCTGCACGCCCTCGGCAAGCTGATGCCCTCCTGGGGATAGCCCGTGCTGTTCCCGAGCGTCCAGTTCGCGATCTTCTTCCCGATCGTGCTCACGCTCTCATGGGCGCTGATGTCTCGGCCCAGGATCTGGAAGCCATTCATCTTGGCGGCGAGCTATCTGTTCTATGCCTGCGCGAGCTGGCGGTTCATCTTCTTGCTCGGAGGCGTGACGCTTGGCAACCAGGCCGCCGCGGTGGGGATCGCTCGGACCACGAGCGAGCGTCGTCGCCGCTTGATCGTGGGCCTGGCGGTGGCGCTCGACCTCGGCC
The DNA here is from genome assembly GCA_035508515.1 of Solirubrobacteraceae bacterium. GTDB lineage: Bacteria > Actinomycetota > Thermoleophilia > Solirubrobacterales > Solirubrobacteraceae > Palsa-744. Next base: position 60,883 of record DATJMW010000020.1, on the reverse strand, counting down.
TGCTCGGCGTCTTCAAGTACTACGGCTTCTTCGCTCAGCAGTGGGCGGACGTGGCCAGCGGATTCGGCGTTGGCGGCACCTTGCCGCTCTTGACGATCGCGCTGCCGGTCGGGATCAGCTTCTTCACCTTCCAGGCGATCTCCTACGTGGTCGACGTCAAGCGCGAAGCGGTGGCACCCGCCTCGCTGCTCGACTTTGCGGTCTACCTCTCGTTCTTCCCGCACCTAGTCGCAGGTCCGATCGTGCGTGCTCGGGAGTTTCTGCCGCAGCTCGCGCGCCCCCGCGATCCGAACCGCGTGGCGGTGAGCTCGGGGATCTGGCTGGTGGCCCTCGGCTTGGTCAAGAAGGTGGTGATCGCCGACTACCTGGCGCGCGTGCTGGTCGATCCGGTGTTTGCGGTGCCACGCGGCTACGGCGCCCCGGACGTGTTGCTCGCCGCCTACGGCTACGCGGCGCAGATTTACTGCGACTTCTCCGGCTACACCGATATGGCGATCGGCCTGGCGCTCCTGCTCGGCTTCGTCTTCCCGCAGAACTTCCGCAGTCCTTACCGGGCGACCGGCTTTCGCGACTTCTGGCGGCGCTGGCACATGACGCTGTCGCGCTTCCTGCGCGACGACCTCTACATCCCGCTGGGTGGCAACCGCCGTGGGCGTCTCTTCACCTACCGCAACCTCATGATCACGATGGTGCTGGGTGGGCTCTGGCACGGCGCGGCCTGGACCTTCGTGCTGTGGGGCGCCTTCCACGGGATCGGTCTCGTCCTTGAGCACGCCCTCGGCGGGCGCATCCGTTTCCCGGCCTGGCTGCGCTGGCTTGTGACCTTCCACCTAATCGTGCTCGCTTGGGTGTTGTTCCGCGTCCAGAGCCTCGCCGACTTCGGGACGCTGCTCTCGCGCCTGGCCGTACCGAGTCATCCGACGCTCTGGAGCCTGCCGGTGGTGGGCGCGATCGTGCTCGTCATCGGCCTGCAGCTACTGCCGCCGAATCCGCTGGAGCGCGTCCAAGTCTGGATTGAGCGGCGGCGGCCGGTGTTCATGGGAGCGGGCCTGGCTGTGGTGGTGGCAGTCGCCGGCGCCACCGTCCCGAGTCAGGGCGTGCCGCCCTTCATCTACTTCCGGTTCTAGTGAGCGCTTCTCGAGACGACAGCTTGATGAGCCGCTTCGACCGCGAGGGTCTGCGGCGGTTTAGGGCCCGCGACGCCGTGCTCGCCGTGGTGCTGGCCGCTGTGCTACTCGTACTGCTGGAGGGCGGCTCGGTGCTGAAGGCGGGCGATGAGATGAAACCGGGGATCGGGCGCTCGGCCGTGCTCGCCGTCGGCCACCCGAGCGCCGACATCGCCCGAGCGCTGCCGCTTGCGAGCGTGGCGCGGGCGGCGACCGGCTGGTTGAACCCCGAACCGAGTCTGTCCGGGCCCGGCGGCTTCAAGACGCTCGGTGCGGGCGGGCAGATCCCGCCGGTCACACCAGATGCCTTCACCGCCGAAGCGCTGGGGGAACCGCCGCCGCCGAAGCGAGCGCTGCACACTCTGCTCGTCACCGGCGACTCAATGTCGATGCCGCTGGATAGCGACCTGGCCGAGGAACTGGCTGGGCGCGTGCGCGTCGACCAGGACCCCCACATCGGCACGGGGATCTCCACGACCTTCGTAGTGGATTGGGGCAAGCTCGCCCGCGCGCAGGTGCGAGCCGACCACCCGAGCGCGGTGGTGGTCTTCATCGGGGCCAACGACGGCTTCCCGATGAAGGGCCCCGAAGGTCGTGAAGTCGCCTGCTGCTCAGGCGCTTGGGCGGCGATCTACGCCGACCGCGTGCGCCAGGTGATGAGCACCTACCGCGAAAGCGGGGCGCTCGTCTACTGGCTGACACTGCCCGCGCCGCGGGAAGCCGCCCGAGCTCGCATCGCTCGGGTCGTCAACGCGGCGATTCAGGTGGCGGCCCAGCCGTGGGCGGCGCAGGTGCATGTCGTGGACACGGTGGGGACGTTCACGCCCGGCTTTTCCTACCGCGACGCGATGGTGATCGGCGGCCAGCCGACGATCGTGCGGCAAGCCGACGGCATCCACTTGAACGACGCCGGTTCGAGCCTGCTCGCGGGAATTGTGCAGGCGCGGCTCGCCCACGACTTCCGCTACTAGACCACCCTGAAACCACGGAGGAGATGACGATGATCAAGTACCTCAGCAGAGCCCGTTCGACCGGAGTGGTTCTGGCCGGACTACTCGCAGTCGCGGCCCTCATACCAGCGGCGCCGGCGAGTGCGAGCCCTCGCCTAGCCCGGGCGGCGCGGACCTGCTCGCCCCCGAAGTATCCGGGGATCGGTTACTTCACGTCGCTGTCGGTGTCGGGGACCAGTTGCTCGACCGGCGACAAAGTGGCCCTCGCCTACTATCGCTGTCGCTTGCAGCACGGCAAGGCTGGGACCTGTCGTGGTGGGGTGCTCGGCTTCGCTTGCCGCGAACAGCGCAACGCAATACCGACCGAGATAGAGGCCCGGGTGAGCTGCCGCAAAGGCAGCCAGGCGGTGGTGCACACCTACCAGCAGGACACGTAGCCCTTCGGGCTCTCGTCAGGCGAGCCGCTTTTCGATGAGCTGAGCGGCTTTTGCTTCGGCGCGCAGCATGTCGATGTAGGAAAAAGCCAGCGACAGAGCGCTGAACAGCGTCGTGACCGAAAAGGCCGCCTCCCAATACCAGCGCTGGCCTTCGAGCGCGACCACCACCCCGGCTACCAGCACCCCGGCGACGACGAGCAAGGTGGCAGCGTTGAGGAGGCGCAAGCTGAGCTTGAACTCCGCTCGCCGAGATGAGGACACCCCCAGCTCGTAGATAAGACCTGGCGCTCCGAGCGCTGCGGCGATCCGTTCCTCGAGAATCTGGCGCGCGGCACCAAGCGTCGTGACGTCGACGTACTGCTGGCACATGTAGGACATGAGGATGAGGGTCAGCGGACAGAGCGCCAGCGCGACAAGATCGCTTTTGGCGCTGATGCCGGTCGCCACCGTCACGCCGATCAAGGTCAACACGAAGAATGCCGTTCGCTCGGCGGCTCGTCGTACATCTTGCCCCGCCGCGAACAGCGACGCGGCCTCGGCTCGGTAGGTCTCGATGAGGACATCGTCACGCTCACCCGCTTGCGTCATCCCGGTGACGTTACCGAGTGGCCATGATTCAGATCAATTGATCTGAATTACCGGTTGCATTCCATTTTTCGGATCTGTAGGGTGGTAGCCTTGCTCTGGTGCCCTCCGTGGGAGGGTTTGCACATCCGGCCCCGTTGGGGCCAAGGAAGAGGCTCAGCAATGAGCCTCTTCCCGCGTTCGAGGGAAATGGAATAAGGGGACATGCTCGGCAAGTACGCCGGCTTCATTGACTACGGCTTTCTCGACGCCGCTGGCAGTAAAGCGCTCGGTAGGCACAAGACGGACGTCAAGCCGGACGCCGCGGGTTGCGTCGAGTGGCTGCGCAGTGTCGGCGGCCAGCTCGAAGGCACGCCGACGCTGCTGCGCGTCTACTGGTACGACGCCGCCTTTGCGCCGACCGACGAGCGCTACTCCAGCCAGCGCCGCTACTTCGATGCCATCGCCCGGACGCCCGGCGTGCAGTTGCGCCTCGGGCACCTGCGTGAGCGCACGCCGAACTGGCACTACGCGCTGCGCCGGTCGCTCGAACGCTGCGAGGTCAACCTCGAGGAGTTCGAGGAGTACTTCGATTTCAAGAAGGAGCTGTCGCAGAAGGGCGTCGACACGCTGATCACGCTCGATCTCGTGCGGCTGGCGCAGTCGCACGCCTACCAGACCGCCATCCTGCTGGCGGGCGACCGGGATCTGGCCGAGCCGGTGCGGGTGGCCCAAGACTCGGGCTGCCGGGTCCTACTTGCCGTGCCGCCCGGCGCCGGGGTGGCCGAGGAGCTGCGGCAGGTAGCCGACGAAGTCATCTCGCTGGACCACGAGGTCTTGCGGCAGATTCTGCGGGTAGCTGAGCGCCCCGCGGCATCACAAAGCAGTTGACTATTTGACACATATGTGTTAAATTAGTGTCATATCAGGTGTTAGATGGCTCGCGCTTCTCGAAGCGCCCCGCTCCTGATCGCAGTACCTCAAGAAGGCTTCTCTGGCGACAGTTCCACCGGATCACTCCCGGTGGCGTTCGCGTGGTTGCCCCTGGCATCTGAGCCAAGCGCTCCTATTCCGAACTCCACACGACTCGCCGGAACCCAACCGGCCCACACCAGAAGGCGCAACACTCCTAGCGGCCTGCTCGGGGCGGAGTACCTTCCTGCGGGACCAGGAAGGCCCGTCTACGGCGCGGTGAAGTGGCTGCTTCGCCCGCCCTCGTAAACGAGCGCGCCGCGCGCTGCTTCCGGGGTGCAACCCGGAGGCGCTGATTTCGGGGTGATGACTCGAACTCAGCCTGCTGTGGAGCCCCGACCCCGATCCGCCCGCGTTTGCAGACGCGGTGCGGATCGGGGTCATTTCGAGTTCTTATCCCCGATTCACTGGGACTTCAGGCAAGGACCGTGGTAAGCACGATCGCGTGGATGCACGATCGCACAAAGCTGTGGTATAAATATCGACCCCCGACCAGCGGGCACAAGTTGCGAACCGCCACCCGTCCAAGCGTAAGCGAGGAATCGAGTGGCGGCACGGAACTCCGGGTCATCACCCCGGGAGTCCCGCTAGGTCAGGCAAAAGTACCCGATTAGAGGAGGTTCAATTGCCCAACCATCCCGGTGGGCGCGCTCAGCGCCCGAAGCACGTAAGCGTACCACAAGTGACGGCGCCACACGTTGTCACTGAGGTCCGGCTGCCGGCAGCGATCAAAGGCGCGTTCTGCCGTCACAAACACGTGACGGAAAAATGCACCATCTGCATGTCGGAGCACGAAGCTGCAATGGGTCTGGTCGCACAGCCCCTGTAGCCCGCGCGCTTCACCACCGGTAATAAACGGGACTCCACGTCCCGGCAGGAATGCCTGCCGGGCGGAACAGTCGACTCTTGGTACGGCCTGCTGCTCCGCCCGGCTTCGCATATCACCCATCAACCCAGGCGGGTCGCCGAGTGAGGCGCTAGACGATAGCGCCCACTCTGCGCCCGCCGCGGCACTTTGAAGGAGAGGCAGCGCAATGCAGTGGTTCACGAGAAACCGAGCAGCACCCACGTCGCCCACCGAGCGCGACAACACCTACGAGCAGATGTTCAGTGCTCCCGGCGACGACCGGGGCACCGACTTCGAGACGGGCGGACGGATGCACGCGCGAACCGACTACGACGGGCACCGACTGGGCGCCTCGCGTCTCGGGCGGGACCAAGCAGTCGGCGACGAGTCCGGCGCTCGTCGCTGGATCGCCGGCGCCATCGCCGCCCGCAAGGGGCAGCGCAAGGCGACCGCTCTGCAGGAGAGGCTCACGGCAGCCCAGCTCGTCAAGGCGCTGCCGGGCCGGTTGGCTGCTAACACCGCTGAGCGCACCGGCGTCAAGGAGCGCGTGAGGCGCTGGACCAAGGAGCGCTTGCCGGAGGCGCGCGCTCGCGAGAAAGAAGCGAAGGAGGCGCTGCAAGACATGCGGGTCCGTTTCGAGCGGCTCGCGCGTCACCGCAAGGGCTACTTCCACAGCCCGGCGCTGCTGATCGGAATTGAGCTGGCCGTCGTGGCGTTCGACGGTGGCGCGCTCTACGGCGCACTCAAACACGCGGGCTTCTCCGGCGCGGTGCTCACCTTCACGATGCTGTCGGTGCCTGCGTTGGTCGCCGCCACCAACCACGCCCTCGGGCTCGCCGCCGGAGCACTCGGACAGAAGCTCACCGAGGATCTGCGGGTCAAGACCACCGCTGCCGCCTTTGCGGCGACGCTTCTCGCGCTGCTGTGTGCCTTCATCCTGCTCGTCGTCTTCCGCGGCGACGCGACCGCCGCCCAGAACGCAGCGCTGCACGAATGGGCGAGCGGAAAGCTGACCGCCGCCCCCGCCGTACTAATCAGCCCGACCTGGCTGGGATCAGCTCAGATCGCGGGCAGCTTCGCCTCGATCTTGGTGGTCGCCTTCTGGTCGTTCGCGGCCGAAGGGCGCGAAGTCGGCAAAGAGATCGGCCGCCTGGAGCAGCTCGTCTCCCGCCGGGAAGCCGAGCGCGAAGAGGTAGAGACCGAAATCGAGCACGGCCATGAGCGCGACATCGAACTCGTCGCGCACGCGGCGCAGCTCAAAGCCGAAGCTGCCGAAGCCCAGGCCGCGATCGACGCGCACCCGGAGCTGTTGGAGGCGCACCTCGAAAGCGAGGACGGTCTCGAGGAGGCGGCGGCCGGGCGGCTGCGCACCACCTTCGATTTCGTCTCGCAAATCTTCGCGAACGGCCGCGTCATGCGCGTAGCCCTCCCGACGGTGACGACGCGCTTCGGCCGCCGGATCACCCCGGCGCCCGGAGACGCCGAAGGTGAGCCCTTCCGCGAGGCCAGCCTGAACGGCCACAAAGCGATGAGCGACGACGAGCTGTCGAGCCTCATCGGGGACTAGTCGAGACACCCAAAACAGGAGGTAGAAGGAGATGACCAGGCCCTTCCTGGTCGGCTTCGCCATCGCTGCGCTCGCGCTCAGCGGCTGCGGTGCCGACCAATCCACCGACCCGCCACGCGACGGCGCGCGGCGGGTCATGAACCTGTGGGATGCGACTGGCGCCACCAGCCGGATCGCTAGCTACCGCACGGAACTAACGAACACGATCGTCAAAGAGGCTGCCGACCACGACGACGTCTTTGTAGCTGTCTTGGACGGCCAGCCGGTGACGACGGCAGGTCTACGTGATCACAACTTCGCGCAGGCGCCACCGGAAATGGAAGGTGAAGAAGCCGCGAAAGCTAACCAAGCCTTCGCCGCGGGCTTCGCCCACCAGTTCATCGCGAGCTTCGGAGCGCGCGAGGCGGTCGCTGGCTCTGGCCAGCTAGAGGGACTGGAGCTGGCCGCGCGCACGCCGCACGTGGCCGAAGTGATGCTGTGGTCCGACGGCATCGTCAACGAACGCGGTGACGGCTTTGACCTGTCGACGGCGAGTGCAAACGAAGTGACCGCCGAGATCGCGCGGTGGAAGCCGAAGCTAGCTGGCCTGCACGACGTCACTGTTGTCATCGTCGGCGTGGGCCGAGGTGTCCACCACCTCGCCACCGTCGAAGAAGCGCATCGACTGTTTACCGGTCTCGTTGACGGTAATGGCGGCCATCTCGTCTGGACCCCCATCCTCGCCCAGCGCTAGGGGCCCCGGGGAACGCGCGTTGTGTCTAAGCCGACGAAGCCCGAGTCAGGAGCGAGCCCGGTGAACAAGATCTTCATGGTGATCTTGGCCGGGTTCGTCCTGGCCGCGCTCGCTCCCGCGCTTACGCAACTCCTTCATGCGCTCGTACCGGTCGCGCTCGTCATTGGCGGGCTGGCCGTCGTGTTGAAGCTCATCAATTACTACACCCGCTTCTAGGCGTACCTCGCCGATATTGAACTCATTTGCCCCGGCGACGCGGGGCACTGCCCGACCCTGCACACGGTAGTTACACCTGGCCGCATTACAAAAGTGTTTACAAAAGATACAAACTGAGTGACCATCTATTTGTGCACAAACGAAACACGCATAAATAGTGAAAGGGGGTGCAAAAAGTGACACAACGGAAGGTACGGGTCCGTTCCAAGCGGCTCGATCAGATAGACGAGGGAAAGCTCTGGCTAGCGCTTCACCTCATGGCGCGTGACATCGTGGAGAACAAAACCACCGAGCCGCCGGACTCCCCGCGTTCGGCACGCACTGACCGAAGGGAGCGCCCGTAATGGAGCTGCTTCTCCTCGGCGGGATCTTGGCGGTGGCACTGGCCGCCTATGGCGCTATCGCCTGGCACGAGCGCCCGGTTGGGCCCGAGCAGGTGGTTGAGTTGCGCTTCGACGCAGACGTAACGCCGAGCGCGGTGGAGGCGTTGTGGAGCGCTATCGCCGGGCTACCGAGTAATGCAGCGGTTGTTCTCGACGTTCTCGCAGACGCCGACGGTGTGCGCCATTTTCTTCGGGCGGCGCCTGGCACGCTCGAAACGTTGCGCAGCCAGTGGCGCGGCGTACTGCCCAGCCTCCGTCTTGATGAAGTGAGCGACGACATCGCCGTCAAGTGGACCACGAGCGCGAGCTTGCGGCTGTCGGGGCGCTACGCCGTTCTGCGCCAGGGAGGCGAGATCGAGTCGTCGGCTGCGGTGCTCGGCTCCCTACAGCCGCTTTCCCCCTCGGAGCATGTGCTGGTGCGCTGGACACTTGCGCCGGGGCGCCACCCAGCTCTCCCCGAGCCACGGTCGCGAACGCGCAGGCCCAGCGGCCTCGCGGTGCTGTTGTGGCCTGATCCTGACTTGCGCCCGGCTCACGTGCGGGCAGTGCAGACCAAGCACGCCGGCCCGGTGCTGGCCGCGAGCGGACTTGTGGCAGTAGCGGCCGGGCATCCCAAGCGAGCCAAGCACTTGCTGAGCCGAACGCTCTCGCCGCTGCGGGCCCGCGCCGGAGCCTACGGTCGGTTCACGGTACGCCGGGCTAACCCCAAGCGAGTCGCGCGCTCGACGGCTCGCCTCGCCTTCCGCCATGACATATACGCACCGGCCGAGCTCGTGGCCCTGACGGCTTTGCCCATTGAAGGACCGAGGCTGCCCGGCGTCGCCCTCGGCACCTCCCCGCTGTTGATGCCGTCGCGGCGGATTCCCAACCGCGGCCGTGTGCTGGCGAAGTCGACCTGGCCTGGACACGATCGGCTGCTCGCCCAGCCGGTGGTGGGAGCGCTCAGCCACAGCCTGATCAGTGGCCCGAGCGGCGTGGGCAAGTCGAGCCTGATCGCTGGCCTCGCCGTGCAGGACCTGGAGGGTGGCCGTGGCTTCTTGTTCATCGATGGCAAGGGCGACGGCGCCGACGATGTGCTCGCCCGCGTGCCCGAGGGCCGGGAGGTCGTCGTAGTCGATCCTGCGGCGGGCGGTCCGCAGCCAGGACTGCGTCTCTTTGCCGGTGGCGATCCACACCTGACCGCCGACCTAATCCTGGGCGTGCTCGAGAAGGTCAGCCCGGGCGAGTGGGGGCCGACCTCGGCGCGCTGGCTACGCGCTGGCCTGCTGCTTCTCGCCCACGCGGGCGACGCCACGCTCGCCGATCTGCCGATCGTCTTCAGCAACTCGTCGTTTCGCAGGCGGCTAGTCGCCCGGGTTGAAGATCCGTTTGCGCGCGAGACCTGGGCGGCCTTCGAGCAACTGAGCCCGGGGGAGCGTGCCCAGACGCTCGCCGCGCCGCTCGGCAAGCTGGACGAGATCGTCGGCCGCCGCGTTATCCGCAGCGTCGTCGGCCAAAGCGCACCTAAGCTCGACCTGGGGCGGGTGCTCTCAGACGGGACGGCTGTGGTCGTATCCCTCAGCCCTGGCGAGTTGGGTGCACCGGCAGCGCGACTCCTCGGCGCGCTCATCGTCCACCAGTTTTTCATCGCCGTGCAGGCCCGTGCCAGCTTGCCGCGCGATGCGCGGCGCCCCGCCTTCCTTTACGTCGACGAGCCCAAGGCGCTCGAAGACGTCCCGGTCCCGCTCGACGCGCTGTACGAGCTTGCCCGCGGGCTCGGCTGCGGAGTGGTCATGGGCGCCCAGAGTCTGACTCAGCTCTCGACAGGTCTGCGAACCGCCGCCACCTCCAACTCGGCCACGCTGGTGGCGTTTCGGCAAAACGCAGCGGACGCTCGCCTACTGAGCCCGGAGTTCGTCGGGATCGAGGCCGAACAGCTTCAACACCTCGGCCAGTACGAGATCGTGATGCGCATGGGGCTCGGGCACGGCGACGTGACTGCGCCCGTATCCGGTCGCACGCTGCCGCTGCCCGCGCCGACTAGCGACCCCGAGCTGGTGCGGCAGCGCTCGGCTGAGCGCTACGGTGCCGATCCGGCCGAGGTCGATGCGGCCCTGGCGAGGCGTTACCAATCCGGCTCCGACGAAGATCCGCCGGTCGGATTCCTGCGGAGGTCGGCATGAGTCCGCTCGCTGGTCCGCTCGCGTGGAGTAGGTGGTCCGCTGCCGCCCCGTACTACGGCATGAAATTGTCCGTAGCGCAGACGACTCTCTATGCCTCCCGCTCCGTTCTCTCTCCTGTCCACAGCTCTCGTCCAGCCCTCCCCGTCGGAGCTCTCTCATGACTCGGCGGCTCAGCCAGGCGCGGCTGGCGGTCCTGGCCGACTCGCTGTCAGAACGTGACCGTCAGATAACGGAGATGGTGGTACGGCTGCGGCTGATCTCGGGCAAGCAGTTGGAGCGCTTGTTCTTCGCCGACGTCGAGCTGGCAGCTTCACGCGCGCGGCTGGCTCGACGCACCTGCCGCCGGTTGGTCGAACAGGGAGTGCTCGGTCGCTTGGAGCGCCGGGTAGGCGGTGTGCGAGCTGGTGCCGCGAGCTTCGTCTACTTCGATGCGCCGGCCGCTCAGCGCCTGGTCGCCTACTGGCGCGGCGAAGGTCTCGCCCGCCCGCGAGCAGGCTACGAGCCCGGGCAGCCTTTCGTGCGCCACCGCCTCGGCGTGACGGAATGCTTCGTGCGGCTGAGCGAGGCAGAACGCGATGGCCTGCTGGGGCTTGTGGACTTCCAGACCGAGCCGATGGTGCCGTTCACCGGCCTGGGCGGTGTGCGCTCGGTTCTGCGCCCGGACGCTTTCGTTCGCCTGAATCTCGACGCCGCGACCGAGCTGCACGCCTTCCTTGAAGTGGACTGCGGCACCGAGAGTCGAGGCGCGCTGGCTCGCAAAGCCAGCGCCTACGTGTCGGCCTGGCGAGCGGGCATCCCGGGGCCGGTGTTTCCCCGAGTGCTCTGGATCACCACCACCGACCGGCGGGCGGAGACCATCAGCGAGACTTGCGCGACGCTACCGGCGGAGGCGTGGAAGCTCTTCGCGGTGGCGACTGCCGATCGGGCGCTTGAGGTCTTGACCACGATCCCCAGGAGCGCGGCGTGAGTAGGCCAGCGCTCTACGGCGACGTCCGGCGCTGGGGTCTCGTCCATGCCGACTCGCTGAGCTTGCTGCGCCAGTTGCCGGACGCCAGCACCGACTGCTTACTGACCGACCCGCCCTACGCCATCAGCTTCGCTGGTAATGCCTGGGACGGGGCGAGCATTCGCGAGGCTGTGGCGGGTAACGGCGATCTCAGCGACGGCGAGGCGTTCGCCCGATGGACGTGCCGGTGGGCCGCTGAGGCAAGGCGTGTCCTCAAACCCGGTGGCTGGGTGGTCGCCTTCGGCTCGCCACGGACGTTTCACCGGCTGGTCTGCGGCATTGAAGACGGAGGCGTCGAGGTGCGCGACACGTTGCTGTGGATTCACGGGGCGGGACCGCCGAAGTCACGCCGCTTGCGCGGGAACCTGTCGACCACCCTCAAGCCTGTCTACGAGCCGATCCTGCTCGGGCGCGTCCCCCTCGCGGGCAGCGTCGCGGAGAACCTGCGCACTTGGAGTACTGGAGCGCTCGATATCGGCGCTGGAGGAGTAATGCACCCCGAAGCGCCCCGCGCCGGATTCTGGCCAGCCAACCTCGCCGCCTCCCATGACGAGCGGTGTACGACCAGACGCTGCAGCCCAGAATGCCCGCTTGCCCTGATCGATGACGGACGAGTGCGAGTTAGCCGCCTGTTCTACTGCGCCAAGGCGTCGCGGGCGGAGCGTGAGGCCGGATGCGAGTCGCTGCCACAACGTCACGTCGAGCTCTACGGCGGTCGTGGCGCCCGCCAGGTGCGCAACCTTCACCCGACGGTGAAACCGGTCGCGCTCATGCGCTGGCTGGTACGTCTCGTTTCTCCGCGCGGAGGCGTCGTACTCGACCCCTTCACCGGCAGCGGCACGACCGGCGCCGCAGCGCTACTCGAAGGGCGGCAGTTCATGGGGATCGAACGCGAGCGCGACTACATCCCTGTTGCGCGGGCCCGGCTCGCTCATTGGGCAGCGGTAGCTAAAGGAGCGAAGTGAGGACTGGCGGGCTCTCCGGTGTGCGGAAGGCCGAGGGCTTTCTGCACGCCGGCATAGCCATCCAGATCCGACAGCCAAGGAGGAAACACACATTGGCTACCAAGGCAGAGAAAGTATTCGATGAAGTCGAGGCGCTGATTGCCTCGGGCACCGCGCGGCGGGATGCGTTCAAGCAACTCGCCGAGCAGTACGGGCAGCCGGTGGACTCGATTCGCGGTGCCTACTACGGGCGCAAGCGTAAGATCGAGGGTGGAACGCCCACGCGCTCGCGCAAACGCGAGACGACGCCGGCCGACGCCGTCGAGCAGGCCGCTGCCACCTTGCGCAAGGCCATCGAGGCCATCGATCGAGAGATCGAGGCAGCCGAGGAGCGCGCAAGCGAGGCGGCAGCCGAAGCCGAGGCGCTCAAAGACAGCGCCGCAGAACGCAAGGCGGAGATCGAGGCCAAGATCACAGCCCTGGAGGCGTAACGAACGCACAAAGGCGGTCTGGATCATTACCTGATTCAGACCGCCTAACACCTTTACTGCACATATGCCACAGAGGTAAAATTACGGAACCCCACAAAACTGTTTACAAATGAAACAAAGTGTCAGACAATGGAGAGGTAATAGGAGTAACAGCAGTGAACGAAGCACAGGCCACACGGCTCGGCCGAATGCTTGCCCAGGCGCGACGCAACAAAGCTCTTTCGCTTCGGGCGGTAGCCGAGCGAGCAAACGTCGCCTACGTCTGGCTCTACCGCGTCGAACGGGGTCTGTTCAACGATCCGGCGCCCGAGCGTTTGATGCGCGTAGTCGAAGTGCTCGGCCTCGACCCCGAACGGGTGAACCGCGTGAGCAAGGGCCACGTCTCAAGCAGCTTGCCCGAAATGCGGACCTACTTCCGAAGTAAGTACGACTTGAGCCAGGCCGAGATCGATGAAATCGAACGCGCCGTCGCTGAGATTCATCGCAAGCACGAAAGGAGGAAAGCATGACGCCAACTGTCGCCACCCTAACCAAGACTGATTCTGCCGCTGGCCTGCTTGCGCGGCTGCGCGGCCTAGTGCCCCGCCGGGGCCTCTCGCCCGCCGAGGCCCGTCAGGTAGCCGAGCGCCAAGCGGCGATTCTGCTCGCAGCGGCGGGAGTCAATGCCCCCGCCGTACCCGACAGCGTCGTCAGCGATCAGCCGTTTGTCACGATCACGCGCCGTCCGGGCTTTCCGACCTCGGGCATGGCCACGCAGACCGATTCGGGCTGGGTGATCGTGCTGCGGGCTGAGGAAGCCAAGGTGCGCCAGCGCTTCTCGATGATCCACGAGTTCAAGCACGTTTTGGACGACCCCTTCATTGAGTGGCTATATCCGACCAAGAATGGGCTCGGTCCCGAGGACCGCGCCGAGCGCATCTGCGATTACTTCGCCGCCTGCGTGCTGATGCCGAAGATGTGGGTCAAACGAGATTGGGCTGGCGACGGCATTCAGGACATAGCCCGCTTGGCCCGCCGCTACCGCGTCTCGCAGGTGGCGATGGCGGTGCGGTTGTCGGAGCTACGATTGCTGCCGCCGACGCCGCGCTGCGCCGGGACGAGCCGGACAGGAGATGCGTGATGAGCAGCTTCCCGATCAACGAGATCCCGTTCGAGACCGACGATCGCGAACTGAGCGGCGAGCGGAAGAAGGCCGCGATCCTGCTGCGGGTCAGCTCCCCCAGCCAGGTTCACACCGACTACGACCCGGAGGGACTTTCCCTGCCCGCGCAGCGAGCCGCCTGCGAACGTAAGGCCGCAGCCGTCGGCGCCGACCCGGTATTGGAGTACATCGAGCCGGGCGTGTCGGGCGGATACTTGGTCAAGCGCAAGGTCTTCCGCCAGATGATTGAGGAGATTCGCGAGCGCGGGGATATCGACTACGTGATCGTCTGGAGCGTCTCGCGCTGGGCGCGCAACCAGGAGGACCACTGGAGCGCTCGCGGCATCATCAACCGCGCCGGGGCGACGCTGATCGCGGTCAAGGAGCCGATCGGGGAGGACACCAGCCACGGCGTCATGCTTGAGGGCGTGATGGCGGCCGTCGCTGCCTCGCGTCGCATCGAGATTTCAGAGGAGGTCAGCCGCGGCATCCGCCGCAAGATCGAAGTCGGTGGCACCCACAGCCGCGCCGCAATCGGCTACTTCAACGTGCGTGAGCCGCTGCCCCAAGGTGGTGAGGTCCGCACCGTCGTCGTTGATGAGGAGCGCGCGGCGATGATCCGCTGGGGCTATGAGACCTACGACACCGGCCTCTACTCGATCGCCGATATCACGACGCTGCTTTCCGCTCGCGGGCTGCGTAGCCGTGCGACTGCCCGCTATCGAGCCAAACCGCTCAGCCAGTCTCAGGTACACGCTATGCTCTCCAACCGCTACTACCTCGGAGAGGTCAAGTACCACGGCAAGTTCTACCCCGGGCGCCATGAGGCGATCATCAGCGAGGAGCTGTTCGACAGGGTCCAAGGGGTTCTCGCTGCTCACCGCCTCTCAGGCGAGCGCGACCGAAAGCATGGGCACTACCTCAAGGGCAGCATCTACTGCGGCGCCTGCGGTCGGCGCCTGACCTACTCGCGCAACACGGGCCGGGGCGGCACCTACGAATATTTCATCTGCTCGGGCAACCAGCGCCATGAATGCCCACAGCGGGCTCAGCGCGTCGACGCCGTGGAGGCGGCGATTGAGAGGTACTACCGCGCGGTCACCCTGAGCGAGAAGGACCGCGCTTTGCTGCGCGACGCCGTCGCGCAGCACCTTTCGGAGATGGCGGAGACGAGTGCTGAGGAGATCGCGCGGTGCAGCAGCCTGCTCGCCGACCTGAAAGCACAAGAGCGAAAGCTCATGCAAAAGGACTATCGCGACGAGATCTCAAGCGAGCTGTTTAGCGAGGAGACTGCGCGGATCAAGGCGGAGCGCAAGGACGCCGAGGCGATCGTCGCTCGGCTAAACATCCGCCACGAGGAGATAGCGGACGTCTTGCAGCAGGTGCTGAGCATCTTCGAGCAGGATCTACATGACCTCTACTTGCGCGCCGACGCGACGCAGCGACGCCTCATAAACCAGGCGATCTTCAAGACCATCTGGGTTCTCCATGAGGACATCGACCGCGTGGAGCTGGAGAGCCCATTCGAGGAGGCCTTCGCCGTCGTGGAGACTGCCGAAGAAGCCGAACGAGTGACCATGCACCGTGTTCGCGAAGTCAAGGCGCGTTCCGCGACGGGCCTAGAACGGGAAAGCTCCCGTCCGCTTGCCCGAACGGGAGCTTTGGCCCAGGGTTCGATTAGTACTTCTATGGTGGAGCTAGTCGGGCTCGAACCGACGACCTCTTGAATGCCATTCAAGCGCTCTCCCAGCTGAGCTATAGCCCCAGGAGGCTAAATCGTAGCGATCCCCGGCGCCGCGGTCTGCGATCCGTCTCGCATCGGCGCGCTACTCCGGCGGGATGAACTCCGGCACGTCGAGGTCGTCGTCGGGCCCTGCCGCTTCGCGCTCGCGCGAGCGCCCGGCGCCGCGCTCGATCCCGTGGCTGGGGCTGGCCTGGTCGAGTCGTGCCGTCATGCTCCCGTGCGCCAGGCGCACGTCTCGCAGTAGCCGCTCGGCGTTGTTTCGCAGCGAGACCGACAGCTCGCGCAGGTTGCGCGACAGCTCCGTGCCCTCGCGCAGCACCTCGCGCGCTGCGGCGTGTGACTCGCCCACGATCTCGCGCGCGTCCTCGCGCGCCTTCGCGCGCACGCGCTGCGCCTGCTCGAGCGCGTCGGCGCGCAGCTTCTCCAGGTCCTCGCCGCCGGCGGTGCGCGCCTGCTCGGCCTCGGCTTGGCCCTCCGCGAGCAGCTCGCCCGCCCGCGCCCTGGCCTGTTCAACGATCTGCTCGCCCTCCGCGCGGGCGCCCGCCAGCACGGCGCCTGCCTCTTCGCGGGCGGAGGAGCGCTGCAGCTCGGCGTCGTCGTGTCCGCTCGTGCGCTCCTCCGTCGCGTCACGCTGCGCCGTGGCGCGCAGCTGCTCGATCTCGGCCTGCGCCTCGCCGCGCAGGCGCTCGGCCTCCGCGTGGATCGCGCTCACCGCCGCGACCGCCTCGTTGCGGGCGGCCTCCGCCTGCGCGCGCGCCTCGCGTAGCAGCTCCTGCGCTTCCTCCTCCGCGGCGCGGACGCGGTTCTCCGCGGCGCGGTCCGCCTCGGCGATCCGTTCGCGACCGCGCGCCTCCGCCTGCTCGCGCAGCTCCGCCGCCGTGCGTTCGGCAGCCTCGACGATTCCCGCGACGCGCGCCGGCGTCGACCCCAGCGCCGATCGCTCGGCGCCGTTCCCGCCTGTCGCGTGGGGGTCAGGTTCCATCGGGCAATCGTAGACCTCGTCGGGCTTTCGGGCGAGGCCTTGGACGCGCCCCACCTTGAGCGCCCGTTTGGCAGAAAGCGTTGGATTTTCGTCCTTGCGGCCAAACGCTTTCTCCGCGATCATCGCTTCATGGCGAGCGCCCGATCCCCCCGGCAGATCGTCCTCGCGTTGTTCCCCGGCGTGCAGAGCCTCGACGTCAGCGGCCCGGTCGAGGTGTTCGCCGGAGCGCAGCGGCTGCTCGCCGCGGGCGGCGACGCCGGCACGGCCGGCTACGAGATCGCGACGCTCAGCGCCGACGGGCGGCCGCTGCGCAGCTCCAGCGGGCTGACGCTCGTGCCCGACGCCAGCTTCGCCCAGGCGCCCCGCGAGATCGACACGCTCATCGTCCCCGGCGGCGACGGCACGCGCGCGGCGGTTCGCGACGAGCGCCTGCTCGCCTGGATCGCCGGCGCCTCGCGCAGCGCGCGGCGCACCGCCTCCGTCTGCACCGGCGCTTTCCTGCTCGCGGAGGCGGGGCTGCTCGACGGCCGCCGCGCCACGACGCACTGGGCCTCGGCCGAGGCGCTGGCCCGCAGGCACCCGGAGGTGGAAGTCGACGCGGACCCGATCTTCGTCTGCGACCGCGGGGTGTGGACTTCCGCGGGTGTCACCGCCGGCATGGATCTCGCCCTCGCGCTCGTCGAGGAGGATCACGATCGCGAGCTCGCGCTCGCGATCGCCCGTCATCTCGTCCTGTTCCTGCGCCGTCCCGGCAACCAGTCCCAGTTCAGCGCGACGCTCGCGACGCAGCAGCCCCGGCGCGAGCCGCTGCGCGAGGTGCAGCGCAGCGTCGTGGAGGACGTCGCGGGAGAGCACTCCGTCGAGGCGATGGCCGCCCGCGCCCACATGAGCCCGCGCCATTTCGCCCGCGCCTTTCGCGCCGAGACCGGGATCACGCCGGCGCGCTACGTCGAGCGCGTGCGCCTGGAGGCCGCGCGGCGGCTGCTGGAGGACGGCTCCGAGCCGATCGCCACGATCGCCGCCGGCTGCGGCTTCGGCACCGCGGAGACGATGCGGCGCGTGTTCCTGCGCGCGCTCGAGGTCGGCCCCGCGGAGTATCGCCGCCGCTTCCAGGCGCGCGGCGTCCGTCGTCTCGACGCGGCGCCCCGTGGCCTGCGCACCATCATCCACGACAGCACGAAGGAGGCAAGCAGATGAACATCGCGGTCCTGCTGTACGACGGCTTCACGGCGCTCGACGCCGTCGGCCCGTATGAGGTGTTGAGCCGGCTGCCCGGCGCTCGCGCGACGTTCGTCGCCGCCGAGGCCGGCCCCGTGCGCACCGACAACGGCATGCTGACGCTGATCGCGGAGCGCTCGCTTCAGGAGCTGCCCGCACCGGAGGTGGTGCTCGTGCCCGGCGGCCCCGGCGAGGTCGCCGCCCGCGCGGGCGGGCACGCGCTCGACTGGCTGCGCTCCGCGCACGAGACCAGCACCTGGACCGCCTCCGTCTGCACCGGCTCGCTGATCCTCGCCGCCGCCGGGCTGCTGCAGGGCAAGCGCGCCACGGGCCACTGGCTCGCGATGGACGAGCTGCGTCGGCTCGGCGCCGAGGCCACGTCCGAGCGGGTCGTCTTCGACGGCAAGCTCGTCAGCGCCGCCGGCGTCTCCGCGGGGATCGACATGGCGCTCGCGCTCGCGGCGCGGATCGCCGGCGATCAGGTCGCCCAGGCGATCCAGCTCGGGATCGAGTACGACCCGCAGCCGCCGTTCGACGCCGGGGCGCCGCAGAAGGCGCCCGCGGAGATCGTCGCGCTGCTGCGCGGCAACAGCCGCTTCGTCGTGGGTGATCGAGCGGGCGTTTAGATGCTCTGCGGCTGCTGCGCGAGGGCCGGCTGTTCCGGTGAGCGATATCGCGTCGCAGCGTTGCTGTGAAATTGGGCGTCCGTCAATAGATATGCGTCGGTCCCCTGAGTGTGCTTTGCGCCGAAAAGCCCTTGCATACGGGGTTTTGTCCGTCTGGTAATCGTATGGGCTCTGATTAACTCATCAGTTCTGAAAGCTCAAGAAAAAGTGCATATCCTGTGAAAGCCGTGCTAGCATCGCCGCCGCTTGGCTGACATGCACCCGGTGGGTCTTCACCCGTCGGCCGTGCGCTCTGAGTGGGAGGGTCAGCCGGTCAGACAACACACAGACGAGGTGGGGAGTAGGCGATGCGGTCGAGGCTGCGGTCATTGCTGGTGTCTGTTCTGGTTGCGGGGGGCACGGGTGCGCTGTTCGCCGCTCCCGTCGCGGCAACCGCCGCGCCCGGCGCCGATGGGCCTACGGGCCCATCGCTCGGTACCTCGCTCATAGGTCCGTCGGTCGATGCGCTGATCGGCGGCGAAGGCGCTCGTGCCGCGCGTCAGGCCAGGCGCGCGAATCCCGCGGCAGTTGCGCGGCGCGGCGCGACTCGCACGCAGTACGAGGGGGCGACGCCGTCCCGAGCCGCGAGCCTGACGCGGGCCGCCTTCCCCATGCTTGCCCAGCCCGCCGACGGGATTCCCACCCTTGCTCGCGGCCAGCGGGTACTTCGCTACGCGACCAACCACGCGGCCGAAGTCTCGTTCGCCGGCGGTAGCAAGGGCGTGATCGAATCGATCGCGCCAATTGCCGTGACGGCCGGGCATCGGCACCTTCCATTCGATCTCGCTTTGACGGAAACCGCTCGTGGCTTTGCCCCCGTGCGCGCGACCGCCGACGTGGAGCTACCCACGCGGCTGCAAGACGGCGGCGTCTCGCTGCCCGGCATCGGCGTCTCGCTCACGCCTGTCGGCGCCGGCGGTGCGCCGCTGGCGGGGTCCCATGGGCAACTCGACGGGGCCGCCGTCCTCTGGCGCCAAGCCGACCGCGGGAACGCGCTCGACCTTGAGAGCGTCGCGAAGCCGACAGGCACCGGCGCTGACCTGAGCACCCTGCTGCTCTCGCGGCGCAGCCCCGGCAGGCTCTACTTCCGTCTCGGCGTGCCCGCAGGCGCGCGCCTGCTCCAGTCAGCCGCCGGCTCCGTGCGGATCCTCAGGGGAGCAGCGCTGCTCGCGACCGTGAGGCCGGTCAGCGCCGAAGATGCCGAAGGGACGAGCGTGCCGGTGACGATGAGCCTGCGTGGCCGCACGCTCGTCGTCTCCGTAAACGCGTCGGGCGACTACCTCTACCCGATCGCCGTCGACCCCGAAATCGAAATCAACGACTCCCAGCTGGCCGAAACGAGCGGCGGCAAAAAAACGAACTGGGAATTCCACACGAACAGCGCGCACTTCGAAGGGCACAGCGAAAAAGGCGTCGAACGCCTCGAAACGAAAGGCGTCTCGACCTACGGCGGGGGCGAAATCGGTTACTGGGGCTATCAGACCCAAGGCGTCTCGCACATCTACGAAATCAAAGTCGTCGACTCCGCGCACAACACCGGCCACAAAGTCGAATCCTTCATGGAATTCGTAGGCCCGGGCGGAACCAAAGAAACCGAAAGAAAGCTCTCCAACGAATTCCTGAATCCGGAATACGAAAACAAAGGAGAGCTTGCCTTCTGCGCGAGCAATCCCTCCAAACCGGAAGAAATCGATCCCCCCGCCTGTGGTCCCACCTTCGGGAAAGCGAACAACATCTTCCACTTCGAGCAGGCCGCGACCGGCACTGGCTCCGGCTTCTCCGACTCGATGACCCAGGGGATCGTCTCGATCGCCGAGCCCAGCGGCACGCACTCCACCACCAGCTACAACACCAGCTCGCCGACGATCGAAGTCGAAGTCGAAGGCATCTCCGGAAAAGAAAAAGTCAAACGAGCGAATGCCCTGCAGACCGGCGCCACCGTCTGGCTGTCCAAACTCTCGGGCGCCGCCGGCGGCGCGATCGAATTGAAAGCTGCCGACACGGGCATCGGTGTCTCGGCCACCAAACTCGAATACGAAAGCGCAGCGGGCGTCTGGACGCCGCTCGAAGAACACAAATATCTCGCCGAAAACGGCTGCCGGGGCGTGCAGTGCTACCCGGCCCATGGCGAAGCCTGGACCCTCGTCCCGACGCTTCCGGACGGGGCGCAGAAATTGCGCTACCGGGCCCAGGAGGCGATCTCCGGGACCGAATCGCTCACGAGCGAAGGCAAAGCGACGGTCAAAGTCGACACGAAGAAGCCTCACGGGCTCATCCTTGCCGGACTGCCGGGTGACGGCGAACTGAGCGAACGTCCCTACGAACTGACCGCCTACGCCAGCGACGGCGAAGGCTCGACCATCGCGAGCTCAGGCGTCAAATCGATCGCATTGTTCGTGGACGGCAAAGAAGTCGGGACCGCAGGGGGCTCCTGCACGGTTGCCGCGGGCGAATGCACGACGTCCAGGAAGTTCACGGTCAACGGCGCCGAACTCGGTGCCGGCAAACACGGCCTCACCGTCGTCGCAATCGACAACGCCGGCAACGAAGCCAGGTACGAACAGAGGGTTGCGATCCGTCACTCGACGCCCGTGGCGCTCGGGCCCGGCTCGGTCGACCTGCAGTCCGGCGACTTCGCCCTCGGTGCGACCGACGTCTCGATGGGCTCCGGCCTCACGCTCAGCCGCAACTACAGCTCGCGCGACACGAATGCCGGAGGGGCCGGTCCGTTCGGCCCGGAGTGGACGCTCAGCCTGGGCAACGCCGAGGGGCTCGAAGAACTGCCCAGCGGCGACGTGCTGCTCGCCGACTCCAGTGGCAGGCAGACGATCTTCGCGGCTCTGGGCGCAGGCAAATTCGAATCGCCGCCCGGAGACGCGAACCTCGAACTGACGCTTGAAGAAAACAAAGCCACCAAAGAAAAGCTCGCCTACTACCTGAAGAACCCCGCGGCGCACACTTCGGTCAAGTTCACGCGCCCCGCCGGTACGAAGCAGTGGGTTCCCTCCGTACAGGAAGGCGCGGTGTCGAGCGACACCGTCACCTACCGCTATGAAACGACGCCGGCCTTCGCTCGCTATGAAGTGCCAGGTTCGGGTACCTATCCCGAAGGAGCCGTGGGTGGCCCCGACGGCAACGTGTGGTTCGTCGAGCACTTCGGCAACAAGGTCGGCAAGATCACCCCGACCGGCACGATCACGACCTACGCGACGGCATCGGGTGCGGAACCACGGCGGATCACGAAGGGTTCCGACGGGAACCTGTGGTTCAGCGAGAACGCGAAAAAGGTCGGCCGAATCACGCCCTCCGGCAAAGTCACCGAATACTCCACCTACAGCAAATCGGAAAGCTTCGGAATTGCTGCCGGCCCAAGCGGTTGGATCTGGTACACGGAACCGATAGAACGCGGCATCAGCGCGATCAATCCTTCTAATCCGGCAGAACAGTTCCACAAGCACACGTTCCCCTTCGGCACTAGTCCAGGCGAAATGGCGCTTGGCCCTGACGGAAACATGTGGGTCGTCCTCGGAGGCGTCAACAAGATCGCCAAGGTCACGAACAGCGGCACGACCACGGAATACGCGCTTCCTGCGGGAAGCAAACCCGTCGCCATTGTCGCCGGGCCCGGCAACAGCATGTGGTTCACGAACGTCGGCACCAAAAAGATCGGCAAGATCACGATGACGGGCGAAGTCAGCGAATACGCCATGCCCGAAAAAATCGGCGGTACTCCGCTCGGCATCGCGATGGGGCCGGACGGGAACGTCTGGTTCACGAGCCAGGAACACGCCGGCAAGGTGACGCCCTCGGGCGAAGTGAGCGAGTACTCGGTCAGCCACGCCGAAGGCGAACAGTTCATCGCCGCGGGCCCGGACGGGAACTTGTGGCTCGTCAACCGGAGCTACGTCGGTTCGATCGAACCTTCGGGAGAAAGGGCGATACCCGTCGAAGTGCGTGCTCCCACGCCGGCTGGTGTCTCCTGCTCCTACACGTCTGAACCGACCGAAATGAACCCCGGCTGCCGAGCGCTCGTCATTCACTACTGGAACGAACAGCCTGACGAGATATGGAAGGTGATGTACGTCGCCTACGATCCCTCGCAAAAACACGTGGCGGAAAAACCCGTCGAGGAATACGACTACGACTCCGCGGGCAGGCTGATCGCCGCATGGGATCCGCGCATAGCCCCGAACCTGAAGACGAAGTACGGCTATGACGCAGAAGGTCACATCACGGCGCTGAGTCCGCCCGGGCAGGAGCCGTGGACCTTTACCTACGGTGCGATCGCGGGCGACAAGGGCACCGGTCGGCTGCTGAAGGCAACGCGTGCGCCCGCCTCCTCCGAACTGTGGAAAGGCGAATCAGGCGAAGCGGTCGCGAACACGGTTGCGCCCGCGATCTCGGGCGCGGCCACGGAAGGGGTTCAGCTGGCAGTGAGCAGGGGCACTTGGAGCGGGAGCCCGAACTCCTACGGCTACCAGTGGAAGCGGTGCGCGGCGAGCGGTGCGTGCGAACCGATCGCGGGCGCCACGAACCCCAACTACTCACCCGGCACAAGCGATGTGGGCGACACGCTTCTCGCCGAAGTGACCGCCACCAACGCGGGCGGGTCGGCCACGGCCGCGAGCGCCGCGACGGCTGCCGTCGTGGCGAGCGCCTCGGTGTGGACGGAATACGCCCTGCCCGAATCCAGCAACCCGCGGGAAATCGCGCCGGGACCCGCGAGCAACGCCATGTGGTTCACCGACTACACGAGCAGCAAGATCGGCAAAACGACGACCGCCGGGGCCATCACCGAATACGCGTTGCCCGCCACCAGTGGCCCGGAAGGGATCATCAAGGGCCCCGATGAAAACATGTGGTTCGCCGAGTACAAAAGCAGCAAGATCGGCAAGATCACCTCGGCGGGTGCAGTTACCGAATACGCGCTACCGACGGAAAGCCACCCGAAAAGCATCGTCGCCGGGCCCGACGGGAAGCTCTGGTTCACGGAGGTCACTTCCAACAAGATCGGCAAGATCACCACTGCGGGCGTGATCACCGAATACGCGCTGCCGTCCGGCAGCACCCCGATCGGCATCGCCTCAGGACCAGACGGCAACCTGTGGTTCACCGAGTCAGACCGGGACAAGATCGGCAAGATCACGACTGCCGGCACGATCACGGAATACGCGCTGCCTTCGGGAAGCTCGCCGAACCGGATCGCCGCGGGTCCGGACGGCAACCTGTGGTTCACCGACAAGGAATCGAACAAGGTCGGGAAGATCACGACCTCCGGAGCGATCAGCGAATACGAATTCAAAGCGTTCGCGTCGCTCCCCGAACACATCACGTCCGCCGGCGGGTATTTGTGGGTCACGAACAAAGGCGGAGGACTCAGCCGGGTCACGACCTCGGGCGCTATCACGGAATTCAAAACTCCCTCGAGCCTCTATGGGCTAGCTGCCAACTCGCTCGGGGAACTCTGGTACACGACGAACCTCGGAAACAAGATCGGCAAGTTCCAGATGACGAGCTTCACGGAAGGCGAAGCCAAGTCCCCTGAGCCGGGCATCACGCTCGTGTACAACGTCCCCGCCACCGGCTCGACCGCTCCGTACAACTTGAGCGAAGGCAAGGTGGCCAAGTGGGGGCAGGTCGACGACCCCGTCGAAGCGACGGCGATCTTCCCGGCCGACGAACCACAGGGCTGGCCGGCGAGCAGCTACAAACGCGCGACGATTCACTACATGGACGAACACGGCCGCGAAGTCAACGTGGCGAGCCCTAGCACCAACCCCAATGGCTCGATCGCGACGATGGAATACAACGAATTCAACGACGTGATCCGCACGCTCGCCCCTGGCAACAGACTCATCGCTCTCGCCGCCGGCGCCGAATCGGCTGAAAAGTCGAAACTGCTCGACACGCAGAACACCTACAACGGCGAAGGTAAAAAAGAAAGCGAAGTCGAAGAAGCGGGCACGCGCCTGATCGACGTACTCGGGCCACAGCACACGATCAAGTACCGCGCGGGCGGCGAAACGAAAGAATCGCTCGCACGCCACCACGAAGTGCTCGTCTACGACCAGGGCGCTCCGAGCGGAGAAAAATACGATCTCGTGACCGAACGCTACGACCTCGCTCAGCTCGTGAACCACGAAGAAGTGGAAGTCCGCACGACCAAGACCTCCTACTCCGGCCAGAGCAACCTCGGCTGGAAACTGCGGGCGCCAACTTCGGTGACGATGGATCCCGAAGGCTCCAAGCTCACGACGACGACCGAATACAACTCGACCACCGGCCAGGTCACCGAAGTTCGTGGCGTCGGCGCCGAAACGACGCTCAGCTACGCGAGCAAGTTCGGCGAAGGCGGCAGCGAAGCGGGCAAGCTGAAAAACCCGTGGGGCGTGGCCGTCAACTCCGAAGGCAAGCTGTGGGTCGTGGACTCGGCCAACAGTCGCGTCGAGGAGTTCAGTTCCTCGGGCAGCTACCTCGCGAAGTTCGGCGAATCCGGCTCGGGTGCGGGGCAGCTCAAAGAACCGGAGGGCATCGCGCTGGACGCGGCGGGGCACGTCTGGGTCGCCGACACGGGCAACAACCGGATCGAGGAGTTCAGCGCCACCGGCGCCTACATGGCCACCGTCGGCTCACTTGGCAGCGAATCGGGCAAGTTCAAAGCGCCCGCCGCTCTGGCCTTCGACCCGAAAGGCAACATGTGGGTCGCGGACACCGGCAACAGCCGGGTTGAGAAGTTCGACAAAGAAGCCAAATACGTCTCCGAATTCGGCTCGGCCGGCGCAGAACCGGGCAAGCTCGCAGAACCGAGGGGCATCGCCGTGGACTCCGGCGAACACATCTGGGTCGCCGACACCGCCAACAACCGGATCCAGGAGTTCTCGACCGCCGGTGCTCTGCTCAAGCGCTTCGGTACTCCCGGCGCAGGCGAGGGTCAGCTGAACGCGCCGATCGATCTGAAGATCGACAGCCTTGGCAACGTCTGGACAGTCGACTCGAACAACAACCGCGCCGAGTCCTTCTCGCCCAACGGCGCCTACGTCACCCAGATCGGCTTCAAAGGCACGGAAGCGGGTCAGCTGACCGCACCCCGCTCGCTTGCCTTCGACGCGACCGGCAAAGTGTGGGTCTCGGACTCCTCGAACAACCGCCTCGAGCAGTGGTCGAAGGGCCCGAGCGCCCACGACCAGAAGACGATCTACTACAGCACCGCGGCCAACGGCGAATACCCCACCTGCGGCAGCCACCCGGAATGGGCGGGCCTCGTGTGCGAGACGCTGCCTGCCAAGCAGCCCGAACTGATGGGTCTGCCGAAGCTGCCGGTGACCGTCAGCACCTACAACATGTACAACGAGCCGGAAACGATCACCGAAACCTTCGGCTCCACGACGCGCACCAAAAAAGAAACCTACGACTTCGGCGGACGCAAGGCATCGAGCGAAGTCACCGCCTCCACGGGTGCGTCTCTGCCGAAGGTAAACTTCACGTACAACGGCACAATGGGCATGCTGGAAACGGAGACGACCGAAGGCGAAGGGAAGTCGCTCTCCAGCGAATTCAACCGCCTCGGCCAGCTGGTCAAGTACACCGACGCCGACGGCAACGTCGCGAAATACAAGTACGCGGGAGCGGAAAACAACTTCCTGCTCGAAGAAGCATCCGACTCCAGCGCCTCCGGCACGAGCAGGCAGAGCTACGAATACGACCCCACGACGAAGCTGCGCACGAAGCTGATCGA
Source organism: Solirubrobacteraceae bacterium (assembly GCA_035508515.1). Taxonomy (GTDB): domain Bacteria; phylum Actinomycetota; class Thermoleophilia; order Solirubrobacterales; family Solirubrobacteraceae; genus Palsa-744. The sequence continues at coordinate 34,960 of DATJMW010000020.1, read as the reverse complement.
CTCTGCAGCGGGCTCCTTCACGGCCTCCTACGACCCCGAGGGCAAGCTGACGAGCGTCTCCTACCCCTATGGCATGTGCGCGAACTATGCCTACAACGAAGTAGGCGAAGCCACGAAGGTCCAATACACCAAGAGCTCCAACTGCTCAGAAAGCGAACCGGCACTCTGGTACAGCGACACCCGCACGCCCGCGATTCGTGGTGAAATGCTCAGCCAGTCGAGCACGCTTGCGAACGAGAGCTATGTCTACGACTCGCTCGGACAGCTCACGGAAGCCCAGGAAACGCCGAACGGCGGAGGGTGCGCGGTGCGGACCTACGCGTTCGACGAACAGGGCAACCGCACAAGCTCGGGCACGCGCACGCCCGGCACGGGCGGCGCCTGCCAGACCGAAGGCGGCACGATCGAAGCGCACAACTACGACGAGGGCGGTCGGCTGGCCGATGGCGGGATCGCCTACGACGGCTTGGGCAACGTCACCAAACTGCCCGCGGCCGACTCGGAAGGCAAAGAACTGACGAGCAGCTTCTATGTCGACGACGCCGTGGCCTCTCAGGCTCAGGGTGGCATCACGAACGAATACAAGCTCGATCCCGAAGGTCGCACGCGGGAAACGACCGTAGGCTCGGTCAAAACGATCAGCCACTATGACGGTACCGGCGAAACCGTCGCTTGGACTGAATCTGCGGAAACGTGGACGCGAAACATTCCCGGCGTTGACGGCACACTGCTGGCCACGCAGACCAACGGCGCAACGCCGGTGCTGCAACTGCACGACCTGCAGGGCGATGTCGTCGCCACGATCGGTGACAAAGCCGGCGAAGCGAAACTGCTCTCGAGCTACAACAGCACGGAATTCGGTGTGCCAAATGGCGGCAAAGCGCCACCGAAGTTCGCTTGGCTCGGGGCCGGCGGGGTCGAAAGCTCCTTCTCCTCCGGTGTGATCACCTACGGCGCGACCTCGTACGTACCGCAGACAGGCCGGGCGCTGCAAGGCGAACAGATCGAAGCCCCGGGGCGGGGTGGAGGATCCGGTCGCGGCGCCGCCTTCGAGATGCAAGAATCGCCGTGGGGCATGCAGGCGGCCGCGGCGAGGGGGGCCGAAGCGCCGGGGCTCGAAGCGGCGCGGGAACGGGAAGCGGCTGCCGCAGCGATTGGCGGTGCTGTAGTCGACCCGTGGGTCCAGCAGTTCTACAACCTCGAACAGGCTAACTCTCGTGCCGAGAGCTTCTTTGAAGCGGAATCGACAGCGGTCGTCCTGACGATGTTCGATTTGCCCGAGACCTTCCTGGAAATCTTGGGCAAAATCTCGGGCGACGCAATAGCCCACTTCGACGACGCTTACAAGTGGCTCTACGACGCCGGTACGAAGTTGCGCAAGTGCGCGGAAAACCACCGAAAACTACATCACTGTCGCTTCGAATACGACCAGGAAGAATGGTATCCAGAAATACCGCTCACCGGGATACATCCCTTCGGCAAGCTGACTTGGCCGAACTTCAGCGTCGAGCCGACCGTGTACGAGTGCAAGTTCTTTGCGAACGGATCGCACGAATGCCCCAACGAGGTTCACATCAAAACCGAATTGTGACGGTATCGGGTAGCCGGGCGAAACATTCGTTGGCCCGGCTTTGACACGAACTTCGGAGGCGCCAGGAGATCGGCTCGCTCGACGCCTTCTGAGCACGCTGGCCGCGCGCGCTCGGGGCGGGTCCCGGGGCGGATTCCCAGGGGGTCACCGCAGACGTGTGGAGGCCGCCCGCTAATCTGCGATCTCCCATGGCCGAGCACGTCTACGACCCGTACGAGATCGAGTCGCGCTGGCAGCGCGTGTGGGCGCAGGAGCGCACCTGGGAGGTCTCCAACGAGCACGACGCCCGTGGCAGCGACGGCAATGCCTACGTACTGGAGATGTTGCCCTACCCAAGCGGCGAGCCCCACATCGGCCATCTGAAGTGCTACGCGCTCGGCGACGCGATCGCCCACTTCAACCGCCGCCTGGGGCGGCGCGTGCTGCACCCGATGGGCTACGACGCCTTCGGGCTGCCCGCCGAGAACCACGCGATCAAAACCGGCGAGCACCCGCGCGACTCGACCGCCGCCTCGATCGCCTCCTTCCAGCGCCAGTTCCGCTCCTGGGGCATCTCGATCGACTGGTCGCGCGAGCTTGCCACGCACGAACCCAGCTACTACCGCTGGACGCAGTGGATCTTCCTGCAGCTGTTCCGCGCCGGCCTTGCCTATCGCAAGGAGGCCGCTGTGAAGTGGTGCCCCCACGACCAGACCGTGCTCGCGAACGAGCAGGTCGACGCCGACGGCCGCTGCGAGCGCTGCGGGCACCTGGTCGAGGTGCGCCAGCTGGAGCAGTGGTTCCTGCGCATCACCGACTTCGCCGAGCGGCTGCTGAACGACCTCGACGAGATCGACTGGCCCGCGAACGTGAAGACCATGCAGCGCAACTGGATCGGTCGCTCCGAGGGGGCGGAGGTCACGTTCCGCTGCGATGAGCTCGGGATCGACTACCCCGTCTTCACCACGCGTCCCGACACGCTGTTCGGCGCGACCTTCTTCGTGATGGCCCCCGAGCACCCCGACGTGCTGCGGCTGGTCGAGGGGACCGAGCACGAGCACGAAGTCCAGGAGTACGTGAACACCGCGCTCAACGAGACCAACGAGGAGCGCGGCAACGCCGAGAAGCCGAAGACCGGCGTCGCGCTCGGGCGCACCGTCACGAACCCCGTCAACGGCGAGCAGATCCCGATGTTCGTCGCCGACTACGTGCTGATGGAGTACGGCACCGGCGCGATCATGGCGGTGCCCGCGCACGACGAACGCGACCACGCATTCGCGACGGCCTTCGGGCTGCCGATCCGCCGCGTGATCGAGCCCGCGGGCGGAAGCGACGCCGCCGACGCCGGCGAGCTGCCCTACACCGGCGACGGCGTGCTCGTCAACTGCGGCCAGGAGTTCGACGGGATGGCGAACCGCGATGCGCTCGGTGAGATCGTCGCATGGCTGGACACCGAGGGCAAAGGGCACGCTTCCGTGAACTACAAGCTGCGCGACTGGCTGATCTCGCGCCAGCGTTACTGGGGCGCGCCGATCCCGATCGTCAACTGCGAGCGCTGCGGGACCGTGCCCGTCCCCGATGAGCAGCTGCCCGTCGAACTGCCCGATATCGAGGACTACACGCCGAAGGGCCGCTCGCCGCTCGCCGCCGCGGAGCAGTGGGTCAACACCACGTGCCCGGAGTGCGGCGGCCAGGCGCGCCGCGAGACCGACACGATGGACACGTTCGTCGACTCCTCCTGGTACTTCCTGCGCTACTGCGACCCGCACAACGACAGCGCCGCCTGGGACCCGGAGGCGCTGCGCGAGTGGATGCCCGTCGACCAGTACATCGGCGGCGTCGAGCACGCGATCCTGCACCTGATGTACGCGCGCTTCTTCTGCAAGGCGCTCGCGGACCTTGGCCACCTCGACTTCCAGGAGCCTTTCGCGGCGCTGTTCACGCAGGGGATGGTCACGAAGGACGGGGCCAAGATGTCGAAGTCGCGCGGCAACGTCGTCTCGCCCGCCTCGATCGTCGAGCGCGTCGGCGCCGACACCGCCCGCTGCTACATCCTGTTCGTCGGCCCTCCCGACCAGGACGCCGACTGGTCCGACGCCGGCGTCGAGGGCGTGCACCGCTTCCTCTCGCGCCTGTGGCGGCTCGCCGCCGAGACCGCCGAGCGCACCGGCGCCGCCGGCGAGCAGTTCGACGTCTCGCCCGCGATGGAGGGCGAGGACCTCGCGCTGCTGCGCAAGACCCACTGGGCGATCGACAAGGTCGGCGGCGACCTGCGCCGCTTCGCCTTCAACACCGCGATCGCCGCGGTGATGGAGCTGCTGAACGACTGCTCGCGGCTGCGCGACGCCGTCGAAGACGAGACGATGCGGTTCGCGCTTGCCAGCGCCGCCTCGCTGCTGTTCCCCTTCGCGCCGCACGTCTGCGCCGACATCTACGAGCGGCTCACCGGCGCGCGCGTGTGGGAGGCCGACTGGCCCCACGCCGAGGAGGAGCTGCTCGAGACGGATGCCTACGAGCTGGTCTGCCAGGTCAACGGCAAGCTGCGCGACCGCGTCCAGGCCGCCGCCGGCGCCGGCCCCGACGAGCTGAAGGAGCTCTGCAAGCTCGCGCCGAACGTGCAGGCGCACCTCGACGGCAAGGAGATCGTCAAGGAGATCGTCGTCCCCGGCAAGCTCGTGAACCTCGTCGTGCGCTGATGGCCGAGCTGAAGCCCGCCTACCTGATTCACGGCGACGACCATGGCGCCGTCGCCGAGCGGCGGGCCGGGCTGCGGGCGCTGGCGGAAGCGCCCGGCGCCGAAACCGCCGTCGAGCTGCTCGAAGGCGATCAGGCCTCGCCCGCCGGGGTCGCCGCTGCGCTGTCGGCGATGACGCTCGCCGTCGGCAGGCGCGTGATCGTCGCCGAGGGAGCCGAGCGCTGGCGCCAGGCCGACGTCGAGCAGCAGCTCGCGCCGCTGCTCGCGCAGATGCCGCCCGAAACGACACTCGCGCTGTTCGCCCGCGAGGAGGCCCGGGCGAAGGCTCCCGCCGCGCTGCACGAGGCCGTCAAGCGGGCCGGGGGGCAGGTCGTCGCGCAGATGACCGTCAAGCCCTGGGAGCTGCCGAAGTGGGTGCGCGAGCAGGCGCCGCGGCTCGGCGTCTCGCTCGACGCCGCCGCCGCGAAGGCGCTGGTCGCGCAGGTCGGCGAGCGCCAGCAGCGCCTGCTGCGCGAGCTGGAGAAGCTCGCGCTCGAAGGAGAGGCCGCCGGCGGGGGGGAGGCCGACGAGTCCGCCGTCACCAGGAGCGTCACCGCCGAGGAAATCGAGCAGCGCGCCGCGCACTCGGCCGAGCACCGCGCCTTTGCGCTCGCCGACGCGCTCGTCGGCGCCGACGAGCCCGAAGCGCTGCTCTCCTACGTGCGCCTGCGCCAGCAGGGCGAGCGCCTGTCGGGGCTGATCTACCTGATGGCCTCGCGGCTGCGCGAGGCCGTCGCCGTCGCCGCCAGACTTCAAGCTGGAGAGTCCGAGGCGAACGTCAAGCGTGGCCTGCGGATGCCCGCTCGCGCCGCGAGCCGCTTCGTCGCCGACGTCTCGCGCAGCGACCCCGCGCGGCTGCGCGCCGCGCTCGGCGTGCTCGCCGACCTCGAGCTCGACTCGCGCGGGGGCGCGCTTGTCGCCTCCGAGCGCGATCCGTTCGCGGCGCTCGACGAGGACACCGTCGCGCTGCGCGCGATCGGCCGGATCGCCGCCTGAACGAGCGCGTTTACTTGGAGGAGGAGCCGGCCCTGAGGCGGGCTGCCCGGGACTTCTTGTGTGCGCCGTTGTTGCGGTGCAACGCGCCGCGCTTGACCGCCTTGTCGATCGTCGAGACCAGCTCGCGATGCGTCGTGTCGGCGGCCGCGTCGTCGCCGTCCGCGACCAGCGACTCCAGCTTGCGGAAGTGCGTCTTGATCGCCGAGGTGTACTGGCGGTTCTCGATGCGCTCGCGCTCCGAGCGCAGGATGCGCTTCTTCTGGGAGTGGATGTTCGCCATGAAAAAGTGCCGCGCGAGCCCGGGATACAACTGTCAGGGCGCGCCGCGGAGAGCCGTACTATAGCGGCCTTGTCCGAGTCTGGAGAAGCTGGCGGGGATCGGCCGCGCCACGCGGAAGGGCCGCCCGCGGAGGCAGATGAGCCACTGACGACGGGCGAGGAGTCATCGGCCCTGATGTCGGAGCTGCCGCCCGCGGAGGAGGAGCCCGCGCTGCCGGCTCCGCCCGCCGGACGAGGGGTCGCTCGCAACACCGCGATCTTCTCGATCGCCACCGGGATCTCGCGCGTCGTCGGGCTGCTGCGCGAAATCGTCGCCGCGAGCTTCTTCGGCACCGGCGGCCCCGCCTCGGCGTTCACGCTCGCCTTCCAGGTCCCGAACCTGTTCGCGAACCTGTTCGCGAACGCCGCCCTGTCCGCGGCGTTCGTGCCCGTCTTCACCGAACTGCTCCAGCGCGGCCGCAAGAAAGAGGCTTTCCGCCTGGCCTCGACCCTGTTCTGGATCATGCTGATCGTCCTCGGGGCCATCACCGCGATCTTCATCGTCGCCGCCGGGGCGATCATGCCGCTGTTCGTCGGCAACAGCTTCCACTCGGAGCTGAACTCGCTGCTCGCCGGCCTCTCGCAGATCCTGTTCCCCGTCGTGCTGATCCTGGGGCTGACGGGGATCCTCGTCGCGATCCTCCAGTCATACGACCACTTCACGATCCCCGCGATCTCGCCCGCGGTCTGGAACGTCGTGATCCTGGTCCTGCTCGTCGTGCTGCGCCCCCACTATCGCGGCGGCTTCGAAAACGGCAACCAGCTCCACGCCTATGCGATCGCGGTGCTGGTCGCGACGTTCGTGCAGCTGCTGCTCGCCGGCGCGGCGCTCGGCCGCATCGACTTCCGCCTGCAATTCCACATCGACTGGCACGACCCGCGCGTCAGGCAGGTGTTCATGCTGATGCTTCCCGTCACGATCGGGCTCGGGATCGTCAACCTCGACCAGCTGATCAACTCGGTGTTCGGGACGCTCGTCTCCAAGGAAGCGCCGCGCGCGATCGACAACGCCTTCCGCGTCTACATGCTCCCGCAGGGCCTGTTCAGCGTCGCGGTCGCCACAGTCCTGTTCCCGACGCTCAGCCGCATGGCGGCGAACCGGGACGTCGGCTCGATGCGCCGCGCCGTCGGCGTGGGGATGCGCCAGATCAACCTGCTGCTGATCCCCTCCGCGGCGTTCATGATCGCGCTGCCGAGCCCGATCGTGCGGCTACTGTTCCAGCGTGGCGAGTTTGGCGCCCACTCGACCCACATCGTCGCCGTGGCGCTGTTCTGGTTCGCCTTCAGCCTGCCCTTCGGCGGGCTGAACCTGCTGCTGACGCGCACGTTCTTCGCCGTGCAGCGCCCCTGGATACCGACGCGTCTGGCCGCGATGAACATCGTGATCGACGTGATCGTCTCGATCGGCCTCTACAAGCCGTTCGGGATCGCCGGGCTGATCATCGGCACCGTCGTCGCGAACGCCGTGATGACCTACCTGCAGGCACACCGCCTGCGGATCGGCTTCAACGGCAGCCTCGAAATCGCCCAGACCACGATGATCACCGCGCGGATCCTCGTCGCCTCCGTGCTGCTCGGCGCCGTCTCCTGGGTCGTCTGGCGGCTGCTCGACGACCTGCTCGGGACCTCGCTGATCGGGCAGATCCTCAGCGTCGGCGCCGCCGGGCTCGCGGGGACGTTCGTGTACGTACGCGCCGTGCTCGCGATGCGCGTGCCGGAGGCGCACCAGGTGCACCAGCTGATCGCGCGGCAGTTCGGCCGCGCCTGAGCCGAAAACGGCTCGCGTCCAACTCTCAAGCGCCCGATGGCCGCTGCCGATGCAGACCCGCGGTCTGCTGAGGATCGTGCGAATTTCTACCCACCGGGAGGGGCCCCACGTGCGGCGCATCAGGTGCAAACGACGGACGAGCTTGGCCAAGCGCGGCGCGCTTGCTGCCCTGGCGGTCGCCGCGCTGACAGCACCTGCGAGCGCGAGCGCCGCGGAACCCCTGCCGACCCCGAAATGCGAATCCGGCACCTGCACGCTGACGTTCTCGATGGTCGAAGAAGCGCAGTCCTGGGAAGTGCCCGAAGGCGTCACCGAAGCGACGTTCGTCGTTGCGGCGGCGGGCGGTGGCGGCGAGACGGGCGCCGGTATCGAAGACCTCGGCGGCGCGGGCGGCAAGGTCACTGCGACCTATGCGGTCAGCGAAGGCGACGAACTCGCGATCGTCGTCGGCGGGGCGGGGGAAAACGTCGCCGGCGCGAGCAGCGGCGGTGAAGGCGGCTTTGGCGGCGGTGCCGACGGTGGCAAAGGCTCCGGTGACTACGGCGCCGGCGGAGGGGGCGGGTCGTTCGTGTTCGCACACGGCTCGCTGCTGCTGGCGGTAGGCGGTGGCGGTGGCGGCGCCGCGGCGCTCTCCGCCGGTGGTGCGGGCGGCATGACCGGGCAGGACGGAGGAGGCGCCCTTGGCGGCGGCGGGGCCGGCGGCAGCGAACCCGGCACTGCCGGCAATGCCGCGGAAGCGGGCGAAGGCCCGACGACGAGCACCGCGATCGAGGGTGCGGGTGGACGAGGTGCCACAGGCGCACGTGCCGGGGGCGGCGGCGGTGGCGGCTACTACGGCGGCGGCGGAGGCGGCGCGATCAGCTCCACCGGCGGCGGCGGAGGCGGCGCCTCGGGCTTCCTCGCGGCGGGCGCCTCGGGCGTCCTTGCCGAAGACGGCGCCGGGGGCAAAGGCGGCGGTGCGCTTGAAGGGCCGGCGGGCGACGGCTCCGTGACGATCAGCTACGCCGAACCCGAAGAAGAACCGGAAGAAAAAGCAGAACCGGAAGAACACGAAGAAGAACCGGCGCCGAAAGTCGAACACGAAGAACCGGAAAGCGAAGCGAGCGAACACGAAAGCCCCTCCGGTTCCTCACAGCCGGCGTCCGGCGGGGGCTCGCCCACCGCGGCGGCCGCAACCGCGCCCGGGCCCCGGGCGCGCAAGCAGGACGCCCGGCTGCTGAACAAAGCGCCGCAGGCGCTGATCAACGCGCGCTCGCTGCGTGCCCGCGTGCGCTGCGACGACGGCCCCTGCCGGCTCTCCGCGATCGCCAGCGTCACGCTCCCCGGCCACGCGACGATGCTGCTCGGCGCCGACAGCAAGCTGGTCGGCAACGGCAAGCTCGGCGTCCTCTCGCTGCGCATCCCCGCCTCGCTGCGCCACGCGGTGCGCTTCTACCTGCGCAGGCACCCGCACTACCGGCCGCACGTCGTCCTGCAGCTGAGCCTGACCGACGGCGACAGCGTCGTCGGCGAGACGCGCCAGGTACTGCCGATCTGGACCTATCCCCACTTCCGCTAGGGGCGGGAACGTTACGGGGCGGGCCCAGTGGGCCCGCCCCGTAACCCGAGCTTGAATCGCCACTAACTTCATACGTCCCAGGACTTAGTGTCGTGGCCTGGGCGGCGTGACACTCCCGACACCTGGACAGGCCGCCGGCCCGAAGGCAGGCGCGTTGCCGCGGTTGGACCGAAGTCCGCGTCGAGTGGGCGATCCGCCGGTGCCCAAAGGCTAGCGCGGGTCGCCACCGGCACCCCGACACGCGCCTGCGCGGCCCCTGCGGGCCGCGGGCGCGCCTTCTACGCTGTATCGCGCCCATGGACCAGTCGCAGATCCGCAACTTCTCGATCATCGCCCACATCGACCACGGCAAGTCGACGCTCGCCGACCGCATCCTCGAGCTGACGCACACCGTCGAGGCGCGCGAGATGCGCGCGCAGCTGCTCGACTCGATGGACCTCGAGCGCGAGCGCGGGATCACGATCAAGGCCCAGGCCGTGCGCGTCTTCTACACCGCGCGCGACGGCGAGACCTACCAGCTGCATCTGATCGACACGCCCGGCCACGTCGACTTCACCTACGAGGTCTCGCGCTCGCTGGAGGCCTGCGAGGGGGCGCTGCTGGTCGTCGACGCCGCGCAGGGGGTCGAGGCGCAGACCGTCGCGAACACCTACCTCGCCGTCGAGTCCGGGCTTGAGCTGATCCCCTGCCTGAACAAGATCGACCTGCCCGGCGCCGAACCCGAGCGGGTCGCCGGCGAAGTCAGCGAGCTGATCGGTGAGGACCCCGGGTCGATCCTGAAGATCAGCGGCAAGACCGGCGAGGGCGTCGCCGACGTGCTGGAGGAGCTGATCGCGCGCGTGCCCTCGCCTTCGGGCGACCCCGACGGCCCGCCCCGGGCGCTGATCTTCGATTCGGAGTTCGACCAGTACCGCGGCGTCATCGCCTACATCCGCGTCGTCGACGGGACCTTCAAAAAGGGCGCCGCGATCCGCGCCATGGCCGCCGGCACCGAGGCCGACATCGACGACATCGGCGTGTTCTCGCCGCAGATGATGCCCACCGACCAGCTCGCCGCCGGCGAGGTCGGCTACCTGATCACCGGCCTGAAGGACGTCACGCAGTTGCGCGTCGGAGACACGCTCACCGTCAGCGCCCGCGGCTCCGCCGGCGGCGTCACGCCCGCGAGCGAGCCGCTGCCCGGCTATCGCGACGTCAAGCCAATGGTCTTCTGCGGCCTGTTCCCGATCGACTCCGACGACTATCCCGACCTGCGCGACGCGCTGGAGAAGCTGACGCTCAACGACGCCGCGCTCTCCTGGGAGCCCGAGACCTCCGACGCGCTCGGCTTCGGCTTCCGCTGCGGCTTCCTCGGCCTGCTGCACATGGACATCGTGCGCGAGCGGCTGGAGCGCGAGTACGACCTCGAGCTGCTCGCCACGATGCCTTCCGTCGAGTTCGACGTCACGCTCACCAACGGCGAGGAGCTGGAGGTCCACAACCCCTCCGACATGCCCGATCCCGGCACGATCGAGGAGATCCGCGAGCCGTTCATCAAGGCCTCGATCATCGCCCCGCGCGAGTACGTCGGCGCCGTGATGGAGCTGTGCCAGGAACGCCGCGGCGAGCACGCCGGGATGACCTACCTGTCCCCGGAGCGCGTGCAGCTCAACTACGACCTGCCGCTCGCCGAAATCGTGCTCGACTTCTTCGACCAGCTGAAGTCGCGCACGCGCGGCTACGCCTCGCTGGACTACGAGCTCAGCGGGATGAAGCCCTCCGACCTCGTCAAGCTCGACGTGCTGCTCGCCGGCGACACCGTCGACGCGCTGTCGATGGTCGTGCACCGCGACAAGGCGTATGAGATCGGGCGCACGCTCACCGAGAAGCTGCGCAAGCGCATCCCGCGCCAGCAGTACGACGTGCCGATCCAGGCCGCGATCGGCTCGCACGTGATCGCCCGCGAGACCGTGAAAGCCTTCCGCAAGGACGTGATCTCCGGCTGCTACGGCGGTGACATCACCCGCAAGAAAAAGCTCCTCGCCAAACAGAAGGAGGGCAAGAAGCGGATGAAGCAGGTCGGCCGCGTCGAGGTGCCCCAGGAGGCGTTCCTCGCCGTGCTCGAGCTCGGCGACGAGGACTGACGTGGCCAGCGCGCAGGGCGAGCCCGTGCGGCTCCTGTTCGTCTGTCTCGGCAACATCTGCCGCTCGCCCACCGCCGAGGGCACGATGCGGGCGCTCGTGCGCGGAGCCGGCGCCGAGGGGCGCGTCGCGCTGGACTCCGCCGGGACCGGTAGCTGGCATGTGGGCAGCGCCCCCGACGAGCGCGCCACCGCCGCGGCCGCGCGGCGCGGGATTCCGCTGGACGGCGCCGCCCGCCGCGTCCGCGCCGAGGACTTCGAGGAGTTCGACCTGATCCTCGCGATGGACTCCTCCAACCTCGCCGACCTGCGCGCGCTTGCAGCCGGCGAGGAGCAGCGCGCGAAGGTGCGCCTGCTGCGCGAGTTCGAACCCGGCGCCGAGCGGGCCGCCGACCTCGACGTGCCGGACCCCTACTACGGCGCCGGTGACGGCTTCGAGCGGGTGCTCGACATGGTCGACGCCTCCTGCCGCGGTCTGCTCGCGCGGATCGAGGCCGGCGAGCTGTCGTGACGCTGCCGCCCGGCGCCCGCGACGCGCGGCCCGTCGGCGGAGGCAACATCAACGAAGCCTTCCGCGTACGCCTCGCCGATGGGGGCGAGGCGTTTGTGAAGACGCGCGCCGACGCGGCGCCCGGCGAGTACGCCGCAGAGGCCGCCGGCCTGCGCTGGCTCGCCGAGCCGCAGGCACTGCCCGTGCCGGGCGTGCTCGACGTCGCCGAGGGCTACCTCGCGCTCGAATGGGTCGAGCCCGGCTCGCTCGGCGGCGGCGGCCAGGAGGAGCTGGGGCGCGGGCTCGCGAAGCTGCACGCCGCCGGGGCGCCGCGCTTCGGGCGCTTCGCCGAGGAGGGCGAGGAGGCGTGGCTCGGCTCGCTGCGCCTGCCGAACGCCCCGTGCGAGACCTGGCCCGAGTTCTACGGCGCGCGGCGGCTGCGGCCGCTGGCGCGGCTCGCGCACGAGCGCGGCGCGCTCTCCGCCGCCGGATGGCGCGCCGTCGAGCGCCTGAGCGAAGGGCTGGAGGAGGTGTGCGGCCCGCCCGAGCCGCCCGCGCGCCTGCACGGCGACCTGTGGTCCGGCAACGTGCACGCGGGCGCCGACGGCCGCCCATGGCTGATCGACCCCGCCGCCTACGGCGGCCATCGCGAGGTCGACCTCGCGATGCTGGCGCTGTTCGGCGACGCCGCCCGCACGATCGCCGCCTACCAGGAGGTCGCCCCGCTGGCCGAGGGGTGGCGCGAGCGGGTGGGGCTGTACCAGCTCTTGCCGCTGCTCGCGCACGCCGCGCTGTTCGGCGGCTCCTACGGGGAGTCCGCCGAGCGGATGGCGCGGCGCTACGGCGGCTGACCGGCCGGGCGTCCCGCCGGGCGCCCGCCGTCGGAGCAGGGGGCATGCGCCCGACGACGCTCGCCGATCGACGCCGGCTGTACCTGCTGGCGCGGGTCGTCGTCCAACGCCACTACCGCCAGCCGCTGACGCTCGACGCCGTCGCGCTCGCGGTCTCCAGCTCGCCGCGGCAGCTACAGCGCGCCTACGCGCAGTTCGGCCAGGCCGGCTTCCGCGACGATCTGCGCGCGCGGCGGATGTCCGTCGCGGCGCAGCTGCTCTCGGAGCAGCCCGCGATCCCCGTGCGCGACGTCGCGCGGCTCGTGGGCTATCGCCAGGCGCCGCACTTCGCCAGCGCCTTCCGCCGGCGCTTCGGCGTGCCGCCCGCGCGCTTCCGCGAGCAGGCGCGGGTGCACCGCGCGCATCAGGCCAAGGTGCGCGCGGGCTCCGGCGCCACCGACTCGGCGCGCGCGAGGCGCAGGCGCATCAGCGTGCCGCCGCCCGGGGCCGGCTCCGCGGAGACGTGCCCGCCCTGCTGGTCGGCCACCTGCCGCACGATCGCCAGGCCGAGCCCCGAGCCCGAGCGCCCGCGTGCCTCCGCGCCGCGGTAGAAGCGGTCGAACACGTGCGGCAGGTCCGCCGCCGAGATCCCCGGTCCGTGGTCGCGCACCGTCAGCTGCTCGCCCGCGAGCGCCACCTCCACCGGCATCCCCGGGGGGCTGTACTTCACCGCGTTGTCCAGCAGGTTCGAGATCGCGCGCTCCAGGCGCGCCGGCACGCCCGGCACGATCGTCGGCGCGAGCTCGGTCTGGAACGGCGTCTCCGGCGCGTGGCGGCGGGCGCGCTCGACCGCCTCCTCGACCAGCAGGTCCAGGCGCAGCTCCTCCGCCGCGGCGTGGGGCTCTTCGCCGCGGGCGAGTTCGATCAGGTCGTTCATCAGCAGCGTCAGCTCCTCGATCTGCTCGACCACTTCGCTCAGCAGGCGGCGGCGCTCCGCGACGTCCATGTCCTCCGCCTGCTGCAGGATCTCGATGTTCGTGCGCAGGCTCGTCACCGGGGTGCGGAGCTCGTGCGAGGCGTCCGCCACGAGCTGGCGCTGGGCGTGGACCGACGCGTCCAGCGCGTTCATCGAGCTCTCCAGGGCGTCGAGCATCGCGTTGAAGCTGCGCGCCAGCCGCCCGATCTCGTCGTGGCCCACCGATTTGATCCGCCCGCTCAGGTCCTGCGTCAGGGCGACGTGCTCGGCCGCCTGCGTCAGGCGCTTCAGCGGCAGGATCGCCGCGCCCGCCACGATCCGTCCCAGTACCGCGGCGATCGCGATCCCCGCCAGGTCCAGCAGCGCCAGGATCAGGCGCAGCCTGCTCAGCAGGCTGTCGGTTTCCGTCAGCGGCTGCGCCAGCTCGATCGCGCGGCCCTCGCCGAAGGGCTCGGCCAGCACGCGCAGGTGCACGCCGTTCACGCGCGCCGTGCGGAACACCGGTTCGCCGCCGTGGCGTGCCAGCTCCAGCGTCGCGGCATCCACCGGCAGGGAGACGTTGCGCGCCGAGCGCACCACGATCGTGCCCGCGCTGTTGACCACCTGCTGGTAGCCGCGGACCTGGTCGGGCCCCGGTGGCAGCTTGCCGAACAGATTGCGCGCCGCGGGACCGTAGCGCGGCAGGCTCTGGCCTTCGCCTTCGCCGCCGCTCGAACCCGCTTCGCCGGAGTCCTTGTCGGAGAGGCCGTTCAGGTCAAGGCCCAGCCGTTCGCTGTCGCGCTTCGCCGCCGGCGTGCCCTCGTCGCCGGGCCGCAGGTAGCGCTGCAGGCGCCCCGCCGTGCGGGCGCGGTTGTTCAGCTGCTTGTCCACCTGGCTGTGCAGCTGGTTGGAGGTCAGCAGGTAGACCAGCAGCGAGGCCAGCACCACCGCCACGGCCACCGCGGCCGCCGCCGCCAGCGCGATCCGCCGGCGGAACGTCACGGCGCGCTCCTCAGCACGTAGCCCACGCCGCGCACCGTGTGCAAGAGGCGCGGCTCATCGCCGACCTCCGTCTTGCGGCGCAGGTAGCCCATGTAGACGCCCAGCGAGTTCGAGGTCGCGCCGAAGTCATAGCCCCACACGTGCTCGAAGATCGCCGAGCGCGTCAGCACCTGGCGCGGGTGGCGCATGAACATCTCCAGCAGCAGGAACTCCGTGCGCGTCAGCTCCAGCTCGCGCTCGCCGCGCCACGCCTCGTGCGCCGCGCGGTCCAGGCGCAGGTCCTCGTAGGCCAGGGTGCCGTCCTGCTCCTCCTCGCCCGCGCGCCGCAGCAGCGCGCGCAGGCGCGCCAGCAGCTCGCGCAGCGCGAACGGCTTCACCAGGTAGTCGTCGGCGCCCGCGTCCAGGCCCGCGACGCGGTCGTCCACCTGCTCGCGCGCCGTCAGCATCAGCACCGGCGTGCGGTCGCCGCCGCCGCGCAGCCGCCGGCAGACCTCGAGGCCGTCGACGTGCGGCATCGCCACGTCGAGGATCACCGCGTCATACGCCGTGTCCGCCAGCCGCTCCAAGGCTTGGCGGCCGTCGATCGCCTGTGCCACGTCGTAGCGCTCCAGCGACAGCGCGCGGGACAGGGCGCTCTGTACCGCGGGCTCGTCGTCGACGACCAGTATGCGCGCTTGCTGGGGCATCTCGCCTGACCATGAGGCTACCGTGATGGGTGTGAGGGATCGCCGGGAGACAGAGGCGGAGGGCACCGCGGAGACGCTGCCCGAGGGCGGCGCCGTGATGCGGGCGCAGTCGCGCACGCTGCGCACCAGCATCATCAGCCTCGCGGTCTTCTTCGGGATCGAGGCCGCGCTGCTGCTCGCGGTCCCCGACCTGCGCTCCGCGCTCGACAAGCTCTCCCACGCCGATCCTTCGCTGATCGGCGCCGCCGTCGCGCTCGAGCTGCTCTCCTGCGCCGGCTATGCCGTGCTGTTCGGGCTCGTCTTCGGGATGCTCGACCGGCGGCTGACCTCGCGGCTGTCGCTGTCGGAGCTGGCCGTCAACTCCGTCGTCTCCGTCAGCGGGCTCGCCGGGATCGCGCTGGGGGCCTGGGTGCTGCGCAGCAAGGGCGTCTCCGTCGACCGGATCGCGCGGCGCTCGGTGCTGATCTTCGTGCTGACCAGCGCCGTCAACGTCGGCGCTGTCGTGCTGATCGGCGTGCCGATGTGGCTTGGGCTGCTGCCCGGCTCGCAGCGGGCCGTGCTGACGCTGCTGCCCGCCGTCGTCGCCGCGGGCCTGATCGCCGCCACGATCGCGCTCGCCGGCTGGGCGCGCAAGTCCGCTTCGCGCCGGACGCAGGGCGGGCGCCGCGTCGTGGCGCTGAAGGCGATCGGCGACGGCGTCGCCGACGCGCTGGCGCTGATCCGGGCGCGCGAGTGGCGGCTGCTCGGCGCCGTCGCCTACTGGCTGCTCGACAACATCGCGCTGTACGCCTGCCTCGGCGCCTTCGGCGAAGCGCCTTCCTTCTGGGTCGTCGCGATGGCCTACCTCGTCGGCATGCTCGCCAACTCGATTCCCATCCCGGCGGGGATGCTCGCCGTCGAAGGCAGCCTCGTCGGGATGCTGCTGCTGTTCGGCGTGCGGCCCGCCTCGCACGTCGTCGTCGCCGTCGTGATCTACCGCGCCATCTCGCTGTGGATCCCCGCCGTGATCGGCTCGCTCGCCTTCCTCAGCCTGCGCCGCGAGATCGGCAAGCCGCTCGCGCCGCCGGCGACCGGTTAGCCCTGCAGGTCCGCCGCCGCCTGCAGCGCCGCGCTCGCCTTCTGGCAGGCGTGGCCCGGCAGGCTTTCCATCGCCTGTTTCAGCGCCGGGCCCTGCGGGCCGGACAGGCCCGGGCAGTAGACCGGCGGCGGCAGCTCGCTGCCCGTGGTCCCCGGCGCGTTCAGCGGCAGCAGCAGCTGCGTCGCGCGGTAGGCGTGGGCGAACGTGTCCGAGAACAGGTCCACCGCCACGCGGCCGGTGTAGAGCTCGATCGAGCGGCCGTCGTCGTAGACCGTCGCCGGGACGCCGCGCACCAGGATGTTGCGCTGCCTGCCCAGGGCCGAGTTCGAGTGCAGCCGGTAGATCACCGAGGTCACCTGCAGGGGCAGGATGCAGCTGCCGCCGCCCAGGATCCCCTTCCGGTGCACGCAGTCGCCGTAGTAGACGCTGTCCCCTTGAGAGGGGAGGTAGCCCTTCTGGCCGTCCGCCGCCGCCAGCGGGTAGCCCATGAAGGCGCGCCCGACCCAGTAGAGGCGGAAGTACGGGAACGTCTCGGCTTCCGCCAGTTCCCCCGAGGTAATCGGTGCCGGCCGGCCCGTGCCGCAGCCGCTCGCGAGGCCGACCGCGAGCAGCGCCGCCGCCAGCGCGGCCGGCAGCAGCCGGCGAGGAGTGCGTTTCGTACGGGTCATCGGCGTCATTATCTTGGCGTGGCCGATGGCTCCACAGCTACTTCGGACCCGCTCAGCGGTTCTAACAGGCACAGGTCCGCTGGTGCAGAGGCGGGCCGGCCGGGGTCCGGTGGGGTAGCACACCGGACCCCGGTCGATCTTCTCACGACGCGCCCGCGCACGGCGCCGCTGGGCCTGCTCTGCGCGCTCGCGGCGCTTGTCACCTGGCTGATCATCGCGCCGCGGACCCCCGATCTCGCCGCCGCCGCGTATCGCCTGGACCTGTTCAAGCACGCCGGCTTCGCGCTCTATGACGAGCACTGGTACGGCGGCCACGAGCTGCCCGGCTACAGCCTGCTGTTCCCGCCGCTGGCGTGGCTGCTCGGGCTGCGCCTGCTCGCCGGGGGCGCGGCGCTCGTCTCGGTGGCCTGCTTCGAACGGCTCGTCGTCCCGCGCTACGGCGCGGCCGGGCGCTGGGCCTCCGTCGCCTTCGCGCTCGCCGCCGTCGGCGACGTCTGGATCGGGCGGCTCACCTTCGCGCTGGGCGTCGCCTTCGCGCTCGCCGCCGTGCTCGCGTATGCCGGAGGCCGCGCCGGGGGCGCCGCGGGGCCGGTGCGCCTGCTGGGCGCCGGGGTGCTCGCGGCGTGCAGCGCCGCCGCCAGCCCCGTCGCCGGGGTGCTGCTCGCGCTCGCTGCCCTCACCGAGTCCCTGTCGAAGCGCTCGCCGCGGGCGCTGCTCGTGCTCGGCGCGCCCGCCGCCCTCGTCGCGCTCGCGCTCTCCGCGCTGTTCGGCGAGGGCGGGTTCGAGCCGTTCCCGATCCTCTCCTTCGGCGTCACCGTCGCCGTCGTCGCCGCCTTCGCGCTGGCGCTGCCGCGCGATGCGCGACGGCTGAGGCTCGGCGCCGGGGTGTACCTGCTCGCCTGCCTCGCCTTCCTGCTCCTGCGCACGCCGATGGGCAGCAACGTCCAGCGCTACGGGGTGCTGCTCGCGGGGCCGCTGCTGATCTGCTCGCTCGGGGCGGCGCGGGCGCGCCGCGCCCCGGCGCTGCTCGCGGCGCTCGCGCTGGTGCTATGGGCCGTCTGGGCCGCCTGGGGGCCGGTGCGCGAGACGCTCGCCGTCGCCGGCAGCCCCGCCACGAACGGCGCCTTCTACGCACCCGTGGAGCGTTACCTAGCCGCGCACACGTCTGGCCCCGTGCGCCTGGAGGTGCCGCTCACGCGCAGCCACTGGGAGGCCGCCGAGCTGGCGCCGCGCGTCTCGCTGGCGCGTGGCTGGGAGAAGCAGCTCGACGAGCGCTACGACGCGCCGCTGCTGTCTCCGCGGCTGAACGCCTCCGAGTACGAGCGCTGGCTCCGCCAGGAGGCGATCGCCTACGTCGCGCTGCCCGACGTGCAGCTCGACCCCTCCAGCGCGCGCGAGGGCGCGCTGGTCCGGGCCGGCCTGCCGTACCTGCGGCTCGTGCACTCGACTCCGCACTGGCGGATCTACGCCGTGCGCGACCCCACGCCGCTGCTCTCCGGGCGCGGGCGGCTGCTCTCGCTCGGGCACGACTCCTTCGCCGTGCGCGCCGAAGCGCCCGGGAGCCTGCTGCTGCGCGTTCGCTACACGCGCTGGTTCGCGCTTAGGAGTGGTGCCGGCTGTGTCGGGCGCGGCGCCGGTGGGTGGACCCGGCTCGATGCCGCGCGTGCCGGCGTGCTGCGTGTGCATGCGACTTTCTCGCTGTCGCGTGCGCTTGGCGCGGGGGGCTCTTGCGCGCCGTAGTAGACGCCGGTGTCACGGCCCGCGGGGCCAGGGCATACAGCCCCGAAAGCCCCGTCAAATAGATCAGGCGGCCATCAGAGATCACGGGGTCGAAAGACCCCGTGTCCAACTCAAAAGAGAGCCTTCCCGTGGAGATCCCCAGGCCGTACGTCTTGTGCGTGCCCAGGTCCGCGAAGTAGACCGTGCGGCCCACGATCGTCGGCGAGCCCGAGATCTTGCCGTGGGCGTTGTACTCCCAGGCCACGCGGCCCGAACGGGCGTTCAGCGCGCGGAAGGTGCCGTCGTAGGAGCCGATGTAGATCGTCGGGCCCAGGCCCGGGGCGTTCGTCACCGCTGGGGAGGAATAGACGTAGGCGCCCGTCTGCACCGCCCAGTCCAGCTTGCCCGTCTGCGCGTCGTAGGCGTAGACGCGGCCGTCGGTGTTGCCCAGGAAGATGCGCCCGTAGTCCGCCGCCGGGGTCGAGTAGAACGTGCCGCTGCCCAGTAGCGCGCCTTCCGAGCCGCTGCGCCAGATGCGCCTGCCCGTGCGCTCGCTGATCGCCTGCACGTGGCCCGAGTAGTCGCCGAAGTAGAGCACGCCTTTGCTCAGCGTCGGGCTCGCCTTCACCGCGCCCGAGGCGTGGTA
Organism: Solirubrobacteraceae bacterium; assembly: GCA_035508515.1. Classification (GTDB taxonomy): domain Bacteria; phylum Actinomycetota; class Thermoleophilia; order Solirubrobacterales; family Solirubrobacteraceae; genus Palsa-744. The sequence goes on along the minus strand of DATJMW010000020.1, from coordinate 15,822 downwards.
GCTCCAGACGACGTTCCCCGTCACCGCGTTCAGCGCGTAGACCGTGCCGTTCTGCGTGCCGAAGATCACCTTGCCGTCGTCCACCATCGGCGAGGACTCGCTCGGGCTCGGCAGGTTGCGGTACCAGTCGATCGAGCCGTCCTCCGTGTTCAGTGCCCAGACGCGGCCGTTGCCGCCGCGCGGGCGTGAGAGCACCGTCGCGTACAGGAGCTTGCCCACCACCGCCGGGGTCGAGGCCGAGAGGTGGCCGATGCTGCGGTGCCAGACCGTGTGGCCCGTCGCCTTGTTCAGCGCCCTGATCACGCCGTTGTCGCCCAGCTGGTAGATCCGTTCGCCCGCGATCACCGGCGGGAACTCCAGCAGCGTGCGGGCGTTGTTCACCCATACCCGCTTGAACGGGGGGTGCAGCGTCGAGGGCGCCGGGAAGAAGCGGGTGTGTTCCTTCGTGTAGCCGTAGAGCGGCCAGGTGAAGTCGTCCACCGGCTTCGTCGGCGCCGTCGGCGCCGGGGTCGGGACGAAGCGCGCCTTCGGGTGGTAGATGCTGCCCGTGCGGTCGTGCTCGTAGACGTAGGCGCCGATCGCGATGCCCGCCAGGACCAGGACCAGCCCGCCCGCCGTCGCCAGGCGTGCGCGTTTCGTGCGCGGGATCAGTTTGCTCATGCGTTTACCGATGTCGCTTCACCGACCTCGAACCTCAGGCGGGAGGCGCCGCCTCAGGCGGCGAGCTTGCGGGAGTCGCCGGAGTTGCCGCGGCGCCGGGAGGCCCGCTGGCGCGTCGCGGCCGCCGGGGCCGGGGCCGGGGAGACGGCGAACGATGTCGGGGAGCTTGCCATGGTCGGGGTCGGGCGTGTCGCGGGTGTCCGGGTCGCCGGGGCTTGTGCGCGGGCCGCTGCTGCTGCGCGGGCCGCTCGCGCCGTTGCTCGGCGCAGGGCGCGGCGGGAGCGGGCGATCGAGCGGGCTTGTCTGGGGTGGCGGCGGGGTTTGGCGGGGGCGATGGCGGGTTGCGAGGGGGTGGAGGCGGGTTGGGGTTGGGACCGGGGCGCGCTGGACGCGGCGGGTTGGGGGGTGTCGGTCACCAGGGCCGGCTGTGCCGAGACCGTTGCCGTTGCCGGCGTACTTGCCGTTGGCGGTGTGGCGCGCCGCGCCGGGGATCGGCGGGCCATGCGGCCAAGCAGGCGCGCCGCCGTCAGCGCGATCAGCCAGACGCAGGCAGCCGCCAGCGGCGGCAGCGAGAGCCCCGACATCAGCGCCAGCACGTCATGGCTGCCGTTCAGCGACCAGTTCCACAGGAAGTAGTCGCCGATCGTGAGCCCCGAGACTATGGCCAGAGGCCTGTGGGACACAAGAAATACCCTAGAGGCGGGTTGTGACGGAACTCTTGTCCGTGGACGGTTGGGCCAGCGGACGGCTCGGGGGAGCGGAGATCCGGGCTGGGCCAGCAGGGTTCCGCAATAGGGCAGCGGGCTGGCGCCGTGGGCATCTGCTCGGCGCCTAAGATCCCCGCGTGGCGAGCGTCGGCGAGGAGGGCATGTCCGCGGTGTTCAGCGCGGGGATGCTGCACGGGCAGAGCGCGTTCGTCACCGGTGGGGGGACCGGGCTGGGAAAGGCCACCGCGCTCGAGCTTGCGCGGTGCGGGGCCCAGGTCGCGATCGGGGGGCGGCGGGAGGACGTGCTTGCCGAGGCCGCCGAGGAGATCGCGCTGGCCGTGGGGGAGGGGTGCGAGCCGGTGCATACCGTCGTCGGCGACATTCGCGAGGCGGGGGAGGCGCGGGCGATGGTCGAGTCTCTGCTGACGCGGAGCGGGCGGCTCGATCTGCTCGTCAACAACGCCGGGGGACAGTTCTTCAGCCCCGCCGAGCTGATCGCCTCGAAGGGGTGGCGGGCCGTGTGGCGGTTGAACGTGCGGGGGATGTTGAACATGGCCGAGGCTGCTTACGAACTGGCGTTTGGGCCGGAGGCGGGTGGCGCGGATCATCGGCAGGCGCAGAACGCAGGCGCGCGGGGCGGGCGCATCGTCAACGTCACGCTCTCGCCGCATCATGGGATGCCCGGGATGGCTCACTCGGGGGCTGCGCGGGCTACCGTCGAGGCGCTGACTCGGGAGCTGGCAGAGCGGTGGGCGGAGGCCGGCGTGACCGTCGCCACGATCGCCGTGGGGACCTTCGACACCGAGGTCATGGTCAAGTACCCCGCCAGCGTGCGGGCCGGGATGTCGCGGTCGGTGCCGTTGCAGCGGCTTGGGACGCCGCAGGAGCATGCTTGGCTTGTGGGGCTGCTTGCGTCGCCGCTGGGGGGCGCGTTCAACGGGTCGACTGTGACGCTCGATGGGGCTCGGGACAATTGGTTTGGGCCTTGGCCGCCGCCTGGGCTGGTGGATGACGGGGGGGAGGTGCCGGTGGAGGAGCGGCGGGCGGCTGGGGAGTTGCCGGCTTAGGGGCGTCGGCCCGCAAGCGCGAGGATCGCCAGATAAGGGCGTTACCCGGGGTCGACGGTAGGATTTAGCGAAGTGTGCGGGCGAAGTGTTTTTGGTTGCACGGGAGCCTTCCAAGCTCTTAGAGCCGGTTCAAGTCCGGTCGCCCGCTTGTAGGCCACGGGGAGTGGCGCAGGCCTCATTTCGGGTTAAGGCAGCACGAACAAACCCTGCACGAAGTGCTGTGCGCCGGCGATGGCAGTTCGCGCAGACCACATCGCACCGCTCGATCTCGTCGAGCACCGACTGCCATTTGTGACCGCGGATACCCACGGAAATGCTGAAGCTCTTTTGCCCGGTGCGGTCGAACTCGAGCACCAGGGGATCGGTCTCTCCGCAGTCGATGCACGGTCGGTCGCGGAAGAACTCGATGAGATAGGCCGTGCGCTCGGCGATCAGCGCGCGCTTTCGACGCGAGGCGTTGGTGATGTAGCGCTCGCGGTGGGCAGCGTAGTGCTCTTGTTTATAGGCGGCCCGACACGGCCGGCAGTAGTTGTCGCGCTGGCCCTTCGCCTTTCGATGCCAGGAGAACTCGTTCACACCCTTTGATTGGAGGCAACGTCCGCATCTCCGGGTGAGGGAGGATCGTCTTGGCATCGAACGTATGTTCCCATATGGGTCGGACGAGAGGCTTCGGCCGATTGGACGTAGAATCGATCGACCACGGGGAGTGGCGCAGTCTGGTAGCGCACCCGGCTGGGGGCCGGGCGGTCGCAGGTTCAAATCCTGTCTCCCCGACTTAGAAATACCCTGCAAACCGGCGTTTTTTCGTGCGCTTGTTGCGCTCACGAAATCGTCCACGGGGAACAAACGGGGAACAAGATCACGGCGCGGCGGGCGGCCGAACGTCCCGGGTGAAGGTTTTCGGACGCTGGCCGTAGCTCAAGGCGCGAACCTTTTCGCGCCAACTTTGCCCCGAAACCTTGACTTGCCCTGCCCGCTGATTACGGTGATCTGACCCATCAAAAAGTGGCGCCGGCGCGGCTGGAACCGCCCGGCGCCTGACACGGAAAGGGCAGACCTTCCCATGCCACGTGAACCTAACAAGGTCCGCTGCCAGGCGGACCGCCGCACACAACGCGCGCTTGTCCTGCAGCTCCTGCGCGACGACCACGAAGCCTCGTGGCCGCGCAGTGAGCTGGAAGCTGAGCTTGGCGATACCGGCGCGCAGGAGATCGCGTGCGCCCTCGCAGACCTGCAAGAGGCAGGAGTCGTCGAGCCTGACGGCGACTTGCTGTCGGCCTCGCCTGCGGCCCGGCGCATGCACGAGCTGGCGCTGATCGGCGTCTGATCGCCCGCAAACCCACGCTGCGGGCTCGCTCGTTCCGCGCGACGTCCGAGCACTCCCGGGCGGGGTTGGAGGTGCTCGTTACTTGCCCAATTATCGCCGCCTACGGCGGCGTGGGGGCGGCGTAACGAGCACCACCAACCATCAACCGCCGAAGCGAAAGGACGCAAAGATGTCTCAGCCACGCCTGACCGACCAAACCTGGAAGAAGCTCGAGGCCCGCCGCGCACGCCTGGAGGCGCTGTGGCGAATGACTCCGGACCAGCGCGTTGTCGAAATGCGCCGCGGCAAGCTCTCGCTCGAGCAGTGCGCGGCGTGGGCGGCGCGCTATCCCGAGCAGATGCCGCAGATCAACGGCGAGTTCGAGTATCTGGCGGCGTTCACGCCGGAGGTACGCGACTAGGCGATCGCGCGCCAGGAGGATCTCACCGGCTCGCTACCGTACGGGCCGGTGAGCGCCTGGCGCACGATTCCACTCGTAGTCAAGCTGGACGGCGCGCAAATCGCCAGCGAGACGGTGTGCGTCTCGGCGGGAGCGCACGTGCTGACGATAGTCACGGCACTGCCCGATCGAGGCCTCGCGATCGAGCTGTGCTCGAGCTTCGTCGGCGATGAGGATGTCGCCACCCACGCAACGCATCTCGTGTTGGGGCCGCCAGGGCGCGATTCGCGGATCTCCGTGCGCGAGTACGAGAACGCGCACGTTGACCCGGTGTGCGGGCCGCGAGACTGCGCTTACGAGCACGTGGCGATCCTCCTTGAGGAGCTCACCGAGCTCGGCTACGAGGTGTCGATCAAAGTTCCGGACGACGCCTTTGAGGAGCTTGAGGGGGGGTGAAGACATCCATTTGCCAGCACTGCTCTGATGGCTTGCCGAGGAACGGCAGTACGTGCTAGCCCACCGTTGTTTACGCTCTCGGCTCCTCTGTGTGGCTCGCGACTCTACGTCGAGTGCCTGAGCGCTATTACTTGGCGGTACGTTTGAAGAGACGGTTCCAGGCTTGCTCGCCTGCCCGATGAGCCTGCTCCTGCGCCTCGTCGTCCATCTCGAGCGAGTAAACAGAAGACTGAGGGCCCCGCGGGAGCGATCTGATCGCCGTTGTGACGGCCGTATACACATCGCCATCAGATGGTCCTTGGACTATGACGGAGGACAGGCTCCCGCCCTCGACGGGCGAGAACTGAAGCGCCGTCAGATTCTGAGGCAACGTCGCGATCAGCCCGTCACGGCAACGATCATGATGCTCAGATTCGCAGCGAAGATAAAGACGAGCTACCACGCGCTCCAGTGTAAGCGTCGCGCTGGACGAGCCAGGCGGCGTATCGGTTCCGCCAAGCATCTACAGAGTCGGCTTAGACTGGCCCCATGAGTGCGCCGACCGGCGAGCCGACCTACAACCTCCAGACCGCACAGGCCACCTTGGAGGCATGTACGCATGATTTGTCTGAGGAGGACGACCGGATGAAGACGATGGACGGCAAGCTCACCCAGCTAGCAGCGTTCTCGGGCGTCTCAATCTCGATCAGCGGCAGTGTGGGTGGATCTGTGCTCGCGGGAGGACATCTCAAACACGGGTTTCTGATCGCCTTGGGAGCGTGCATCGGCACCGCGGCGTGTCTGCTGCTAGTCGCCGTCGCGATTGCTTTCCGCGCTCTCTCCCCGAAGTGGTATCGGGGGATCGACGAGTCCGCCCCCGTGCTGCGGACGAAACCGGAGGCGCTTCAGCGAGAGCCTGCTCTGGCGATCGCTGAAATTGCCGCCGGCCGTCGCGATATTTTTTTGACTGCTCGGCGAGTTAACGACAAGAAGGCCAAAGCGACTACGAGGACCTTCGTTTGTGCGGGCCTCGGGTTCGGGTTGCTCGTTGTTGGCCTGCTTATCACCGCTGTCGGGAGTGTGGTGTAGCCTGACTCGTATGAGCGACGAAGGTAGTAATCCATCACAGGGGTCGCCTCAGGGCGACCCGTCCAGTGGTGGTCAGACTGGCGCTGGCTCAGTCGCCGACGGCTCTCAGCCGCTCGGTGGGCAGCCGCCGATAGCCGCTGAGCCGACGGTTCTGGTGCAGAAGGGTCAGACGCCCATCGCCGGCGAGAACACTTCCCTGGTGCAAGAGGGCGGTCATGTTCGCGCTGAGCCAACGCGGTCGATCACGCTGGACGAATGAGTCCTGATGGGGATCGGGCTTGATCTCGATCCCCATTCAGGCTTTGTCGGGCAGCCAAGAGAAGCGTGACGAACCGATCGCCGCAGCGTGCGGCATCGCAGAAGGCCCTCTAGGTCACCGGACAAGGCGATGAACGATCCGCGTGACATCGGGGAGCGCTGCGTGTGCCTGAGTAGGCGTGATGAACCGCTGTGTCGGCGCGCGGAGGCTCCAGACTTCAATCGCGGGCACCCTACCGGTGCCGAGCTCTGCCTCGAGGACTGCCCACGCCGGCGCGGCATAGCAGACCGCTAGCTCGGGGGTTAGCTCGTTGCTGTCCCAGAGCACCAGACGCGGGACGTAGCCAGCGGGGTCGAGCAGCACGACATCGATATACACCCCGAGCTCGTCAGGGGGCAGCGGCAGGTCACGGTTCAGACCGGTCGCGAACGCGGGCCGGGTGTCAGTGCTCGCCAGCCGGATATAGGTCTGGTAGCAGGCTCGCATCGCGTTGGCCCAGCCGGCCTGTGGTGTTCCCCGTCGCCCCCAGTAGGAGCTCTCGCGATAGGAGCGGTCCATGCTTGCAGCGGCGCTGGCTGGTCCGTCGCGGTGGTGGCGGACGATCGTTGCGGTCGCCGTCGGCATCGGCGTTGGTGCCGTAAATGCGTCGGCGGCAGAGGAGAGCGTCACGGCCGGCTCACGGGCGCCCTTGCGATACATGCCGAAGGTCACACGGGTCATCGCAGGCTGATGGGGACGGGATGTGCAAACAGGACGGAGGAAGCCTCGATTGCCCACCGTCGATGCAGTGCAATCGCGTCCGCGAGCGTGAGCGCCGGCTCAGCCGAAAGCAGCTCGGGGTACTCGAGCTCGAGCTCGACATCGCTGAGGTCGGCGAGGTCCTCGATCAACGAGATCAGGTGGGTGAGGTTGTCGCGGGCGCGTTCGTCGTCAAGGCCCGCTGCATCGTTGAAGACGTCGGCGGCGTAGTCGACGTCGGGAACCCCGTGTCGCTCACAGGAAATTCGCCGCAGCAGGCACGGCGCGCATATACCGCAGTGTCGCGAGGTCCGGCCGATCTGCCAGCAGGAAACTGTCTGATTCATATCGGCGCTGTGGCCGAGCGTGACGGCCTGGCCGACCACCTCGGGCTTTGTCATCGAGACCAGCAGGTTGGTCACCGTGACCGAGCTGCCGAGAACAGTGGTTGCGAGCGCGGCCATCCGCGCGAGGATCGGTGGCGACGCGGTGTGGGTCGAGAACGACCCGATACGCGCGGCGGTGAGCGGCACGTGCAAGGCCATGATCCCGTTCTCGTTGAGCATGACCTCCCCTGAGTGGCCTCGAGCAGCGATCACAGCTGCCGCCCCGACAAACAGGAACGTGCGGCTGCGCTGCGAGGACTCGAGGCCTGGGAAATCGCCGCTGCGTGCCTTGCTCGCGCCGAGCTTGATTCGACGGATCTGCGGCGCCATGCCGCGTAGTACCGCCTCCACGCTGTTCTGGGCAGCGTTTACCGCGCCGCTGGCGCTGTGCGAGAGCAGCAGCGGCGTGCGGCCGCTGTCGAGTAGCTGCAGCGCGCCAACGAACGAGTCTTGGCCACCCGAGAGCAGCGCCACGCAGTCGTGCCCTGGGAATGGCTGGCGACCTTGGCGCGGCGGGTCGGCCGGCTGGTCGTCCTGCTCGAATCGAAGCTCGAGCTGGTCGCCGGTGAGATCACTCCAGATCCCCTCGATGGTGGGCCTGAGCTGCTCCCAGTAATCGGGGGTGCGCACTGGAAGCCAAGCCTTGATGCGGCGCGTCCAGTCGACGTCGCCGTATCCGCGCTCGCAGGCGAGGTCGACGGCGAACAGGTGACCGAGGATCTCGAGCCAGTCAAGGGCGCGTCCGTCGAGCCGGCCAGGCAGCCCTTCGGCGAGTTCCTCGAGTCGCAGGGAAAAGTTCCGCTTGCCGTAGTCGGTATCGCGGCTTCGTAGCGCGAGGATCCCACGCTCGGCCGGGGCGGCGCAGTCGTTGACCACGACTGCATAGCTCTTCATGCCCGCGCCTCGGGCAGGCGCGCTCCGCGCACAAACGCGCCCGAAACCGCCTCGCTCCAGGCGGCTCGAACCGCGTCGGCGCTTCCGGCGCTCACTTCGGTGGCACGGCCGATCTCCGTCGCCGCGGCAGCGAGCTCGCGGGTCAGCGCCCGCGTCTGTCGGACGCTCATCGCGCGCTCGCCCTCAGTGAGTCGCCCCACCTCGCGCGCGGTGACGTGTCGTGCGTATTGGCCGAGGAGCTCCCCGAGATAGCCGGACAGGAACCTGTCCGGTGAGCCGCGCGCGGCCGAGAAGCGTTCGGCGGCGGCGGCGCCATCGAGCGCTGCGAGCGCAGTATCACCGGCGGCGGTACGAGTCAGCATGGCGACGAACGCGCGCTCGGCGAGCGCGGCGGCTGCAGACGGTGGCTCCGCCGTGGCGGCCTCGCGGGCGCTGCTGAGTACCTGCTGGATCGCCTGCTCGGGACGTTCGCTTGCACGCAGGCGCTCGGCGAGCGTGGCGTGCGCTTCGAATATGGCGGCTGCAAACGTGGCGATCGCCGGCTCGGCGAGCGCGGCCTGCCAGTCATGACCGGCGTTGAAGAGCTCGGACTGCACGCGCTCGAACGGCAACTGCTGTTGAAGCGCGGTCGTGAACGCTTGCCAGCGCGGAACCGCCGGGGCTCGGAAGGAAGTAGACGTTCCCATCAGTCGCCCAGCATGGAAGTCAGGTGCTCGCTCGTTACGAGGCCGTGGTCAAACGCCGTACTCCAGTCAAGTGCGGTGCGGGCATCGGTGCTGAGGCCGCGCTGCTCGATACTCGTCGCCGTCCGGGCAAGATCATCGGCGCGCAAGTAGACGAGGCGCAACCCCGTGCGCTCATTGAGGTCGGCGGCTCTGCCAAAGAAGGGGTGTCGGCCGCCCTGTGGGCCTGGAAAGGAAGAGGACAGGATCAGCATGTAGCGCAGCTTGTGCCCGGCGGCCTGAAGATCGTCCCGGAGGCTCTCCGCATACTCGGCAAACCGCAGTAGGTGGTCGGCTGCCATCGTGTAGCCCGAGCTCGCCGCCTTGCAGTCCAGCAGCGCGGCAGGGTGACCGGGCGTTGGCCAGCGCAGCACGGCATCGGGGAGCCGGTGACCGCGCGTGGCCTCCCCAAAGCGCTCTCCGCGAAAACCGAGCGCGGAGGTGAAGAGTCGAAAGGCAACGCGCTCCAGCAGATCCTCCGGCGCCATGTCACCCGCAAGGTCGGAGGGCAGCTCATTGAGGGCGAGCGACGGCAGCCAGCGCAGGCCGACGGGGTCGAGCAGGTAGGCATCGCGGTCGAGGTCGCGCTGCAGCGCTAGCCGGTCTGAGGCTGGTCGGGGCGTGCGGTCCGGCCACTCGATCGAGGCGCTGCGCTCGAGGCGCGCTATGAACATCTCCGGCGTGACGAGCATAACCCCGGTGGGAACGCCGATGCCCGCCGCCACACCGCGAGCCGCCACGAGTACTCCCTCGGCGTCGCTGGCCGCGTAGACCGCCTCGCGCAGGCGAGTAAGTGCAGTGGAGTCGACGACCTCATCGGCGACTCGTACGCGCACCCGGCGCGACCGCCACAGCAGCGGCACATCCAGCACGAACTCGTCATAAGCGCCGGTGGATTGGAACTCGAGTACGCGCGCCGGGCCGTCGCTGAGCAGCACCTGGGCGAGCTTACGACGCTCCTCTCGTGGCAGGGCGGCCAGCTCGCCGGGCCCAAAACGGCGGTCTGGGCGGGTGATGCGCGAACGGGCCGAAGGCCGGGCGCCCATCAGCTGTCCTCGATCGCGTGCGCGTGCAGCAGGTCGTCGACGAAGGTGTGCATATCGTCAAGCAACGTGAATCATAGGCCGGTTGGCGGAATGGCGCCGATACTTGGAAGCTGCGCCAAGGTCGTCGCGCTACTCGGGCCTACGACTGCTTGCGTCGTGCGGCCCCCCCACGCATTGCGCAGAGTGCAAGGCGAACTCGCCGTCAACAGCCCTCGGACGCCACCCCCTGTACATCACCGTCAGACAGATCCCCAGCTGCGAGAAGTGAGCAGACTATACGCACTGCCGTGCCGGCCTCCGACTTGTTACCTAAATCTTTCGTGGGCTGAGACGCCCTCCAAGTCGCTCCGTTTCTCTCAGTTTTTCCGGCCTTGAGCTCCCCCGGCGAGCGCCGTACGTTCGCCGTGATGCAGACCACGCACAAGATCAGCGGCAGCTCCGCGGCCGGCTACGCCGCCTACGTCACCTCCCCCTCCGACCGCGGCGACTACTACACCGCAAGCGCCGAGGGCGAGCCCGCGCTGCTCGCACCGAGCCGCTGGCACGGCTCGCCTGACCTGCTCGCCCAGCTCGGCCTCTCACGCGACCGCGAGGTGACCCGCGAGGAGCTCTCCGCGCTGATGCACGGCGTCTCCCCGCGCGATGGCCACGAGCTGCGCCGCGCAGGCGGCGACGGCAGCCGCGTCGCCGGCATCGACATGACCTTCAGCGCGCCGAAGTCGGTCTCGGCGCTGTGGGCGGTCTCCTCGCCCTACGAGCGGGCCCGGATCGAGGCGGCGCACTCGAAGGCGGTGGGGGGAGCGATCGAGCGGACCGAGCGCGAGGTCGAGCTCGTGCGCACACGGGCAGATGGGCAGCTGCGCTGGGAGAAGGCGAGCAGCCTGCTCGCCGCCGAGTTCGTGCACACCTCGAGCAGGCTCACGCGCGACCAGGAGTCAGGCGGCGTGCCCGACCCGCAGCTTCACTCCCACGTGGTCGTCCTCGGCGCCGAACGGACGGACGGGCGCTTCGCCGCGGCCGACTCCCGCGAGCTGTTCCGCGCGGCTCGTGCCAACGGCGCGTGGTACCGCGCCGAGCTCGCCGAGGGCCTGCGCGAGCTCGGCCTTCAGGTCGACGGCGGCACGGGCAAGGACGGCCGCTACTTCGAGGTGGCCGGCGTGCCCGAGCGCCTGACAGAGCGCTGGTCGATGCGCGGGGTTGAGATCGAGCGTGCCGCGCGTGCCTTTCGCACCCGCTACGGGCGCGACCCGCGCGCCGGCGAGCTCGGCTCGCTGACGGTCGCCACGCGCGGGACGAAGGCAGAGCTGAAGGCGGGTGAGGTCGATCGAGCCTGGAAGGCGGTCGGCGAGGAGCACGGCCTCTCCCGCGAGCAGGCGCAGAGCCTCTACACGAGCCGCGCGCGCGAGCCCTTCTTACACGAGCGCTTCGGGCGAGCACTGCTCGGGAAGCTGACCGAACAGAGCGCGATGGTGAGCGAGCGCGAGATGCGCGCGCGGGCATACGAGCTGATCGCGGGGCAGGCGCACCCGCGCGAGGCTGATGTGGCGATCAACGCGCTCACCCGCTCGGGGGAGCTGATCGCGCTGCAGGGCGATCACTGGACGACGCGCGAGCTTCGCGAGCTTGAGCTGCGAACCCTGCATCTCGCCGCCTCACGCTCGAACGAGGCGGCGGCGCCGGTGAGCGAGGCCTCGCTGCGCCAGGCGCGGCTGCAGGTGCAGCGCGAGATCCGCGGCCAGCTGAGCGCCGAGCAGCGCGAGGCGGTGAAGACGATCACCGGACCTGGCGGCGTCAGCGTGCTCGTCGGCCAGGCAGGCACGGGCAAGGGAGTCGTGATCGCTGCGGCGGCTGGCGCGTGGAAGCGCGAAGGCCATCAGGTGATCGGCACGGCCGTCGCTGGATCGACGGCGGAGCGTCTCGGCGCCGACGCGAAGCTCGAGCGCTCGATCACGAGCGACGCGCTGCTCGCGCGGGTTCAGTCGGGCGGCGTGCACCTCGACGCGAAGACGGTGGTTGTGATGGACGAGGCCGGGATGGCCGACACCAACCGTCTCGCCGCGCTGGCGGAGGTCACGGCGCGAGCGGAGAGCAAGCTCGTGCTCGTCGGCGACCATGCCCAGCTCTCGGCGATCGGCGCGGGCGGCATGTTCGCCGAGCTGCAGGGCAAGGTGCCGACCGCCGAGGTCAGCGAGGTCCACCGCGCACGCCACGCGTGGGAGCGCGAGGCCTGGCAGCATGTGAGGGCGGGGGAGGCGCACCGCGCGCTTGCGAGCTACCAGACGCACGGGCGACTTCACATCGCAGACACGCGCGAGCAGGCGGCCGAGCGGATGGTCGACGCGTGGGATAGCGCCCGCCAGGAGCGACCAGACGAGCGCCTCGTGATGCTCACCGACGCCTCGAACGCCGAGCTCGACCGGATCAACGCGCTCGCGCAGGAGCGCCGGGCGCAGGCGGGCGAGCTGGGTGCGCGCACCGTCGAGCTGCCGGATCGCCCATATGGCCTTGCGGCGGGCGATCAGGTGATCTTCACGGCGGCGCTTTACCAGCCCGGCCAGCCGCGCGTGGAGAACGGGACGCTCGGAAGCGTGATCGAGGTCTCAGGCGACGATCGCGTCTCGATCCAGACTGCGGGCGCACAGGATCGCGAGGTTCAGCTCGACGCCGAGGAACTCGGCGAGCTGCGCTTGGCCTACGCCCAGCACCTCTACAAGGCGCAGGGCCGCACGGTGGATCGCTCGTTCGTGCTCACCGGCGGCTGGCAGACCGACCGCGAGCACGCCTACGTCGCGCTGACGCGCGCGCAGGAGCGGACCGACGTCTACATCTCGCGCGAAGACCTCGGCGAGCACGGGATGGATGCGGGCGCGATCGAGCGCCTTGGCGAGGCGATGGCTGAGAGCCGCGCGCAGGAACCAAGCGTCGCCGATACCGAGCGCGAGCATCTGTATGAGCTAACACGCGGTAGCGTGGTCGATCGACATAGCGACGGGCTCGAGGAGTCCCTCGATAGTGCGATCTAACTGACGCCTCGCCGGGATGCCCTGCGCGCCCTCTCGGCCGCCGACCAGGACGGCATCGGCTGGCCGCCTTTCTGAGCCGGCGGTGCGCATACGGGCGTAGTGATCGCCGCAATCTCGGCGGATCGGGCCGACCGAAACCTCGGCCGAGGTCGCTCGCCCAACCTCCCGCTCTCTTGCGATGGAAACGTTCACAAGCCTGAGTCATCGATCGAGATATAGTGCCGCAGCCGATTTCCGGGCAGCCGGATCATTCCAACAAGGGGGCTTTGATGTCGTTTGACGGTGCCTTGGGGCGACCCCAGATCGAACTTGAAGTATTTACAAGTGCACTGGACGCCGCATTTGGATATTCGCCATCGGGGAAGGCTCCTGAGCATCACAGTGACATCCACGCGAGAGTCCAACGTGAGATCGAGACGCATTTCTGGAGACAGGTGTATGTTGATCGTCCCGAGGCCCGCGAAATTCTCTTTCAGACGGAGAAGGGGCAGATAGTGATCATCGTGGGCGAGCGCGGCACGGGGAAGTCGACCGCGATCGAAGCGGCCGAACAGGTGCTTCGTGGGGGGCGTGAGGCAGTAGGAGATGGGACGGGACCCGAGCCGCCGCCGAACATGACGATCGTAAGGTTCGATGCGAATAGATTCGAAGGGGAGATGGCCGAGCCCAAGGCGGCAGCACAGACAATGTGCCGAGAGCTCTATGCGCTGCTTGAGGAGAGTATTCCTAAGGACGAGCAAGCGGATTGGAGTGCTTACTGTTACGGTCACTCAAGAGATTACGACGAGCTGAAGCGAAGGGTGAAGCAGGACGGCTTCGATCCGCACAATGCGGCTGAATGGTCTGAACTACTGTCTCTTCCCGACTATCAGCCGGCGCTCGCGGCATCCACTCACCGGTTTGCCGAAGCCACCAACAGTGCGCGCCTGCAGACGCTGCTCACATTCATAGGCTCAGAGACTGTGCGTGAGCCATTGCTCGTGGTTGACAATGTCGACGGGCTCGATAATCCCGTACAACGACACTGCGCGAGAAAGTTGTTCCAAGTACTTGGATCGAGCGGTTGGCGCGTCCGGGCCGTCGTTGCTATTCGGCCCGAGAACCGTGATGCCATTAGGGAGGCGCTCAACACCGCGAGGCGGCCCCCTGAAGTGCACATGCTTCCCCCCGCGAATGATTCCACGGACTACACCTTCGAGCGGCCGACTGCGGAGCTTACACTCCGCTTTATCGAAAGGCGAGTAGCAGTCGTCAGAAAGCGAGCACTGATCAACGCAATGCTTGCCTCGATCGCTGAGGCGAGAGCGCGAGAGCTCGCAGAGCGCGCCAGTCTCACGACGTCGAGAGATGTCGACACCTTCTTCTCGGTGCTTCTCGAACTCATGAGCATCATGATGTTCAACGTCTTCGGGGCCGACGAACGCGATGCGGGGCGAGAGGAGGACGCGATCTTCGCTAGGGCGCTCCGCACGTGGTACAACGGCTCATTGCGAGAGTGTGGGGCAAGCCTCACGGCGTTTGCGTCCGAGATCCTTCAAGACCGGACGCACATGTCCGACTTGCGAGATCTGCTACGGACCGTAATCGATGGCCGGAACACGCCACAAGGCGCACGCCATTTTCGACTGCGTCGCTTGAGCCGCAGTCTTCTTTATCGTCACCTGGTCTTCTGGGGGAGCAGCGGCGGTAAGCCACTACGCAACGTGATGGTGTTCGACGGTAAGGAGGAGGACACCGATCCGCCGATTCACTTTCTGCGGCTACGTGTTCTTCAATATCTTGCCAACCGGCAAGAAGGGCGCGAGACAGTTAACGCGACGCGCCGGGACATCGGGAAACTCGGTGTCAGCACTTCAAGGGTTGATGACGTTCTCCGAGGACTTGCCGCGACGCGCTTGGCGGGTGAGGAGAATGGTGATGATGCGGCTGCTGCTGTCGCTGCAGAGGTTCATGCCGACGCACGCCTCATCCGGATCGACGGCCTGTCGGCTGGTACACCGTGGAAGCTGAAAGGCGAGTCGATGGTTCAACTCCTTGACGCAGGCAAATTCCTAGTCAACGAGCTGTATGTCACTACTGAGTACATGTTCTGGAGCGCCCTGGATTCGTCTGCGGCACGACACGCAGTCGGCATTCACCGCGAGCCTGAGCCGGAGTTGGCTCAGAGTGATGCTTTCCGCGCAACGATCGCAGCTCGCTTCGTACGCACTCATCTGCTGCGATTGTTCCGTAGCGAACATCCGTATCTTGATGGCTTGACTGAGGAGTGGCCCCACGAGCGAGCGCGAAAACGTCTCAAGATGTACGAAGACCTATTTGGGTTCGAACCCGGACGCTGGTTCATTAGTGACTGCTGCAAATCGATGCGTAACTTTATTCCGGGCAGTGATCCTGGTGGCGAGTTTACAGAAGCAAAGAGGATAATCGCAGACGCGGAAAGGCGTGGTTCCATGCTTGACGCGATTATGGACGAGCCGCGCCGCAGCGCCGGGCGCAACCTTTGAGGTGCACTAGCGACGTGCAAACCACCAGAGACAAGCCGTTCCAAATCTGCGCAGACGAGGCGATTAGGCACCGAGATCAAGACAGACTCGACCGCGTACGCCTCGCGGACGCTATTGCGGAGCAGGCAATTGCGGTGCCTCCGGCTCTTGGGTTCGTCATCGGCGTCGTGGGCGAGTGGGGCAGTGGGAAGACCTCTCTGCTTAACATGGTGAGTGAGAGCGTGGAGAGTCGTGGCGGTACAGTTGTGTTTTTCGACCCGTGGATGTTCTCGGGAGCGGAGGAGCTCGTTGCGCGTTTCCTTCAGGAGCTCGGCACTCAGCTAAGTGAAGAGGGCAGAGAGCCGGGAAGTAAGAAGTTGGCGGCGGCTGGTGATGCGATGTTGAACTACGCTAAGGCTCTAGAGCCGTTGGCGTGGCTCCCGGGGATTGGGGCGTGGATGGCACGTACCGCGGCGGTCGCAAAGGGCCTAGAAGTCCTGAAGGACGGCCGGGAAGCGCAGCCTCAGAGCGTCATTAGTAGTCGCGACACCGTGCGAGAGGCTCTTGCGCACCTTGAGCAGAGGGTGCTCGTGGTCGTGGATGACAT
>DATJMW010000019.1:0-21312 GCA_035508515.1 Solirubrobacteraceae bacterium | reverse complement strand
GCGAGCTTCGTCAGGGCCTTTCGCGAGAAGTGGCTTTCGCGAACCACCTGCAGCCCGGGGTTCGTGGTCTCTCGTTGCCGGGAGTGGCGGGGGCCGAGCGTGCTGCTGGAGGATGCTTATACGGTGAATTGAGGGGGCTGGGCGGCGAACTGGCTGCACCCAGGCATCACGAAGGCCGTGCGACAACTGGTCCTCGCGATCCAATGCGCCCGATAGTTCGGAGCAAATTCTCTAGCGATCCGCTGCAGCCGTTCTGGCACCAAGCTCTTGACGATAACGGCCCGCGCCTCGTCAAGCGGCTCTGTTCTCACCGGCCTAATCCGTCTCACCACGAACACCGTCCAAGCATGGTTCAAGGGAATCGGCTTGCTAACCACGTCCGCACGAGCCGAGAAGATCACACGCACAAGCGCAGCTTTGCCTGGCACTCCAGCTAGTCCGGTCTCTCCTCGCCCCAGCGTCTCATGGTAAGCGATCGCCGCGAACCGTCGTCCAGTTCCGACCCGCCTGATTAGAGCCAAGGCGGCGACTCGGCTCGGCAGGTTCTCGACGATATCGACCACCCGAGATTCATGAACCGTGAATTGCCGACGGTTCGCCTCGTAGAAGGCGGCGATTTCGGCGTCCGATACCCGCGCTGCCCGCGCTGCTAGCACGCGATGGATCGCCGCGCTCGCCAGTTCCCGCGACGCTTCGAGCTTCACGTCGTCGAGCGTCTCGCCGGTCGCGTGTAGCTGCTGCTCGAATTCCTCGCTGCCGCTCACGTCGCGCTGGTCGTTCACGGCATGTTCGACGGCTCGATCCGAGACGGCGGCGCCCATCATCGCCGCTTGGCCGAGTAACCATTGCGTGGTGATCAGGAACTCGAGCGCCTTCTGGCGCGGCGAGCCGCGGGTCTGCCCGGTCACCTGGCCCGCTGCTCCCCCCTTCTCGATTACGTGCGTCCAGTGTTCGACGCTTTGCTTCGTGATCGTCGTGCCGCCGACACGAACCGCGACGACGGAGGGCTCGTCGTTGCCGCAGCCGACCAGGCCTAGAAGGGCGACGAGCACGGCGGCAGGGACGATACGGATCCACATGGTCCGTGTGGACTAACACATGCCCACCGCCGGCGACGTCCACCGGAAAGGCGCGCACGCCCCTCTCGCTATTCTGCCAAATTTGTGTCTCCATCTGCCCACCCGAAGACGGACAATTGTCCGGCTTCGAGCGACCCGACTTGGCAGAGCCGCGCGGCTTAGCGCTTGCTCGAGCGAGCCGCGCCGTGCTTCTTCGACGCCGCCTTCGCCCCGTAGCGCTTGCGCGCCTGCCGTTCGCACGTAGCCCGCTTGTCGTGCGCCTTCTTCTTCCGGCACTGCTTCAGCGCCTTCGCGAGCTGCTGGGCCTTGCTCGGCTTTTTCGCCACGCACCCAGACACGCTGATCGGCGTGTTCCGCTTGATCACGACGCCGTTCTGTGCCGTGAATTCGGTCGGCATCACGAGCTTCGACGTGCACAGGTTCGTGTTCGCCGTCAGCGCCGAGTACGGCCCCTGCGGCAGCGTCAGTTCGAACGTGTTGAAGGGCACGTCGGGTGCCGCCTTGAACGTGCTCGTCGTGACCCCGTTCTTGATCTGCGTCGAGCCCACCAAGTGCACCGTCACGCCGTAGCCTTTGAGCACCATCGTCAGATCCGGGAAGGCTTCGCCGCCGTGCGAGACGAAGTAGGCGTTGCCTTCCAGCGGCACCGGCAGGATCGGCGTCGTGACCTTCGCGTGGCCGACGATCGACGGGACCGGGCAGTTCGCCGGGTTCGCGTTGAACACCGCCGCCAAGCAGGCCTTCTGGAGCGTCGTCAGGCGCGAGGGCAGCTGCTTCGGCAGGCTCACTTTGACTTTCGCGATGTTCGCGTACGTGCCAATCGGCGCCGTCGGGTAAGCAAGCTTCACGTTCAGCGGCGCCCCCGCTGCTTTCGAGGTCTTGCCCGAGGTCGAGACGCTGAACTGCGGCGAGAACTGGAGCGCCGCGCAGTTGCTGATCTGGAACGGCGTCGAGACCGGGGCGAGCGCGCCGCTCCAGCTACCGATCGAGCCGCTGACTTCGAGCTTCGAGCAGTTCGTCGGGTTGAACGTGAAGCCCGGCCGGGTGATCGTCACGTTGACGTGCTGGATCTGTAGCGGGATCCCGTCGAGGATGCGCGGGATCGGGTCCGTCGTCACCGTCAACGCCGCCGTCAGCAGGTCGACTTCGATCTTCGCCCGGACGATCACTTTGCCCAGGTCGAACGGGCCCGCCTTCGCCGGGTTCACGATCGACAGGCCGAAGGGGGCGCCCTTGTAGCCTTCGGTCAGGAAGACCTTGCCGCCCGTCACCGTGTACGGGTCGCCGCCAAGGCCGACGCTCACGATCGTTTCGCCGATTTCGCTCGCCGACGAGCAGCGTCCCGTGTTCGCGAGCGCTTCCGGACACAGCGGTACGCCCTTCAGCACGCCCGACAGGCCCGGCGGCATATGCAGCTGGACCGTCTGGATGTCCTGGTCGCCGTCTTCGCGGGAGAGCGTCGTCACCAGCGGGGTGAACGCCCCCGCCTGGATGTTCGTCGTCCCCGCCGCGAGCGCCGGCGTGAACGGCGGCGCCGCGGGACATGGCTTGCCGTTCGGGCCTGAGGTGATCGGGAACGTCGATGTCGCCGCTACGGGCGCCGTGCCCGACCACGGCGTGAAGCGCGCCGTCGTCGTGTAGTTGCCGCAGCTCGCCGGTGTCGCCAGCGGCGCTCGCGAGCCGCCGAAGAAGTGCAGGCTCGCTTCTTCGAACGGCGCCTGCGGAGAGTTTTTGAAGCTTGCAGAGATCTGGCCGTCGGGCCCAAGCGCCACTTCGCCCGGGAGCTTGACCAGCACGCCCGATTCGGGGTCTTCCGCCACGATGTACATCGCGATCAGCGAGCCGAACGGGTTTTCGTTCTGACTCGCCAGGTAGACCGCGCCTTCGAGCGGGTGCTTGATCACCGGCACCTTGATCGTCGCCGTCCCCACCTTCGACGCGTCGGGGCAGAACGGCACCGGCAGCGTCGGCGTGAAGTGCAGTTCCGTCGGCGGGATGCTTTCGCCGGGCAGGTAGCCCACCTCGGCTTCTGAGCAGGCTTCCAGCCCACCGGCGCCCGCCGGATTCACCACGACGCCTTCCGGCAGGCTCACGTCGATGTCGCGCACCGAAGAGCTAGCGAGGCCAGCGGCGTTTTCGTTCACTTCCTGGGGCACGCGCACGTTCGTCGTCAGGCCCGTCGGCGTGCTCGCCGCCTGCCCGTCCGGCTTGACTTCGATGAAGGGCGCGAACGGCAGCTTGTTGCAGCCCGTGATCGCCAGCGGGCGCGAGAATTCGTCCTGCAGCGTGTACGTCACCGGTGGGAGCACGGCCCCGGCGGGGTTGATTTGCGTCGGCCACGCCGTGCCTTCGACCGATGTCGAGAACGGTTTTTCGCAGGCCGTCGGCATCGTCAGGAACGGCGCCGGGTGGCTTTCCTGCGCCGGGGCGCACACCTGCCCCGCCGCTTCGGCCCAGAAGCCGCCGATCACGCAGCCCCAGCCGCGCGCCGAGTCATGGCTCGAGTCCCCCGGCACGCCCCAGAACGTGACCGTCGAGGACTGGAAGGAAGCCAGCTCGGTGATGTTGTTCACGTCCACCGTCACGCCGTAGTCCGCGCCCGTGCGCACAGAAGTGTCCAGCGACACCGGGATGCCGAAGATCTCAAAGCCGAAGCGGGCCGGCTCGCCCTGCCTGGGCACGAGGTTGAAGACCGGGATCGTGAACGTCGATTCCCGGTTGTCGTCGATCGACAGCGAGACGACGCCCACCGCGGTGTTGCTCGGGCAAAGATCGACCACGCCGCCCTGCGTCAGCGAGCGGAAGTCGAGATCGCTGCACCTTGGCAGCGCCACCGTGTTGCCAAGGAAGCCCGGCGGGAGCTTGAACTGAAGGTGACGCGGCGCCGCGGGCGGGTTCAGCGGTTCGCTCGTCTGGTTCAGCGTCACCGTGGTCGTCAGCTGATAGGGGTGTGACCCCGCCTGCGTGTCGACCGTGCCGCCTTCCTGTTCGGGCGTGAACGTGAACGCTTCGAGGCCGAAGGCCGGCGGCGCAGTGCTGATCTGCAGGTTCTGCGAGATCGACCTCGTCGGCGCCCCGCCGCCCGAGACGGACACCGCGTTCGAGCCCGTCGTCGCATTCGTTTCCGCTTTTACTTTCAGACGCATTTCGATGTGCCCGAACGGCGTCAGCGGGCTCACCCGTTCGAAGTTTTTCGCCGTGCTGAAGCTCGAGCAGGTGACGCTGCTCGTCGTCGTTTCGCAGAGTTTGAACGGGCCCGTCGGGCTCGACGGGCCGATGTCTTCGGTCCCGTCCGACGCGGAGGAGGCGAAGTACTGCACGCCCTGCAGGGTCACGCCCGCCGGCAGCACGTCCGTGAAGTCGAAGCGGCCTGAGGTGAATTCGTTGCCGATGTTCGTCGCGCGCACCACCACCGTGCCTTTGACGCCCGGTTTCAGGTTCGAGGGCAGCATCCGCGAGGTCACGCTCCACCAGGGCGAGAGCGCGCTGGCGCTGCTCGGCAGCGCCCAGCCGCAGACGACCAACGCCACGAGCACCGAAAGCGCGAGCGCACGGCGGCGCATGATCCGAGCGGGAACGGTCATCGTCCCGCTCCCCTCGCCTTGTGGCGAGAGCTCTTCTTCGCGCCCTTCTTCACCGGCCCGTAGCGCTTGCGCGCCTGCTTTTCGCAGCTGACGCGCTTCGCCCGGTTGTGTTTCTTGCGGCATGCGCTCAGGGCTTTCGCCAGCTGCTGCGCGCGCGTCGGTTTCGACGCCGGTTTGCTCGCCGGTTTCGTGGCGGCCGCGGGCGGCGGCGCGTTGCCCGCACCGTTGAACGTCGCGCTCGGCGGCGGCCCGAAGATCAGCGGCTGCGGGGGCGAGGCGGCCCGGCAGGAGTCGGTCGTCGCGCACGGCGGAGGCGCCGTCGTCGCCTGCGGCGGGCACGGCGATTCGCTCGTGCAGACGTGCGCGTCGTACACGTCGAAGTCGTCGGGTTCGATGTCGGAGGCAACGAGCTGCGCCGTCGTCAGGAAGAAGACGTCGTCGCCGCTGGCGCTCGCGTCCAGGAAGGCCGATTCTTCGGAGGAGCCGCCCGAGGAGATCAGGCTCGCGCAGCCAGTCGCCAGCGCGCAGCTGCCCACGCCTTCCGGCTCGTACTCGTAGACGTCCTCCTTGCCGTTCGCGTCCTGCGGGACCAGCGCGTCGGAGCTGTTGAAGAACATGCGCCCACTGTCGGACAGGTAGCGCGACTGGTAGTTGGTCTGGTCGACGCTGTACTGGGTGAAGCCCGGGATCGTGCTCGCGATCCAGCGGTTGCCCCAGACGCGCGGACGGTCGACCAGCAGCCCCGGGAAGGTTTCACGGTCGAAGATCCCGTGCGGGCGCGCGCCCGTCGGGTTGCAGGAGGCGCAGTGGATCGTGTCGCCCTGGCCCGCGAACGCGCGCTGGGAGTCGAACAGGAAGACCTCCTCGTCGCGCTGGCCGCTGACGGCGTCGCGGTTGTCGTATCCGGTCAGCGGGCGCTCGGACATGAACGCCAGATAGCGCCCGCTCGGCGAGGTGCGCGTGGTCAACATCCCGAGCTTGCCGCTCTTCGCCCAGTCCGGCCAGTCCGCGCCCGAGAGCACCGTCACCAGGCGTGTCTGTTCGGTGACCGTGTCGCGCACGTAGAAGTTGCAGTTCGCGGCTTCGGTTTCTTCTTCGCAGTCGCCCGGCACCGCGCCCGGCGCGAGCTGCCCGTTCGCCGCAAAGTACACGTAGCGGCCGTCTTCGCTGACCGCCGCGATGTCGCCTCTGGCGCCCTCGATCGTCGCCTGCACGTCGCCCGCCTGGCCGGGGTTCGAGTCGATGGTCAGGTCGTGCAGCGCGCATGCCGGCCCTGACGGACCCGAGGTGATCGTGCACATGTAGAGGTCGGGCTTGCGCGGCTTGGCCGTCGCGTCCGCCGTCAGGCGCACGTCGCTCGTGAAGAACACCTTGCTCATGTCGGCGCTGGCGATCTGGTACTGCGGGCGGATCGTGTTGTTGCCGCCGCCGCCCTGCGGCGCGTTCAGCTGGATCGTCTTGCCCGAGGCCAGGTCGCGCATGTAGATCGGGTGCGCGGGCGCGGTCGATTCGAACACGACGCGCTGGCCGTTCGCCGACACCGCCGAGCGGACGTTCAGTTCGGTGTTGCCGAGCCCCGCTTCGAAGCCGGCTTCGCCCACCGACTGGCCGTTGGGAAGAATGCTCACCGGCGTCAGGACTCCCCCCGACCACTCGAACAGGTTGCGCATCCCCGCGCCTTCGAAGCCCGGGGTGAGGTTCTTCGACGAGGCGAGCACGATGTGTTGCAGGTTCGGGCTCGTACCGACGTACTGGACCCCTTCGGAGAAGCGCCCGCCTTCTTCGGCTTCGATGCCGCCGAATTTGACCCCGGGCGCGACGTTCGCCGCGGTCGCGAGCGGCGTGTATTCACCGTTCGCCTGGCGCACGTAGGGAGTACGTTCGGTCGTCTGCGGCGACAGCGGGGTCGCGCCCTGCGGTTCGACCGCTCCCAGCGAGAGATCGCCCGAGAACTGCCTGTACTCGGAGAGGTGGCCCGGGCGGATCACGACCACGGCTTCGTGCGGCGTGGTGATATCGCGGCTCTGCCACCCCGTGGCTCCACGGTTGGAGAGCACCTGCGTGTCGGCGATGCTGAGGTTGCTGGGCGATTCCGGTTCGATCGCGGCCTTCGCGATGTAGGTCATCGCGCTGCCGTCTTCCGCCGCCTGGATCACGCCGCCTTCTTCGGTGATCGCTTCCAGCGACACGCCCTGCTTGTTCGAAGGAGAGACCATTTCCCAGGCGCGGCCGTCGGGCAGCACCGTCGCGGGTTCTCCCTGTGTCGTGAACGTGCGGTCTTCGCCCTGCACGGTGCCCAAGGAGTTGTGCGCCACGACGCGGAAGTGGTAGGTCGTGCCGGGCGAGAGGCCCTGCACTTCGATCCCGACCGTCGTGTCGGTCGTGCCCGAGCCCGCGCTCGCGTCCGGCACCGGCACGACTTCGCCGTAGCTCGTGCTCGTTCCGTATTCGAAGTGGTATTCGGTCGGCAGCCCGTGCGGGTTCAGTTCCGCGCCCAAGCGCACGCTGGTCTGGTTCAGGCGCGTGACCGGCTCGCCGTCGATCGACACCGCGGGGAGCGTCGTGAACGTCGCTTCCGGGCCATCGGTCGTCTGGCCGAGCGCGTTCGTCGCGACCGCCCGGAAGCGGTAGGTCGTGCTGGGTTTGAGCGCGGCGATCTGCGCGCTGACCGGCTGGTCCTGGAACGGCCCGCCACCGAGCGCTTTCGACGCCGTAGATTTTTCGAAGCCCGCGACCCCGTACTCGAAGTGCACGCTCGTCGCTTCCGGGCCCTCAGGGTTCACGACCGCGCCCAGCGTCGCGCTGGTGGTACCGATCGCTTCGCTCGACTGGCTGATCACCAGCGGGCCCGGAGACGGCGGGACCAGCAGCCGCACGCTACCCACTTCCGGCTTGTACAGGACCCCCGCCGATTCGCCGTAGGCGAGCCCGCGCGTGGCGCCTTCCGGCGTATCGCTGTCGAAGCTCGCCAGCTGCGTGCCCGTCGGCGAGTACTCGAGGATGTGGTGGGCGGTGAGCAGCACCAAGCCGTCGCCGACGAACAGTTCGCCCGACGGTCCCACGGCCAGCGACGAGGGCGTCCCGGAAGCGTCGCGCGGCGAGCCCAGTTCGACGCCGGCTTCGTCGAACTTGCGCACGCCGGCAATGTCGCTGCTCTTCACGTAGACGTCTTTGGTGGCGTCCACCGCCACCTGTTCCACCGCGCCGGCGCCCGGCAGGGAGAGCTGGCCGATGTAGGCGCCGCCCGGGCTGAACTTCTCCACGCGGTTTACGTCGGCGACGTAGACCGTGCCCGCGGAGTCCACCGCGACAGCGCCGACGGTCTGTCCGAACTGGCCATTGCCAGTGCCGAGCGTGCCGCCCTGGCAGACGTTGCCCGACGCCGCGGTGCAGAGGTTCTTTTCCGCTTCGGTCGCCCCCGGCGTTTCGACCTTCGTCTTGTTGACCCCACCGCCGAACATGAGGATGAAGGCGCCGTCGGGCGAGAACTTCTGGACGCGATGGTTCTGCCGCTGGTCCCCGACGTAGACGCCCGGTTCGGAGGAGACCTCGTCGAGCGCCACGCCTTCGGGGAACACGAACTCTCCGGCCCCTGCCCCTTCGAGACCCTCGAAGCAGATCAGCGTGCAGGTCTGCGGCGCCTGGGTGACGCCGTCGGCGACGCCCTCCCCCCAAGCGCGTTCGAAGTCGCCTTCGCCGCTGAAGCGATCCACGCGCTGGTTGTTGCGGTTGGCGATGAACACCTCGCCCGTGCTTTTCGAGACGGCTATCCCGTGCGGCTCGAACAGTTCTCCCGCGCCTGAGCCCTGTTCGCCGAATTGGGAAGGTAGTGCGTCGGCGGCGGCGGCGAAGCACGCGGTCACGGCCAGCACGATCAGCGCGACGAGCAGCGACGAGCCGATCGACGGCCGAAAACCCTGGTCGTGCGGCATGGCAGGCCCCTGCCCTGCGGCTCGGCCCGACTCCCCTCTGCCCCTCATTGCGTTCGCCCTCTCATGATGATCGACCCGACCGGCGCACGCCTCGGGCGGTCCCACAGAATGCCCTCGCACAGGGCCAAGGCCAAGGGGTGTTTCCGACTGGACCTGGCGGCGGCCCGCGGCGCCGCGTTATCAATCTGTTTGGAGACAATCGCTTCAAACGCTTGACGCCGGGCAGTCGCGATTGGCACTGTCACGCTCGACACACCGCCGGATGGTGTGTCAAACAGGGCCGCCGGCACCAAACGGTGCCGGCATCACCACAAACCAAAAGGAGCAAGCTAAATGCGAGGCTTCAAACTCGTAGCGACCCTGCTCGCGGTTCTGGCGCTCGGCGCCATCGC
Source organism: Solirubrobacteraceae bacterium (assembly GCA_035508515.1). GTDB lineage: Bacteria > Actinomycetota > Thermoleophilia > Solirubrobacterales > Solirubrobacteraceae > Palsa-744. The sequence continues at coordinate 12,325 of DATJMW010000019.1, read as the reverse complement.
CGCGGCGACCGCGTCCGCTGCACCGGAATTCTTACCCGGCGCCGCGGGCACGACGTTCACCGGTAAAAGCAAAAAAGCGAAGCTTCAGGTCAAAGAAGGCGCGACGATCGAATGCAGCGGCTCGAAAGCATCGGGCGAACTGCTCGGCAAGACGACGGCGTTATTCATCGTCACCTTCGAAGGCTGCAAATCCCTCGGTCTCGCCGCCAACTCGTTAGGCGACTCCTCGGGCATCATCTTAGTCCACGTCGAGGCTGAAACGTGCTTCATCAACTTAAGCCCGTTAGAAGCCGGCCTGATCATCAAACCGTTACCGGTCCACATCGAAGTCCCCGCGGCGGAACAGTTAGTGCTCGTCGAAGGCGACTTCGCTGCAAAGATCGAACCGATCAACACCTCGACCACCAGCGGCACGCTGGTGATCGCGCAGAAAGGTGGCGTCCAGTCGATTGACGGTTGCCGCAACGCTGCGAACGAATTAGTGAAACACACGCTGACCACGGTCGAAAACGAGAACACCTCGCCGAAGCAGTCTGGTGAGGAAGCTGCCGAAGGCACGCTCTCGCTGTCGGTCGCGCAGGAACTGATGGCCTAGTTCTTGCTCTCAGGCGCCTGCGACAGGCGCTGACGGCCTGGCGCCGGGGGCATCGAGCCCCCGGCGCCTCGCCATTGCGACGGTGGCCACGATCGCCGTCCACACCTCTTCAAACCGCGATCCCACACCTTCACATGAACAGATACCGTCACCACATCGCCGCACTGCTCGCGTGCGCGCTTACGCTCGGAGTCCTCGGCTGCGGCGGGAGCTCGGACGTCGTGCACTTCGAAGGCCTGCCGAACGCTTCGATCAGCACCGCCACGCTCAGCCACTGGATGCAGGCGATGGCCGGTGGGGGTTTCCGCCAGATCATCGGCACGCGCGGCCCGACCGGCCTGGCGTCCGAGCCCGCGGACTACAAGCGCTGCGTCCGGGCGGCCAAGCTCGTCGCGCCGAAGACGTTCTTCGGGCAGCAGAAGCTGAGCGACGCCGACCTGAACACGAAATGCCACAGGTTGCACGAAGCGCTGAAGGCGCAGGCGCTCAACTTCCTGATCGCGGTGCAGTGGACGATCGCGGAAGGCGAACGCCACGGAATCAAGATCACCGAGGCCGATCTCAGGCGCCAGTTCGCCAAACAGCGCAAGTACCAGTACCCGACCGAAGCGGACCTGCGCAAGTACCTGAGCGAACGCCAGTGGACGTTAGCCGACGTCTTCTACCAGCTGAAACGCAACATGATCGTCTCGCGGCTCGCGCCGCTGGTCCAGCAGCAGATCACCGCCGCCGGCGGCGGGGAACGGGCAAACGTCGAGGTCGCGATGACGCGGCAGAAGAGCCGGTCGTCCAAGACCATCTGCAAGCCGGGCTTCGTGGTCTCCAACTGCAAGGAGTACCGCCCAGGAGCGCCGGAACTGTCCAGCTCGGTCATCTTCGAGGAAATCGCCGAAGGGAAGAAGGGCTAGATGCGAGGCCCCCGACTCCTGGCGAGCCTGCTCGCGGCGCTGGCACTCGGCGCCTGCGCCGCGAGCGCCGCATTCGCCGAACCCGAATTCTTACCGGGCAAAGCGGGCACCACGCTCACGGGCAAAAGCAAAAAAGTGAAACTTCAGGCCAAAGCGGGCGGCACGATCGAATGCACCGCCTCCAAAACGGAAGGCGAACTGACGAGCAAGACGACGGAGTCGCTCCTGCTCGATCTCGAAGGATGCAAGGCCCTGGGGCTGAAAGCGAACTCACCGGGCGACGTCGGCGGGGTCATCTTAATTAACGCGACTGCTGAGCTCTGCTTCGTGAACTTAAGTCCATTAGAAGCCGGACTGATCGTTAAACCTACGTCGGCGATCATCATCGACATCCCCGCGACGGGCGAAGAACTCGAAATCAAAAACGACTTCGTGGGGAAGATCGAACCGATCAACACGTCTTCTTTCGGAGGTCAAATCGTCATCTCGCAGAAAGGCGGGGTGCAGTCGATCGACGGCTGTCGCAACGCGTCCAACGAATTAGTCAAACACTCGCTGACGATGGCTGAAAACGGAGGCACGCCGAAGCAGTCCGGCCTCGAAGTTGTCGAAGGCACGATCGCGTACGCGATCGAACAGGAACTGATGGCCTGATCACCCCGAGATGTTCGTCAACGGCACGCTCGGCGGCACCAGCGCCGACGGCGTGCCGGGGGCCTTGTACTGCCTGCACAGCGGCACGACGTAGCCGGCCTTGCAGTCCGTGCGCGCCCGCCACTTCGCCTCGAAGGCTTCGCCGAACGCCTTCAGCTTCGCCTGCCGCTGGGCGGGCGACAACGCGTGCAGGCGCGCCTGGAGCAGTTCCTGGATGCGCGTCGTCAGCAGCCCCAGGCGCATTCGGGCTTCGAGCGTCGAGCGCGGCTCCTTCGTCAGCCGCAGGTAGCGCGTCAGCGCCGCCTTGGAGGGAAAGCCGCGTTCGAACAGGGCGAGCTGCCTGGCGACGTCGCCGCCGCTGACGTACACGTGCAGCTCGGCCGCCTCGCCTACGACCCACCGGTAGGGGATCCAGAAGTAGAGCGCCTTCAGCTTCTCCTTTTCATATTCGAGCTTGCAGCGCTGCTTCAGCTGCGCGGGCGTGGAATCCGTCTGCGAGCCCGGCGGCTTCGGTTCGTGCGCCTTCAGGTAGGCGGCGCAGGAGCTGAAGTCAGGCGGGTCGGGCGGTCTACGCCCCGTCGCCTGTCCCGCGAACGCGGCGCCGCTCACGGCCTGCTCGTACATCGACCGTTCGATCGCCTGCTTGTCGATCGAGTGCCCGTCGACGACCACGGCTGTCGACGAGCCGCCGCAGCCGGCGAGGCCCAGCGTCGTGCACGAGGCGCCGATCGCAAGCGCGGCGCGTCCCCAGCGGACCGCCCCTGGTCGAATCTGCATGAGGGTGGTCACGAAAGGTCAAGCTATTGCGAGGGGGCTGCCTGATCAAACGCTGTTTCCAGCGTTCAGACGAGCTGCGAAGCAAGCGCCTCGGCGACGCGCCGTACCTGCTCCTCCCCCATCTGCGGGAAGAACGGCAGCGCGAGCGAGCGGTCCGCGATCGCCTCGCACACCGGGAGCTCGCCGGGCCCGTGCCCGAACTCCTCCCGGTAGAAGCTCATCAGGTGGATCGCCGGCAGATAGGGCTTGCTCTGGATGCCGGCGCCCGCGAGACCGGCGATCACGCGGTCGCGCTCCGTGCCGTCGGGGAGCTGCACGACGAACACGAACCAGCCGCGGCTGTCGCCGCCGCTGTCCTCGCACGGCAGCCCGAGCCCGTCGATTCCCGCGAGCGCCTCGCGGTAGAGCCCCGCGGCGCGGGCGCGCCCGGCGAGCATCTCCTCCAGGCGTCCCAGCTGCGCGATCCCGAGCGCACAGGCGATGTCGGAGAGGCGGTAGTTGAAGCCGAGCCGGTCGTGGTCGAGCCAGCCCATGTCCGGGGCGCGGCCCTGGTTTCGCTCGGAGTCGATCCGCTCCTTGGCGGCGAGATCGCCCAGCGCGATCATCCCCCCCTCCCCCGTCGTGAGCTGCTTGTTCGCGTAGAAGCCGAACACCGCCGGGTGCCCGCGCCCGCCGACAGGCTTGCCGTCGGCGTGCCGCGCGCCAAGCGCCTCGCAGGCGTCCTCGACCAGCGCGAGGCCGCGCGCCTGCGCGATCCGCTCGAAGGCCGGCATGTCGGCGGGGTAGCCGAAGATGTGCACCGGCAGGATCGCCTTCGTGCGCGGCGTGATCGCCGCCTCGGCGGCGGCGGGGTCGAGGTTGAGCGTGACGGGGTCGACATCGGCGAACACCGGCGTCGCGCCGCAGTAGACGACGGCGTTCGCGGAGGCAACGAACGAGAACGGGCTCGTCACGACCTCGTCGCCGGGGCCGACGCCCGCGGCGCGCAGCGCCAGGTGCAGGCCCGCGGTGCCGCTGGAGACCGCGCTCGCGTGCGGCGCGCCGACGCGCTCGGCGAACAGCCGCTCGAACTCGCCGAGCTTCGGCCCGAGCGAAAGCTGCCCGGAGCGCAGCACCTCGATCACCGCCCGCTCCTCCGCCTCGCCAAGCACCGGCCTGGCCAGCGGGATGACCTCGTCTGCCACTAAGCCTCGCGCGCGCTCGCCTCGGCGGGGCGGCGCCCCGGTTGCATGCCGTACTCCAGCGAGTCGACCAGCGCGTCCCAGGAGGCGGCGATCACGTTCTCGGAGACCCCGATCGTGCCCCAGACTTCGTGGCGCTGCTTGTCCTCGGCGTCGATCAGCACGCGCGTGACGGCGCCGGTGCCCTTCGTCTCGTCGAGGATCCGCACCTTGAAGTTGACCAGCTCGATGTCGCGCAGGTGCGGGTGGAACTCGCCGATCGCGTCGCGCAGCGCCGCGTCGAGGGCGTGCACGGGGCCGTTGCCCTCCGCGGTGCGGACGAAGCGCTCGCCTTTGACCCAGCCCTTGATGGTGGCCTCGGTGATCACCTTGCCGTCGGTGCGCTTCTCCACCAGCACGCGCCAGGACTCGAGGCGGAACAGCGGCTCATACGAGCCGGCTTCCTTGCGCATCAAGAGCTCGAAGGAGCCGTCGGCGGCCTCGAACTGGAAACCCTCGTGCTCCAGCTCCTTGACGCGCTCGACGACGCGCTGGGCGAAGTCGTCGGGCTCGGAGGGCTGCAGGCCGGCCTGGGCGGCCTTCTCGGCGACGGTGCCCTTGCCGGACAGCTCGGAGATCAGCACGTCGCGGCTGTTGCCGACCGACTCGGGGTCGACGTGCTCGAAGGTCTGCGCGTCGGCGCGCACGCCCGCGGCGTGCAGCCCGGCCTTGTGCGCGAATGCGTGCTTGCCGACGTAGGGCTGCGCGGGGTCGGGCGTGCGATTCAGCAGCTCGTCGACGAAGTGCGCCGTCTCGGTCAGCTTCGCGAGCTGCTCTGGCTCGAGCACGTGCGCGCCCATCTTCAGCTGCAGGTCGGCGACAATCGTGATCAGGTTCGCGTTGCCGGTGCGCTCGCCGATCCCGTTCGCGGTCCCCTGCACCTGCGTGATCCCCGCTTCGACGGCGGTCAGCGTGTTCGCGACGGCGCAGCCGGAGTCGTCGTGGCAGTGGATCCCCAGCGGCGTCGATGGCAGCGCTTCGCGCACGACCGCGAGCGCCGTGCGGATCTGCGGCGGCAGCGAACCGCCGTTCGTGTCGCACAGGACCAGGCGCTCCGCCCCCGCGTCGGCCGCCGCGCGCAGGCAGTCCAGCGAGTAGCCGGGGTCGAGCGCGAAGCCGTCGAAGAAGTGCTCCGCGTCGAGCAGCACGCGCTTGCCCTCTGACACAAGGAACGCGACAGAGGAGGCGATCATCTCCAGGTTCTCCTCGCGCGAGGTCCGCACGACCTTCTCGACGTGCAGGACCGAGGCCTTGCCGACGAGCGTGCAGGCGGGTGCGAAGCAGTCCGCCAGCACGCGCAGGCCCTCGTCCTGCCCGGCCGCGACGTCGCGTCTGCGCGTCATCCCGAAGGCGACGATCTCCGCCGTGCGCAGGGACTCGTGCGAGAGCAGTTCGAACAGCTCCTGCTCCTTTGGATTGGAGGCCGGAAAGCCGGCCTCGATGAGATCGATACCGAGCTCGTCCAGCGCATGCACAACCCGCAGCTTCTCCTCGGCGGTGAGCGTCAGGCCACCGCCGCCCATCCCGTCGCGGAGGGTCGCGTCGTATAGCTGTATGTCGGCCATGCGCCTAGCCCGCGGTCGTCGCGCTCGGGGCGGGCGCCTCGCCGGCGGGCGTCTCCAGGTCGACCGGCTGCACGAGGTCCAGCCACTCGCGGTAGCGCTCGGAGCGGCCGTGGATCGCGTCGTCGAAGGCGGCTTGCAGCACGCGCGTGATCTCGCCGGGCTCGCCCTGGCCGACGGGGTGGTCGTCCACCTCGCGCACGGGCACCAGCTCGGCGGCGGTGCCGGACATGAAGACCTCGTCGGCGAGCGTCAGCTCGGCGCGGGCGATGTCGCGCTCGACGACCTCGTAGCCAAGGTCGCGGGCGATCTGGATCACCGAGCGGCGCGTGATCCCGTCGAGGATCGAGTTGCTCTGCCCGGGCGTGGCGATCACGCCGTCGCGCACGACGTAGATGTTCTCGCCGGTGCCCTCGCAGACGTAGCCGTGGTCGTCGAGCAGGATCGCCTCGTCGTAGCCGGACTTCACGACCTCGACCTTCGCCAGCACGCTGTTCAGGTACTGGCCCGAGGCCTTCGCGTGCGGGATCAGCGAGTCGGGGCCGATCCGCCGCCATGAGGAGACCTTTGCGCGCACGCCCTTTTCGGCGCCCTCCTCGCCCAGGTAGACGCCCCACTCCCAGCAGGCGATCGTCACGTCTACGCAGGAGTCCAGCGGGTTCAGCCCCATCGAGCCGTAGCCGCGGTAGACGATCGGGCGGATGTAGCAGGAGCGCAGGCCGTTGCGGGCGACCAGCTCGCGCGTGGCTGCGCGCAGCTCCTCGGCGCCGAAGGGGATGTCCATGTAGTAGAGGCCCGCGGAGCGGAACAGGCGCTCGACGTGCTCGGCGTTGCGGAAGACCGCGGGTCCGAGCTCCGTGTCGTAGCAGCGCACGCCCTCGAACACTCCCGTGCCGTAGTGCAGGCCGTGGGTCAGGACGTGGACCTTGGCGTCCTCCCAGGCCACGAACTCGCCGTTCATCCAGATGAGGTCGGTCGGATCCATGGCGGCCGATTCTACAGCCGCGAACGCCGATTCCAAAGCGCGGTCAGCGCGTCTCGAGCTGATCGACCGGCGCGTAGTCGTCGCGCAGGCGCTGCGCCCCCGCGACGAGACGGACGACCGCGGCGCGGCCCAGCACGTGACCTTCGTTGCCGGGGGCGTGCCTGACCGCGGGGAGCGGCGCGCTCGACGCCGCCAGCACCTCGGTCCCGCCGAGCAGCTTGCCGCCTTCGCCAATGAGCGTCGTCAGGCGGACGTGCGCGAAGGCCGCTAGCAGCGTCGCGCTCTCGGCGCGGAACAGGGCGAGCGGCGGGTAGTCGATCATGTTCAGCAGGTAGATCCCGCCCGGCTTCAGGACACGCTTCACTTCCTTGAGCCATTCGGTCGTCATCAGCTGCCACGGGACGGTGCGGCTGCTGAACGCGTCGCCGACGATCACGTCGGCGCTGTGCGTCGGCTGCCTGCGTATCGACAGGCGCGCGTCGCCGACGACCGCTCGCAGACCGGGCGAGGTGCGCAGGCCAAGGTGTTCGCGGTCGAAGTCGACCAGCTTGCCGTCGACCTCCAGCACCGTCGAGCGCGAGCCCGGGCGCACGGCGTTCAGCCAGCGCGGCATCGTGAAGGCGCCGCCGCCGACGAACACGCCATTCAGCGGCGCGCGCGGCGCGCCCATCGCTTCGATCGTTTCCGCGAGCCAGCGCTCGTAGGGGAAGCCCAGGTAGCTGGGTTCGCTGACGTCGACGTCGGAGTTGAGCCCGCGGTCAAGCAGCAGGATCTTCGCGTTCCTGCCGGAGGGGTCTTCCTCGACCTGGATGCAGTGGTAGCCCGATTCGGCCTCGCAGGGCGAGTGCTGCGCCGCGGCGAGCGCGACGACGCCGAAGAAGACGATCGCGGTGGCGACGAGCGCCGTTTTGCCCAGCGCGCGCAGGTAGAGGCCAAGCGCGCCGCCGACAAGCACGAGCGCGATGCCGATCGCGGTGACCGTGGCGCTCACGGGGAACAACGGCACGAGCACGAAGCCCGTGCCAAACGTGCCGGCGAGCGCGCCGGCGGTGGCCCACGCGGACAGGCCGCCGACGACGGTGCCGCTCGCGCGCAGGTCGCGCAGCTGCAATCGCGCGACCGTCGGCGTGATGCCGCTGAGCACCGCGGCGAGCGGCACGAGCGCGGCGAACGTCACGCCGATCGCCGCGGCGTTGCCGCCTTCGCTCGCCGACGGTCCCAGCGCCCTGATGATCGGCACCGTCAGCAGCACCAGCAGGCCGCCGAGCACGAACAGTGCGACGAGCAGCCAGCGCGGGTTGATGCGGTCGGCCAGGCGCCCGCCGAGCGCGGCGCCGAGCGCGATCCCCGCGAGCACCGCGCCGATGATCGAGGTCGTCGTTTCGAGCGTCAGGCCCACGTAGGGGGCGAGCAGGCGCACCGAGAGGATCTCCAGCACCAGCACCGCGCCGGAGGCGAGGAACACGAGCGCGGCCGCCAGCACGCGCGGGAGTCCAGTAGTAGGCGTGCTTTCGGGCCGCTCGCCCAAGTCCGGCGCCGGCCGGGCGATCGATGCCGCCCGTGGCCTCCGCGTGCGTGCCGTGCGCGTCCCCATGCCGGCGAGCGTATGCCCGCGGGTCATGGCTTCTCGCGGGCGGCGCCCCTCCCCCAGTTATCGGGGATTCGCGCGGGCGCGCTGTCTCCGTCTCGGAATTAGTCTGTTTTGCGAACTTCGTCAGAGGCGATCGAGCACCGCGCCAACCGCCTCCGTGGTGCCCGCCGAGCCGCCGAGGTCCTGCGTGCGCAGGCCGGCGTCCAGCGCGCCTTCGACCGCCGCTTCCGCCGCGGCGGCCTCGCTCTCCATGCCGAGCCCGTGGCGCAGCATCATCGCCGCCGAGAGGAACATCGCCAAGGGGTTCGCGGTCCCCTGACCCGCGATGTCGGGAGCCGAGCCGTGCACCGGCTCGAACAGGCCTGGGCCACCTGCGCCCGGCGAGCCGTCAGGCGAGCGGGTATCGCCGCCGAGCGAGGCGCTCGGAAGCATCCCGATCGAGCCCGTCAGCATTGCGGCCTCGTCGGAGAGGATGTCGCCGAACATGTTCTCCGTCAGGATCGTGTCGAAGTGGCGCGGCGAGGAGACCAACTGCATCGCGGCGTTGTCGACCAGCACGTGCTCCAGCTGGATGTGCGGGAACTCGCGCGAGTGCAGATCCGAGACGACCTGGCGCCATAGGCGCGAGGTCTCCAGCACGTTCGCCTTGTCGACGCTCGACACCTTCGCCCGCGCGGCGGTGAACGCTGTGCGGGCGATCCGCTCGATCTCCTCCGTCGTGTAGACACAGGCATCGGAGGCTGAGGTCTCCGTGCGGGTCTTCTCGCCGAAGTAGATCCCGCCCGTCAACTCGCGCACGACCAGCAGGTCCGTGCCCTCGATCCGCTCGCGCCGCAGCGGTGAGGATTCGTACAGCGCCGGCAGCGGCTTCACCGGCCGCAGGTTCGCGTACAGCCCGAGCCCCTTGCGCAGGCCGAGCAGGCCCTGCTCCGGGCGCGGCTTCGACGGGTCCGTCGTGTCCCACTTCGGGCCGCCCACCGCCGCGAGCAGCACGGCGTCGGCCTGCTTGCAGGCCGCGAGCACCTCGTCGGTCAGCGCCGTGCCGTGGGCGTCGATCGAGGCGCCGCCGAAGACGTGCTCCTCGAACTCGAACTCGCCCAGCCGTCGCAGCAGCTCCAGCGTCGGCGCCATGATCTCGGGCCCGATCCCGTCGCCGGGCAGCGTGACGATCTTGTGCGCCATCGCTACAGCGCCGTCGTCGCGACGCGCTGGAAGCCCGCGCCCTCGTGCTCTGACTCGTACGCGTCGATCTCAGCGCCCTGCTCGAGCGTCAGCGCGATGTCGTCGAGGCCGTTCAGCAGCCGGTGGCGGATCTCGTGGTCGATCTCGAAGGGCACCTCCCTCCCCTCGAAACGAACCTCCTGCTCGAGCAGATCGATATCACAGCTCCCCGCGCGCGCGAGCGCGCGGCAATCCTCATCGTTCATGACCACCGGCAGCAGACCGATCTTCGTGCAGTTGGAATAGAAGATGTCCGCGAAGCTCGGCGCCACGATCGCCTGGAAGCCGTAGTCCTGCAGGCCCCACGGCGCGTGCTCGCGCGAGGAGCCGCAGCCGAAGTTCTCGCCCGCCACGAGGATCGGGTTCGCCGGCAGGTCCCAGCCCGGCTCCTTCGCCCAGTCGTAGAACAGGAACTCGCCGAAGCCCGTGCGCTCCACGCGCTTGAGGAACTGCTTCGGCATGATCTGGTCGGTGTCCACGTCGGCGCGGTCGAGGTGGCTGACCGGGCCTGAGATGACGCTGATCGGGTCCATGCTGTTGGCCTCCTAATTCCAATCGCGGATGTCGACGAAGTGGCCCTCGATCGCCGCGGCGGCGGCCATCTGCGGGGAGACGAGGTGGGTGCGCCCGCCGCGCCCCTGGCGGCCCTCGAAGTTACGGTTCGAGGTCGAGGCGCAGCGCTCGCCCGGCTGCAGGATGTCGGGGTTCATCCCCAGGCACATCGAGCAGCCCGCCACGCGCCAGTCGAAGCCCGCCGCGCGGAAGACCTCGTCCAGGCCCTCGGCCTCCGCCTGCGCCTTGACCTGCTGGGAGCCCGGGACGACCATCGCGCTGACGCTGTCCGCCACCTTGCGGCCCTCGACCACCTGCGCCGCCGCGCGCAGGTCGCCGATGCGCGAGTTCGTGCACGAGCCGATGAACACGCGGTCCAGCGCGATCTGCTCGATCGGCGTGCCCGGTTGCAGGTCCATGTATTGCAGCGCGCGTTCGGTCGACTCGCGGTCCGCAGGTGTGTCGAACTCCTCGGGTGCCGGGATCGATTCGGTGACCGCGCGGACCATGCCGGGGTTCGTGCCCCAGGTGACCTGGGGGGATATCGCGCTCGCGTCGATCTCGATCTCGCTGTCGAACGAGGCGCCCTCGTCCGTGGGGAGCGATTTCCAGTGGGCGATCGCCTTTTGCAGCTCCTCGCCCTTCGGCGCGCCCGGACGGTCGACCTCCGTGAACCAGGCGAACGTCGTCTCATCCGGCGCGATCATCCCCGCGCGCCCGCCGCCCTCGATCGTCATGTTGCAGACCGTCATCCGGCCTTCCATCGACAGCGCCTCGATCGCGGGGCCCGCGTACTCGACGACATGGCCCGTCATCCCCCCCACGCCCAGCTTCCCCAGCGTGCCCAGGATCAGGTCCTTCGCCGTCACGCCGAAGCCCAGCTCGCCCGTGTAGAGGACGCGCATCGAGCGGGGCTTGTGCTGGACCATGCACTGCGTCGCCAGCACGTGCTCCACCTCGCTCGTGCCGATCCCGAACGCCAGCGCGCCGAAGGCGCCGTGCGTCGAGGTGTGCGAGTCGCCGCAGACGATCGTCATGCCCGGCTGGGTCACGCCCAGCTCCGGGCCGATCACGTGGACGATGCCCTGGCGCTCGGAGCCCAGCGAGTAGACCGGGACGCCGAACTCCGCGCAGTTGCGCTCCAGCGTTTCGACCTGCACGCGGGACAGCTCGTCCTTGATGCGGGCCGCCACCGGCGTGCCGTCCGTCGGCGTGTTGTGGTCCGCCGTCGCCAGCGTGCGGTCCGGGCGGCGCAGCTTGCGATTCTGCATGCGCAGGCTGTCGAACGCCTGCGGGCTCGTCACCTCGTGCACCAGGTGCAGGTCGATGTAGAGCAGGCCGTGCGCCACCTCGTGGGTCTCCCAGATCTTGTCGAACATCGTTTGCGGCATCGTCGGCCCCTTCCTGTCGTGTCCTCGTGATTCAGCTGCGTTGTTGTGCTTCAGCTGCGGCGCAAGCCGGCAGAGACGACCGCGAGGAACGCGGCCTCGTCGTTGCCGGGGTTCTCGAAGTGGTGCGGCAGGTCTGCGTCGAACGTCACGCAGTCGCCTTCGTTTAGCTCGTAGCGGTGTCCGTCGCAGTACAGCTCGACGCTGCCGCTTTCGATCAGGGCGGTCTCGCGGCTGCCGGGCTCGTGCATCGGCGGGTCGTCGGCAGCGCCCGTGGCGCCGCCGGGGGCCAGCGTGTGGCGGGAGAGCTCGGCGCGCTGGCCCGGCTGGGCTGCCGTCAGGACCTCGAAGCGGTGGCCGCGTCGAGGGTTGCCGCCGCGGCGGCGCTCCTTCGCGCGGACTACCGTCACGGCGCCGCCCTCGTCCAGGCGAAGTAGCTGGGAGAGGCGTAGGTCCAGGCCGGCGGCTATGCGGGCGGCGACGGTCAGGGTTGGGCTTGTCTCGCCTCGCTCTACTTGGGAGAGCATCGGGGCGGAGACGTTGCTGCGGGCGGCCAGGTCTCGGAGGGAGAGGGAGGCGGACTCGCGGAGGGCTTTGATGCGGGCGCCAATCACTACGGGCGATAGCTCCTCCGCCCATTGGCTCTGCCCCATCGGTGGCCGCACAGTCCTCATACATTCGTACGTTATCACGGACGCCAACGCTTACGAGCGCTCTCGCGCGAAGTGCCTCCAGCCCCCTCAATTCACCGTATAAGCATCCTCCAGCAGCACGCTCGGCCCCCGCCACTCCCGGCAACGAGAGACCACGAACCCCGGGCTGCAGGTGGTTCGCGAAAGCCACTTCTCGCGAAAGGCCCTGACGAAGCTCGC